>JAAVAM010000004.1 GCA_014804085.1 Treponema sp. | reverse complement strand
AGCCCCTCCAGCTCCGCCATCACCGCCGTGAGGAACGCATCGCCCTGCGCCCCCGCGTCCGCCTTGAACAGACGCACCAGCGTGTCCGAAAGCCCGTCAACCTCCGCGTTGCGGATTGCCGTCTTCAATTTGTTCATACATGAACCTCCTTAAAAATGCTTTATGATTTCAATATAATCATTTTTTGGCGAATCGGCAAAGAAAAAATACAAAATCCTTACCATAAGGAAGCCTCATGCAAAATCCGACTTTCCTTATGGTAAGGAAAGCCGCTTTTGTCCGGGGCGCGTTTCCTTATTTTAAGGAACGCTGACTTTTGTCCGGGCAGCATTCCTTATTTTGAGGAAAGCCGACTTTTGCTGAAAACGGGAATCCTTATGGTAAGGAACGTCGCTTTTGTTCAGGGCAGCATTCCTTACGATAAGGAACGACCGCTTCTTGCGCCCCCGCGCTCCCTAGCCGCCGAGGTACGCCGACTTTACGGCGGGGTCGTGAATCAAATCCGCCGCGCTGCCGGACATGCTCACGGTGCCCGTCTCCAAAATGTAGACGCGGCTGGCAATGGTCATCGCCTTGTATGCGTTCTGCTCCACCAGCAGGATCGTCGTGCCTTCCCGGTTGATGCGTTTGATGATGTCGAAGATTTCGTCCACCAGAATCGGGGCAAGCCCCATGCTCGGCTCGTCAAGCAGCAGCAGCTTGGGCTGGCTCATAATGCCGCGCCCCATGGCGAGCATCTGCTGCTCGCCGCCGCTCAGCGTGCCCGCCACCTGCCGCACGCGCTCCTTGAGGCGCGGGAACAGCCCGAACACGCGCTCCATGTCCGCCTTAATGCCCGCCTTGTCGCGGCGGACGAACGCGCCCATCTCAAGGTTCTCGCGCACGGTCAGGTTGGCAAAAATGCGCCGCCCTTCGGGAACGTGGATCAGCCCGCGCCGCACGATGTGGTCGGGCGCGAGCGACGTGATGTCCTCGCCGCCAAAGACGACGCTGCCGCCCTGCTTTTTGATCAGGTTCGACACCGCGTGGAGCGTGGTCGTCTTGCCCGCACCGTTCGACCCGATCAGGCTGATGATTTCGCCCCGCTCCACCGTGAACGAAACGCCCTTGAGCGCGCGGATTGCGCCGTATGAGACCGTGAGGTTCGTAACTGCAAGCATCGTTTCTGCCATGACCGCTCCTATATGCCCGCGGCTTCTTCGCCGAGGTACGCTTTGACCACCTGCGGGTTGGAGACGACTTCCGCCGGCGTTCCCTGCGCGATGACGCGCCCGTAGTCCAGCACGAACAGCCGCTCGCAGATGCCCATGACCAGTTTCATGTCGTGTTCGATCAGCAGGATCGTCACGCCGAATTCCCGGCGGATAAACGCGATCTGCTCCATCAGCTCTTTTGTCTCCTGCGGGTTCATGCCCGCCGCCGGTTCGTCCAGCAGCAGGAGCGACGGTTGCGACGCGAGCGCGCGGGCAATCTCCAGCTTGCGCTGCTCGCCGTAGGGCAGGTTCTTTGCCCGCTCGTGTTCCTTGTGCTTCATCTTGAAGAGCGAAAGCAGGGTCTGCACGCGCAGGCTCATCATCAGCTCGTTGCGCCGGAAACGCGGTGTCCTGAACAGCACGTCGAGCGGGGTGACCTTGCGCTGGGCGTGCATGGCAATCCGCACGTTGTCCGCCACCGTCAGGTTGCCGAACAGGCGGATATTCTGGAACGTGCGGGCAATGCCGATCTGATTGAGCTGCGCGGGCGACTTCTTGTTCGCCACGTGCACGCGCCCCTGCCGGTCCCAGAACGCAATCTCGCCGGACGTGGGCGTATACACGCCGCTCAGCATGTTGAACACCGTCGTCTTGCCCGCGCCGTTCGGTCCAATCAGCCCGACCAGCTCGCCCTGATACAACTCCATGGAAAAATCGCTCACGGCGCGCAGCCCGCCGAACACGATGGAAAGGTCGGAGACCTGCAACAGCAGTTTCTTTTCGCTACTCATCGGCTTGCCTCCGTTCGGCAGCCGTTCCGCCGCGCTTTCTGACGGCGGCGGCAATGCGGCGCACCAGACCCGGAATGCCGTCCCATGCCTTGACGAACGACAGTTCTTTCATGCCGAGCAGCCCCTGCGGCCGGAACAGCATGACCAGAATCAGGATTACCGGGTAGAACAGCAGGCGGTAATGCTGCAAGAAGCGCAGGAATTCCTGCAAATAGGTCAGCACGAACGCCGCCAGCACCGAGCCGGTCACGCTTCCCATGCCGCCCAGCACAACAAAAATCAGGTCGTTGATCGAATTGTTGAACGAAGCCAAGTCCGGCTTGATGAAGCCGATGAACGGGGCGTACAACGCGCCGGCAATTCCCGCCACGAACGACGCGATCACAAAGCCCGTCATCTTGTAGCGGAACACGCCGATGCCGTTCGCGTTCGCCGCAATTTCGTCCTCGCGCACGGCAAGGATCGCGCGCCCGTACGTTGAGCGCACGAAGTTTTGCAGCAGGATAATAATCACCACGAGCGCGCCGACAATCGTCAGGTACGAGCAGGTCGAACCCCACACAAAATCGGTGGAAAGCATCGTGGGAAACTGCTTGCCGTTCGGTCCGCCCGTAATCGCCTTCAGGTTGACCAGCACCACGCGGATAATCTCGCCGAACGCAAGCGTCACGATCGCAAGGTAGTCGCCCTCCAGCTTGAGCGTCGGAAAGCCGATGACAAAACCGAAAAACGCCGCGACCAACGCCGCCAGAATAATGCTCACGGGAAGCGGAATGCCGCAGTTCTGCGTGAACAGAATGACCGCATACGCGCCGATCGCCTCAAACCCCGCCTGACCGAGCGAAAGCTGTCCCGTAATGCCGCAGATAATGTTCACGCTCAGCGCCATAATCGCATTGATGCCGCCCAGCGTGATAATCTGCGCCGTATACGCGTTGATGACGTTCGCCTTTATGAGCGCCGCCGGCACAATCACCGCAAGCAGCGCGACAACGCCGGGAATCGCCATGTTCCGGTAAATCTTGTTCTTCACGCCGCGCCTCCTACACCTTCACCCGCGTCTTTTTGCCCAGAATGCCCGTCGGCTTTACGAGCAGGATCACAATCAGAATCGTGTACGAAATCGCGTCCGCATACTGAGAAGAAATGTACGCCTTTGTCATGGTCTCCGCAATGCCGAGGATAATGCCGCCCAGCATTGCGCCCGGAATCGAACCGATGCCGCCCAGCACCGCCGCAACGAACGCTTTTAGACCGGGAATATAGCCCATCACCGGGTCAATCTGCGGATACGCCGTCGCATACAGCACGCCGCCCGCGCCCGCCAGCACCGAACCGATGACGAACGTGGTCGCGATAATCCGGTTTACGCTGATTCCCATCAAGCTCGCCGCGCCCAAATCATACGAAACCGCGCGCATTGCCTTTCCCGTCCGGGTATAATTGACGATATAATTGAGCACCACCATCAGCACCGCGCTCAGCACAATGACAATCAGCTGAATATTGGAAAACGAAACAATCCCCACGCTGAACATCCGGGTCGCCATCGTCGGGAACTGCCGCGGATCCGGCCCGACAAACGGCAGCACGCGCATCACGTTCTGCAAAATCAGCTCCACCGCAATCGCCGTAATGAGCGAATTCAGGCGCGGTGCGTTCCGCAGCGGACGGTATGCCAGCCGCTCAATCACCAGGCTCAGCACGCCGCACAGCACCATTGCCGCCACGAATGCGAGCACCATGCCCAGCGGAGTCGTTCCCACCGCGCACAGCACGAAATATCCCGCATACGCGCCCACCATCATCACGTCGCCGTGCGCAAAGTTAATCAACTTGACAATGCCGTAGACCATCGTGTAGCCGAGCGCAATCAGCGCATAAATGCTTCCCAGCGACAGCCCGTTCATCAGCTGCTGCACAAAAATCGAAACGCTATTCACCGCACCTCCTCCGCGCGCTATCACGAAAAAAGCATAGTCCCGTTCCCGAAACTATGCTTCGATGCCCATTCAGTTATACCAAATCCCGGCAAAAATGTAAACAAGCAGACAATCACTGAGACAGTTTGCGAAGCAAACTGTCAGTTAAAAACAGCGTTGCTGTTTTTAACACCGCCTGCTACGGATGAATCGTCGTCTTGTAGCGCGTCGTCAGCCCGCCGTCCTCGCCGCGCGCCAGTTCCAGAATGACCGCCGACTTGATCGGGTTGCGTTTTTCGTCAAACGTTAAATGCCCGGTCACATAGTCGCCGTTCGTCGCTTCCAGCGCATCGCGCACGGCGGCAGTCTCAGTCGTGCCCGCATTCAGAATCGCGTCCTTCAGCAGATACACGCTGTCATAGCCCAGTGCCGCAAACGAATTCGGCTTCTTGCCAAATTTCTCCTCAAACGCCATCACAAAACGCTGCACCGCTTCCGAATCAGAATCCGTTGCGTAATGGTTGGAATAATAGCCGTTCAGCACTTCCTCGCCCGCGTTCTCCGTCAGACCGTCCCAGCCGTCCGCCCCGACAATCGGCTTGTCAATGCCCTGCGCGCGCAACTGCTTCGCAATCAGCGCGACCGTGCCGTAATAATCCGGCAGATAGATAACGTCCGCGTTCACGTTCTTGATTTTGGTAATCTGTGCGTTAAAATCTTTGTCGCCCGTGTTATACGATTCCTGCGCAATGACGCGGCCGCCCAAACGCTCAAATTCTACAATAAAATTGTCTTTCAGCCCCACCGAATAGTCGTTCCCGATGTCGTACAGAACTGCCGCAGTGTTCGCGCCAAGCACGTCGCCCGCGAATTTTCCGCCCACCGTCCCCTGGAACGGATCGATAAAACAGGTGCGGAAAATATAATTGCCCGCATCGGTAATCGTCATTGCCGTCGCCGCCGGAGCAATCTGAATGATTTTCTGCGCCTGCGCGCTCTGCGTAATCGCCTGCGTACACCCGGACGTAAGCGACCCGATAACGAACGTCACGCCGTCTTTTGTCACCAATTTTTTGTACGCGCTCACCGATTTTTCGGGGTTGCCCTCATCATCTTCCGCAATCACTTCCAGCAGTTGACCGTTTACGCCACCCGCCGCGTTGATTTCCGCGACCGCCAAATCGATGCCGTTCTTGCACTCAACGCCATACACCGCAACCGCGCCAGAAAGCGGTCCGATTGAACCGATTTTAATCGTATTGCCACCGCTCTTCGAGCATCCTGCCATCACCAAACCGACAAGCATCGCCGCAAGGGCAACCAAAACCTTTTTCATAACTCAAAACCTCCAAGATTATATATAACAAAGCCGCCCCCTTTCCAAAGGACGGCTCGCAAGCCAGCCAGACTTATGACTGTGCTTCTTCTGTTGCAGGTGCTTCAGCCGCGGCAGCAGCCTTTGCCATCCGCGCTTCTTTCCGCGCAACGTTTTTCAATGTCGCGTTGCAGACTTTACAAATCTTCACCTGCTTGCTGTCAATTTCCTTTTCATACAGAATTTTGACGTTCATCCTCCCACAGCGCGGACACGTGCCACGACCGTGGTGCACTTCTGAGCGGATACCAGCTCCGCGATGACCTTTAGACATCTCTTACTCCTCCGCCTTTTCTTCTTTTTTTGCAACCTTCGGCTTCGCTGTCTTTGCGGGGGCTTTCTTTGCCGCACCCTCTTTCTTTTCGGCGGGCTTTGCCTTCGCGTCGGCTTTCTTCGCCTTAGGCTCATCTTTTTTTGCTTTTGCAGCTTCTTTGTCTTCTTCAGTCGGCAACTTGTAGTCTACCAGCTCAAGAATAACCATGTCCGCCGCATCGCCCTGACGGAAACCGATTTTCAGAATGCGCGTGTAACCACCGTTGCGGTCTTTCATTCTCGGTCCAAGCTCGGTGAACAACTTGTTCAAGATTTTCTCATCTTGAATATACTTCGCCGCAATACGGCGATTGTGCACAGAATCGACCTTACTGCGCGTAATCAACTTTTCAGCAGCCCTGCGCACTTCTTTCGCCTTTGCCTGGGTCGTCGTAATGCGCTCAAACCTGAAAAGAGATGTCACCATATTTCGTGACATCGCGCGACGATGCGCCGATGTCCGAGAAAGCGGGTTAAAACCATTTCTATGATTCATCTGATTCTTCCTTCTGCTTTTGCTTAGTTACATTGACGGCATTTTTCAGATGACTGTAATCTGTCATTCCGAGCGTCAAATTCCATTCAAGAAGTTTTTCCTTGATTTCGGTCAGACTCTTCTTGCCGAAGTTGCGGGTCTTCACGATGTCGTCTTCCGTCTTTTTGGTCAACTCACCAATCGTGCGGATATTCGCATTTTTCAGACAGTTAGACGAACGAACCGAAAGCTCCAGTTCCTCGACCGGCGTGTTGAGCAGCTGACGGATGCGTTCGTCACCTTCGTCAACATCGTCACTCGCCCCAAAGTCGCTGTCGTTAAAGTTCACAAAGATTGAAAAATGATCTTTCGCAATCTTTGCCGCCTCTGCGAGCGCGTCTTCCGGGTTAATCGTGCCGTCCGTCCAAACCTCAAGAATGAGTTTGTCATAGTCATTGCGCTGACCGACACGGCACGGCTCAATCGCAAACTTTACCTTGCGCACCGGCGAGAAAATCGCATCCATCGGAATAGTACCGACCACTTCGATGTAATGCTCATTCACTTCCGCCGGAACGTAGCCACGCCCGAAGTCAACTTGAACCTCAAACTCCACACGCGCACCATCCATCATCGTGAAGACGGGAACATCTTTTGTCAGAATTTCAAGCTGTCCTT
>JAAVAM010000075.1 GCA_014804085.1 Treponema sp. | reverse complement strand
CCAAAGTCACTTTTGTGCCGGTAGCGAAGGATGGCGGTGTCATCTACGTGCCGAAAGAACATGAGAAATATAAATATGATTTTATCGCGCGATTTGTGGAAGATTATCAGACATTGTTCAAGAAAGAGACTACTCCTTCAACTGATGTCACATTGCGGCCCGGTGACGATGTTGCGTCCGACCAAACGACTCCGCGCTTCACATTTTCAGGCAGTTCTTTGCGGATTGAGCTGGAAAACATGACGACAAGTGAGTTTGATATTACGACGGATTCTGACGCTTCCAATGGCAAGGCGGGCATTCTTGTTAATGGGAATTCCCGTGCGGAGGCAATCATCACGTTCCCTGCGGGTGACTATACTGGCTATGCGTTTATCCGTGCACCCAGTCCAGAAAATGATGCTTTCTACATAAAGTTTGGCGATGATTATGTCCGCGTGTATGCGGATGACCCGCCTCCTGCGGGATATGCGTCTACCAGCCGCACGCCCTTAAAACTTTCGTGTACCAGTGATGTGACGGTGCGGATGACGATTTTGAAAGACAATCCTAACCGCCCTGACAAACCAGGCGAAACGGGAATGTACATCGACTATGTAGAATTCACGAAAGACTGATATTGTTTTGACTTAAAGCCACAAAAAATCCCGCATGACGCGGGATTTTTTGTCAGCTCTGTACGCTGGTGTTGCGCACGATAACGTCGTGCGCGCCGCCTTCCGTAATGGAGACGGACGACACGAGCGTGATTTTCGCCTTTTCTTGCAGTTCGGGAATGGAGAGCGCGCCGCAGTTGCACATGGTGTGCGTCACCTTGCTCATCGTCATGGTAACGCCGTCGTGCAGGTGCCCGGCGTAAGGCACGTAGCTGTCCACGCCTTCCTCAAAGCTCATGCCTTTTTTGCCGCCCAGGTCGTACCGCTGCCAGTTGCGCGCGCGGTTCGATCCTTCGCCCCAGTATTCTTTGACGTACTGGCCGTTCACCACGAGCTTGTTCGACGGGCTTTCGTCAAAGCGCGCGAAGTAGCGTCCCAGCATGACGAAATCCGCGCCCATTGCGAGCGCGAGCGTCACGTGGTAGTCGTGGACGATGCCGCCGTCCGAGCAGATGGGAATGTAGATGCCCGTCTTTTGGTAGTATTCGTCGCGCGCCTTTGCCACCTCGATCGTCGCCGTCGCTTGCCCGCGCCCGATGCCTTTCTGCTCGCGCGTAATGCAGATTGACCCGCCGCCAATGCCGATTTTCACGAAGTCCGCGCCCGCGTCCGCAAGGAAGTTGAATCCCTCCGCGTCCACCACGTTCCCTGCGCCCACGCGCACGTCCGGGCCGAAATGCTCGTGGATATAGATGAGCGCACGCCGCTGCCATTCGGAATAGCCCTCGGAGCTGTCCAGCACGAACACGTCCGCGCCCGCCTTGAGCAGTGCCGGGACGCGCTCCGCGTAGTCGCGCGTGTTAATTCCCGCGCCCACGATGTAGCGGTGGTTTTCGTCCAGCAGCTCAAGCGGATGCTCCTCGTGCATGCTGTAGTCCTTGCGGAACACGATGGACACGAGGTTGCCGTCCTTGTCGATGATCGGCAGCTGGTTTATCTTCTTTTCCCAGATGATGTCGTTCGCCTCGGAAAGTGAGATGCCGTCATGCCCGGTCACCATGTCGGATCGCTTGGTCATGTACTGGCTCACTTTCGCGTTGGGGTCGGCATGCGTAATGCGGAAGTCGCGGCTCGTGATGATGCCCGCGAGCTTGCCGTGCGCCGTGCCGTCCTCGGTCACCGCCACGGTGGAATGCCCCGTCCGTTCCGCGAGCATGACCACTTCCTGGAGCGTCGCGTCGGGGCGGATGTTCGAGTCGGAGATGACGAAGCCCGCCTTGTGTGTCTTGACGCGGGCGACCATTGCCGCCTGGTCTTCGATTGACTGGCTGCCGTAGATAAAACTGATGCCGCCTTCTTTTGCCAGCGCGATTGCCAGGTTGTCGTCGGAAACCGCCTGCATGACGGCGGAGACGAGCGGAATGTTCATGGTGAGCGGACACGCCGCGCCCGCGCGCTTGTCAAACCGGACGACCGGCGTGCGCAACGAAACTTTGTCCGGCGTGCAGTCCGCAGACGTGTACCCCGGCACGAGCAAATATTCGCCGAACGTATGCGACGGCTCTGAAAAATAAAATGCCATAGTGCTTTCCTTTTAAATCCCTGTTATGTTGCGCTAGTATAATACGATTTTAGGGCGGTGGTCAATCAGCAGGGGCATCCCCGATGAACCCGAACGAAACGCCCACGCCCCGCCGGAACGGGCGCGAAAAGACGCTCTTGCCGTGCAGCACCAGATCCGACGAATGTCCGCCGTCGAGCTGAATTGCGTCCGCCACGCCAAACGCAAGGAAGATGTCCGCGCACTGCTGGAACGACATCCCCGCGCTCCGTTCCGCCGCAAGCAGGTAGAGCGTGCGTCCGTCCGCGCTGATACCGACCGCCGTGCGCGCATCATGGCTCGTGTGCTTGAATTCCTGCTTTACGCCGCCGCGCACGATTGCCCAGAATCCCCCGAACGCGTGCGCCGCTCCCGCCAGCTGCGCCTCGTCCTGCGCGGCAACAATCCGCGCGCGCAGTCCCGCCGCCGTCTGATCAAAGACAAGCGCGTCGTATTGGTGTGCCGGCGCGGAAAGCCGCTTGCCGTCCGCCACGTGTACGCCAACCGTGCGCTTGAAAAGGAATCTGCCCGCAAACGGCGTGGCGTTCACCGCCACCTGCGCCCCCGTCTCCCGCGCGAACGCGACCGTCGTCTTTCCGGCAAAACGCCCCGCCGTGTCTGGGTATGAGACGATCCGCAGGCCGGGCACGCTCAAGTCGATTCTGACGCAATGGCAGCCGCCGTCCCCGAATACGGCGTAGTCCGCGTAGGCGGTTACCGGTCGCCAGCAGAGCGATGCCGCATCGTGCTCCCCGTCCTGCGGCGGCGCGGACGCGCACGAAAAGAGGATAATCGCGGTGAAAAGGAAAAGTGCCGCGCGGGCAAAACAAAGCCCCCGCCACAGGGCAGGGGCTTTTTCGCGCTTAGTACGAAGAGCGGCCGTCATGTGCTTTGCGGTTCTTCTTCATCAGCTTGCGCTGCAAGGTCTTGTTCTTGCGGTTCAGAATGGTGGAGGGCTTCTCATAGTATTCGCGCTTTTTGTATTCGCGGATGATACCCTCTTTTTCGACCATGCGCTTGAAACGCTTGATTGCTTTTTCGAGGTTCTCGTTCTCGTCAACGATAATGCTTGCCATGGTATTCACCTCCTCGCTCCGGCAGTCCCGTAAGTGCGTCCAGTATGACAGAAACGCACGATTTGTGCAAGGGCAGGGGAGAAGTGGCTGCGGGCTGGAGGGAATGTTTCGGCGGCGGATTGTCGTTCCAAAATCGCCGTCCGCGCCACAGTTGGGACACTGCGCCGCACCGCCCTCAATTTCCGTTCCACATGAGCTGCATTTCATTCATGAAAATAAAAAGAGGGCGATTTGAGTCTGCCAATTTGAGCAGTTTCGCCATGTCCCATGCTCCTTTCTCTGCCGCATACGTGAGCGCAGTGTTGCCGTCTTTGTCCGTTGCGTCCACGTCGGCGTTCGCGATGAGCAGAAGCCGCAGCATGTCCACGTCATACTCCCTCGCCGCATATATCAGCGCGGTCATGCCGTCATTGTCCTGTGCGTTCACGTCGGCATTCGCCTCCAGCAGAAGCCGTGCGGTGTCTGAGGCATTATTTATGGCCGCAATCATCAGCGCGGTCGTGCCGTATTTGTTTTTTGCGTTTATGTCGGCATTCGCCTCCAGCAGAAGCCGCGCCACGTCCACGGCATTGTTTCCGGTCGCAACCATGAGCACCGTAACGCCGAAATACGTCTGTGCGTCCACGTCCGCGCCGTCCGCTATGAGCTGCTGCGCTTCGGCGGCGTTGTTGGTCCTTGCCGCCTTAAAGAGCGCGCTCGTCTTTGCGTCCGTGCATGCTGTCAGGATGCAGAGCAAGCCCGCCATAAGCAATGCCAGTCTTCGTTTCATACGTGCCTCAATACGGATAAAAAATGTGTGCGGCGGTTACCGTTCAGAAACCACCGCACACATCCTGCGCCGCTAGGCTTTGGCGGGTTCGCCCCACTTGTTCGCGCCGTCGCTTGCCATGAGGGTGAAGACCAAGAAGACAATCCCTCCCACAACCGGGACGAGGTTTATCAGAAACCACCAGCCGGATCTCCCCACGTCATGCACCCGCCGGATTGACAGCGCAACGCTCGGAATGACTATGGCAAGACCCCACAGCACTTGAATACCAGAAAACAGGTATGAAAGTTTGCTGTACATTGTCAACGCTTGCAATATAGTCAGCACAAAAGCAATGATGAACATTGCCAGCGCCCACCACCAATACTCGCTCCGCGTGGAACGCCCTTTGAAATTGGTGTAGTTGCGGAAGAACAGTTTAATCGCATCGAAAAAACCGACATACTCAGGACTCATAGTAAGCCTCCAAAAATTGAATGTGCCCTCATCATATCACATAGCACCCATAAGGGGAAGTGCGCCGCGGTTTTCTCCTGTTTCTCCTATTTCGCGCCAGCCGCTTTGAGCAACGCTATCAAGTCTTCCGAGCCACTTTTTTCTGCCCACATGAGCGCGGTGTCGCCGTCATTGTCCTTTGCGTTCACGTCCGCGCCTGCTTCGATGAGCAGTCCTGCCACGTCCGCCGCATTATCCTTTGCCGCCCACATGAGCGCGGTCTTGCCGCTATTGCTCGTTGCGTTTACGTCGGCGTTTGCCGCGAGCAGAATCTGCACCATGTCCGTCGCGTTCTTCATTGTCGCAAACCTGAGCGCGGTCGAGCCGTCATTGTTCTGTGCGTTCGCGTCCGCACCGGCATCCAGCAGAAGCCCTGCCATGTCCAGTGCATTGTAGTATACCGCAAACATGAGCGCAGTCGAGCCGTTATTGTCCTGTGCGTTCGCGTCCGCACCGGCATCCAACAGAAGCCGTGCCATGTCCGCCGCATGCTCCTGCGCCGCAAACATGAGCGCGGTCGCCCCGTTGTTGTCCTGTGCGTTCACGTCTGCGCCCGCCGCTATCAGAAGGTGCGCCATGTCTGCGGCGTTCTTCTGCGCCGCAACCATCAGCACGGTCGTGCCGTTCTCCCACCGTGCGTTCGCGTCCGCACCGGCATCCAGCAGAAGCCGCGCCACGTCCACCGCATTGTAGTATACCGCAACCATCAGCGCAGTCACGCCGCGATAGCCCGGTGCGTTCACGTCCGCACCGGCTTCTATGAGCAACCGCGTTGTGGCGACACCGTTGACCTTTGCCGCCACAATAAGCCCGTCCGTCTTTGGGTCCGTGCATGCTGTCAGGACGCAGAGCAGGCTCGCCATCATTGCCGCGCACAGCGCGATAGCCGCCATGGTTCTCTTCATTCCGTTTTTCATCCCTTTCTCCTGTTTTTTCCTATTCTGCGCCCGCCGCCTTGAGCAGTGCGATCAGGTCTGTTGCGTTGCGCTCTTCTGCAAACATGAGCGCGGTTTTGCCGTTATCGTTCTTTGCGTTTACGTCCGCGTCTGCCTGTATGAGCAATCGTGCTGCGTCCGTTGCGTTCATCATTGCCGTCCACATGAGCGCGGTAAATCCGCCATGGTGCTTTGCGTCCACGTCCGCACCGGCTTCTATGAGCCGCGCCACTACGTCTGTCGTCGCGTTGAACATTGCCGCAAATATGAGCGCGGTATGGCCATTGATGTCCCGCGCGTTCACGTTTGCGCCCGCGTCTATCAGGATTTTCGCCGTGTCAGCTGCTCTCTGTCCTACCGCAAGCATGAGTACCGTCCCGCTGCCATTGTCCCGTGCGTCTACGTCTGCGCCCGCCGTTATGAGCAGTTTTGCCGTCGCCGCCGCATTGCTCGCTGCCGCCCACATCAGCGCGGTAAATCCGTCGGTGTCCGTTGCGTCCACGTCCGCGCCTTCGGCAATGAGGCGCGACACTTCGGCGGCGTTGTTGCTCTTTGCCGCCTGTATGAGCGCGTCCGACGTTTTGTCCGCATACGCGCATATCGCCGCCATGCACAGCGCGGCGATGACCGCAAGTGTTTTCTTCATTCTGCTTTTCATCTGTTTCTCCTATTTCGCGCCCGCCGTCTTGAGCAGTGCTATCACGTCTGCCGCGTCGTTTTCTTTTGCGAGCATGAGCGCCGTCTTGCCGTCATTGTCCGTTGCGTTTACGTCCGCGCCCGCCTCGATGAGCAGTTTTGCCGCGTCCGCCGCATTGTGCCATGCCGCCCGCATGAGCGGGGTCTCGCCGTCATCATTCTCCGCGTTCACGTCTACGCCCGATTCGATGAGCAGTTTCGCCGCGTCTGGTGCATTGCCCGCTGCCGCCCACATGAGCGCGGTTGCGCCGTCATCATGCTTCACGTCCACGCCGGATTCGATGAGCAGTCTCATTACGTCTGTTGCATTGTTCCATGCCGTATACATGAGTGCCGTCCGGCCGTCTTTTGCATTCACGTCCGCGCCGGTCTCGATGAGCAGTTTTGCAACGTCCGCCGCATTTTCCCATGCCGCATGTATGAGTGCCGTCCAGCCGTTGTTGTCCCGTGCGTTCATGTCCGCGCCCGATTCGATGAGCAGCTTCGCCACATTTGCCGCGCCGTGTTCTTTTGCATACATGAGCGCGGTCTTGCCGTCGTTGTCCGTTGCGTTCACGTCCGCACCCGCTTCGATAAGCACTCTCGCCACGTCCGCCGATTTGTGCCATGCCGCATGTATGAGCGCGGTATCACCGTCATGCTCCCGTGCGTTCACGTCCGCGCCGGATTCGATGAGCAGTTTGGCAACGTCCGCCGCATTGTTCCATGTCGTCTGTATGAGTGCGGTAGTGCCGTATCTATTCTTTGCGTTCACGTCCGCGCCCGCTTCTATCAGCACCTTTGCCACGTCCGCCGCGTCCTTATACGCCGCAGTCATGAGCGCGGTATCGCGACAGCCGTAGCTCCTTTTATCAACATCTGCGCCCGCCGCTATCAGCATTTTTGCCACATCTACCGCGTTGGTCCATGCCGCCGCTGTCAGCGCAGTCTCGCCACCCCAGTCCTTTGCGTTCACGTTCACGCCTTCGGCAATGAGCCGCGCCACTTCGACGGTGTTGTCGTCTTCTGCCGCGTGTATGAGCAGGTGCGTTTTTTCGCACGACGTTGCCAGCGCGTACAGCGCGAGCGCGGCGATGGCGATAATGGCTTTGTTTATTATGATCATCGTTTCCTCCAAGTTACTCCTTTGCGCCGGCGGCTTTGAGCAGGGCGATTACGTCTGTTGCGTTGTATTCTTCCGCAATCATGAGCGCGGTCATGCCGTCATCGTTCCGTGCGTTTACATCCGCACCGGCCTCTATGAGCGGTCTCGCCACGTCTGCCGCGTTGTTCACTGCCGCAAACATGAGCGCGGTCTCGTCAGCGTTGTTCCTTGCGTCCACGTCCGCTCCCGCTTTTATGAGCATCATTGTTGCGTCCGCCATGTCGTACCCTGCCGCTTTCATCAGCGCGGTAAATCCGTCTTCGTCCTTTGCGTCCATGTCCGCGCCAGCCGCTATGAGCAGTCGCATCGCGTCCATCAATTCGTACCCTGCCGCATACATGAGCGCGGTCTTGCCATTGTAGTCCGTTGCGTTCACGTCTGCGCCCGCTTCGATGAGCAGTTTCGCCGTGCCTACCGCATTGTTTGCTGTCGCCCATATCAGCGCGGTATCGCCGACAACGTTCTGTGTGTTCACGTCTGCGCCAGCCTCGATGAGCAGTTTCGCTGCGTCTTTCGCATTATGCCCTGTCGCTCGCATGAGCGCGGTCATGCCGACATCGTTCCTTGCGTTCATGTCCACGCCAGCTTCTATGAGCAATCGTGCCACGTCTACCGCGTTGTTTCTTGCCGCCCACATGAGCGCGGTCTCGCCGTTATCGGCCTTTGCGTTCACATCCGCGCCCGCTTCTATGAGCCGCTGAACTTTGGCGGCATCATTGTTTTTCACCGCTTCTATGAGCGCGTCCGATGTTTCGTCCGCATACGCACCTGTCTCTTCAGGCACTTCTGTCACGTCTGCCGTGCCGTTTTCCGCCGCCTCAAAAAGCGTGGTTGTCTTGTCCTTTTTTAGGCACGATGTTACCAGCGCACATAGCGCGAGCGCAGTCTTGCCGTCATCGTCCTGTGCGTTTACATCTGCGCCAGCTTCTATCAACACTTTCGCCGCGTCCGTCGCGTTGCTGTATGCTGCCTCCATGAGCGCAGTCCAGTAGCTATATTTCTTCGCGTTCACATCCGCACCTGCTTCTATGAGCGTTTTTACCGCGTCTGCCGCATTGTTCGCTGCCGCCCACATCAGCACGGTATTGCTGTAATTGTCCGTTGCGTTCACATCCGCGCCCGCTTTTATGAGCCGCTGAGCTTTGGCGGCATCATTGTTTTTCACCGCTTCTATGAGCGCGTCCGATGTTTCGTCCGCGAATGCGCATGCCATCGCCATGCATAGCGCGGAAATGGCGATAATGGTTTTCTGTTTCATGGTCATATATTGTTCCTTGTTGCCGTTCTTTCTGCGATATTAGGAAACCTCTAAAAGCTTCAGCTTTTAGAGGTAACTCTGAAAATGCGATGTTCAAAGTCGCGCTATTATAGCGACTTTGAACTCGCTGGCATATGTGAAAAAATTGCCAAAAGCAAGTTTTTCACATATGCCCATGATAGCACGGGCGGCGATGAGGTGTCAAAACGCGGTCGCGGGAACGAATCTTGCGCACAAAATTCGTTCCCGCCGTTCGCTGGGAAGCCGTCAGAGACCTCGGACGGCATTTCCCCGAACCGCGCGAAGGCATCGGAGGGCTCGGACGGCATATTCCCGACCTGCGCGGACGTATCGGAGACCTCGGACAGCACTTCCCCGAACCACGCGAAGCAATCGGAGGCCTCGGACGGTATATTCCCGACCTGCGCGGACGTGTCGGAGGCCTCGGACGGCATGTTCCCGAACCGCACGAAGCAATCGGAGGCCTCAGACAGCGTGTTCCCGACTTGCGCGGACGTGTCGGAGGCCTCAGACGGCATGTTCCCGAACCGCGCGAAGCCGTCGGAGGCCTCGGACAGCGTGTTCCAAACCTGCGCGAAGCCGTCGGAGACATCGGACGGTATATTCCCGACCTGCGCGAACGAATTTCCGCAGTGTTCGACGTACTTCCCGACTTGCGCGAACAAAATTCCGCCCGTTGATACGTCCGCGTCAATTGCTGCGACCAATTTCAGCCGGTTGCACTGTCCGCGCCGTCCCGCCGCTTGAGCCATGTTCCGCGCGTGAGCCGCAGCAGGAAGATGCTGCCCCGGAAGCACAGTTCCGCCGCCATGGCGATCCACGCGCCGCGCAGTCCCAGCCGGGGCGTGAGGAATGCGGACAGGGTGAGGCGCACGCCCCACATGCTCACCAGATTCATGATGCCGGGGACAAAGGTGTCTCCCGCGCCGCGCAGTGCGCCCGACACGACGATCGACGCGGCGTAGAACGCTTCCGCCCACAGTTCGGTGCGCAGGACGGTCACGCCCAGCGACTGCACGGCGGTGTCGGGGGTGAGGAAGCGGAACACGGCGGGGCAGAGCGCGTACATCACCGCGCCCGCCGCCGCCATGACGCACATGCCGAGCGTCACGGTGACCCAGGCAAAGCGTCGTGCCAGGTCGCCCCGCCGCGCGCCGATGCTCTGTCCTACCAAGGTCGTGGCCGCCTCGCCGATGCCGTAGCCGGGCATATAGCACAGCGATTCCGCGGTAATGCTGAACGAGTGCGCTGCAATGGCAATGGTTCCCAGCGGGGCGATGATGCGGGTACTCATCACGTAGGCTCCGCACAGGGCGAGTTTTTCCAGCCCCATGGGAACGGAGATCCGCGCCGCCTCGCGCAACGTCTGCCGCTGCGGCTTCCAGCGACCTTTCTGCCGCACGTTGAGCACGGGCGAGCGGATACAGGCAAAGTAAACTGCCGCCGCCGTCACCGTGACGGTGGCCGCCGCCGAGCCGAGTGCCGCCCCGAGTACGCCCAGTTTGAGCACGAAGATGAACAGGATATTGCCGAGCACGTCGAGCACGCAGACCGCCACGTTCAGTATGCCGGGAACGCGCATTTCGCCGGAGCATTGCATGACGGCGCACAGGAGGACGAACAGCTGGAACGCGGGCAGCGCGGCGACGAACACAAAGAAATACGCCGTTGCCGCCGGGACGATTGCCGCTTCGCCGCCGAGCCATGCGGGGAGCGCGCCGCTGACTGCCATGCCCGCCGCCGCCAGCGCGAGCGAGGACAGGACGCACACGACGATCGCCTGCCGCAGGATTGCCTGCGCTCGGTGCTTTTCCCCCGCGCCGACCGCCTGCGCCACCTGCACGGCGAATCCCATGCCCATCGCATCGCACAGCCCGCCGAACAGCCAGGTGCTTGACGCGACCAGCCCGATTGCCGCCGAGGCCTGCGCGCCGAGCGACCCGACCATTGCCGCGTCAATGTACTGCATGACTATTGAAGAAATCTGCGCGAGGATGCCCGGCACGGACAGCCGCCACACAAAGCGCAGTTGCCGCCGCAGCGAAAAGGTCTTGTCCTGCGCGAGCAGCGCAGAAAGGTCAAAGGGTTCTTTCATCAGTGCGTTCCCGTATCACCGTATGATAGCAGAAAACGGGGCGCATTGGAACGGCAACGCTGATAGACACAACGCAAAAGTTATCATATAATAATCGTGAGGTGCATGGCATGGGACTGTTAGGGGTTTACGATTATACCGTTGTCTTGACTTACGTGGGCACGATTTTTGCGTTTTTGGGAATGGGCTATGCCGTTGACGGCGGAAGAATGCATCTGTTCACGGCCCTTGTCTGCCTGATGGTTTCGGGTTTCTGCGATATGTTCGACGGGAAAATCGCTTCCACAAAGAAAAATCGCACGATAAAGGAAAAGAAATTCGGCGTGCAGATTGACTCGCTGAGCGACTTGGTGTGCTTTGGGGTGCTGCCGGCGGTTTTTGTGTATCAGATGCGCATCGGAAGCAAGCTCGAATTCGCGGTCTCCGCGTTCTACCTGCTGTGCGGGCTGATCCGCCTTGCCTATTTTAACGTGGAGGAAGAGGAGCGGTCGAGCCGGACTGACGAGCGGCGCACGGAATTCCGCGGCATGCCGATTACGAGCGCCGCGTTGTGGTTTCCCGGTTTCTACGCGCTTGCGGTGCTGTTGCACCGCTGTGTGCCTGCAATTCAGCCGAACGTGGTCATTTCCGTGCTCGCGGTGGTCATTGGCATTGCGTTCATCACGCCGTTCAAGGTGGTCAAGCCGGGCAAGGCGGGCAAGACCGTGCTGATACTCGTCGGCGTTGTCGATGTCGCGCTCATGGTGTGGGCGGCGATTTCTATCGGCTGGTTTGACTAGCGGGCGGTTTTGGTGAGCGACAACAACGATTCTTCCGTCAAATTCTTGTATGGCACGGCGTTCGGGCGCGCGATTCTGTGGCTGCTGTTGCGCTGCAATTATTCGGGCTTTGCGGCATGGCTGTTCCGCACCCGGCTTTCCGCGCTGTTCATTCCGTCGTTCGCCCGGAAACACGGCATCGACCTGTCGCCCTGGCAGGGGCAGAACTTCCGCTCATTCGCCGATTTCTTTATCCGGAAAAAAGACGTGACGTTTGATGCCGCCCCGGCGCACCTGATAAGCCCGTGCGACTCGTGGCTGAGCGTGTATCCCGTTGACGCGGATTCGTCGTTCGCCATAAAAGGCTCGCGCTACGCGGTGGCAGACCTGCTTGCGGGCGATACGGAGAACCGGGCGGCGGACTTTACGGGCGGCACGTGCCTCATCTTCCGGCTCTGCCCCACGGACTATCACCGCTACCTGTACATTGATGACGGCTTCCACGGGAAAAACCATTTTGTTCCGGGCGAACTGCATTCCGTGCAGCCGATTTGCGCTGAGACATACCCGATTTACACGCTCAACCGCCGCCTGTGGACACCGCTTGAGACCGAGCATTTCGGCAAGGTGATTCAGACGGAGATCGGCGCGCTCGTGGTGGGCGGCATTGTCAATTACCATGAGGACGCGCCCATGAAAAAGGGCGACGAAATGGGCCGCTTTGAGTTTGCCGGATCGACGGTTACCTTGCTCTTCCAGAAAGACAAAATCGCGCTGTTGCCGCAGGTTGTGGCGGCGACCAAGGACGGCGCGGAATACAAAGTGTTTGCCGGTCAGCAGATTGGCTGCGCGCGGTGAGCCGTAAAATAGCAGTTGCGTTATTTTAAAATCGCCCTTACAATGATACTGTACTTAACGGGAGATCCCGGAGGAGGTATCGTATGAAGAAGGTTGTGGCGGTATTGGCAGGCGCGGCGTTGGTGTTCGCGTTTGCGGGCTGTACCAAAAAGGCTGCGAAGGCTGTCGGCGGCTCGGCGAGCGATGTTTCTGCCGACTTGATTGCGGCGGCACAGGCAGAGGGCGAGCTGATCGTGTACGGCTCATGCGAGGAAGAGTATCTTGCGGCGGCGGTCGCGCGGTTTGAGAAGCTATACGGAATCAAGACGCATCACCAGCGGCTGTCCACGTCCGAAGTGTACACCAAGATTTCCGAGGAGAACGGCAAGCCGTCTGCTGATGTGTGGTTTGGCGGCACGACTGACCCGTACAACGAGGCGGTCGCGGCAGGGCTTTTGGAAAGCTACGCGGCGGAGAACGCAAAGAATCTGATAAACGACAGCTACAAAGATCCGACCGACTGCTGGTACGGCATCTACAAAGGCATCCTCGGCTTTATGGTGAATGACGAGGAGCTTGCCCGCTTGGGACTGAAAGCACCCCAGTCATGGGACGACTTGCTCAAGCCCGAATACAAGGGGCTGATCATGCTGTCAAACCCGAACACGGCGGGAACGGCAAAGCTCGTCATCAACACGATGGTGCAGATGAAAGGGCATGACGCGGCGATGGAGTATTTTAAGGAGCTGGACAAGAACGTGAACCAGTACACCAAATCCGGCTCAGGTCCGTCAAAGATGGTCGGACCGGGCGAATGCGTGATCGGCGTGGGCTTCCTGCATGACGGCATCTATCAGATTTTGCAGGGCTACGACAACATCGGCCTGATTGTTCCGAGCGACGGCACGTCGTATGAGATTGGCGCGACGGCGATTTTCAAGGGCGCGCCGCACCCCAACGCCGCAAAGCTATGGGTTGAGTACGCGCTCTCTCCCGACTGCGTGAACCTCGCGAAGGACACGGGATCGTATCAGTTCCTGGTGCTGTCGAACGCGGATCAGCCGCCGGAGGCAACGCAGTTCGGGCTGGACATGAACAATACGATCGACTACGACTTTGAGGACGCAAAGGCAAACAGCGCGAAGTACGTGGAAGATTTCTTTGCCGCGCTGGAAAGCGGCTCAAGCGGCAAATTCCAGACAAAATAAGCAGATAATGCACGGCGGCGGCTTGCGCTCGCGCTGGCCGCCCCGTGTGTTTTGTCTGTGCGGAATATTCGGTATCAGGCATTTCTCGTCCCCCGGACAAGGAGGGGCTTATGGCGACGACCCAAGGCGCACGGCTAGAGCGCAGGAAGTTTTTTGCAGACCCGATTATGGTTTCGATGATCGGCGTGCTGCTGGTGTTTTTGACGCTGTTCATCCTGTATCCGCTTTTGATGGTGCTGATTGACAGTTTTTTCAGCGGGGGAACGGTGTCGCTGGACGTGTTCCGGCGGGTCTTGAGCCTCAAACGGTTTCAGACGGCATTCACGAATACGCTGGTGCTCGGTTTTATCACGGGGCTTTTCTCGACGGCGGTGGGACTGCTGTTCGCCTACGTGGAAGTCTATGTCAAGTTGCGCAACAAGGTGCTTTCCACGCTGTTCAAGCTGGTCTCCATGCTGCCGATTGTGTCGCCGCCGTTCGTGCTGTCGCTGTCGATGATTATGCTGTTCGGGCGCAGCGGTATCATCACGCGGTCGCTGCTGCACATTTACGACAGCAACGTGTACGGGCTGAAAGGCATTGCCATCGTGCAGATTATGACGTTCTTTCCCGTCTGCTATCTGATGTTGCGCGGGCTGCTCAAGAACATCGACCCGTCGCTGGAAGAAGCCGCGCGGGACATGGGCGCGAGCCGCTTCAAGGTGTTTGGCAGCGTCACGCTTCCGCTCATGCTGCCGGGGTTGGGGAACGCGTTTTTGGTCACGTTCATCGAGTCTGTGGCGGACTTTGCGAATCCTATGCTGATTGGCGGCTCGTATGACACGCTCGCCACGACGATTTATTTGCAGGTGACGGGCGCATACGATTCGACGGGCGCGGCGGCGATGAGCGTCGTGCTGCTTTCGCTCACGGTCATCCTGTTTTTGATTCAGAAGTATTATTTGGAGGCGAAGACGGCCGCCACGCTGAGCGGCAAGGCGACGCGCCAGCGTATGCTGATTGAGGACAATTCCGTCCGCTATCCGCTTTCGGTGTTCTGCGGGCTTGCGTCGGCGTTCGTGCTGTTGATGTACATCATGGTGCCGATCGGTGCGCTCTTTACGCTGTGGGGGCGCGACTATCACTTGACTTTCAAATGGTTCAACTATATGTTCAGGACTTCGGGGCTGAAGGCGTTCAAGGATTCGTTCCTGCTGTCGCTCATTGCCGCGCCGCTGACGGCGTTCCTTTCGATGGTCATTTCGTATCTGGTGGTCAAGAAGCGATTTAAGGCGAAGGGCTTTATCGAATTCATCTCGATGCTCGCGATGGCGGTGCCGGGAACGGTGCTGGGCATCGGCTATATCCGCGGCTTTGCGAACGGGCTGTTCCGCACGGGCGTGATGAGCGGGCTGTATGGCACGGGGCTGATTCTGGTCATCGTGTTCATCGTGCGCTCGCTCCCGACGGGAACGCGCAGCGGCATTTCGGCGTTGCGGCAGATTGACAAATCTATTGAAGAAAGTGCCTACGACATGGGCGCGGGGTCGGGGCGCGTGTTTATGACGGTGACGCTCCCGCTCATCCGCGATTCGTTTTTCAGCGGTCTGGTGACGGCGTTCGTCCGCTCGATTACGGCGATTTCGGCAATTATCCTGCTGGTCACGCCGCAGTATCTGCTCATTACGTGCCAGATCAACGAGCAGGCGGAGAAAGGCAGCTACGGTATTGCCTGTGCCTACGCCACCGTGCTGATCGTCATTACCTATGGCGCGGTGCTGATTATGAATGCGCTCATCGCGTATTTTGGCACGAGCCGACCCGTAAAATACAAGGAGGCATGACCATGAAAGAGAAAAAAGGCGTGCGCTTGGAACACATCTCAAAAATCTATCAGGATCCCAAGACGGGGAACGATTTTTACGCGGTGCAGGACACCACGCTGGAAATCAAGCCGGGTACGTTCGTGACGCTGCTCGGACCGTCCGGCTGTGGCAAGACGACCACGCTGCGCATGATTGCAGGTTTTGAGAGTCCCGACGAGGGCGAAATTTATCTGGGCGACGAGGCGATCAACGCGCTGCCGCCGAACAAGCGCGACACGGCGATGGTGTTCCAGAGCTACGCGCTGCTGCCGCATTACAACGTGTTCGACAACGTTGCCTACGGTCTCAAAATCCGCAAGCTGCCCCGGTCGCAGATTGAGGAGAAAGTGCTTGCCATGCTCAAGCTGGTGGAGATGGACGGCATGGAGACGCGGATGACGAACCAGCTTTCCGGCGGGCAACAGCAGCGCGTCGCACTTGCCCGTGCGCTCGTCATGGAGCCGGGTGTGCTGCTGTTCGACGAGCCGCTGTCCAACCTTGACGCAAAGCTGCGCGTGACGATGCGCACGGAAATCCGCAAGATTCAGCAGAAAATCGGCATTACCGCCGTGTACGTGACTCACGACCAGAGCGAGGCGATGAGCATCTCCGACCAGATCATCATCATGAGCAAGGGCAAGGTGGAACAGATCGGCACGCCGCGCGAGGTCTATTACCGCCCGAAGAACAAATTCGTGGCGGACTTCATTGGCGAGGCGAATTTTTTGGACGCGGTGGTCGAGTCGTCGGCGGACGGCAGCGCGGCGATTACCGTGAACGGTAACCGCATGACTGTGCAGGATTACATCGGCACGAAGCCGGGCGACAAGGTGTCGCTCGTCCTCCGCCCGGAGAACGTCCGGCTCGCCGACTCGGGCGCGCTGCAAGGCACGGTGACGCTCTCCACGTTCATGGGGTCGTACCAGTACTATCAGGTGGACGTGGGCGGCAAGGAAATCCAGATTACCGACTACAACCCGGTGGGACGCAAGACGTATGCCGCCGGGGAGACGGCATTTTTGGATTTTGACGCGGGCGGTGTGTATATCCTGTAGCAGAGTTGCCCTGCTTGCCACGGGCGGGGGCGGTATGGTATACTGCGGGCTATGAGACAGAGCCTTTCAGCCCTGCCGGTTGCGGCGGGAAAGACAGCAGCGGACGCGAAGCACCCCCAGACGGGCAAGAACCGGGTATGGGGGGGGTATTGTCTCTCTGATAGTAATGTAACGAGTGGTAAGGTGACGCGTTGTGCGGGGATTCTTCCGCGCAACGCGTCTTTTTTGTTTTTGATTCTTTTTCCCCATTTTTCATTTTTCTCTCTCAAATCAAGCCCCGTGTATGCGGGGTCGGATTATTTTTATCTCTATTTACAAGGAGGGCGTATGCTCAAATATTCATTGCGTGAGAATCTGCTCACGGCAGACCCGGACGACTGCATGGCACAGGTGCAGGACGTGCGGTCGTACTCGCAGGACGAGATTATCGACCTGATGATGCGAAGAGGCACGACCTTGACCCGCGCGGACGTTGCGGCGGTGCTGCAAGTCTACACGGAGGTTGTGGGCGAGCTGACGGCGGACGGGTCGGCGGTGAACACGGCGCTG
>JAAVAM010000037.1 GCA_014804085.1 Treponema sp. | reverse complement strand
GCAAGGCTTGCAGAAAGATTCTGTAAGCCTTGCGGAATCTTTCTGCAAGTATGTGGCAGGTGTTCAGTACAGCGTGTAACACCTCGTGAACGCAAAACTCGGCAGGGCAACACTATTTATGGAAGGAAAGACAAGTGAAACGCGTCATCACCTACGGGACGTTCGACCTCCTGCACTATGGGCACATCAACCTGCTGAAGCGGGCGAAAGCCCTCGGCGACTACCTGATAGTTGGCATAACCTCTGATTTATATGATAAGGAACGGGGAAAACTCAATGTACGGCAGGGCCTTGCCGAGAGAATTGAAAACGTAAAGGGAACAGGGCTGGCAGACGAGATCCTCGTTGAGGAATACGAAGGGCAGAAGATACTGGACATAAAAAAATACAGGGCGGATGTGTTTGCAATCGGTTCAGATTGGACAGGAAAGTTTGACTATCTGAGAGATGTCTGCGAAG
Source organism: Treponema sp. (assembly GCA_014804085.1). Lineage (GTDB taxonomy): Bacteria > Spirochaetota > Spirochaetia > Treponematales > Treponemataceae > Treponema_D. The sequence continues at coordinate 12,214 of JAAVAM010000037.1, read as the reverse complement.
TGGTGTACCTTGAGCGCACTCGTGGCATATCGAGCACGAGGCTTCGGGAGAAGGAAATTGGGGTTGTAAGGATCGGAGTCATAGGCTCTGGCAGGATAGCTTCCCGGTTCGTGGCGGAATCTAAATTCGTGAGCGGCGTTAACGTAGAGGGAGTGTATAACCCGCATCCTGAATCCGCAAGGAATTTTGCCGAAAGGCATCAGTTGAATTTCCATTCGGACAGTTTGGAGGAGTTTTTTGCAAGGACGGACGCAGTGTACATTGCAAGCCCTCACACATCGCATTTTGAATATATCATGAGCTCTCTTATGAATGGGCGGCATGTCCTGTGTGAAAAGCCCATGTGCCTTTCCATGCAGGAATGCAGGGAAGCGTTCGGGCTCGCGACGGAAAAGGGGCTTGTGCTTCAGGAAGCCGTCAAGACCGCTTACAGCCCCGCATTTGAGCACCTTGCGCTTCTTGCAAAAAGCGGAAGGATCGGAGAAATCAAGGACGTAGAGGCATCCTTCACGAAATTGATTCAGGACAAGCAGGACAGATCGCTGAACCCGGCTTTGGGTGGCGGCAGTATGAACGAGCTAGGGAGCTATGTCCTTCTTCCGATTGCTAGGCTTCTCGGGACGGAGGTCGAAGAGACTTTGTTCTATCCGTCTGTTGAAGGCGGCGTGGATATATTCACAAGGGGGTTGCTTAAGTACAAGAAGTCCTCGGCATCATTCAAGGTGGGACTCGGCGCGAAGACGGAAGGCGATATGACCGTGACGGGAACAAGAGGGTATATCTACGTTCCCGCGCCATGGTGGAAGACGGAGTACTTTGAAATGAGGTTTGAAGATTTCCGCGAGACTAGAAAATACTTTTACAAATTTGATGGGGACGGACTTCGGTATGAGATTGCCGACTTCACAAGCAATATTTCCAGCGGGAACAGGGAAAGCAGGTACCTTTCGCAGGGGGAGTCTGTGTTCATGGCGGGAATCATAGAGGAGTTCGGAAGAATGCTATGAGACGTTTTGAAATACCAAGCGGCTCAAACGAGCGCACAGTTGCGAAGAACACGTTTTTCCTCTACCTGATGACGGTAAGCTCGTATGTCTTTCCCGTGTTCACCTTTCCATATATCACGAGGGTGCTCGGGGCGGAAAGATACGGCATCGTCGTGCTTTCAAACGCCGTCATGCAGTACTTCCAGATGTTTTTCGAGTTTGGTTTCATCCTTTCCGCCACCAGTGAGATTTCCCTTTCCCGCGATGACAGGAGGCGGGTCGCGGAAATAACATACGGAGTCATTCTTGCCAAGATAATCCTTTCCGTGTTCGGCTTTGCCGTTCTCGTGGTATTGTGCTCGTTTGTTGACAAGTTTTTTGAGATGAGGAAATTCCTGTTCCTCTCATATATCGGCATCTTCCTTACGGTCTTTCTGCCCGACTATCTTTTTCGCGGGATAGAGAGGATGGGCATATTGACGTACCGCGTCATTCTCTCAAGGCTCGTTCAGCTCGTCCTGATTTTTTTACTGATACGCACGGGCGACGACTACATGAGGTATCCGGTTGCGACGATAGGCGGAAACCTTTTGGCGGTTGCCCTGACTTGGATGGAGGTGCTTAAAAAACTCAAGGTCTATCCCGTGAGGATTCCGTTCAAGGAAGCGTTCGCGCAGCTGAAGAGGTCGTCGCCGTTTTTCATCTCAAGGGTTGCGGTGAGCATGTACCAGACGCTGAACACCGTGCTTCTCGGCTTGAGATTCCCCTCTGCGGATCTCGCCCAGTACGGGGCGGCGAACAACCTGACCTCGTGCGCGAGGTCGTGCATATCCCCGATTTCGGACGGCATCTACCCCTACATGGTCAAGAACAGGAACTATCGACTTGTGAAGAGGCTTGTCCTTGTTCTGGAGCCGGTGATTGTCGCCGGCTGCATCGCGTTCTATTTCGTTTCGCCGTGGCTCATCAGGCTGTTCTGCGGGGCGGGCTATGAGGGGGCGGTTCCCGTGTTCCGCGCCATGCTTCCGCTCGTGGTTATCTCGCTGCCCACCTATCTTTTCGGCTACCCGCTTATGGGCGCGCTTGGAATCATAAGAATCGCGAACTTGAGCGTCATTGTCGGCTCTGCGTTCCATCTTCTTGGACTCGGGGTTTTGTACCTTGCCGGAAAAATGGGATTTATTTCAATCGCGCTTCTGACATTCGCGACGGAAATTGTCGTGTTTGCTATCCGCATTTGTGCGGCTTTGAGGCGACTGGGGAAGCGAAGGGGGATTGCATGAGAGGGATGCCAGTGCATGTTTTTAAAAGCCTTGTTTTTAGAGCAATCCGTCGGGCGGCGGTCACGCTCATTTCCATACTGTTCTTGCCGATTTGGTTTTCAGAAAGACTGATTCCGCGCAAGAAAACGCTTTGGGTTTTCGGCTCGTTTGACGGGAAGGGCTTCACCGACAATTCCAGGTCATTTTTTGAATACATGCAAAAAAATCATTCCGAAATAAAGTGTGCTTGGATTACAAGAAGCCGCGATGTTTGCTCGCTCCTTCGTTCTTATGGCTTCAAATGTGAAATGGCATATTCCCTCAAAGGGTGGCTTTTGCAACTTTTTGCGGGCGCGTTTTTTAACGACCACGGGAATGGCGACTATAATTGCCACGCTTTGAACGGCGCGAAGATAGTTTCCCTCTGGCATGGAATGCCGATGAAAAAAATGGGTGTGCTTTATGATGAATATCTCATGGGAAAGAAATTTCTTCTTTTTAGGACGAGGCTTTCTTGGGTTTTATTTCCATGGCGTCGGAAGAATTTTTCTCTCGTTCCAGTCCTGAGCGAATTTTTCATCCCTTATTTGCAGGCATCATTTGGAAATCCTTTCGGGAAGCCCATGGACAAAGAAAGGTTTCAAGTTTTGGGACTTCCGCGAAACGATGCCTTGCTTTCGCAGGGGAGAAATCTGTTTGTCGAAAAAATCCGCGGCGAGTTTCCGCAGAGCACGGTTGTTTTTTACTTGCCCACATTCCGGCTTGCGATGTATACGGACGAGCCGTTCAATCCCTTTTGCCCGCAGTTCGGATTTGACGAAAAGGAATTCTCGTCATTCCTTGAGAGAAATAATCTTGTTTTTTTGTACAAGCCGCATCCCTACGAGACTTTCCGCTGCGATTCAAAAATCCCGCGCTTCAAGGCTTTGAGCGAAGGCGATGTCTTGAATCTTTATGAATTTCTGGCGGATGTCGATGTTTTGCTGACCGATTATTCTTCGGTTTATTTCGACTTTAAGATTACGGGGAAGCCTGTCGCGCTCCTTCCGTTCGACTTTGAAAGTTATGTTTCAATTCGCGGGCTTTTCTTTGATTATTGGACTGAAATCTCGGACTTCAAGGCGAAATCGTGGAGGGAGCTTTATTCGGGCTTTGAGGAGGGAAAAGTTATCGCAAGCGATGAAAAGAAGTTCAACCGTTTTTTTGACGCGGCTTCTTCGGAAAGAGTTTTTGATAGCGTGAAAAGGCTTTTGAAAATTTAGACAATTTTTCTTGCGGAAAGAAAAACATATGGAGGATACTGTGAAAAAAATCCTGTTCATCTACGGTACACGGCCAGAAGCGATAAAAATGGCGCCGCTCATAAAGGAATTCCAAAAATATCCGAGCCAGTTCAAGGTCGCAGTCTGCCTTACGGGACAGCACCGCCAGATGCTGGACCAGATAAACTCATTCTTTGGGATAGAAGGCGACTACGACCTAGACCTGATGAAGCCGAACCAGACCCTTTTCGACATCGTGAGCGGCTGCCTGCTGGGACTGAAGCCCGTCCTTGAGCATGAGAGACCCGACCTGATTTTTGTGCAGGGGGACACCGCCACGGTTCTGGCGGGCGCGATCGCGGCCTACTTCTGCAAGATACCAGTAGCGCATTTGGAAGCCGGCCTGCGGAGCGGGGACAAGTTCGCGCCGTATCCTGAGGAAATGAACCGCATCCTTACCGGGCATGTCGCGGACTGGCATTTTGCGCCCACGGACAGGGCAGTCCGCAACCTGAGGCTTGAGGGCATTACGGAGAACGTGCACAAGGTCGGAAACACGGTGATCGATGCCCTCCATCTGGGGCTTGACCTGATACGGCGGGGCGGAGAGGAGAGATACCGGGAATATTTCAGCTACATAAATTTCTCAAAGCGCGTCATCTTAGTGACGGGACACAGGCGGGAGAATTTCGGCGAGGGATTCGAGCATATATGCAGGGCAGTCGCATGCATGGCCGACAACAATGACATAGAGATTGTGTATCCAATGCACATGAATCCCAACGTGCGCGAGCCAGTCATGAAGCACCTCTCCCATAAGAGCAACGTCCATTTGATTGAGCCGCTGGATTACCCGTACCTTATATGGCTCATGGAAAAATGCTTCTTCGTGCTCACCGATTCCGGCGGGATTCAGGAGGAGGCGCCTGCCCTGGGAAAGCCCGTCCTTGTCATGCGCGACGTCACGGAACGGCAGGAAGGAGTCGAGGCGGGCACAGCAAGGCTGGTCGGCGCGGATTGCGGGAGAATAGTCTCTGCGGCGACAGAACTTCTTTGCGGAGGTGAGGCATATAAGCTGATGGCAAACGCCGTCAATCCGTATGGGGACGGAAAGACAAGCGAACGGATCGTGAGGATTTTGGAGGAGAATTTATGATACCTAAAATAATCCATTACTGCTGGTTCGGCGGAAACCCGATGCCGGAGCTTGCGCTAAGATGCATAGAAAGCTGGAAGAAGAACTGCCCGGACTATGAGATTCGGCGTTGGGACGAGTCGAATTTTGACTTGAACTATAACGACTATGTTAGGGAGGCTTATGAGGCTAAGAAATGGGCTTTTGTGACCGATGTCGTGCGCCTGTATGCCCTCGTGAATTACGGCGGGATATACATGGACACCGATGTGGAAGTCCTGAAACCTCTGGACGACCTGCTTTCCTATGACGCGGTGTCGGGATTTGAGTCGGAGACTCAAATCCCGACAGGCTTGATGGCCTGTCGCGATTTGCATCCTATGTTCCGGGAATTCCTTGCTGATTACGACGGGGTGCATTTTAAGAAAGAAGATGGGTCTTATGACACCACGACGAATGTGGTACGGATAACCAATACCTGCCTGAAATATGGGCTTGTGCAGAACAACACGCTTCAGACGGTGAACGGGTTCACGTTGTTGCCAAGCGACTACCTTTGCCCGAAAAGCTTGCAGGACGGAAAAATCAGAATAACGAAAAACACCGTGGCAATACATCATTTTGATGGCAGTTGGATTTCTCCATTTTCCAAACTGAAAAGCAGCCTTATCAGAATCTTTTATAGAATTTTAGGTGCACGAGGAACGTCCTTTTTTCGGAAAAACATTTTGCACCGGGATATTTAAAGACATGATATACGATTTCGTCTTTTTCTTTTTTATACTGAGCATTTTTTCAATTTCTACAAATAGAAATTCGCTTTTGAAAAAGTGCCAGACAGAATCCATTTTTGCCGTCTCGCTTTGCACCATCCTTGTAATTTCATTCATGGCAGGAACAAATGACAGCCGTGCGGCTTTCGCTGCATACTTAAAATTCTTCCAGAACTCTCCGTACTTGTTTTCTGACAACTTTTTTGAATTTGCGAAAAGCCAACACACAGAAATCGGATACAACTATTTTCAAGCCCTTGCAAAAACTGTATGCAATTCGGCTACCGTTTTTTTCATTCTGTTTTGTTTTGTGAGCCTCCTTTTCCGTTATGCATTTTACAGAAATTTCGTTTCGCTTGCTGATATTGGGATTGCTTTTTTTATTTTCTTCTCCCATGAATTCTTACGGAAAGACTGCGTGCAGATACGAAACGGATTGGCATCCGCAATTGTATTGAGCTCGCTGATTTTTCTATACAGAGGGCAGAGATTCCGATTCGCCCTTATGGTGATTTTTGCGTCTTGCTTTCAGGCTACCGCATTGGTTGCCCTGCCTTTGCTTGTCGCTCGGACAGAGAATTCCAGAAAGTATGAGTTGTTTTTGACTCTGTTCTTTGTCTTTGGCATTGTTTTTACCGTTCTGTTTCCTGTCAAAAATCTTCTTTTTGTTTTTGAAGGAATGGGCTTGCTGCCGAAGACCGTCGTAAACTATTTGTACTGGTCAGAATATTCAAAGTCGATGTCTTTGATGAATCCGATGCTTTTAAAGCAGGTGTGCATATCATTGTGGATTTTTTGCAAAAAGAAAAGGCTGTTTTTCGATAATAAAATATTTTTCTTAAGCCAAATTTATCTTGTGAGTACCGTTTATTATCTTGTTTTCCGCGACTTTGAGATTCTTGCAGGACGTTTCGGAAGTCTTTTTTATGCAGTCGAAGCTCCTTTGTTGCTGTCAATAATTGAAAAATCCGGAAAGAATGTCGTTGTAAAGAAACTCTTTCTTCTGACGTTTTATCTTTGTTTCTTTTTCCTGAATGTGCTGACATATCAGGACACACTTGTGTAACACGCAACGAAAAAAACATATTTTTGCAGCGATAACTGCCCCATAAAAAAATCACGCTATGTGCAAAGTGTTTACACATAGCGTTTTTCTTTCTCACTCCAGCATCACGAGTTCGGGTCTGAACAGCCGCGCGTTCTGGTCTGCGGGAGGCTCCCAGGTCGCGAGGCTCTCGTCCTGCGGTGTCGCGCTGTATTGCCCGCTTTCTATCATGCGGAGCGTCTCAAGCACGAGTTCCACGCCCAGCGGGAACAACGTCTCGCGCCACAAGTCCCTGTAAGTCCACTCCCTCTTCACAAGCACCGAACGCTGAAGCACTATAGCCCCGCCGTCCACCTTGTCGCCGAGTTCGTAGACTGTGCCGCCAGCGACGGCATCGCCGAAGCGCACCGTCCATTTGACCGCGTCTCGCCCACGGTGGCGCGGAAGGAGCGACGGATGGTAGCCGACCGCATACCTGACCCTGCCACGCGCCTTCGCGCTGATGAAGTGGTGGCTGTGGGCGGCGACTATGACATCCGTTCCGTCGGGAATGTCCGACGAGCGCAGCCTGTCCGAATCGATTATGACGGGACGCGGGCTGTCGCAATACGCGGCTTTCTTGAGCCTGTCGTAGTGCTGACCGTCGGCGGGGCAGGCTACGCCAGTCACCGCATGCCCCGCCTGTCTGACCGCCTTGTAAACAGCCGCGCCGAACGACTTCTGACCTGCAATGAACACTTTAAGCATCCTTCGCCCCCATATATGCGAATCCCTGCACGGCTCGGAAATGCCCGCCATACCAGCTGTGCCCGCCCCCGTTTCCGTTCCTGAACACCGTTCCCGCCTTCTGATACAGAACCGCGCTTTTCTGCGCCCACAGCGGGGAACGCCGCAATGCCGCCGCAAGCTGCGGATGGGAAGTATGGAACAGCACGGGGAGTCTCCGCCCGCAGCGACCGTTCCCGTCCAAGTGCCACTGACATACCGCGTTCAGAAACCGAGTCCCGATTCCCGCGCCCTGCCATTCGGGCATCACCACGAGCCGCGTCGCCCTGTAATATCCGCTCTGGAAGAACGGCGCGACCGCGACGTGCGCCACCGGCTCGCCGTCCACAAGCCCCACGAAGTAATGGGCGGCAATCGGCATCGGAAGGTCTAGATAATAATGCGGCTTAAAGTGTTTCCACGGACTTCCATCGGTCTGCCTAATCTCAAGTTCGAACCGGGGTCGCCGAAGACACCCCCTTTTATAGTTCTTCCTGTTGGTGTCTATAATCCAGTCGGGTTCGAGCCACGGCAGTATGTCATAATGCGGCGTGAGTATGACCGCCTGTCTGCCGTCCTTCCGTCTCCATGCCTTCTGGAACGCTCCCGACGCGATACGCGCGACCTGCCTGTCAATCACCGAAGTGAACTCGTCAAGCACCGCCGTCTTTTCGTCCGAGAGCAGAAGCCGCGCAAGCCCCGCGCGGAACTGCTCGCCGTTCGACAACACGGAGAACGGGCGAAGCCACGACGGAACGCTGCCAAGTCCGACCGCCGAAAGAGCCGACGTTACCGCATTGAAGTCGCCTTCGGGCGCGATTGCGTCAATAATGGGCTTGTCGGAATCCCAGCCGCTTTTCAAGTCATGGATTTTTCCGTCAAAGAATGTCTGCCCGATTGATGTTTTTCCAGTCCCCGACGCTCCGACCACAACGCCAATCTGCCAGTCGAATTCGTCAATATCCGTATCGACCGAAATGCTGAACTTGTGACCGTATTCCGCGTTGAAAAGGCTCTTGACGCGCTCCGCGCGGTAGGTCGTGTAATTCTTGCATTCTTTTTCCACGCCGATTGTTTTCATACGCTCACCACCTTGATGGCAAGCCCCATCTGCTGCAACTTTTCAAAGATTGATTTTTGTTCAATCTCGTCCTTGCACATTACAATGACCGCATATTTCGGCTTGTAAATGAATTCACCCATATTTGAATACCCCCTAGAGTGATAAAATTGACCTTATCAATGGGGACTAAACCTAAAGACGAAAACAACCGATATTCCTAGTATGTCTGGGTGGAAGCAGGTTATCCTGTAAGTGTGTCTGCACTTGTCCGCGAGTTGCCGCTCGCGGGTTTCTGCCCTTTGCTTTTTTATAATCCAAGGATAGCATTTTTTCAGATACGGAATATATTAAATCCTGTTATTTATGCTTTTCAAACCACTGCTTCTCCAAAATCGTAGGATGCCCGTGCTTTTTCGGCGGCTCGGTGAGTGGTTTTGGCGGTTTGTCGTACAGATGCAGTTTGATGAAACGGTCAAGTGTACACCATGTAACGCCAAGTTCCCGCGCGATTGACAGTTTGCTCCGCCCTTCTTTGAGCCATCGCCGTATCTTGTAGCGATGGGGCGTGAGTTTGTAGTGGAGCGGTTTTTGCACTGGCAATCTTCCGATTTGCTTGCCGTTTTTTCTAGCCCGCTCCAGCCCTTGCTTCGTGCGTTCTGAAAGCAGTGTGCGCTCTATTTCCGCTGACAAGCCGAACGCGAATGCAAGCACCTTTGACTGAATGTTATCGCCAAGTTCGTACCCCTCTTTTATGGCGATGACACGCACTTTCTTCTCCAATAAATCTTGAAGTACATCAAGAATCATCATCAGCGAGCGACCGAGCCGAGACAACTCCGTGACGATGATAGTGTCGCCCGTTTTCACTGTTTCGAGCAATCTGCCGAGTTTGCGTTTTTCGGGCTTTTTTGTTCCGCTGATTGTCTCCGAAATCCATTGTATGTGGCGAAGCCGTCTGTATCGGCAGAAATTTCTTATTGCGAGTTTTTGATTTTCAACCGTCTGCCCGTCGGTCGATACGCGGATATATCCATAAATCATTGTTTTGCCTCCAAGTAGATTATGGCAGGAATGTGCTTTTTGGGTGAACGGCTTATTACTGCAATGGGGAACTCACAAAAACAATAACACAGGTGTGACATCTTCGGAGGCTGTAACGCTTCCTGTTGCGTATTCTAACACTGCTTATGCAATACTTTCCGCTTATTATCGTACAGATTATGGTGCATCGGGGTTCAATCATTACAATAATGTGACACAATCGAGCTTCAAGATTGCTCACGATTCGTCGTCAGAATTGAAATGGATGACTATAGGATTCTAGTAACCGATAACTATCCATGTTATTTTTGAGTTAGCATTAGGAACTCCATAGACATATGTAAAACCTGTTAAAGAATAACTAGCCATATGGTCACCCGCCTCGCCAGGGGTGTTCGTGCAAATCCAATCACCAATGGGAAAACAAGCGGTTTTGTATGCTATCGGAAATACAACGGAAGCACCGCTTGTTATTGCTCCCCATTGCAGCAATAAACCGTTCGAATATTTTATATACCCCGATGATGAGCCAAAATTCGATGCCGTGACATAATTATTGTTCAGGCGTGACTTGTCCGTCGCGCTCATCAATCCCGCTGCGCTTGCGGTTGCTTCGCTATATGTCGTAATGCCGTCAAGTTTCTTTTTGTCGGCGGCGGACATAAGTCCGTTTGCGAATTGCGTTGCATTTGAATATGTAGTGTTCGTATCAGTGTTGATATCGCCTACAAGTTCGTACTGTGTGCCGTTATAACGGAATGTGTAGGTACGGTTTGCAGCGAGATTACCAGCCGCGATTGCCGCACCACGGTAGTAAATTACCTTTGCGCCTGTGCCGTTCACATTGAGCGTTGGATTTGCTTGTGTGTTTGTATTTTTAAATTTGACGGTGATTTCCGCTCCTGTCACAAGTGCAAAACCCGCGCAATCACACGCTTTCGCCTGTGTTCCCGCCGCCGTGGAACAGACGGCATAGTTTACTCGGTCTGTGTCGCCCTGTACAGACATTCCGTTGATGTTCCGCGCGGTCTGCCACTTGGTCGCGGAGGCGGCGTTGCCCGAGCAAGTCGCAGCGGATTTCACGGACTTATCTTTGTCGGCGGTGTTATCCACATTTCCAAGTCCGACCTGTGCCTTCGTGACACCATGTGGGTTGTCTTTGTTGTGCGTATGATTTGACAGGCTCGTGCTGATGGCAATATCATCATCGGAGCGCGTTTTTGCCTCAGCGTCAATCTCGGCTTTTCGTGCGATGTCGTCATCTTCAAGCGGCGCGGCGACCTTTGCCCGTCCGCGTGAGTCGCGTTGAACGCCGCGCAGAGCAGTAGCCGCAACGGTGAACAAAGCCGCAAGTTGGTCTTTGTCGGTGTTATTTGCTGTACCTCCGAGTTGCGCAATAAGGTTGTTCAGATTATGCAAAATTAGATTTTGCGTTTCCGCGTCAATGTAACTCGGTGGCGTAGCGGGATTGTTGAAGTCGCCGTTGGTGTACTCGCCATCTTCGGTCACGCCTGGAAAGCGAATGGTATTTCCGAAAACGGTGATTTCTTTGTTTGTGGGGAACATTCCTGCCATAACCTAATCTCCATACACGAAAAATATTGTTTGATTTGCGAGCATTACTCGCCGAACCGCAGTTTCAAAGCCCGTCCTGTTCGTTTCAGGAACGGAGCAATGAACAAACACCACCCACATTCCAGCGATTGACGACATATAAGTAAGCCCGAACCGTGCGTGAGCAAATGCGGCGGGCATATATGGAATCTCCCACTTGCTGACCGAGCCACCATAGGTTTCGGCAATAGTCTTTAAAATTGAGATATTTATGCCGCCAAACTTTTGCGCTCGCAAGAGCGACCGTCTTTTCTCTAGTTCCAAGTCGTCATTTTTATAACCGAAATAAATGCGCTCCCAGTCGTCGATGGTCTCATCGGCAAAATCGAGGAATGTCTCACGCTGTAATTGGTTCATCCGCGCCTTGAATTCAGCAAGGTTTTCTGCACGGACTTTGCACACAAGAGAGATGTCGCTCGCTTCGTCTGAAAGCAGTTTGTCCCAGTATTCGCCCCGCGGAAACAATTTTTTGAGCGGCTCAATGTATTCAGCTGCATCGGGATTTTTTATAACCATGAGACTTCCCCCAAAACGGGATATTGCAGAACCGTTGTGGCGACCTCTCCGTGAGGAAGCGTCAGTTCCGCCTTTGATATGGTCTCGCCGTCAACAATGACGGTCTGCAAGACCGCTTGTGTTATCGTGCATCCTGGCTCTGCTTTCGCGTTCAGATACACCTTGAGCCGTTGAACTGCAAGATTTCGATTTGATACGGTGTCCTCGCTATCTGAAAGTTTTATCATAGGCGTGACTTCCACGAGTTCGGGTGTGCAAACAGTGAAGATGATTTTTGGCGCGTACTGCTCAATATACGACTGCACCGCTGAGATATTGTGAACCTGTTCCACGCCGTCAATCTGATTTCCGTGAATAACCTGTATCAGAAGCGAACCGAAGATGCCGAAACTCGGAATTTCAAATGCCTTTGTCACTTCGCTCGTGGAATCGACCGCCCACGCTGCGAAGTCGCCCGGCTTTCCATAGCGAGTTGTGCTTCGCAGGGCTGTCATAACGCGGCTTAAATATTCTTCGTCGGTCTCTCCGTTTACGCCGCCTGCAATACCGTCCGAAGCGACCTTCGCGGTGGAATCAAGCCCTGCCGAGAGCGCGGACGCGACGGTAACTTCCGAGCCAGCGTTAAGGTTTGAATCCTCCCCCGATTTTTCAGCCGTTACCCACACTTCAACCGTGCCGTCGTTCCCGACAGTATATGAACGGCTCGTGTAATAGCGTTTTCCCGCCGCCGATGTGTAGACTAGACCTTTGGG
>JAAVAM010000074.1 GCA_014804085.1 Treponema sp. | reverse complement strand
GCCACCGTCAAAAAACTGGACGCAGCTAAAATCGCAAAAATCATGGAATCAGATCTTTCGCTTCCGATTGACTTTTCCGGCCTCAACAGCCTTTTCGGCGTTCCGTTTGCCGTCATTGGAGCGGACAAGACTGCACATGTCTATTCTATTTCATGCGTCACCGACAAGGACACCGCCGCGCTCACCGCGTTCGCCGTCACAAAAATCCGCAATCCGGGGCTTATGGGCGACGCGGACGTATCGGTCAGCGGGGACACTGTTACCATAACGGCAACCTATCCCGTAGAGTATCGGAATTTCACGCTCATCCCGGACATTGTGATTGAGGGCGACACGTGGGAAATCACCGACGGAACGCTCCGTGCCGAGCAGGTCGGCACAGGCGGCGAGGAAGCAGAATACGCCGCCGGACTTAAAAAGGCAGTCTACCTTGTGCCGGGCGACGCATATCCTATTGGAAAGGAATACACCGCAACGCTTACCGTCCGCCGCGGAGAAGCCGCCGCCACCTACACGCTTCGCCTCATCTACCGGGAAGACCCGGACACCATCAGGAGCATTACCGACTTCCGTTTCCTCAGCCTGCGGAATCCCGGCATAAAGGCAACCGCAATGGCATCGATCTCAAAGAACGAGGACACCGGCTTTATTTCTGCCACCGTCTTATACGAAGGAGGCGAGCCGCCCTATGACCTTGTGGCAGATTTCTATTCGCCGGGAACATGCACCGTCGAGCATGGAGAGCAGGTATCGGGAAAAAGCCGGAACAACTTCCAATATGACGTTCAGATGCTCTGCACGTCAAAAAACAAGCTGTTCTGCCGTCTCTACACCGTGCAGGTAACGTTCGTCAAAGTAAAGACGGCGGAAGCAGTGCTGAACTATTTTGCGTTTCCCAAGCACCTGAACCCTGACCTGAGCCAGTCCGCCACGGGACTGATTGACGAAAGCAGTGGCACCGTCTACGTCAATGCAAAGTACCACACGCCGGAAAAGCCCGCACGGCTCGTCCCGGAATTCGCTGCGACCGGCACGGTCACCGTGAACAGCATCCTCCAGTCAAGCGGATTCAGCGCGCAGGACTTCTCCCGCTCCGTCTATTATGCCGTCCGCGACCAGAACGAATGGTCGTCCGACACCCGCACGTACCGCGTCTCCGTAAACTGGGAGCAGGACGAACAGTCCGCCTGCGCCATCACCGATTTCGGCTTCAGCACGGCGGACAATCCTTTGCTTGAAAAGGACATTTCCGCGCGCATAAACGAGCGCGCGGGCACGATTTACGCGCTCCTTCCCAAAGACGCGGGAAAATCAGACCTTGCCCCGTACTTTTCTGCGCAGGGAACGGTCACGGTAGGCTCTGCCGAGCAGACAAGCGGACGCTCGCGGCTTGATTTTTCAAACGAAGTCATCTACACGGTCACCAGTGCGAACGGACTGTATTCCAAGCAGTACGCCGTCTCCGTGCAGGAGGCAGGGCCGGTCATCTACGTGAACGCCGCCGCCATTGGACGGAACAACGGAACATGCTGGCAGGACGCATACATCACGCTTGACGCCGCGTTTGAGCAGGCAGCGGCCTACGGCGACGCGCACAAAGAAATATGGATAGCGCACAACGGCGGAGAAGCATACGTTCCGCTTTCCGACGAGTACCGCCAAAACGGACTGCCGCTCACCGCAAACACCATAATCCGCGGCGGCTTTGAAGGCAAGGACACGGAGACGAAAGCAGAAGATCGGCGGACAAAGCAGCGAAGCATAGCATTTACTGTAAACGCCGTAGAAAATGCCCGAGAAAACGCGGAGATACAAATACCTATCGACCACAAAACCAACGTATGTGCGGTGCAGACAAAACTCTGTATGCAGGACGACAGTACAGGCTTGTACTATTCCAGTACACAAGAGAACGGGAAGATTGTGTTTGACGGAATAGAGATAGAGAAGAAAGAGACCGACAACAACGCTCTCTTTTATTGTGGAACTAGCGACGATGTATATCTAACCTTCTCAGACTGCACTGTCCGCTGTAATCAGGTCTCCGCTAGCCAATGCTGGTACGGAGTCTATGTCTCCATCGAGAACTGTGATTTTTATACCAGGTGTGTGACTGGCTATGGCATAAACGCATCCGGCTCCAATTTCAAGCCTGCACCCTCCTCCGACTATATTCATTTTTACACCTGCGCCGGCACTTCGCTTAAAACATGCGTATTCCAAGCCGAACCAGAACACCCCTATAAGATAATGACCCACCACTACTCCAAGATAGATTCATGCTCTTTTAACAACGTAGGCATTGACAGTACTAATGACCAGCTTTCATTAACGAACAGTCTTTGTTCTTACAAGCGCATTCCCAAATCTTTTGAAGCAACCAAAATTTCCTACTGTGAACTAAAAAATGAATCGGGAGAAGACATTAACATCAGCCCTACTTATTACCACAATAATGTAACCATAGAGAACAGCAACATAGAAGGCTTTAATCTCAACCTTAATACAAACCTTCAAACAACAAATCCAAAACTTTCTGTTACGCACAGCAAGTTCCTAAAATCTTCATTCAAACAACTGACAAAAAACTATAACTATACAATAAAAATGACCGACGTAACGATGAAAGAAACTGGAAAGTGTCTGATTAGCGATAGCATATCTTTTTATGCAGCACCCGAGAGCATAACTGTCCAGCTGACAAACTGCATATTTTCTGACTCCCCTTCCTCCAATTCCAGATATATAAACCTGAACTCTGAAAACTCCAGCATCGACATCGACAACTGCTCATTCAACATACACGAAACCGCGTGGGTGCTTAACATCGGAGGCAACGCAACAATAACAAATTCGGATTTCCTGTGTAAATCAGAAAACGATTGCGCTTCCTTCTGGATAGCCGGTAAAAGCGTAGTTACGGACAGCACATTTGAAAGCAATGGCTGTATAAATTTAAAATTAAATTGGAATCTTCCCCGCGAATCGGACAAGGGAACGGTATTCACCAACAACAAGCTCAGAGGGCAGTACACAATACTTGAGGCTCGCAACATAAGGGAACTTAAAGACAACAAGTACGACAATTTTGTGGATTATTACCTACGGAATCCTCTTGATGATGACGCTATAGATCTTCTTTCAGAAACAATATATGCTGAACCAGGCGCAAAAAAAGCATTCCTCGGTTTATCAAACTCAAACAGAGAAATAATCATTGACCCCAAAGAACACGAGAAATACAAGGACTTTTTATGCGGCCTGAGCCTATCAAATGCGACTGCCACTATAAAAGGTCAAGATTTTGGAAAAATGCCGTCATTCTTAAACAAATACTATCAAGTCAGTGGCACTGACTGCAAACTTACTCTGAAAGACTGTACATTCGACGGTAGCAATCAAACGGCTTCCGCAGTACATATAGACCGTTATGACTATGATAACGCAGCCACAGAGCTTATTATTGACAACTGCTCATTCTCAAACTATATCCTTGATAATGCCGGCGCAGTTTATGTAGACGCAGAAAAGGTGGAGATAAAAAATAACTGCTTATTCACTCACTGTACAAGCTCCGCCAATTATGGTGGCGGGGCAATCTATGTCAGTGCAAATACATTGAAGATCAATAAATCAACTTTCTCTAACAACACTGTAAACAACACTGGCGGAGCGATTCGCTATATCGGCAACAAAATAATTATTGAAGACTCAATCTTCACCGAAAACACAACAAAGACATGGAGAGGCGGAGCAGTTCTTATTTATAATCCCAAAACTGTCTCACTAAGCAACTGCAAGTTTACCGGCAATAAAAGTTTCGAAAAAAATGAAGAGCAGAGCGGTGGAGGAGCACTCGCCATAGAGTGCTGGCAAGATGACGTGATTGCCACCATTGACAGCTGTACATTCGACCAAAACTCCAGTTCAAGAGGAAACGATGTGTTTATGGCTGCAAAATGGACAGGGGAACATGGCGGTCAATTCGAAAGATGCAAACTGTATATCAAAAATTGCACGCCTAATGTCTATACAAACTATATCACAAAGCAATGACCGTCTCTCCCCTGCTCCGCCACATCGTCCGTTTTTCCGCACGTATTTCCGCCGCCGTCCTGCTGCTGTGCTCGTGCAGTCAGCCGGAGGTGGAGTTCAAGGATATTCTTGTGGGCACGGAGGCGGAGCTGGTCGCACTGCACATAAACACGCTCCTTGCAAAAAATACCTACGCGCGCGGCGAGCCGTTGGACATCTCGTACCTCTTTGTGCAGGGCGAGTATTCCGACGGCACAAAGCGGAAAGTCGAAATTTCGGTGGAAGAGAACATCTCCGGCTACGACGCAATACAGCAGAAAGTGCAGGTGCTGACGGTCTCGGTCGGCACGGTGAGCGCGGCATGGACGGTTGTCGTAAAGGACAAAGCACCGGCGCGGCTTGCAATCCTGTCGCTGCCGGACAAGACGGAGTACGCACGGGGAGAAGCGTTCTGTGCGGACGGGCTTGCGGCGCGGCTCACCTACACGGACGGCACGGCGGACGAACGAAGCCTTACCGAAGATTTTGTCATAGGATTTTCAAGCGAACAACAAGGCGACGTTTCGTGCGATGCCGTATGGCAGGGGCAGCGCGCGTCGTTTACCGTGCGCATTGTCGAACCCGCGCTCGTGTCCGTGCGGCTGGACGAGCCGCCGCACGTCGTGCAGTATGTGTTGTCCGCGGACGGTACGGGCGTATGTGCGGCGGACGGTGCGGAAATCTCCGTTACGGACGGCACGTTCGCTCCGCTGACGGACGGCATCCTGTTCAGCGGCACGTACACGGACGGCTCACAGCGGCCGCTTTCTGTGGAAGACGCGACCGGGCTTCCGCAGGTGACGGCAATATCCGGGGTGGCAGGCGTGTCGTTTCTGTTCGGAACGTATGCAGGAAAAGAAGTACGCTCGGCTTTTACGGCACAGGTGTATGCGCATGACATGCATATCTGTGCGACGGCGGCAGGGGGAAGTCTTTCAGGCGCGCAGGAACTCTCCGGCGCGGACGGAAGCATCACCGTGTCCGGCAAGGCAGACTATTCGGACGGACACAACGGTACGGGTGCGTTCGGCACGGAGGACATGCAGACAAACATCGGGCCGTTCTTGATTTCCTCAACTGAAACTCGCTACACCGAATGGGTGACGGTACGCGCCTGGGCAGACAAAAACGGCTATGCGTTCGCCGCAAGCGCGGGAATCGAAGGCTCGGACGGCGACACGCTGTCTGCGGACAAATCGCCCGCCTCAGACAAGCGGACAGGACAGCCGGTGTGCTACGTGAGTTTCCGCGACGCGGTTGTGTTCTGCAACGCAAAAAGCCGCATGGCAGGGCTTGAGCCGGTGTATTTCGGCGCGGACGGAGCGGAACTGACGGACGCAGAAAACGGCGCATGCGACAGCCCGACCGTTCGGAAAGAAAACAACGGCTACCGGCTTCCGACGGCGGAGGAATGGGAATTTGCGGCGCGCGGCGGCATTGCGGCGCTGTACGCATACGGAGTACCGGCGGAATCTGCGGCACTCCCCGACGACTTTGACAAAACAGCATGGATTGCACCGTGGGCAGGCGCGAAAGACAGCAAGACGCTTCCGCAGTATAGCGTGTACGAAGGAAGCGGCTTTCTTTCGACGGAGCAATGCGCATCGCTGCGGTGCAACGCGCTCGGTATCTACGACATGAGCGGAAACGCCACCGAATGGACAGAAACCGTCCCCACTGCCGGAACAGCCGCCGCAACACGCCTTGTCATGGGCGGCAGCTGCATGGATGCTGCCGTACTGTTGCAGGTCTCCTGCCGGCTCAATCCGTTGGCAAGTGCCACCCGCTCACCGAACATCGGCTTCCGCACGGTGCGGCGCGAGTAAAACAAATCCTTTTTCCGTAGAACATCAGCAACCGAACGCCGCGCAGAAATTGGCGTGTACCTGCGCGGCGAGCGATTCCACGGGGATTCCGCGCAGGTGCGCGGCGGTCTGGTAGACGCGCGCAATGTCCGCCGGGTCAGTGCGCGGCTCGCCTTTGAGCGTCTGGAACGGCGCGTCGGTCTCAAGCAGGAGACGGTCGGCAGGCAGTTCGCGGACGCAGGCAATGGCGGATTTCTTGCCGTTCAGGACCGGCTTGCCAACGCTGAAAAAAGCGTTGATGCCGCGCCGCAAGAGCGACCGCGCGTCCTGCGGGCTTCCCGCAAACGAATGGAACACCACGGCGCGGAGTGCTTTGAGCTGCCGGGAGTCGCGGAACAGCCGCTCCATGTCCTTGCGGCAGTGCACCACGAGCGGAACGCCATACGCCGCCGCCAGCGCGACCTGCACCTGCCACGCCTTTTCCTGCGCGTCAATCTGCGCGGCAAACGCGGGCGTGAACAAATCAAACCCTGCTTCCCCAACGGCGCGGATGTCGCCGCCGCGCAACAGCGATTCCAAAAACGTGCCGTCATCTGCGGCGGGCTCCTGCGGGTGTATGCCGAACGCGCTCACGATATGCACGTGCGGAGCGGCAAGCGCGGCAATCAGCTCCTGCTGCCGCCGGAATTCGGACGGGGAATGCGCGCAGGTACAGGCACAGTACGGCGCGGAAGCGGCAAAGGACGGCAGCGCGCCGCACTGCGCGAGGTGGATATGCGCATCGGTATAGGTCATGGCAACTCCGGCGGGGTCTTAGGGGTGTGCCCCTCGGCGAAAGGGGTCTGGGTGAAAGCGACGCTTGAACCCGAGGGGGAAGGCTTTCCCCCTTCCCTATCTTAAAATATATCCAAAAAAAACTAAATATCTTTGTGCGCGTTCCGAAAATAAATATGTATGGCGGCTCGATGCCGGCAATTCCAGCGCGTATGCCAGATGTTTGGCGGGAGACTAGTATGGGAACGTACATCTTAAAAAGTATCGGAAAATCGACGGATTATATGGTCATCGACCGTGAAATGGATGACGGATATGTCGTGCGCATTGTGCGCGACAAAGACGGCTATGAGGATGTGACGATCGACTATATCACCAAGACATTGTTCGAGTCGTGCGTCCGAACCGGCTACCTGACGAAAGTCAAGCAGGAAGAGAAAGTCGCCGTCAATACATGATTCTGGGAGTAGCTCCTTGTATATGTGCTCCGCGTCAGCGTCGCTGGCGCGGAGTTTTTTATGCACGAACAAGGCGCAGTGCCGCAGCAAGGCGCGCTTCCACATCTGCCGTTTCGGGAAGCCAGCGGATGGCGATGCCCTTGCGCTCCATGCCGCGGAACCAGGTTTCCTGCCGTTTGGCAAACTGCCCGATAGCGAGCGCGAGTTTCTCGAACAGCGTGTCCTTGTCCGCAATCGTTCCTTGCAGGTACGCGGACACAAAGCGATATTCCAAACCAAGCTGGTCAAGCCGCTCCCAGGTCACGCCGTTTGCGTGCAGCCGCTCCACTTCCGCAATAAGCCCCGCGTCCAGGCGTTCGCGCAGGCGGCGGGCAATGCGTTCGCGGACGAGCGGACGCGGCAAGGTCGTGCCGAGCACGAGCGGACGCAGTTCCGGGCGCGGCGGGCGCGCTGCCTTGTACGCGGCGCAGGCGGCACTCTGCCGGTAGCGGTTGATTTCAATGGCATGGATTATGCGCGCCTTGTCGGCAAAATCGGTCGTATTGTGCAGGTCAGGCTTTTCGGCAATCAGCAGTGCCTTCAGCTCGTCGTAGGATTTTCGCTCCAGCTCGGCGCGGAGCGCGGGATTTTCGGGCGTGGGAAGCAAATCATAACGGCGCAGGATGCAGTCAAGGTACATGCCCGTGCCGCCCACCACGACGGGAAGAGCGCCGCGCGACTGCACAGACAAAAACGCCCGGTAAAAATCTTCCTGATAGTCAAACAGATTGTATTCGCGCGGCAACGCCGCCACGTCAATCAGATGATACGGTACGCGGTACGTATCTCCGCAGCGGGCTGCCAATGCCGGGTTGAGCGACGCGACCACATCGTGCGGCACGGCGTACTCCGCCACATCCTTGCCGCTCCCGATGTCAAGCCCGACATAGACCTGACGGCTGTCCGCGCTCAGGATTTCGCCGCCAAGCGCGACGGCAAGGCGCACGCCCACCGCCGTTTTTCCTACCGCCGTCGGGCCGAGCAGGAACAGGCAGTTGTAGCGGCCGCCCCCTGCCCTGCCGTCATCGTTTTGACGGTCGTCCGGGTCGTTCTGTGCAATCGTCATGCGGGAAACCATAGCGACAGTATAGCGGAAAACGCGAGCAGCGTCAGCAGACCGACCGCATTCACCACCGTGAACAGCGCAAGATACGCGCGGCTCGGCGGCACGAAAAAGCAGCTGACGAGCGCGCACAGGCAGGCGGCGCAGAACACCGCCCGCTTTTTTACGAACGCAATCAGGCTTCTGCTTTCCACAGCCCGTGCTTGTTGCAGTATTCGTAGGCGGCAAGCAGTTTTTCGTCCGTCAGCGTGAACGCCGCTTCGGGCGCGTCGCCGGGTTGCAGCGTCTTGCGGTACACGCCTTTGTCCGTCTCGATGACGACCCACTGAATCCAATGATCCGCCTCCATGGGATGCGGCGCGGAACCGACTTTTACCGTGACGGTATTTCCGTCCTGCGCGATGACGGGAACGTGCTTCTCCGTCGCGCCGTCAGTCGTGTTCGCCTTGAGTTCTTTCATTTCCTCGCCACAGCAGACCACCACGGGGCAGCCTTTGTTGACGATCTCCACAATCTTGCCGCATTTCAGGCATTTAAAGAATTGCACCATATTCGGTACCTCCTCGTTCAGTATAGCAATGTTCGGCGAAATTGCAAGTCAAAACCCGTAGCCCGCGGCATCCTGCTTTTTCGCGCTCTGAAACACCTGCGTCATCACGTCCATCACGCCGCTCACGGGAATAAACGTAATGCCCTGCTTCACGTGGTCGGGAATGTCCGCCAGATCACGCGCGTTTGCCTGCGGAATAAAAATCGTCCTGATGCCGTTGCGCTTTGCGGCAACCGTCTTTTCCCGCAGCCCGCCAATCGGCATGACCTGACCGCCCAGCGCAAGCTCGCCGGTCATCGCGACGTTCGGCTTGATGACACGCCCGGTCAGCAGCGACATGAACGCCGTCGCCATGGTGATGCCCGCGCTCGGTCCGTCCTTGGGAGTCGCGCCTTCGGGAATGTGCAGGTGCACCGTGTTGCGCTCAA
Source organism: Treponema sp. (assembly GCA_014804085.1). Taxonomy (GTDB): domain Bacteria; phylum Spirochaetota; class Spirochaetia; order Treponematales; family Treponemataceae; genus Treponema_D. The sequence continues at coordinate 9,348 of JAAVAM010000074.1, read as the reverse complement.
ACCACTCGGTCTTTTTTATGTCATGCGCAAGGGCATACGACTTGACCCAGTTCATGGCAATCTGCGCGCTCTCTTTCATCACGTCGCCGAGCCGCCCCGTAAGCTGCAAGCCGCCCTTGTCGCCCGGAAAGGCGATGCATTCTATCAGCAGCGTGTCGCCGCCCATGCTCGTCCAGGCAAGCCCGATTGCCGTTCCCGGAACGGTCGCCCGCTTAATCTCGCTCTCGTCAAAGACCGGCTTGCCGAGGTACGTCTCCAGATCGGGCGCGTCCACCGTGAACACCTGCGACTTGAGCGCGTCAAGCGCGTTCTCGTCCGCCGTCACGGCGGACAGCTTCTTCGCGTCGGCGGGAATGCCCGTCAGCTGCTGCGTGACCAGCTTGCGGTGAATTTTGTCCACGCATTTCTCATAGTTGCGCACGCCCGCCTCACGCGCGTACTCCTCCGCAATGCGCAGCAGCGCCGCCTTTGTGTATTTGACCTGCTGCTTTGCCAGCCCGTTCTTCGCCAGGTTCTTGGGAATGAGGTATTTCCGCGCGATCTCCAATTTTTCCTGATCGATGTAGCCGCTCAGCGAAATGATTTCTGCGCGGTCAAGCAGCGGTTCGGGAATGGAATCCAGCGTGTTCGCCGTCAGGATAAAGAACACGTCGCTCACGTCGAACGGCAGGTCAAGGTAGTTGTCACGGAAACTCACGTTCTGCTCAGGGTCGAGCACTTCCAGCAGCGCGCTTGCGGGGTCGCCGCCCGAATAGCTCGCGCCCATTTTGTCCACTTCGTCAATCATAAAGACCGGGCTTTTCGTCTTGGTGATTTTCAGCCCCTGCAAGATTTTTCCCGGCATCGCGCCGATGTACGTGCGGCGGTGTCCCTTGATTTCCGCCTCGTCGCGCATGCCGCCCACGCTGAAGCGGTAGAACGGCTTGTTCATCGCGTCCGCAATGGAATGCCCCACGCTCGTCTTGCCCACGCCCGGCGGGCCGACCAAAATCAAAATCGACCCCTTGTTGTCTTTCTTGAGCTTGCGGATCGCCAGGTATTCCATGACGCGCTTTTTCACGTCGTCAAGGCCGTAATGGTCTTTTTCCAGAATCTTATACGCCCGGCTCAGGTCGTAGTCCTCCACGCCGCTGTCTTTCCAGGGAAGCGCACAGACCAGCTCCAGAAAATTGCGCGTCACGAAATACTCGCTTGAGCTGGGATCCATGATGTTGCATTTCTCCAGCTCGTTGTACACGGTCTCCTTTATTTCGCCCGCAAAGCCGAGCGCGTCGATTTTTTCCTTGAACTTCTGGTAGTCGCTCGCCATGCTGCCCGCGCCCGTACCCAGCTCTTCCTGAATCGCCTTCATTTCCTCGCGCAGGAAATAGTCGCGCTGCGTCTTCTCCACGCGCTCGTTCAGCTCGGACTGCACCTTTTTCTGAATGCGCAGCAGCTCCTGCTCTTTCTTGATGTAGACGAGCACCTGCTCCATGCGCGCGCGCACGTTCACCTGCGCCAGCACCTTCTGCTGCTCCTCTTTCTCAATCGAAAGGATGGACGTGGCGAAGTCCGCGATTTTTCCCGGATGGTCGATGTTGACCATGTTGAGCCGCATCTCCTCGCTGAACAGCGGGTTGTTCTCGCTCACCTCTTTCATCTCGCTGATGAGCGCGCGCGTGAGCGCCTTCACCTCGAACGTGTCGTCCTCTTCGTCGTTCAGGTACTGCACCGCGGCAATCAATGGCTGCGCGTCGCTGAGCGCGCGGCGGATGCGGAACCGCTTGATCGTGTTCACGAAAATATTTACGCCGCCGTCGGGCAGGTTGATTTTACGGATAATCTTCGCCACCGTGCCCACGTCATGCAGGTCGCCGAACGTCGGCTCGTCCGCGTCGTTCTTTGCCAGCACCACGCCGATAAAACCGTCCTCGCCGTATGCCTTCTCGACCGTCTTCACGTCGTCCGCGCCGCCGATCATCACCGACGTGAAAATCCCCGGAAACATCGGGCGGCCGTTCAGCGGGACGATGTGCAGCTTGTCCGGCAGCATCTGCTCCAGCGGAATAATCTGCCCGAGCGCGTCGCTCACGTTCACCTCAATCTTGATTTCCTTGGGCTTTGCGGCAGATTTCCGCGGCCGCCCGCGCTTCTTCTTGGGCTTTTCGTCTTTCGCCGTATCTTCGGCCTGCTGCTCCGCCGCCTCTGCGGGCATCTCGTCGGTATTTTTCTCATCAGTCATATTGATACTATACTGCTTTTTTGCGCAAAGGGCAAACGAAAAAAGATGGTGTGGGAAAGCCTTTTGAAGCTGGGGAAATGGTTTCCCGACGTGGGGGAAATGTTCCCCGACGTGGGGGAAGTGTTCCCCGACATGGGGGAAAGCCTCCCCGAGTTTGGGGAAGTGTTCCCCGACGTTGGGGAAAGCCTCCCCGACATGAGGGAACGTCTCCCCGGCGGGGTTATTCTTTTTCCATGCCGACGCTCAGGCGCAGGTCGTCCTGATACCAGTCGATGATGAGCGAAAAGAGCGCGTCCTGGTAGCCGGGGGCGCGGGCGATGATTTTCCACACCGAGCCGGTCACCAGCTCGTTCTGCGGCACGTCGCGCAGCGCGACCCAGCGGTTCTTGTACAGGATCGCAAAGTCGGTCTTGTCGGTCAGCCGCGCGCCCGTCTTGCTGTCGTAGGAATGCGCGGTGATGTTGAGCTGGCGGCGCACGGTCTTCAGCTCGTCCAGGTCGATGGACACGTCTTCCTTGCCCACGGCAAACCGCTGCCACACCACGTACGGACCGGCCGCCACTTTCACGCGGTATTCGCCCTGCCTGACGTACACGGTCTTTGCCACGTAGTTCTTCACCGTGCGGGTGGACGTTTCCTTGTCCTCGGTAAAGACGCGGCGGCTGTGCGGGATTTCGGGAATCTGCTTGCCGTCGTCCAAAAAGAAGAACGCGCGGGCGGGCAGGTCGCTGTTCATGCTTGCCGTCGCGGGCAGCGCCATGCGCACCGTCACCGCCGTATACCAGTGGCGCAGGACGGTCGCGTGGAAGAAGCCCTGCGTCCAGGCGTACCGGGCACCGGCGGCGAGCGCGAATGTCCCCGCCACGGCGAGCAGGACGTTGCGCACGGTCTGCTTTTTCTGCGCGAACGCGGGCACGGCAAACTGCCGCTTGGAGATAACGCACTGCGCGAGCGAAAGCCGGATGGCGTGGGTGTCAAAGCGCGCGAGGTATTTCTTTACGGTGGCGATAATCGGCTCGACGGACTGATAGCGGCGGTCGGGGTTTGCCCGGAGCATCTTGCGCATCATCGCGCAAATCGGGCGGGGAATGGAGCGGTCGATTGAACGCGGGTCGATGTAGCGTCCTTTCTTGATGTTCTCAAGGTTCTCCGCGGAAAGCGTCGAGGCGAACGGCTTTGCGCCGGTCATCATCTCGTACAGCATCACGCCCATGGAATAAATGTCCGCGCGCTTATCTACCGAGCGCGAGTCCGTCACCTGCTCCGGCGACATATAGGCGGGCGTGCCGAGCGTGATGCCCATTTTGGTCAGGTTGTCGTCCGTGCCGCCGCCGGTCTCCTTGTCGCCGCGCAGGTCGTCGCCTTTCTCGCTCGACGCAATGCCGAAGTCGGCGAGCTTCACCTCGGCGCGGCGGGAAATGAGGATGTTCGCCGGCTTGATGTCGCGGTGGACGATTCCCTTGGCGTGCGCGTATTTGAGCGCGTAGCAGGCATCGAGGAACACGAGCAGCGACAGCTCCGTGCCGAGCGCAACCTGCTTTTCGATCACGTCGGAAAGCGCCATGCCGTCCACGAATTCCTCGACGATGTAATGCGAATTTCCCTCGATGAAGTAGTCGTACAAATGCACGATGTAGGGCGAATGCAGGTCGAGCAGGATCTGCGCTTCCCGCTTGAACCGCTCGCGCACCGTGGGATTGCGCCGGATTGTCAGCTTCTTGAGGATAACGAGCCGTTTGAGCGTGGGGTGCACTGCCTTGTACACCGCGCCCATGCCACCTTTTGCGACCAGCCCCATGATACGATATTTTCCGATTGCCTGCGGCGTGTCGTCCGCCTGTGTTTTTTCCGCCCGTGTCTGCCGGACGGGTGCTGCTATGGTTTCGTCTGCCATGCCTTAGTCTACCGATTTTTTTGCCACATCGTCAATAATCCGCCGCCGTCATTCCTGCCGTTTCCGCGCTGAGCCAAGGTCATTTCTTCGGGCGCGACGGCGCAGACGGGCGTGGCGGACGCTGCGGGCGATCCGGCTGTGCCGCCTGCTTTTTCCGCGGCGGCTTCGCGCTCTGTTCGGGGACGGCGAAATCTGCTTCCAGATAGAACGTTTCGATCGGCTCGTAGCCGAGCGGCGCGACCAGCTCGTTCCAGTTCTTGGGCAGGCGGATTTCGGTGGTCACGTAGTCGCCGCCGGGCACGACCTGCACTTTGTTGCGGCTCGCGTCGCCCGCAATCAGCAGTGCCGTCTCGCCTTTTTTCATCGTTGCGACGGTCATCAGCCCGTCGTCCTTGACCAGCGGCTTGAGCCATTCCGGCACGGGTGTGCGCGCCGCCTGCTCCGCCTCGTCCTTTGCCAGCATATCGCAATGCTCGCCGAACGACCGCCGCCGAAACTGCTGGCTGCCCGTGTTCGCCCAGTAGTGCGCGTAGGCACGGAGCGCGAGCGGGCGGCGGGCGGTGGCAATCAGCGCGTCCTCCAATTCGTCCTTGGTGCGGTAGGTCTTTGCAAGGTCGCGCGCGACGTATTCCGTGATGAACACCGTGCGCGGGACGTGCGGATTGGTATTTCCCAAGCCGTTCTGCTGTTTCTCAGTAATGTCGAACGCCATGATTTCCATGATTTTTTCCGCGTCGTCGGTGGCGGGCGTGATATTGTTTCCCCATGCGAGCGCACTGCCCGCAGTAATCGTGTTCGCGTTCAGGTCGTATCCTTTCGTCACCTGATAGGGCTGCCACCCGACCCGGACACACGCCTCCTCGTCCTCGCTGAACACGAACGGCGTCAGGTATCCGAACGATCCCATGCGGTTTTCTTTCACATAATATCCGCCGACGTTCAGCATGCACAGGTCGATGAACCGCCCCAAAGCCTTGTTCGTCTTTTCGCTGATCATGCCCTGCCCACTGTCAATGCCAAGCTGCCGCGCGAGCGGTCCGTTGAGCCACGCGAACGGACTCCAGCCGTGTGTGCTCGCGAGCGGCTTGCGCCACGGACCGTCGTTCATGCCCTGCACGAACGCGACGCAGACCGGCATGAATTCCGGCGGCACGCCCGCCATGACCGCGTTCGCCGCGACCGTGTAGACCATGCATTCGCGGTAGGCAAGCGCGAACGTTCCCAGCACGGCAGTGCCGTCATAATCCGTAAAGGCAAGGTACGACCGCACTTTTTCGTCCGTGGGCGGCACGACGGGCAGCCCGTCCGTCCAGCCGTTCACCGCAAAGAAATCCTGAATCTCATCGAAATTGCCGTAATAGATGATTTCGTCGGCAGGACGCTTTCCGCCGGGCGCGTACCGCGCGATTTCTTCTGCCGTAATCGGCGACGTGAGCAGCGCCTTGACCTGCGGCCACACGACCTCGCGGGTATTTTTCTTCAGCTCATTTGCGGTATGGGAAGCGAACGCGCCGGGATACTCCGCCGCCCGCAAGACGGGAACGCCCCGGTTCACGCCCGTGGAATGAATCTGTGCAACGAACGTGGGCGCGCCGACCGTCACCGTAGGAATGCCGGCGTACTCCGCGGCAATCGCCGACCCGCATTCCTTGGTCGTACACAGCCCGCACCCCGCGTTCCCGGCAATCACCGCGTCAATATGCAGCGACTGCAAGTTTTTCTGGAACGCCTTGACTTTTTCCGTCTGCCCGAACACCGAATACGGACCTGCCGAGCCAACCTCGTCGAACATAAACACCCGCGCCGTGGGAAACGCGTCCTCAATGCAGCGTTTCAGCTCGCCGTGCGTGACCGAAGCCATGAACGACCCGCCGACAAGCGCGATCCGTTTTCCGGCAAGGGTGTCGAGCCGCGCCGCCTGCTGTATCATCGGCACGGCATGATAGCCCACGGGAGAGACGACCGCATACACCTCACGACTGTCGTCATCGGCAACGGGAATCGGACACGCGCCGTCCACGCACCCGTCGCCAACATCAAGCGCGAACGCCCCTGCCGCAAGCACGAGCGCGGCCGCAAAAATCATCGTCCGTTTCATTATGTTCTCCTATAGTTGCCCGTCACAGAGCGGGCGGATGTCCCGTTCCGCATCAAAACGGCTGCCCGGCATGATGACGGCGACCTGCTCGCGGTCAGGGCTGTGAATCTGCACCAACGCACCGTCCTGCCGCACCGCGTACCGATCGTCAGTGGGACGATGCCCCGCAAGCCAGACGGCAGTTTTCGCGCGCTCCGCGCCCAACAACGTGCGCAGGTTTTTCCGCACGCTGCCGTCCTCAGCCTCGTCGTTCGCCGTCCAGGTCAGCCCCAGCACGACGGCGGGATGGTCACGATACGCCATAATCTGTTTTTTGGTATACGGCTCTTTTGGCTCAGCATGGCTCGCCACGCAGGTCGGGAACGCGGCGCAGATTGGCAGCAAATGCTCCCATACGCTCATCACGTGCAGCACGCCGTCCCCGTACCGGCTCGCCATAAAATCGTAGACCATATTGCCTTCGTCGGCGAATTTTCGGAACGGATGATTTCCCCTGCCCGATTCGTTCAGGATATTCTCGTGGTTTCCTTTCAGGAAATGGAACGCCGCAGGAAATGCGTTCTTCACCCGCAGCACCATCTGAAACAGCGTCAGGTTCTCTTCCATTTCGGCGGCCATCGCCTCGTTCTCGAACTCGCCGCGCGCGTATGCGTCCCAAGCGGCAAGCCACCGCGCCTTGCACCGCCGCTCGGTATGGAACAGATCGCCCACGCACACGATGCGCAGCGCATAGCTCGCAAGCGCGTCAAGTACGGTCGCGTAGCCGCCGATGCCCCATCGCGCGGGCGGAAAGCACAGCAAATGCAGGAAAAAATCGCCGCGCCCGTGCAAATCGGGAACGATGATCAGCGGCCGCTCCGGCGCGTCCGTAAAGTCAAGCAGGCCGCCTGCCGCATGACCGTCCGACCTGGGGCGGTACGACGGGGATTCGTTTTCCAGCACGGTAATCGCCGATTCCGTGAGCGCGAGCAAATCGTCGTGCGACGGAAGCGCATGGGCGGCATATAATTGTCCGAGTTCAGCAAGCACCGCATTCATGGGCTACGACATCATAAAGCTCGCGCTGCCCACTGTGATCTTGTCGCCCGCGTTCAGCTTGACGTACTTGTCCGGTGGAATGCGCCGGTCGTTCAGGAACGTGCCGTTGGTACTGCCGTCGTCGCGCAAAAAATACGCATCCCGGATTTTCTGAATGATGGCATGCTGGCGGCTCACCAGCTTGTTGTCGATCACGATGTCGCAGTCGCTGCTCCGCCCGATCGTAATCTTTGCCGTCAGGCTGATTTTCTTCTTGTTGAACATCAGGTACGAAACCTGTCCGCCTGCGCCAATCCGCTCCAAATGCTGTCCCACCGCACTGGAAGACATAATCGTCGTGTCTTTCATCTTTCTCCTCTCATTCTGATGCTAGCATTTTGATGACGCTTCCGCCTCAAATGCCGCCATGTCAACAAAATTCAGGCTTGCCGCAAACAGCAGCGCACAGTTCACCTCATATTCTGCCCACAGTGCCGCCGCATACAGCCGGTCAAACGAGACAAGCCCGCGGATATCGTCCTTCGTGCCGATAATGCACTGGATCGACGACTGCTGCTTGCGGTGCCGCAGTTCCGTCAGCATCCGGGTGGCGGTATCAGGCACCGAGGCGATAAAATCGACGCGGACATGTGTGCCGTCCCGCAAAAGCGACTTGAATTCGTCGCCCAGCGCATAGCGCGCCTCCGCCATGCTGGCATGTTCCACGCCCACCGAAAGCACGCGGCGCATTTCCTTTCCGTAATACACGGTAATGCTGTCGGCGGCATACGTGCCGAGCATGTGGCGGAGCGTGTCCAGCACCGCCTTGCGCGGGTTGACGGCGAGCTGCTGTATATAGTGGCGCATATACTGCAACTCCTGCATCTCGCGCCCCTCGGCCTTTTTGCCACCGTTCTTTGCCGCCTGCGCCGCCTCGTAATCCTTAGTATGCAAGTCGTCGCGGAAGAACACGTAGCGGTCGCGCCCCTTGTCCTTCGCGCGGTACAGGCAGAAATCCGCCTTTCGGAACAATTCGTCGTAAGTCGTGCCGTTGGTCGGATAGACCGCCGCGCCGATTGAGCAGGTGATATTGATTCCCTCAAAATTGCCCTCAAATTCCTTGTGCACCTGCACCATGACGGCGCGCAGCATGCCGCGCAGGATCTGCACGTTGTCGATACCGTCAAGGATGAGCATGAATTCGTCGCCGCCGATGCGCCCCACAACGCCGTCGTTGCCAACAATCTCTTTCATTTTTGCGGCGGCACGGGCAATCACGCGGTCGCCCGCCATGTGCCCGTACAAATCGTTCACCGGCTTAAAATGGTCAAGGTCAACGATGACGAGCGCGAAACTCGTGGCGGGCTTCGACCTGATTTTCTGCTCGGCATGGCTTTCTATCGTCTTCTTGTTGTAGACCTGCGTCAGGTCATCCAGATGCAGCTCGTCAAGCAGGTTGTGCGCGTGATGAATCTGCCGGAGCGATTCGTCGGTCAGAATGCGCCCTATCATAAAACGCTCTTCGCGACATTCGTGCATTCCCTCGCGCCGCGTACCGATAAAGCGCAGGTTTTCCATGACCGCCCCGTCCGTGCGGATCGCGCAGCGCAGTTTTACGGTAAAATTCGCGGGGAACTCCGTCAAATCGTATTCGAGCACGTCAAGCTTGTCGCTCTCCTCCGCCGGAACAAGGCCGTCCGCAATCATCTGCTTTTTCCAGGCGGCAAACGGCATCTCAAACACGGTGACCTCGCGCCCCTGCGTATAATGCGACAGCCGGAACATCGTGTCGGACATCCGATATGAAAAAAGATACTCGTCCGTCAGGCCGAGCGCGGCGCGAACCATGCCGTTTTCTTCCGCCGCGACGCGCGCAAATTCAATCGCCTCGTAAATATCGAACAGGCGGATACGCGCCGCATAATCGCCCGGGACATTGCGCACCGTCACGAAATTGTAGCAGAACTGCCCCGTATTCCTGAACAGGTGGAACACGTCCGAACGGTTGTCGTCACGCCCGTGCTTGCCCGTCACCAAATCGACGAACCGCTGCCGCTCGTCGGGATGCACAAAATCAATAATGCGGTCGCACTGAAAATCAAAATAAGTGAAAAAATC
>JAAVAM010000003.1 GCA_014804085.1 Treponema sp. | reverse complement strand
CCAACGCACGTGGACACCCGCGCACATGGACGTGCCGATGAGACCGTTTGCCCTGCAACCTGTCAGGCAAAAATACCGCGCTGTTTTTGCCCCGACCCTCCCGAAAAAACCGTCGGTTTAAATGCCCCAACAGACAGAGGAGGATTTTTTATGAAAAAAATCTTGACCACAATACTTGCAGGAACGTTGGTTGCGGGCGCGGCTTTTGCTGTGGACGCAAAGATTACGCTCAACTTCCGCTCGCGTTTGAATGCACTCGCTATGTCAAGCGTAGAGAGCGGCGACACGACGAAGACGACCCGGGACTGGATGAACTGGGACAACAACAGAGCCTACAACGGGGCTGGTAGCGACACGTTCAAATTCGTGCTGAACGGCGACCGCGCCGGTGCGACGTTCGCCGTGAACCTCGCCACTGCCACTGGTACTGGTCTCTTTACGCTCAACGAGTACAGCGCATGGATGAACTTCCCGGTCGGTCCTGGCACGCTGACCCTCAGGACGGGCAACTGGAAGGATGGCTATGCGGACGGGGCGTACCGCGTAAAGAAAGACGTTGATGCGCAGAATGGAGAAGGAGTTGACTTTGAAAAATTCAAGCTCGGCTCAATCTTCAAAGGGTCACAGCAGTTATTGTTTGTCGATGACCTTGCCAAGCCCGCCAACCACAAGGCTATTGCCGGATTCGCCGACTACGGCTTCAACGTGAATGATAACGTCAACCTCAACATCTTGGTGGGTGGTGTCAGTTCAGGGGATTATGTTTCTTTAGCCGACCATACTAATACCGCTTATGAAGCCGCTAAAAACCACTTTGATGTGGTCAAGGACGGCGACACGACGGTGACATGGAACTCGGCGTTTGTCTCACGCGCCCAGGTCAAGGTGAAGGACGTGCTCAACGCAGAGCTTATCTACAAACTCTCACATGCAGCGGGCGGCCCCCTCTACCACACGTTCGGTCTGTACGTGATGCCGCAAGTGCTTGACGCGCTCACGCTCAACATCGGCGGCGCGGCCGAGGTGTACGGTGGCAAATATAACCCTGGTAAGAATGCTGATGGTACGGACAAAGATAAGGGAGACTACTTCGACTGGGGCGTTGACCTGCGCGCACGCTATCAGGCGACGGACGCACTCTCAATCACGTTCTTCACGAACGTTTCGGGAACGAACTTTGAGGGCGGTCGTGCAATCAATGCCGGAAATGCTGGTTATAAGGGGACTTATGGTTATATCAATCCTTTCCAAAATACTGATAAGTCCAATCCGTTTGGTTTCACAGCACAGAAATTTAAGGTCGCCATGTGGAACAACCTCTCCGGCCGCTTCAAGATCAACGACCTGCTGACCGCCACGCTGAACGTCGGGCTTGTCACGCCGCTGTCAAAAGTTGACGGTGACGACAACTCTTACAGCCCGGAATGGCGCGTGACCCCGGCAGTCCAGATTTATGCGGCCTCAAACGCATCGCTCTGGGCAGGTGTCGCAATCAGCGGCGCGTCATGGGAGACCTCCAACGGCAAAGTGGATAACAGCGCAATCTGCGTCGAAATCCCGGTCATCTTCCGCGTGAAGATGTAAGTCCCGCACAAGGACAAAAAAGGCACTCCGCAAGGAGTGCTTTTTTTGTGTCTTCGCCCGCGCATGGTCGTCCTGCGGGGCATTACCCCTCGGAGACACGTCCCTGTGCCTTTTTTGCGCTTGCAATTTTTAATTATCTATTGTAGAGAAGACAATGAGTAAAAAATAGCCCGTCCTGTCTCACCCACAGGACGGGCGGCTTGGCGTGAGCCGAGCAAGAAATTCTGTGAGGCAGTCCGCTTTGACGGCGGGTACGTTGCGTTTTTATGCGATTCGGAGTATACTGCACGAAAGTGGCGAAAACGCCAGTTTCGTGCAGTGAGGAAATATGACCATTGTCAGGGAAAAATACATCGCCGACCTTAAAATCAGAATGAACAACGGACTGATAAAAGTCGTCACGGGCATCAGGCGGAGCGGAAAATCATACTTGCTGTTCAACCTTTTCTATCAGTTCCTCAAAGATTCGGGAGCAAAAGACAGGCAGATAATCAAAATCGCGCTTGATGACGACCGCAACAAGGATTTGCGGAATGCCGCGAATCTTTCGGCATTCATTCGGAAACGCGTGAAAAATCCCAAAAAGCAGTATTATATCTTGCTCGATGAAATCCAGCTGGCAATCACGGCAGAGGAATACCGTCACCCCGAACTGCCGATGAACATATTTGACGTGCTGAACGGACTGCTCCACATACCGAATGCCGACGTGTACGTAACCGGCTCGAATTCACGCTTTCTTTCGCGCGACATACTCACCGAATTCCGCGGACGCGGCGATGAAATCCATGTCCTGCCGCTGTCATTCGGCGAGTTTTCCCGGCACTACGATGGCGACGTGTACCACGCATGGGCAGACTATGCCATATATGGCGGGCTTCCGCTCGTCCTTTCTATGCAGACAGACGAACAGAAAGCAACCTACCTGAAAAACCTCTTTGCCGAGACGTACATCAAGGACATCATCGAGCGCAACAACATTGAGAAGAACCATATCCTCGAAGACTTGATAAATATCCTCGCCTCGTCGGCAGGCTCGCTCACCAATCCGACCAAAATCGCACAGACATTCGGCTCGGTGCTGCACTCCTCCGTCAGCGTGAACACGCTCATCAAATTCATTGACAGCCTCAAGGACGCGTTCATCATTACGGAAGTGAACCGCTATGACGTGAAGGGCAGGAAATATATCGGGTCGCCGAGCAAGTATTATTTTGAGGACATCGGACTGCGCAACGCGCGCCTCAATTTTCGGCAGGTTGAGGAGACGCACATTATGGAGACGGTCGTGTACAATGAGCTTCGCTACCGGGGCTATAATGTGGACATAGGCGTTGTGGAAAAGCGCGCGAAAGACAAAGACGGAAAAGACCGCCGCAACCACTATGAAATCGACTTTATCGCGAACCGGGGAAGCAGCCGATATTACATTCAGTCTGCGCTGACGCTGGCAAGCCCCGAAAAAGAAGCGCAGGAAAAATTTTCCCTGCGGAATGCCGACGATAGCTTTAAAAAAATCGTCATCGTAAAAGACATCATTAAGCCCCAGCGCGACGACGACGGCATTCTGACCATAGGACTGTTCGATTTCCTTCAAAATCCCCACAGCCTTGACGACTAGCCCAACCCAAGCACGAGCGATTCCCCGTCGTTTTCTGCCACTGCACGAAAGTGGCAAAAACGCCAGTTTTGTGCAGTGACGGAAAACCGTTGTGTTTGCGAAAAAAAAAACGCGGGCACCGATGCCAACGGCACGATGCCCGCAAAAGGAGCGAAACACAAGACCAACAGCCCCACGCAAAAGCGGCGAGAACGTCCGTCCCATGCCGCGCGCTACAACAGCCCGCGCGCGGGGCGGCTTGCGGACACAAAAAAGCACTCCTTTCGGAGTGCTTTTTTGCCCTTGTAAGCCTTACATCTTTACGCGGAACACGAACGGAACGGAGATAATCGTTGAGCCGCTCTTGTCGTCCATGCCGTCGGCAATGTCAAGGAAGTTGAGGTGCAGACCGGCGGTAATGGTCGCGCCTTTTCCGACGGTGTACATAATACCGGGGGTCACGTACAGGTCGAGGACTGACGCGTCATTGTCCGGGCTGCCCTGCACGCCCAAAATGGCATCAAGCTGCACGTTGCCGGTAATCGTCCATTTGTCGTTGAGCTTGTAGGTCAGGAACACTGCGTCCCAAATTTCTGAGTTACCGGTCTTTTTAGATCCGTTCTTCTGTACGACCGCCTTGTCCTCAGATGCGCCGGTAAAGTTGAACGCGTTGGCAATGTGGAAGTTCCCTGCAACATAGCGCACACGCAGGTCACCGGCAAAATATGACGTATCACGAGTAATGCCCTTGTAGCCGAGATCGTCCGTCGCATCGCTTGTGTTCGTTGAGAACGTAAAGCCTGCCATCAGTTGGAGATTGCCGTCAAGCAGTCCGAGCGGGCTTCCGTAAATACCGAACGCAATGTCCTTGGTCGTCGGCATCTGGAAGTCAACGTTCACTTTTACGACATCCGCAATCTGGTACATGGCCAGAATACCAGGGGCTGTCTTCATGACGGCGGCGTTTGATTCCTTGTCTTTCTCCTGCAAGAAATCGACTCCCGTAGAGACGAACGTCGGGCGGAATGTGAGCGTTCCCGGTCCGACATCCGCAAACGAGAAGTCTGCGTACAAATATGCCTGTCCGCCGTTACCGACATCAACAAGCGAGTCAAGGAAGTAGCCGGTTGATGCCTGGGTGATAACGCCCGGCTTGTGCAGGAACGCATATTTTCCCGCGCCCGACCAGCTGGTGTCATCGGTGTCTTTCTTCACCTGCTCGGCAGTAAAGATACCGTCCTTGTGCGCACCCACCTGGAATTTGAGCCAGTCCGTAGGCTTCAGCCATGCGTTAATCTCAATGCCCTTTCCGTTGCCGGTGTCAAGGAAAAAAATCGTGGACTGGTTTGCGCCGCTCTCCTTGGTCTGCAATGAGGGCCCCCAGTTCAGCGTGATTCCCGCATAGTCGTTGCTCAGCGTGAATTTCAGGCTGTCCGCACCAAAGTCGTCGCTGCCCAAGTCCAAGACTTTTGTCCTGTTCTTGTCGCTGTCGTCATAACGGGTGTTTTTTACGACGTTCCCGCCCATACGAACCTGCGCAGATGTTTTCACGTCTGCGAACGTCGCACTGACCGCCACCGCGGCCACTGCTGCTACACTGATGATTTTTTTCATAAAAATCCTCCTCTGTCTGTTGGGGCATTTAAACCGACGGTTTTTTCGGGAGGGTGACCGACGCGGCACAGGATGCTCGTCACAGACTGAGATTCGTTCCCGCCGACCCGCGCGGACACATCAAATGCGATTTGAAGCCACTATCCAAGCATGGTTGAATAAGATGCGGAGCGAAGCCGTCCTTCGTGCAGCGGATTCTTGGGAAACGCAATTCCCACTAGTAAAAATCCCCGTTTCGGAATACAATAGGCATTATGAATGACGCGTCATGTTCCCCGGCGGGGTCGCTCGACCCGCATACGCTGTTCTGCGAGACAACGTTCAAGATTGACTTTTTTGAGGTGGATTCCATGCGCATCGCGTGGCACGGCAACTATGTCAACTATTTTGAGCGCGCCCGCT
>JAAVAM010000073.1 GCA_014804085.1 Treponema sp. | reverse complement strand
ACCTGCGGCTTTCTTCAGCGTTCCGCGTCGGCGGCATGGAAGAGCGGGCATCCGGCTAGCTGCCCGCGCCCGCAGTCCGTGCATTCAGCCTGTCCCCATCCCCATCTATAAAAAATCCCTTTGCAAAGCGGATGAACGCCTCAAGGAGGTGCGAGTGCGCGAGGCTTTTCTTCCAGGCAAGGACGACCGTGTGCGACAGGTCAGGGTCGAACGGGCGCACGGCAAGCCGGTTTTCCGTGCCTTCGGGAACGGAGATGCCTTCCGTGCAGAGCGCGATGCCCAGCCCGTGCGCCACGAGCGCGGCGGTGTTCGCCGAAAGGTTGTGGATTGCCGCGATGTTCAGCACCTTGAAACGCCTGGCAAACCATGCGGTGATTTCGTTGCGGACGTTCGCGCGCGTGGGCAGGATCAGCGGGTACGGCACGAGGTCGTCCGGCGTGACGGCAGTCTTTTGGGCAAGCGGGCAGCCGTCCTGCATGACGGCGACACAGCGCAGCCGTTCGGGCAGGCGGAAAAAGCAATATTTTTCGATTTCCACCGGCTCAAGCAGCAGTCCCACGTCAAGGATTCCCTTTTCCATCTGCTCTTTCACCTGGTCGGCCGTGCCCGTAAAGAACTCAAACGTAACGTTCGGGTGCGTCCGCCGGAATTCCACGGCAAGGCGGGCGATGTCCTGCACGCATTTCATCTCACCAAACCCGACGGACAGCGTGCCGGTAAGCTCGTCGGACAAAAGCTCGGCCTCCGTCTTGGCGGCAAGGCTCAGGATTTCCGTGGCGCGCCGCCTGAGCAGCTCCCCGGAGTCCGTGAGCGAGACCGTCTTCCCCCGCTCGAACAGCCGGCAGCCCAGCGACTCCTCAAGCTCCTGCATCTGGCGGCTCAGATTCGGCTGCGACGTATGGACCACTTCCGCGGCGCGCGTGATAGAGCCTTCATTGGCGACGGCAAGGAAATATTTGAGGAGACGCAGTTCAATCATGCTCCCAGTGTAGTATGCCCGGCGCGCATAGTCAAGCACGGGGAATGCAGGCGGGATATGCCTTTTTCACGAATACCGCAATGGAAATTCCTGCGGCTGGCGGAGAGCCTCAAGCTCGATGTCCGCGTCAAGCGCGCTCCAGTGCAGGTTGCCGAGGATGTCCGTCTGAACGTCGGCGATGTCCTTTATGGCGGCGGATGCAAAAACCGGATAGTCGCTGTACGGCACAAAATATTCCTGCCCGTCCGCCGCCAGAAGCCAAATCCCGAACGGCGAAATGTTCGTGACTTCCGCAGCGCGCGGCTTACCTGAAATGTCTGTCCCAGAAGTCATTTATCTCCTCCTGCCTGTCCCTGATGATTTCAAGGATTTTGCTCACTTCCTGTGCGGAAAGATTGACGACCCTTGCCACTTCGATTTCCGGCTCAAGCCATATTTTCGCCTCGCCGTCAGACGATGACACATGAACATGCCTGCGGTTTTCTTCCCGCGAAAAGAAATAAAATCGATAGCGACCATCTATGAATACCGTAGGCATAGCACAATCTCCTGCTGAAGTATAGCACATTTTTTTGCGTCCGTCAGCATGATGTGCGCTCGGTCGTATGGCAGCACAGCGACCGCGCCCCTACCGGCAGGGCGGGGAAATCCGCTTGAGGTGGTTGTTCACGGTGTCCCAGGACACGCCCAGCTCCCGCGCGATGGAGCGTTTTGAGCGGCCGCTGCGGATCGCCTCGGTGAGGTACGAGTCGAACGCGGAGAGCTTGTAGCGGGCGGACTTCTGCCCTTTCTTCCTGCCCACGCGCACCCCCTGCTTCCTGGCGCGCTCAAGCGCGACCTTCGTCCGCTGGCTGATGAGCTGCCGCTCGATCTCCGCCGCAAGGCCGAACGCGAACGAGATGACCTTGCTCGTGATGTCGTCGCTCAGGCGGTAGTTGTCCTTGATCGTCCACACCTGCACCCGCCGCTCAAGGAAGAAATTGAGCGTGTTCATGATCATGAGCAGGCTGCGGCCGAGCCGCGACAGCTCCGTGCAGACAATGAGGTCGCCCGCCTTGCAGTTCTCCATGATGATCTTGCCCAGCTTGCGCTGGCGCGGGTCTTTCGTCCCGCTGATGATGTCCTCTATCCAGCAGTCCACGCGCAGCCCCGCCGCGTCGCAGAACCGCTGGATCTCCATCCGCTGGTTCTCCGTGTTCTGCGCGTCCGTGCTGACGCGGATATACCCGTATGTCATCGCTTCCTCCATAAATCCGTGCGACACAGCGCACCATACAGTTTCGGCGTTGCGCGCGCTCCCCTGCACCGCCGCGCGCAGGAATTCCGCCCGCACGGCGCACTTGCCCCGCTCCCCTTCATGTGCTACGATGTCGGTATGTCTGTATCTAATAGAAGCAAGGAGGAACAGAATGGCAAAAGAACATCAGTGGGACGTGTACCTGCGCCCGAACGTGCTGACCAAGGACGACGAGAACGACTGCATCGCGGACGTGCTGACGCGGCTCCAGACACGGCGCAACGAGGACGTGGCCAACCGCATCGTGGCGGCGGGCAGCGAGCTGCGCAAGGAGACTATCCTCGCCGTCCTCAACCGGCGCGACGAAGAGGTAAAAGAAATCCTGCTGTCCGGCTGCTCGTTCATGGACGGTCTGGTGCAAGTCTCCCCGCGCGTGGCGGGCGTGTGGGCAAACGCGGGCAGCCCCTTTGACCCGGCGGCGCACAAGCGGACGGTTGACCTCGTGCCGACGGCGGCGTTCCGCGACGCGCTGGAGGGCGTGGGCGTGCGCGTGCTTGGCACCAAGGCGAACGGCGCGGAGATCACCCTCATCACCGACACGGCAACCGGCAGGACGGACGGCACGCTGACCGCCGGTGACGACATCATCATCGACGGCAGCAGGATCAAGGTTGACGAGGCGGACGAGGCGCAGGGCGTGTTCGTCGTGGACGCATCGGGCGCGGAGCACAAGGTGACCCGCCGCCTGAGCGTGAACAAGCCGAGCCAGCTCATCGCACGCGTCCCCGCAGACGTGCCGCCGGGCGCGTGCACGGTCATCGTGCGCACGAAGTACAGCACGAGCGGAACATCGCTCAAGGAACTGCGCACGGTTACCGCCCCGATTTCCTGCACGGCAGTCAAAGGCTGACCGTCGCACCGGGCAAGTGGAGACATTCCACTCGCCCGTAGGGAGACGCTCCACTAACACGAAGGGAGCATCTCCCGCAAGGCGGGATACAATCGTCGCGCGGACGCAAAACGCAATCAACATAAGGAGCATGAAATGGGAAAAACGTTAGATCCTACACACACAAGCGACTACGACAAGTACAAACAAGCAGCCGAGCAAGGATATGCCGTTGCGCAGTTCAATCTTGGACTCTGCTATTACGATGGACATGGCATAGAACAGGATTATTCTGAGGCAGTTAAGTGGTTCACGAAAGCGGCAGAACAAGGATGTGCCAAGGCGCAATGCAGTCTTGCACGTTGCTATGACAATGGACATGGCGTAGAACAGGACTATTCCGAGGCAGTAAAGTGGTTCATGAAAGCGGCAGAGCATGGATGTGCAGGGGCGTATTTCAACCTTGGACTCTGCTATGACAATGGACATGGCGTAGAACAGGATTTTTCCGAGGCAGTGAAGTGGTTCATGAAAGCGGCGGAACAAGGAAATGCCGAAGCGCAATACAATCTTGCACGCTGTTATCACAATGGAGAGGGCGTAGAAAAGGATTATTCCGAGGCACTGAAATGGTTCAAGAAAGCGGCGAAGCAAGGAGTCACCGTCGCGCAGTTCGTTCTTGGAGTCTGTTATTACAATGGACATGGCGTAGAGCAGGACTATTCCGAGGCGGCGAAATGGTACAGGAAAGCCGCCGAACAAGGGGATGCCTCGGCACAGTTCTATCTTGGTCTCTGCTACGACAATGGAGAGGGCGTGGAAAAGGATTGTTCCGAGGCGGCAAAATGGTACAGGAAAGCAGCGGAACAAGGAAATGCCTCGGCACAGTACAATCTTGCACGCTGTTATGACAAGTGAGTAGAAAGATTATTCCGAGGCAGCAAAATGGTACAAGAAAGCGGCAGAGCAAGGAAATGAGGAGATAAAAAAGCAATGATGGACGCAACAGAATGGAAAGCGGAGTTTAGGAAATGGCTGGTAGACCCGGACGGCGGAAACAAGGAAACCACCACACGGAACACCTATATATCCGCAATCGAAAAATTTCAGGAGGAGCTGCTCGGCGGGAAGAATTTTTATGCATGCGATATTGCCCACATAGACACTATCAAAAACGAAAACGAACTTACGTTCGATGCGCTCAACAGAAAAAGAGGCGGCGCAATCAATGCGGCAATAAAAGCATACCGCGCTTTTCTGCACTACGCCCCTATCGCGCCGCAGCACATCCTGCACAAAGCACCGCAGAACATCGACATCACGCAGGACGTGACGGAAGCCCTGCTGGTACACCTGTTCATCAAGACCTACCAGACGAATTTTCCCGGCTATGAGCTATACCGTGATGCGCAGGGCAGGAACTGCAAGGATTTTTCCGTGCTGCTGGAGCATCCGGCGGAAAAGAAAGCCCTGTTCGTCGTCCTCGTGCCGCATTCAACGGACAGCAGGCAAGACCTGCTCGAACATGTCAGCGCAGACTTCCACATGCTGCGCGAGCTGTTCCACAAAGCGGGGGAAACGCTCTCCATGCTGGTGGTGGCGGGGCAGTTCGGGGTGTCTTTCAAGGCTGGCTGCAGCTTTCTCCCCGACACACGGCTCGCGCGCTATTCGCTGGGTGCGCTTGAGTTGCAGGACGCGTAACGCCCGGCACAAAAAGCACGGCCGCCGCATGTTTCTCAAAATGTCGCCTCGCAGTTGACCGATTTGCGCGTGGCGTGTGGTATACTGTCTGTGCTTTTTGAATACCGCCGCACGACAGGAGGATGAATTCATCGTATGGAGCAAGACATCGTGGAAAGGACGCAGGAACAAGACGGGGCTGAGCGGGCGCAGACGGTGCGCGTGGACATAGACGGACTTGGTGAATACACCTATTTCATGACAAACGATTTTTCCGATGTCATCAAGAAACTGAAAAACCTAGGCTACCGCACTCCCCGCCCACAGGACTGGCGGTTGAATCCCGATCTGCACCAGAACGTGCGCGCCAAAATGGCGGAACGGGGCGCAACATACTCGCTGACAATGAGCCACGGGGCAGCCGTCCTGAACAACTACGTGCCGGAGTACGTCCCGCACATCATATATCTCTCCAATCTGGCAAAGCCGCAGCAGACGGAGGCGATGCGCGACAGCCTCACCCCCGCCGCACAGGCCGAAAAAGAAGTCATGCGGGTGCTGACCCAGAAGGGCGCAAACATGTCGATGCAGTCAAAACGGGCATACTACGCGCTGATGCATGCCATCGTGCTTGTCGCAAAAAAGACCCTACGCATCAACAAACAGGTCAGGGCAAAACTTGAGCGGGTCTCCCCCACTCCCGCCATCGACAAGCGCAAAGTGCCGTTCACGGAAAAACTTGCGTTCTATCTCCAGAACAGTCTCCAATACAGCAAGAACAAGAGCCATGCCATCATCTACAAGCGGGGCGGCATAAGCCGCCAGACCTTCTCAAAAATCATAGGCGAGGACTCCTACTACCGCCCCAAAAAGGACACGGTGTTCCAGCTTGCCATCGGCATGCGCCTGACAATCGAGCAGACCAAAGACCTGCTGGAAAGTGCCGGACACCATCTCCTGCCCGACGACGCGTTCGACGCAACCGTTGCCGACTTCATCTCCCGGATGGATTATGACCTCCGCACGATTGACGAGGCGCTCTTCAAGAAAACCAACAGGACGTTGTGCTCATACAAGTAGCGCGCCCCCTAGCACAGTAAGGAACAGTTGATGGCAAATAAATACGGGAAGCACGTGCCGTACCTGCTGGGCGTGCTGAAGATGTGGCTGGTTATCATGGTGCCTCTATTCGTAGTGGTATGGTACGTGTCTTTGTGCGCCGGGTGTTCGTCCGCGCCGTACCCGACGACACCGGCGTACAGCAGGAGCGAGGCCGCGGAATGCAGGGAGGCGAACGAGAAGCTGATAGCTTGGATAATAAGCGAGAGCAGGGAGAGCCTGCGCGACGTGAACAAGGACGGCAAGGTGAACTGCGTGGACTACAGCGTGGTGTTCAAGGAGACCTGGGACAGGCTGCTGTGGGCAAGGAAAGAGCGGTGCGATTTTGTCGTGAACGATAACGTGCCGGACAAGTGGTGTCACATGTTCGTGACGGTGAAGAACGTGTACTGGCCGTGGGACACGGTTAAGGTTGAGCCGCAGGCGAACGTGAACCCGTACATGAAGGACAAGTCCGCCATATACATTGACAATCACTGGGACGGGAAGTACAAGCCTGTGTATGACAAGACAAGTTTCGCCCAGTACAAGTGGGTGCTTGACAAGTGCGAGTGGGAGGGCAAGCGGGAATATTATATGCAGAACGGAGGGACGACAAGATGAACATTGAAATCGATTGATCACACTTTCAATAAAGAATACAATGCAGATAAGGCAAGAACTTGAAAGACGGAGAATCAATTTTGACTTACGCAGAAGCATGGAACAAAATCGTCGGCTATTATGAAAAATACGGCACAGATTTAGAGGAAAAAATTCAAACGGTATGGGAGGATTCCGTATTCTCGGCGATTCTGAATTATAACACGACCGAAATCGATGCGCAAAGGGCTATGCAGATGGGGTCTACTAAAAAGGCGGACATTGTTGTACGAAAAGACGGAAAAGATGTGGTCGTCGTAGAACTAAAACGCCATACAGAAAGCGTTTTAGGCAAAGGTCAGGATCAGCTGTTCAGCTATCTGAACCAGTTGAAATCCGTCGATATTGGAATCCTTGTCTGCAACAAATTGTATGTCTATGACTTTGATTTTACCAAACAAAATGCGGAGAACGCAGAAAACAGACTGGAAATTCCTTTTGAGCGCGACAACCCCGATGGAGCAAAATTCGTGGAGCTGTTCAGCAAAGAGAATTTCAACGCACAAAACATCTATGAACCCTCACCATGGAGATACGATTTTTCAAGATTTTGTACAAAGAACGATTGCCGACCTTTTGAAATGGAATCTTATTCCCGCTACAGAAATTGAGAAATTGCAAAAGTTCGATTATTCAAAGGAAACGTTCGGCTTGCAGTATGCATTATTTCAAAAAAACTGGAAAGACTGCCTGGATAATACCGGCAAACCAAGATATTGGGCAAAGAAAATCAACAATATGTTTTATGCCTGTTCCCAATGGTGGAAAGAAAAAGTCGTTCCTATCTACGAGGATAAATTCGCAGAATGGCTGAGATACTTGTCAAGGATTTGTGACAACGGTTAATAATAAGGATATTTCATACCCGACATCCGCACTATTTTCACCGCAAGGCACGTATTCTATCCGTTATTACTGGAACAAGAACAAAATAAATACTTACGTAAGAACATTTGAAATACTTACGTATTTATCTCTTTCTTACGTAAGTAAGAACAACTGAAATACTTACGTATTCACAACTTTCTTACGTAAGTAATCATGACTTTCTTACTTACGTATTCGCGACTTTCTTGCTTGAGCATTTTCTGCGAAACATGGCTTTCATCGCTCGTATTTTTCCCACACCGACTGAATGAGCTGCGCGATTATTTCCAAGTCCTTTTGTGAAAAGCGGACGAGTTTCTTTTCGATTTCCACGATTTCGGGTTTTAGCACATTCGTCCGGTCCATGTGCTCGATTTTCTTTTCCGATATTGAAATGCCCGTCACCAATAATTCCGCGGGAATGTTCAAGACTTTTGCGATTTTTACGGCTTTTTCTACGTCGGGAATGGAGCCGCTTTTTTTAAGATAGCTGTTGATTGTGTTGATGCTTATGTCCGTCTTTGCCGCAAGCTCTTTTGACTGAATTTCTTTGCATTCCATAAAATATTTTAGATTTTCATTGAAAGCCATTGGTAAAAAAATACTAGAAAAACCGCGCGAATGGTTGCAATTTAACAAAAAATTATTTATAACAATCACTGTAGTAAAATAATACCAATCCGTGCGGAATTATAATTTTGCGCGGCGCGCACGCGCGCAAGGGCAAAAAACGTGGGCGACAGAGACAAGAACAGTGCGTAAAATGTCGCCTCGCAGTTGACCGCTTTTGCGTGTGCCGTATGGTAAGATGGCACTGCTTTTTGAGAACCGTCGTGCGGACGTAAAGCGCAAGGAGCATACTATGATGAAACTGAACGCAAAGAAAACCGGCATGGCACTGTGCGCGCTTGCCGCGCTGACCGTTGCCTGCATGACTGGGTGCGAAGGGTCGGTCTCCGGCGAAATCGAACTGGGGGGGGGTAATGACAATGGCACTGGCAGCGGCAACACGCCCGACACAGCCGACGGCATCGACTATACGAACCAGCCGAACGGGACGCTGACCATCAGAAACAACACGAAAAAAGACATGGTGCTGTTCGAGGGCGAGACTCCGACCAAAGACACCATACTCGGCGGCGTTCGCGCGGGAAGTTCGCGGGCATTCGACGTGTCGGGCAAAAACGACTTTGCCGTGGGCGGCTGGATGATCATAAAGGGCATGGCGGCAAGCGAATACGCGGCGAAAAAAGACAAGCTCACCACGGCGAAAGTGGAATATTCGACCATGGCGACCTACCACGCGGGCGAATACTACGAGGCGACAATAAACGCCGCCTATACGGGCGACTACTGCATCAAAGTAAGCAACAACGGAAAAATCGGCATTGAACTGCACAAGGACAGCTTCAACGGCGAAAAAATCGCCTACCTGTCTCCGTACAAGAGCAACCAGTACATCTACTTTGACGACAACAAGTCAATCAGGCTGTACCCGGTCTATGTCTATTACAGCACCCGCAACCACACCGTATCAACGTTGAGCGGCGATT
>JAAVAM010000002.1 GCA_014804085.1 Treponema sp. | reverse complement strand
TGCTTTGCCGTAATCATGAGCGCGGTCCAATTGGTCCAGCTCCTTGCATTCACATCCGCCTTTGCTTTTATGAGCAATCGCGCTGTCTCTGCCGCGTTATACTCTGCCGCAACCATGAGCGCGGTCCAGTCGTCACTGCGCTTTGCGTCCACGTCCGCCTTTGCTTTTATGAGCAGTTTCGCCGTATCTGCCGCGTTATGCTTTGCCGCGAGCATGAGTGCGGTCTGTTTGTATCTGTTTTTGGCGTTTACGTCCGCCTTTGCCTTTATGAGCAATTTCGTCGTATCTGCCGCGTTATTCTCTGCCGCAACCATGAGTGCGGTGTCGCCGTTATAGTTCTTCGTATTTACGTCCGCGTCCGCCTTGATGAGCCGCGCCACTTCTTTGGCGTTATTGCTCGCTGCCGCCTCCTTGAGTGCGTCCGACTTTGAATCCGCTTGCGCACAAACCGCCGCTACACACAGCGCGAGCACGGCGATGGCCGCCAGTGTTTTCGTCATTACGCTTTTCATCTGTTTTCTCCTATTTTTCCGTTTCTGCTCCGGCGGCTTTGAGCAGTTCTATCACGTCTGTTGCGTCATTTTCTTCTGCATACCTGAGCACGGGCGCGCCGCGTTTGTCCTTTGCGTTTACGTCCGCGCCTGCCGCTATGAGCAGTTTCGCCACGTCCGTAGCGTTATTCATTGCCGTACATATGAGCGCGGTCGTGTCCGAATCGTCCGTTGCGTTCACGTCCGCTCCGGCTTCTATGAGCAGTTTCGCTATGTCTGCCGTTCTTCTCAATGCCGACACCATGAGTGCCGTCATGCCTTCATTGCCCTTTGTGTTCACGTCCGCGCCCGCTTCTATCAGCAGTTTGACAATATCCGTCACATCGTGTTTTGCAGCCCATATCAGCGCGGTATAGCCGTCGTTGTCCCGTGCGTTTACGTCCGCCCCCGCCTCGACGAGCAGTTTCGCCGCGTCCGGCGCGTTGTACCATGCCGTCCGCATGAGCGCAGTCACGCCGTTGCTGTCCTTCGCGTTCACATCCGCGCCCGCCTCGATGAGCAGTTTAGCCACGTCCGGCGCGTTATTCCATGCCGTCCGCATGAGCGCGGTTTCGCCGTTGCTGTCCTTCGCGTTTACGTCCGCGCCTGCTTCTATCAGCAGTTCGGCAATGTCCGTCACATCGTGTTTTGCAGCCCACATCAGCGCAGTCTTGCCGTCGTTGTCCGTTGTGTTCACGTCCGCATCCGCCGCGAGCAGAAGCCGTACTGCGTCCACGGCATTGCGATCTGCCGCATACATGAGCGCGGTATGACCGGCGTCGTCCTTCACGTTCACGTCCGCGCCCGCTTTGATGATCCGCGCGGTGTATGAGGCATTGTACCCCGCTGCGTACATCAGCGCGGTATAGCCGTACTTGGTCTGTGCGTTCACGTCTGCGCCCGCTTTGATGAGCCGCGCCACTTTCTTGGTGTTCTTTTTCATTGCCGCTTCTATGAGCGCGTCCGACTTTTCGTCCACGTCCGTTTTTTTGCACGATACAGCCAGCGCGCACAGCGCGAGCGCGGAAATGGCGATGATTGTTTTCTGTTTCATGGTCATGTTTTGCTCCTTGTCGCCGTTTTCTCTGCGGTATGATAGCACGGGCGGCGGCGGGGTGTCAAAGCGCGATTTCGGGAACGAATCTAGCGCACCAAATTCGTTCCCGTCGAATGCTGCGGACGAATTTCAGCCTGTTGCTGAGTCCGCGTCAATTGCTGTGAAGGAATTTCATCCCGTTGATACGTTCCCGTCAATTGCTGTGGACGAATTTCAGCCCGTTGATTCATTCCCGCCAATTGCTGTGGACGAATTTCAGGCAGTTGATACGTCCGCGTCGATTACTGAGAACAAATTTCACCCTGTTGCTGTGTTCGCGTCAATTGCTGTGGACGAATTGCACCCCGTGCCGGCGTTCCCGTCTGGTGCGGGCGTTGAAAAAGCGGCGGAAAACGTGTATCATGCGGGATAGGTATTCGGCACGGGGATGACGGAGCGTTCCCTGCCGGGCGACAGGAGTTTTTATGGCAGACACAATGCGCGCGCTGGAGAAGAATCCGGCGTGGAAAGGCCGGCGCGGGCCGGTCGTCCTCGTCATCATGGACGGGGTGGGCTACGGTAAGTTTGAGGAGGGGGACGCGGTAAAGGCTTCCCGCATGAAGTATCTGGACTGGTTCACGGCGAACTGCCCGCACACGCGGCTCAAGGCGCACGGGACGGCGGTGGGGCTGCCGAGCGACGACGACATGGGCAACTCCGAGGTGGGGCACAACGCGATGGGCTGCGGGCGCGTGTTCGCGCAGGGGGCGAAGCTCGTGGGGCAGTCGATCGAAAGCGGCGCGATGTTTGAGGGCGCGACCTGGCAGAAGCTCGTGGCGAACGTGAACGCAAAGGGCGCGACGCTGCACTTCATCGGCCTGGTGTCCGACGGCAACGTCCACTCGCATATCGACCACCTGAAAGCGATGGTTACGCGGGCGGCACAGGACGGCGTGAAGAGGATTCGCGTGCACGCGCTGCTTGACGGCCGCGACGTTGACCCCACGTCCGCGCTCGACTATATCACGCCGCTTGAGGAATTCCTTGCGGGATTCTCCGGCTGCGACTACCGGATTGCGTCCGGCGGCGGGCGCATGTACCTGACGATGGACCGCTACAACGCGGACTGGAGCATGGTGGAGCGCGGCTGGAAGGCGCACGTTTTGGGCGAGGGTCGGCAGTTTGCGAGCGCGACTGAGGCGATCGAGACGTACCGCGCGGAAGTGCCGGGGCTGCTCGACCAGGACATGCACGAATTCGTCGTCGCGGAGGGCGGCAAGCCGGTCGGCACGATTGACGACGGCGACAGCGTGATTTACTTCAATTTCCGCGGCGACCGCGCGCTTGAGATGACTAGGGCGTTCGAGACCCCGGCGGGCGGCGACCTGCCGTTCGAGCGCGGTCGCGTTCCGGCGGTGGAGTACGCGGGCATGATGGAGTACGACGGCGACGCGCACGTTCCCGCGCAGTACCTCGTGAACCCGCCGAGCATTGACCGCACGATGGGCGAGTACCTCACCAAAAGCGGCGTGCGCCTGCTCGCAATCTCCGAGACGCAGAAATACGGGCACGTGACCTATTTCTTCAACGGCAACCGGCAGGGCAAGTTCGACGAGAAACTGGAGGACTACATCGAAGTGCCGAGCGACGTTGTGCCGTTCGAGCAGCGTCCCTGGATGCAGTGCGCGGAAATCACGGACAAGGTGATCGAGGCGATCAAGAGCGGCAAGTACGACCATATCCGCCTGAATTTCCCGAACGGCGACATGGTGGGGCATACGGGCGTGTTCAACGCGGTCGTCTGTTCAATGGAGGGCATGGACTTGCAACTCGGTCGGCTCAAGGCGGCAATTGACGAGGCGGGCGGCATCCTGTGCCTCACCGCCGACCACGGCAACAGCGACGACATGTACGAGCACGCCAAGGACGGCAGCGTCAAGACGGACAAGGCGACCGGCGAGCCGAAGGCAAAGACGAGCCACAGCCTGAACCCCGTGCCGGGCATCATCTACGACCCCGAATATCAGGGCGAGTACGACCGCACGAAACTCGCCGACGGGCTGGGCATCTCCAGCTGGCCGGCAACGCTCATGCAGCTGATGGGCTACGTTCCCCCGACGGACTACGACAAGAGCATGCTGATCATGCAGTAGATGAAAAAACAGCCGCCTGCGGAAAGCAGGCGGCTGTTTTTTGCGCGTAGGGAATCCTCACGTCTCAATCATTCCCCGCAGCAGCTCCGCCATGCCCGTCGCGAATGCCCGGTGCGCGTCCGGGGTAAAATGGCAGCCGTCCGCGCCCAGCTCGTGCACGACCGCATTCGTGTCGAACAGCGGGATATGCTCCGCGCGGGCGAGGTCGGCCACTTCCTGCGCGCACAGCCGCGAGTGCGCAATGGCATCGTGCGAGAATTCGGTGTCGCTTTCTATGCCGTCGCGCAATATGACCGGCGTGGCAAGCACCGTCGCCGTCGCGGGCGAAATCGTGTGCGTTGCCGCCAGCAGCGCGCGCAGGTTTTTCGCCGTGTCGCCCGGTTGCCAGCCGTTCGCCGCCTTCAGGTCGTTCGTGCCGAGCATCAGCACCACGATGTCCACGGGCAGCTGCGCGAACAGGACGGACGGGAACAGTTCCTGCGCGTTCGCATTGAAGCATTTGTTGCGTCTTTTCAGCCCGCTCTCACAGCCGCACAGTCCGAATTCCAGAATCCGCGCCCGCGTTCCGAGCCGCTCCTGCACGATGCCCGTCCACCGCACATCCTCATCATACCGGCACAGCCCCGCCACCCCCGGAACGTACCCCCACGTGTTCGAGTCCCCAAAACAAACAATGCGCTTCATGCGACCAGTATAGCCGTCCGCCGTCGGCAAGGTCAAGGCGGGGGACGGCTCCTGCTGTCAAAGGACTTTCACGTCAGTGGCGTTGCCGTTCTTTGTCCGCGTGTCTTCCCCATTCGGATTCGGCTCTTTGACAACGAGGAAATCAACGCGGCTTCCTATGTCAAGCTCCGCGTCTTTGCATTCGTCGTTCATTTCTTTCATGTAGAAGAAGTAATCACCGCTCCCATCATCTGCGGTAATGATGCAGTAATTATGAATGCGCCGTTTTATGCTGCCTTCTTTGCGTTTGCCGACTTCCTTTTGCTTCTGCGCACGTTTTTCGACGAAATAAGTCTGCTTGTCATCGGCGACGGAAACGGTAAAGGTGTCCATGTCTTCGACCATTTCACGGGCTGTTTTGTAGCCGTAGTCTTTCACATTGAAATCTGACTTGAGGGCATACACCGAGTTGTACATCCGTGCAAGAAGCACGCGCTCCGTATTTTTATACGGCGGGGTCGAATCAAAAGCCTTCTCAAGGAACTTCTCAAGCGAGTACTCCTCGACACCATCGCCATCGCTCTGCTCATCGGGTTGAAGAAGTATGTTGTCATCATTCTCCTCCAAACCCTCAAAATAGGTGAACTCGTTGCAGGCCTTGACCCAAATCGGGCTGCATTTCTGCTTGTCCCCGATTCCGATGACGCGCTTGCCCAGCTCGCGCAGGTGCAGCGCAAGGGAATAGTAGCCGTTGTCGGAAGCGACCAGCACGAAAATGTCGATGTCGGCATGGTTTATCGCCATTTCAATCGCATCCATCATGATAGCCTTGTCCACCGCCTGCCCCTGGTTGTGGTGAAACTGCTGGATTGCGACAATCGGCATTTCGGAAAGCTGCGTTTTCCAGGATTTTGTGCTATCTACCGACCAGTCGGCATACGCGCGCTGAAAGATGATGTCGCCCTTTTTTGACAGGAACGATATGATTCCCGGCATTTTTGTGGCGGGAACGTTCTCCGCGTCAAAGAAAATTGCTATTTTGCTCATATATTGTCTCCTATAAAAAGGCAAAAAGAAAGTTGCAACTTTTTTTCTTGCCTTTTTATGCCACTTCGTAATGAAATGAGAAGTGGCATTTGATATGCAAGTTTCCAACGGAAACTTGACATGATAAAAGTGCCGCGCCATTTGTGCGGTGCTTTTATCATATCTCCTTATCTTGTACAAAAAGCGCAAGCGTGTGAGTACCTCGCCCATGCGCTTGCACTGCATTCCCGCACTACGGACTTACCGAATTGCGGGAATGTCGCTCGTCGGTGGTTCACTTGTCCGAGGTGTAAGTCGCCGCGGTCCAAGTGCTCCCGTCTTTTCCGATTATTGTTTTGCCGGGTAATCCGTCTGCATACGTATTATCCGATTGAGATCTATATATTCTTTCCCACTCCGTTTTCGTGCCGCCATAGGTCACGGTCATGAGGTTTTCGCAGTTTAAGAACGCCCATGTTTCGATTTTTGTCACGCTGTCGGGTATCGTCACGTCCGTAAGTTTTGTACAGCTTTTGAACGCCCAGCTTCCAATAGTCGTCACGCCATCGGGTATCGTCACGCTTGCGAGGCTCGTGCATCTGGTGAACGCGGAGCTCCCGATTTCCGTCACGCCTTTGCCTATCGTCACGTTCGTAAGTCTTGTACATCCCCAAAACGCATCGTCCTCAATTTTCGACACGCCTTTGCCTATCGTCACGCTTGCAAGGCTCGTGCATTCAAAGAATGCTCGCATCCCGATATACGTCACGCTGTCGGGAATTGTCATGTCTGTGAGGTTCGTGCATTTCTCGAATGCATAGTTCCCAATCCTCGTTACGGTATTGGGGATAGTCACGCCCGTAAGGCTCGTGCAGTCATGGAACGCAGAGCCTACAATGCTTGTTATGCCTTCCGGGATTTCGATGATACCATCTGTAGGAAGTTTCTCCGCGACATAGCCGCTTACATACCCGTTGCCCACCTTAAGGTAGTCGGGGATTTTTGTCCACTTTGCCGTAAGCCTGATGTTGCTCGTTATGGGCGTGCCAAAGTCGAACTCCTCATCGCTTCCGTCCGCATACCAGCCCCTGAACAGGAAGCCTTCTAGGTACGGGTCGTTCTCAGGCTTTTTTACAAAGCCTCCCTTGGTGACAGATTCTTGCGACACAGCCCAGTCGCTTCCGTTATTCTTGTCGAATATCACCGTGCACTTGTTGTTATCGACAGGCTTCTCTGGTTCCTGCTCAGTCCCGCCGCCTTGGCTTCCGTCATTGCTGCACGAGGTGAACACTCCCGCTATGAGCATGAGTGCCATCACCGTATACCGTGTGATCCTTGACCATTTCTTCAACATGGTTAAACTCCTTTGCGCTTTATGTCCGCCGACAATTATTTTTACGCGGAACGTCCGCGCGTTTTTCTGTGCGCTCTCTCCGTTTTACCCGGGCACTACTGTCTGTGGGTAAGATGCCAGCCGCCTCCCTCCGGGCACTCATAGACGGTCAGGGCGATGCCCCGCGCCGCTTCAGAGCCTGTCCGCGCCTTTTCGGCATCCTCTCGCGTGGCATAGAGCCGTTTGCTCTTTCCGTGCGAATCCAGGCAAAGGCATGCGTACTCCTTGAACGTCACGCGGCTTTCCTGCGGCGCAAGATGCCAATTCCCGCACCGCCCGCACCGGTAAGGGTAGAGGCTCATGCCCCGCTCGCGCCGCTCATAGTCTGCGGATTCCTGCGCCTCCGATTCGGTCATAAAAACCGACAGGGGATTTCCCGATTTGCCGAAACACGTGTCGCTCTTCATCACGCATCCGCTCCCGCGTCCGCAGTGCCGCTCTTCTTCTTTCCGCCCAGTACTTCCTGCTTGAAGTGGTCAATCTCCGTATTCGCGTAGTCGATGAACGAGGCGTAGGCTTCTTCGCCCTCAAGCAGGGCATGGGCGTTCACGTGCAGCACGAGCATCTTGTACGCCTCGTCGCTCGCAATCCGCGCCGCTTTCAATGCGCCCGCCGTCTTTGCCGACCGTTCGTCCGTCCTTTGCCCGGTGAGTTCGCGCACATCTTCGTTCGCGGCTTTCAGCTTTTCCACGAACGCCGTGAGCGAAAGTGTCTTTACCTGCTTCGCGAATTTGCCCTCCAAGTCCTGAATGAAGTTGACGAGCAGCCCCGTCTCCTTGTCCATTTGCGCCTGCACGTCAATCTTGTAGTCCTTGACGTGCTGTTGCAAAACTTTTGCCGCCTCCGCGAGCGACTCCACCGGGAATCCCGCGTAGCCCGCCACGGCTTTTTTGTAGCCCGCGTACAATTGGTCGCGCAATCTGTCCGCCGCCGCGATCTTGTCCGTGGTCAGGCTCTTGGCGGAGACC
>JAAVAM010000072.1 GCA_014804085.1 Treponema sp. | reverse complement strand
GGCGGCATGAACAACGCGGCGCACTTCCTGTTCGTGTCCAACGTGGCAAACAGGGCGGAAAAGGACGCGGCGGTCGCCGAAAAGTGCAAGGCGCAAGTCGCCGCGCTGCGGGCGGCGGTCACGGCTGAGGACGAGAACCTGCAAATCAGCGCGAAGAGCCTGACGACGGACAAAATCGCGGCAGCGGACAGATTGCGCGACCAATTGTACGCGGGCTACAAGAAAGCCGTGGCGGGCTACGCGAGCTTCCCGATGGAGGACGTGGCGGAGGCGGCGAAAGTCCTTCAGCAGCACATCAAGGACTACAAAATCGACACGCAGGCGCAGCTGGACAAGGAGACGGGCTTGCTCGTCAACTTCATCCAGGACTTGGAGGGCAAGTATAAGCCGCAGGTGGACGCGCTATCGCTTTCTGCGTTCGTGGAAAAACTGAAAGCCGCGAACGAGGAAGTGCGCGAGCTGACCTCACAGCGGACGGACGAACGCTCGGCAAAGACGGCGGGCGCACTCAAAGCGGCACGGGCGGCAAGCGACGAGACATATAGAATGCTCGTCATGCACGTGAACGCCCACGCCCTGCTTGAAGGCGAAGCGGACTACGCCGCGTTCATCGACTACGCCAACACCGAAATCGACCACTTCAAACAGGAAGTCTTGGGCGGTACGAAGAGCAAGGCGAAGGCATAGCCCCGCGCCACGCAGAATTAAGGAGAACAACATGACAAGAACGCGTATAAGATTCCTAACCGTCGCACTGCTTGCAGCACTGCTGCTCGCGGCAGGCTGCGGGAGCGACGACGAGGACGACACGCCGGCGGCGGAGTACCAGGTGCTGGGCGGTCGGCTCGTGTGGTGCGCCGAAACGCTGGAGAGCCTGACCGTGCCCGACAGCGCATCGAGCATCGGGAACAACGCGTTCAACAGCTGCCCCGCCCTGACAAAGGTGACCATCCCCGCCACCGTGGAGAAAATCGGCAGCGGCACGTTCTACGGCGTGGCGATCAGAGAGATTACGTACATGAGTACCATGCGGGCGTGGGACGCGCTGGCGCGGGGCAGCGGCATCGTCAGCACCCTCACCGACATCACCGTGCGCTGCACCGACGGAATCTGGCGCGCGGGAATGTACGACTGGGAGATAACGGACGGCGTTTTGACCCGGTACTGCGGTGACGCGGCGGACGTGAAAATCCCCGGCAACGTGACGGTCATCGGCGAGGCGGCGTTCGAGGGTCGGGCGGACATCACGGGCGTAACGATACCAAGCGGCGTGACGGCAATCGGCGACGGCGCGTTCAGGGACTGCGCGAAGCTCACGGACGTGACGATACCCGACGGCGTGATTGCGATTGGGGAAAACGCGTTCGACGGGTGCGACGGCCTCACGAGCGCAGACATCCCCGCGAGCGTGGAGACAATCGGCGCGGGCGCGATTCCCGCGGGGACTACCGTCACCTACCACGGCACGAAGGTGCAGTGGGAGACGCTCGCCGCGAACGCCGGGCTTGACGGGGTGACCGCGTTCGTCATAGACGGGAACGGCACGCTCACCGGGTACTGCGGGAGTGCGGCGGATATCACCCTGCCCGACGATGTGAAAGGCATCGCGGGCGGCGCGTTCGCGGGGCATGAAGAACTGAAGCATGTCGCCATTCCTGCGGGGGTGACGGCGGTCGCGCCAGGGGCGTTCGACAGGTCGGGAATCACGGAGATTTCCTTCGGCGGTACGGTGGCAGAATGGGGCGCACTGGTCGAGGCGGGCGGCATCGCGGCCGAGGTGGCGGACATCACGGTGCGCTGCGCCGACGGGATCTGTACACCCGTGCACCGGCACGACTGGGGCGCATATACCGACGGCGGCGACGGCACGCACCGCAGGACGTGCGCGGGCTGCGGACGCACCGAATCCGCGCCGCACGGGTACGACGGCGCACCATACGAGCGCGGCGACGGCGGCCATTACCAGACCTGCACGGCAGCGGGGTGCAACGCGCATTCCCCGGTCGAGGCGCACCAGTACGGCGACGAAGTATGTACGGACGCGGAACACAGCAAGACCTGCTCGCTCTGCACGTATTCCATGACAGCCCCGCACAACTGGAGCGGCTACACCAACGCCGACACGAACTACCACCGCAGAACCTGTGCGCCCGAGGGATTCACGGCGCACTCCGAGCGCGTGGCGCACACAATCCGCTACGACAAGGGCAATGACAGTACCCACACCAAGACCTGCACGGCAAACTGCGGCTACTCCGAGACCGAGGCGCACACCTACGGCGGCGAGACATATACGGACACAGAACACAGCAAGTCCTGCTCGCTCTGCACGTACTCCAAAACAGCCCCGCACAGCTGGAGCGGCTATACTGACGACAAAGACGGCAACCACAGCAGGACATGCACGGTGACGGGCTTCAAGACGCACTCCGAGACCAAGGCGCATGACTACGGCACGACCTACAGCGACAACAAAGACGGCACACACTACCAAACCTGTGCCGTTTGCGGCGGAACGTCCGACCCCGTATCGCACGGCTACGAGTACAAAGACAATGCCGACGGCAGTCATACCAAAACCTGTAAGGCGGGATGCGGCTATTCCAAGGACATAGACCACAACTGGAGCGGCTATACCAGCGACAGCACGAACTACCACAGCAGAACCTGCGCGGTCGAGGGGTTCAAGACGCACTCCGAAACCGAGGCGCACGACTGGGGCGCGAACTACACCGACAACAAAGACGGCAAGCATTATCAGACCTGCTCCGTCTGCCACGGGCAGTCCACAGCCGTGGCGCACACAATCCGCTATAACAACGGCAATGACAGCAACCACACCAAGACCTGCACGGCGGGATGCGGCTACTCCGAGACCGAGGAGCATACCTGGGGCAGCGAGACCTGCACGGACGCAGGACACAGCAAATCCTGTACGCTCTGCACGTACTCCGCGAGCAAGCAACACGACTGGAGCGACTATGCCGACGACCACGACGGCTCCCACCACAGCAGGACATGCGCAATCGAGGGATTTAAGGCACACACCGAGACCAAGGCGCACGACTACGGCATGACCTACACCGACAACAAAGACGGCAAGCATTACCAAACCTGCTCCGTCTGCCACGGGCAATCCGAAGCAGTGGCACACGACTGCAAGCACAAGGACAACGCCGACGGCACACACACGACGACTTGCACGAAATGCGCATATTCCAAAACCGAGGAACACCGCTACAAGGACGATACGTGCGAGGACTGCGGATGTCCGAAGCCAACCACCGTGTACGTGGCGAGCAGCGGCGATGACACGAATTCGGGACTGACCGCCAGCAAGGCGGTGAAAACGCTTTCAAAGGCGATAGAATTGTATGACGCATACGGCTTGGAAAAAATCATGGTATGCACGGGGTATACGCTTCCAAGCGGCGAAAGCACTTTGCTCGACCGCGCGGGCAAAAATCACTTGACGCTTATGCGCTACGACGGCTCAAGCGATGTTTCGGGCGCATTGACAGATACTTTGCTTCTAATTAATTCTGATTCAGGAGACGTTACCATCACGAACGTCACGCTCGACGGGAACAAGACAAATGTCAGCGCAAATCGCTGCCTTTTGGAAATATATAACTCGAAATCGACCGTAACGCTCGGTGAAGGTGCGGCTGTATGCAACAACAAGTCAACCTATATGGCTGGCGGTGTTTCTGTGTGGGGGGAATCGGGTACATTTGAAATGGTAGGCGGAACAATCACTGGAAACGAGACTACAAGCATTGGCGGCGGTGTCTATGTCTCTGCTAAATTCAAAATGAGCGGGGGTGTAATCAGCGGCAATACTGCACCATATGGTGGTGGGGTACTGGTCAATAAAGGCTATTACTATTTTACGATGACTGGCGGGAAAATCATAAACAATACCGCGACAACACGAGGTGGCGGAGTTTATGTTAATCCAAAGGCATCATTCGAAATGAGTGGCGGCGAAATAACGGGCAACAATGCGCCTTCCAGTAACGGCGTTTATATAGATACAGAAGAAGGCGCAACGTTCACAAACACCGGCGGCACAGTGCAAGCGGACTAGGGAATCTGTCCGGGCGTGGCGGCAGCGCAGCTGTTCTTTGCGGCCGCGGCGTTCCCCGCAAACTGTCGCATTAACATATCCACTTGTGCTGGAGCGAGGGGGAGACTCCCCCGCCCTGCGGGAACGTTTCGTCGTGCCACAACACCCAAGGCAAGAAACGCTTGACTGTGTACACAAAAAAATATATGTTTAATTTATGAGGCAATGCGGATGACCTTTGAATGGGACGAGAACAAAAATAACAGCAACAAGAAAAAACACGATGGAGTGTCATTCGAAATTGCGGCTCGCGTGTTCCTTGACGGCAAGCGAATTGAAAAGTATGACGCTCAGAATTCGACTTTTGACGAGGAGCGGTATCAGGCAATCGGAATGGTCGATGAAATTCTTTTCGTCGTGTTTACGGAGAGAGCTTCAGACCGCATAAGGATAATATCCGCACGGCCTGCAACACAGGAGGAAAACAATGAATACTACAAAAACTATGACGCTCGATGAATTGCGCAGGACTCCGCTGACCGAAGAAGAAAAACAGACAATCCGCACTGCCGCAGAAAAAGCAAGGGCAGGAAAGACCGACGACGACCCGGACTGCCCGAAACAGGGCAAAGAGGAACTTGCGAAATTCCGACCGTGGTACGAGGTTCATCCCGACTGGCACAAGCCGACAAAAACGGAGATTCACATGCGTGTCGATACCGACGTTTTGGAATGGTACAAGAGCCAAGGCAAGGGCTATCAAACGAAAATGAACGCCGTCTTGCGCGCCTATGCGTTCGGCTGAGATTTTTTGCTCTGGCAAAAGAATCAGGCGGAGACAACCGGATCCTGCACGTCGAGCAGTTTTTTGAGCGCGTCCTGCAACACATGGCTGAAATTCACGCCCGCGCGCTCCGCTTTGCTGTTGAGCCATGCGAGAATAGTCAGCGTTTTCTTTATGGATTTTTGCGGCACGTCAAAATTCCCGCAGACAAGGCTCACGAAGTCCGCGCCATCATGCGCGACTTTCTCTGTGGCGGACGGCACGGGCAATGTGCAGACCTCGTAATCATCTTGC
Source organism: Treponema sp. (assembly GCA_014804085.1). Classification (GTDB taxonomy): domain Bacteria; phylum Spirochaetota; class Spirochaetia; order Treponematales; family Treponemataceae; genus Treponema_D. The sequence goes on along the minus strand of JAAVAM010000072.1, from coordinate 18,352 downwards.
AGGTAAAGCTCCATCGCCTCTGCGGCATTGCAATATGCCTCCAACTCCGTGTCGCCCTGTGTCGTACAGCCGGGCAGGTCAGGAAACTCCACCCACCAGCCGCCGTCATCTTCGTGGAATAGGGCAGGATATACGACTTTCATTTCTGTACCTCCAGTCCGGTTCTTTTCAGGATTGCGCCCAAAAGCCCCTGTTTTATGTCCTTTCCGTGGACGGGAAAGATTTCCGTCATTCCGTCCTTGCGGAGTTTGTGATGGCTTCCCCTGACGGCATTACCAGTTAACCGTCCAGCGTTTTTCGGCGGGGAGCGTGAGCAGTTCGCCGAGGGTGAGGCGGGCGGTGGTGGATTTTTTGCCGTCCGGGGCGGCGATGGTTACGGTGAACGCGCTTTCGGTCAGTTCTTGGGCGAGCGACGGGCCGTACATGGAGGCAAGCAAGTCGGTGTATTCGGCGGGGGTGAGGGTTTCGCCGCTGAGCGCGGGAATCATCAGCAGGTCGGCATACGCCTGGGATTCTTCGTCGGCCATGTCATACAGCGACTGATACTGCGCGGGACCGAACACGAGCGCGAGCGATTTTTCGGTCATCGTCAGGATTCCGGCGGCGGCGAGCGCGCTTTGTGAGACGCGGGGAATCGTGCCGCGCGCCGCAATGTCCTCGCCAGATGCGGAAGCCGTCACGTTTTGCAAGCCGGTGCGGCGCAACACGGCGGCAAGGTCGTCCGCCGTAAAAAGCGGCGCATTCGCGTCCGCTTCGCCCGCAATCGCGCCCATAATCGAGGTGATCGTCTGTTCGGCGGCGCGGGAAAATCCTGCCGCAATGGCAAGTTCCGCCGTGTCCGCGCCTGAAGCCGTCACCGTAATGCGAGGGGCGCAGGCGGAAAAGACAAAGAGTGCCGCAAGGAGCGGCGCGGCAAAAAATCTTCGGTTTTGGCTCGCTTTCATACTTTTAAAGCACATTTGCCAAAGGCATGGTTACGCGCACACCGGTGGAAAATACCAGCCCGGAGACGATGCTGTTTTTGAGCGACAGAACCGATCCGTCGGTGTCGTTGAAAAACGTGTAGTGCACGTCCTGCTGAAATGAAACGCGGGTTTTTCCCACTCCGAACGAGGGCGACTGCCAGCACACGCCGAGGATGCCGGGAAAAAACGATGCCTTCACGTCCGTGGCATTTTTTGCGGGCAGTTCAGGTGTGCCGATAGTGATGACCGGCCCGAAAAAAAAGCGGAAATAGTCGCCCAGCGTAAGGCTGACGATGATGGGCAACTGCACCACGCCCATTTTCGCGTTGACGCATATCATCGAGCCGACTCCCGGACGGAATGTGCCGCCGTCGTACATGGCATGAAGCATCGTGCTGCCGCCGCGCGGGCTAATCTGAAAACTGTCCGCCGTAAAGAAATTCCAGTCGAACGTCAGCGATGCGTCAAGGATAATCTTGTGCAGAAAACTGCCACGCTTGCCCGCGCCGTCTGCCGTGGCGGTGTTTGCCGCAACGGAATCTGCTGTTCCTGCGGACGCAGTTTGTGCGGTCGGCTGTGGCGCGGAATCGGATTTTGGGTCAACCATGCGTTCCAGACCGGACGCGGGCAAAAATCTGCCAGTCTGAAAATAATGCGACTTCCAGTAATTTTCCCTGAGCGAAGAGAGGATAACGCCCGTGTTCTGACCGTCGCTCGCCGCGTGGATAAACTGCGCGTTGCCGACGTAAATGCCCACGTGCGAAACAGTGTCGTCGCCGGTCGTCTTAAAAAACACGAGGTCGCCGATTTCGCGCCCGGATTCGTCAATAATCGTACAGAACGCATAAATCGCCTTTGTCTGGCGCGGCAACTGCACACCGATTGACTCGCGCGAACAGGTAAAGACCAAGCCAGAGCAGTCGAACGCATCCGGTCCAATAGCACCGCGCGCATAAGGTTTTCCGATGCATTGTTTGGCATAATCGACAAATTTTGTGCGCAGTGCCGCCGCTTCTTCGGGCGAAACGCTTTCACCCTGCGCGCAGACTTGCGGAATCAAAATCGTCATAAAAAAAAGGACTATCAAAAAAATCGGAGTCTTTTTCATATCTTCACTATCGGCTAGAAATTTGAGCGAATTAACGCTATATTCCTATTATGAGTGTCTTGCGGACGTTGTGTCAAGTTTTAATCTACACGAGCGTGGGCGGAACGGCGACGGCAATCGACTGGGGAATTTTCGCATTGCTTACGTTCGTGCTGAACGTGCACTACCTGCTTGCGGCGGCAATCGCGTTCGTCATTTCCACGTTCGCAAACTGGCTTTTGGGTCGGCTCATTTTGTTCCGCAATGCGCCGCGGCGCGATTCGCTTTTGGTCGAACTGATAAAAGTGTATGCGACGACGCTTGTCGGCCTGCTGCTCAACCTGCTGATTATGTGGGTCGCCGTGGAACGTTTCGGCCTGCACAAAATGGCGGCAAAAGTGATTGCCACGGGCATCGTGTTTTTCTGGAATTTCTCCGTCCGCAAATTCGTTATCTACAAGATTTGATTACAGCGCGGCAACCGCATCGATGAGCGCGAGCGGCGTAAGCGAAAAATCGTTCTTGAACTGGCGCGAGGCAAGCGCGTGGGCAAGGCTGCCGTTTATTGCCGCGTCAAGCGGAGCGTAGCCCTGCGCAAGCAACGCGGCAATAAGTCCGGCAAGCACGTCGCCGCTTCCTGCCTTGGCAAGGCAGTTTTTTCCCAGCGGATTGACGAACAGCCGGAACGACGCGCCGTCATAGTGACCGATCATTGGGTTTGCGCCTTTGACCAACAGCACACAGCCGGGGAACGCACGGCAGAACGATTCTATCAAGGTCGGGCGATTGTCCAGGCATTCGGCGACGATGTGGTCGCCCAAGCCGCAATTGCGCAACAGCACCTGCAATTCCTTTGGGTGCGGGGTCAGCACGATGCCGGATGCCCGCGCGCGCAAAAACGACACGACAGTTTCATCATACACCGCGTCCGCGTCGATGACGCACGGAATGGAAGTATGTGCGCGCAGCCAGTCAAAATAGGGGCGGGTATGTTCCGCGCTCCTGCCCAAGCCCATGCCGAACGCAAGCGCGGTTACGTTTGCAGGAATATCGCTCGCCGTCATCAGTTCGGGGGAGACGCGCGGCACGTCGCCTTTTGTGAACGGCTGATCATGCCGCACAAGACTGACCAAACCCGCGCCAAAACGCAACGCCGCCGCGCCCGCAATGCACGACGCGCCGATTTTTTCGCCGCTCGCCACCGCAACATGACCGAAAGTGCCTTTGTTCACGACATTTTTTGGGCGGTGCGGCAGAACGATGTCCGCCGCTTCCAACAACGTCGCCGCCGCGCGGTATGAATCGTCGGGCTGTGCCTCAAACAACGCACGGCTTATACCCAAATCTTCGCAAACGATATGCCCCGCAAAATCTTTTGCCGCGTCGCCATACAGCGACAGTTTGAACGCACCCATCGTTACCGTACAGTCCGCGACGAATGCGCCTTCAGCGACAGTGCCGTTTTCCCGCAAGCCGGTCGGCACGTCACACGCAATGCGCCGGGCGCGGGCGGTATTTGCCTGGGCGCATAATGCCGCCGTTTTTTCGTCCAAATCGCCGTGAAAGCCGCTGCCGAACAGACAATCGACGATAATTTCCGCGCCCGAAAGAACGGTGTCGGCATTGGCGGCGGAATCGAAATTCAGGCATTGCACGCCGCAATTTTTTGCCCGCGCCGCCTGCCTGCGGCACAAATCGCTTTTTGGCGCGGCAACCGCAATGACAACCGGCACAAGCCGCGCGGAATCGGCAAGCATCTGCCCCGCAAGTCTGCGGGCAAGGGCATAGCCATCCGCGCCATTATTTCCGCCGCCGCACAACACGGCGACCGTCCGCGCATTGACCTTTGACGGCGCGTCAAAAATATGCCGCATGACCGCGCGTTCCAATGCGCTTGCGGCGTTTTCCATCATCAGTTCTTCGGTCAAATCGTAGCGTTCGCGGGCAGCTTTGTCCAAAACGTGGGTATCCAAAAAAAGCGGTCGCATAGTATCAGTATAGCACGGTCAGCGACGGTGCGGTAGATTTTTCGCCCGCAAACGGTCGTCGCGGCGAAAATGATTCGCCCCGGTTTTTTCCGACGACACGACAAAGCGTTCCCAATCCGCCGGTTCGGGAATCTCAAAATGCAGCGCAGCGCGGGTGAACGGGTGCGTGAACGCCAACGTGCGGGCATGCAGCGCGAGCCTACCGAACGGATTTGTCCGCGCACGGTAATGGTCGTCGCCCGCCAGCGGATAGCCTTTGCTCGCCAAATGCGCGCGAATCTGATTTTTCTTTCCCGTGTCGAGCGAAAGCTCAAAAAGCGTGTGCGTTTTTCCCTGCGCGATGACGACGTAGCGCGTCCGTGCGGCAACCGTCCGCGTCTGCTCGCCGCGCTGCGGAACATAGCCGATATGATATGCATTGAACGCAAGTGGCGCGTCAATCAGCCCGCGTTGTGGCAAAAAATCGTGCTGTGCGCGGGGATTTTCTGCCACCGCGCGGTACAATCGCTCCGTCACGAGGGAATGCCAGCCGTCCATCAGTTTTTTCTGCGCCAGCTCGCCAAGCGCGAACATCATAACGCCGCTCGTGTCCCGGTCAAGGCGATGCACGGCAAGCGGACGATGCTTTGCGCTGTACGCGCCCCTTTTGCGCAGAATCGTCTCCAGCATTTGCTGCGCAGTCCGCGAGCGGTTTCCCTCAAATGAGACGCTCAGCAATCCGCTCGGCTTGTTGACCACAACAATCCAATCGTCCTGAAAAAGAATGTCCAGTTTCTGCATGTTTGCCTCAATAATACACGATTTTAAACGACCCGATGTTCTTGCAGCCGATTTTTTCGTACAGGCGGAGCGCGGCAACGTTGTCTTTTTTGGCGAACAGCACGATGTCTTTTCCCTGCCGGTGCAATGCTTGCGCGACATAGCGCAACAGCTTCGTGGCATAGCCTTTTTTTCGCTCCGACGGAATCGTAAACACGCCGCCGAGCTGCACGTAACGCTTTCCCTGCGCGTTCGTGCCGCCCTTTGCGACATAGCGGCCGTTTTTTACAAGCGCGAAAATCTGCTGAGTGCGCAACGCGCGCAAGAACGCAAGCCGCGTCACGTTCGGATTGTACTGTTCGCCCTCCCAAAAAATTTCTTCGCGCTCATAGGCGATTTGCAACGGCAACAATGCGTCGATCATTTCCGGCACACAGCGGACGCAATCAGACGAATCGGCTTGTTCCGCCGCGCCGGTTTTCTCCAGCAGCGCGTAGGTTTGCTCGTGCCGCGTCGTTTTTCCCCACGCCGCCGCAATCGCCTGGCGAATCAGTTCCGTGCCGTTTTCCTCGCCAATAATATTGAACAAGTCACGATTTTTCTGGCCGCGGAAAAATGCCGTCAGCGTGCGCAAAAGTTCCGCCCACGCGGCGGAATGCGCGTCCGGCAGACAATGAAAAATCTGCCCGCCCGCAGAAAACGAAAACGCACCGCACGTCCGGCTGCCGTCCATGACGAAAAAACAATCGGCATTCCCGCGCATAATATGGCTGACAAATCCGATCGCCGTTTTTTCATGCGGCAGGACGAACGCAAGGAGCGAATCGGTCTGTTTGGGAGCGCACGGCACGATTATCATAGCGTTTTCATACCGGGCACGATAGCACGATTCCGCCGCCTCATCAGTTTTTTGCCAGCCTGACGAACGATTCCACTTCGCGCGCGTACATCGCAATGCCGCTTTGCCAGAACGATTTGTCGGTGATGTCGAATCCGGCTTTTTTGCACAAATCTTCGCAGGTCATGCTGCCCGTGTCGGCAAGCAGCGCAGCATACGTGCGGGCAAACGACGCGCCTTCGGCCTGATACCGCGCGAACAGTCCCGCCGCAAACAGCTGCCCGAACGCATAGGGAAAATTGTAGAAATCTAGTCCCGTGCTGTAATAATGCGACTTCACCGCCCACATGTATTCGTGGCGTTCCGCGCCCAGGCCCGCGCCGTAGGAGTGTTCCTGCGCCGTGCGCATGAGACGGCAAAAATCATCGGCAGAAAGCTCGCCCTCGGCACGTGCGGCAAAAACGCTCCGCTCAAAATAGAACCGGCACAAAATATCCACAAGCACTTGGCTTGCGTCCTGCAAATCCGCGTCCAGCAGCGACAAAGCATCCGCTTCCGTCGATTTGGCGAGCATATCCTGCTTGACGATCATTTCCGCAAAAGTCGAAGCCGTTTCGGCAAGCGTCATGGGATAACTGAAAAACGCGGCCGGTTTTCCTTTGAGGCAGCTGAAATGATAGGCGTGACCCAGCTCGTGCGCCAACGTAACGACATCGCTGAACGCGCCCGTAAAATTGGAAAGAATGCGGCTCTGATGCCCCCGGGAAAAATCCTCGTCATATGCGCCGCCCACTTTGCCCGCGCGGACTTCCGCGTCAATCCAGCCCGACTCAAACGCATGTTCGGCAAAATCGCCCATAGCCGCGCTGAACGAACGGTAGCGTTCGATGACGTAATCCCGCGCCTCCGAAAACGACCATGTTTTGCTGAGCAGAGAATCGGGCGCGGCGGTGCCGCCGACTGCGCCATTTATCGGGGCGAACAAATCGTAAAATGCCAAGCCTTCGCCGTTTAAACCCGCCGTTTTGCTTGCAGTCTGCCCGCGCGCCCGCAAAAACTGCGCCTTTGCGGCAAAATAATTCCGCCACAGTGGCAGGCTGTCTTCTATCGCACCGACAAGCGCGTCGAGCGTCTGGCGGCTCATGCGGCAGGAAGCGAGCGAACGGTCGAGCGCGTTTTCCCAATGGCGGCGTTTGTTGAGCGCAATCGTTTCGCCTTTGAGGTTGTTCAACGCCGCCGCAAGCGCGATTTCGTGCTGACGCAACAGGGCGATTTCTTTCTGATATGCCGCCTTGCGCGTTTCGGCATCCGGCGAATATGCGTCATTGCGCAGCTCGTTGAATGTCTTTCCGTCCGCGCCGTCGCACAAATTGCTGATAATCTGTTCGTGCAGGCGACCCCAAGCATCGCCGCCCGTGCGCTGCAATTCGCCCGCAAGCCGCTCTTCGGCAACGCTCATCTGGTGCGCCGTTTCGGCAATCGCCTCCTGCAACAAAAATCGCCGGTCGGCAAACTGCGGAAAGCGCGCAAAAAATTCGTCAAGATATTTCTGGTGAGAAAGCAACATCGACTTGAACGCCAAATCCTGCTGCCGCACGCGCAAGCCCATTTCCTCGATTTTTGCGATGTTGTTCAGGCTCGCCGTGTTCGTCGTATCAACCGAGTAAACGGCATAGGCGTATGCGCTGAGCGTCTGCGAAAGCGCAGAAACCTTGTCGTCTGCCTCCAAAAACGTCGCGAGCCATGCGGAAAAATCGAAATTATCGTTGTGCCGCTTGACAAAATCTTTTGCCGTGTCAAGCAGGCTTTCCAGCGTGTCCATGCCCGCCGCGTAATCGGCGACCGCCTGTTTATATTCGTCGCTAAAAATCGACGGAAAAATGCTGTCCAAATTCCAGCGGGGAACGGTCGTGTTGCTCATGCGTCCAGTATACCGCAAAGCGGAAAAATATGATACAGTCATCGTATGCGCTCCCGACTCGTCGCGTTTTTTGCCGCGCTCTGCCTGTTCCTTGCCGCCGTGGAATATGCCATTCCCAAGCCGCTGCCGTTTTTGCGCCTGGGGTTGACCAATCTGCCGGTTATCCTTTCGCTGCAAAAAATGCGTCGCCGCGAAACATTGTTGCTCGTACTGCTCAAAATCGTCGGGCAGGGCATTTTGACCGGGACGATTTTTTCTTACGTGTTCGTGTTTTCTGCCGCAGGATCGATTGCGAGCGCAGTGACAATGCTGACCTTGTACGCCGCCGAAAAGCATGCCGTTTCTGCTGTGGGGTTGAGTTTGGCGGGCGCGCTGGCAAACAACCTTGCACAACGTGGGAACAGACGACGTAACACGATTTGCAAATTTCCGCGACCGTCTGTATAATAGAAGCGATGCTTTTTAAAGGAGGTTTCCAAAAAGTATGCGATATTTGACGAAAAAACGTGCCGCCGTTCTGTGCGGCGCGCTTCTGACGGGCGCGGTCAGTGCCCAGACGCTGTACCCGGCAAACGGTGCGACCGAAGCCGCGTATGACGCGCAACTAGTGCTGACGTTCGACGCGGAGCCGGAATTAGTTCCCGGTTCGTTCATCACGATTTATAACGCGAGCGGCGCGGCGGCAGATACGATTGCCTTTACCGACGACGAACAGATTTTCGCGGACGGCACAAAAGTAGCCGTCGGAAGTCAGCTCGTGCGCAAAGTAGGAAAATCGGTGTATGTCCAGCCGCATTACGGCAAACTTGCGCCGGGCGCGACCTATTCCGTGGAAATTCCGACGGGCGCAATCAAGGCGGAAGGATTTGGCGGCGTGGCAAAAGACAATTGGTCGTTCAGCACAAAAGCCGCACCCGCTCCGGCAGCAGACGGCGCGACGATTACCGTCAACAACAGCATGGACGACGCGAACGACGCGCAGTTTCATTCGATTCAGGCAGCGTTGGATTTTGTAAAAGACCGCGAAGGCACATTCACGATTTCCCTTGCCCCGGCGACCTACTACGAGCTGCTGCACTACAACGGCACGGCGAATATCATCCTGCACGGGCAAAAAGGCAACAACCGCGGCGACGACACAATCATCACCTACATCAACTGCAACGACATGAACGGCGGACAGGCAACGCGCGTGGTCTTCCTCTTTACGGGCGCAAATCTGACGCTGGAAAACCTGACAATTGTCAATCAAACCGACCCGACCAAAGTGTATCTTTCGACCCAAAAATACGCGAGCGGAAACGCGCAGGCGGAGACGTTGTTTTTCTACCACGGAAAAGGGCGAATGCTCAACGCATACAACTGTTCGTTCAAAAGCTTGCAGGACACCATGCAGGTCAGCGGAAAATGCTGGTTCTATGACTGCTACATCGAAGGCGATGTCGATTACGTGTGGGGCACAGCAGAAGTCGCGCTGTTTGAGGAATGTGATTTCCACAGCGTCTACAGCCCGCTGAGCCGGAAAGACCGCTCCTATATATTTGAGACGCGCGTCGGCACGACCGCCGAGCCGCTGATTAACAAAGGCTTTGTCCTGTACAACAGCCGCGTAGAAGTTGACCAACGGCAGAACGCATATTATGGCCGCCGCGCCACCGCGACCAGCTCGGCAAAAATCCCGTATTATGATCAGTGCGCCATTGTCAACGTCGAATTCTACGGAAAGGGAAATATCGGCGAACAGCGGTGGCACGTGGGAAAAGAGCCGCGCGTCATTGACGGCAGCAAGCACGTCGGTTGGAAAGAATACAACGTTTCGTTCAAGAAAATCGAAGGCGCAAAACCGAACGATACGAGCAAGCGTTACAAAGATGCCGGCGACTTGGACAAAAAGACCTACAAAGCCGAATACGCCGACCGCGACCTGATTATGAACCGCGTCTATAACACTGAGACGGGCGCGTATGAAGCCGACACCGCCGCGCCATGGGACATCAACCAACTTGCGCGCGAACGGGGCTATAACGTCAAAAATCTGCCCAAGGCAAAGAAAAAGTAATTTTCACGACGCAAAACGAATCTCCGCCTGTCGCACGACGGCGGAGATTTTTTCTGCAATCAGCGGATACACGTCCGCGCGGGACGTTTCCAAGTCGCGCACTTTTTCCAACATCGCGTAAAATTCCGCCCGATATTTTTTCTGCGCAAATTTTTTGAGCGTGGCAGGAATGAGCCGGACATATTTTTTCACGCGCGCAAGCGGAATAGAACTATCGTTCGTTAGACGCAACAACGCCGCCAATTCTTCTGTTTTTGTCGCGCAAGCGCAGTATTCTAGCACGGCGGCAATCTTTTTCAGCTGCCGAAAATCAAACACCGCCAAATCGATGTCATCGGGCAGGGAAAGCGTCAATGCGTCAGCATGATAAAAAACTATCGCTCGTTTGTTATCAATCGCATCGGCAGAATCGCCGTCAACGTTAATAATCAAACGGTCGTTCGTTAGTATCGTCTGTTTTTCCAATCGTTCCCGGTTATACCGCCGCCGAAGCAGCAAGCGTATTTGCCGCTCCAACATCACTTTGTCAATGCGCTCGCCACATGCCGTCGTCGCCGGGCGCGTCGTGTCGATTACCAAAATAAACTCGATGTCAGTATTTTTCCGGGCATTACTCTGCTTGCCACCGCGGTAGACGGTATAATCGCTCGTCACAATCGAAACGAAGCCTTTTTCAAGGCAAATCTGTTTCATCGTCTCAAACGGAATAATGCCGTCGCTTGAATAACTCACCAAAATGCGCTTAGCGCGGATATGGCGCACCAAATCGCGGAACGCCTCGGTCGCCGTCTTTTTTGAGCAATAAGGCGAGCGCGTGTTCGTCCAGTCGGCGCGAATTGCGGCTTTGTTCGCAAGCACACCGTGTTCGTCCAATTGCACGGGCGCGGGAATTTTATCCCAGACGGCAATCGTATTGAGCAGATGATAATTGCTGCCGTACTGGTGCTGATTATACGGCGGATCAAGATAGGCAACGTCGAGCGCGGGAAGCATGCGGACAAGCGCGTTCGCGTCCTGCCGGAACACATACACGGGCGCGACGGAATCAATCAGCACGGGCGGATGCAGGGCAATCGGCGCGAGAATGCGCGAAAGCGCGTCTTTTCCATGCCCGCCGAATCCTTTGTGAAACGCCTTGAACACGCCCGACGTGTTGGTATGCGTCGCCGCCTCGTACAGCAACAGCGCAATTAGGCAGTGGCGGCGCGGATCGTCCTTGTCGGGAAAATGCTGTTCGATATAATTGCGGGTTTTGTCGATCACGAGCGCGTTCCGGCGCGTGTAAAAAAGTCGTTCCGTCCGAAAATCAGCCTGGGAAATGTCGTCGCTTTTGGGCGCAAAATACCGCGCGATATATTGGTCGTCATCGGGCGGGTCGGGCAGCGCGTTGATATGATCGATGAGTGCCTGAAACTGCTCCGCGCCATTGAATAGCGTCTGCCATTCGCTTTTGTCCAGCGCGACGAACCCACGGGAAAGCGTTTCGGCATACGGCTCCCAGTCGTTGGCGTACACGGCAAATCCGAGCGACTTTGCGAACCGCGAGACCACGCCGCTGCCGCTGAACAAATCGGCAAACGTCGCACCCGCGCCAATCGTAATGCCGGACTGCTCGAGCGCGGCGTAAATAAGCGAAAGCAGCCGACGTTTGTTGCCAATGTACGCGATGATTTGCTTTGTCAGATACGGGGTGTCAAACTGCATATTCTGCCGAAATTCTACGATAATTATAGGAATTTTATCAGCAGAATTCGCCAATGTCAATGCGCTTTCGTTCGCTTGACAGACCTCGCCCGTCTTTGTATCATTTTTTGGTAACCCGCTATGCATAAAGCAACCACGGACATGACTGTCGGGGCGATTCGTCCGCTCATTCTCAAACTCGCGCTGCCGCTCGTTGCGGGCAATTTGTTCCAGCAATTGTACAATATGGTTGACTGCGTAATCGTGGGAAATTACGTCGGCAAAGAGGCACTGGCGGCGATCGGCGCGACAGGCTCGCTTATCAATGCGATTATCGGGTTTTTTATGGGGCTAGCGGCGGGCGGCAGCGTCGTCATTTCGCAGTATTTTGGCGCGCACAACACGGAATACGTCCGCCGCACTTTGCACACGATGATTTTGGGCAGCGTGATTGCGGGCGGCTTTTCTATTTTCCTCGGGCAGATTGCCTCGCCGGTCATTCTGCGGCTCGTGGGTACGCCCGGCGACGTTTTTTTCATGGCGAACGAATATCTGCAAATCTACTTTTTGGGCGCGCTGTTCCAGATGGTGTACAACGTGGGCGCGGGAATTTTGCGCGCGCTCGGAGACGCGACCCGCCCGCTCTATTTTCTGATCGTCTCTTCCGCCGTGAATATCGCGCTCGATTTTCTGTTCGTGGTGGGATTACGGCAGGGCATTGCGGGGGCGGCATACGCGACGATTATTTCGCAGGCGGTTTCCATGGTGCTCGTGCTGTGGGTGATGATTCGCACCGACGAAATCTACAAAATCCGATTCCGCGAGCTGAAAATTCATGCGGATTCACTGCGGCGTGTACTGAAACAGGGGCTTCCTGGCGGCATTCAAATGGCGATTACGTCGTTCTCCAACGTGTTCGTGCAAGGATACATCAACCGATTCGGCTCGGCGTGTATGGCAGGCTGGGCGTGCTTCAACAAAATCGACCAAGTGTCGCTGCTTCCCATCCAAAGCATCGCGCTGAGCGTGACGACGTTCGTGGGGCAGAATTACGGCGCACAGAATTTGGCGCGCGTCAAAAAAGGCGTAACGACCGCGCTTCAGCTGGGATTCATCTGGAACGCGTTCCTTGTGCTGGCATTTGAACTGCTGCCCACGCAGATGATTGGAATTTTCAACCGGGATGCGGATGTTCTGTACTATGGCAGATTTTTTCTGCGCGTGGGCGCACCATTCTACGCATTCCGTGTGCTGAATCAAATCTACGGCGGCACGCTGCGCGGACTCGGCAACGCGCTCGCGCCCACGCTGGTCATGCTCTTTTCGTTCGTCGTGTTTCGGCAAGTCTACCTCGCCATCACGGCGCATCTTACCGCAAGTTTTATTCCCGTTTCGCTCGTCTATCCTGCGGGCTGGTGCCTGAGCGGCACGCTGATGGCAATCATTCACGCGCTGTACAAGAAAAAACACGCGTATATTAACGCCTGATTTCTACGTTTCCGTCCTGTGTGCTGTAAAACACGACCGGGCGGTGCTTGGTGAAAAATCCCGTCTCCACTACGCCCGGAATGCCGTTGATTGCATCTTCCATTTTTTCGGGATCGACGGGAATTTGCCACAGGCAGTCCAAAATCTGATTGCCGCAGTCAGTGATGACCGGGCCGCATTTGCGCACGCCCTCGCGCAACGTACAAAACGCGCCCATGCGCTCCAACGCCGTAATAATGCTCTGCCGCGCTTCGGCAATAATTTCTACCGGAAGCGGAAATTTCGTTCCCAAATTCGGCACGATTTTTGAGCCGTCAGCAACAATTGCGTAATTCGTAGAATTATATGCGACGATTTTTTCGCGCAGGAGTGCCGCGCCGCCGCCTTTAATCAGATTGTTCTGCGGGTCAATCGCGTCCGCGCCGTCAATCGTCAAGTCCAAATGCCCGCCGATGCTGCGGTGGTTCAGGCTGTACACGGGAATGTCCAAATCCTGGCAATAATTCGCCGTCTGAAAACTCGTGGGCACGGCCTCAATGTCGGTGAGCGTTCCGTCGGCAATGCGCTCGGCAAGCCGTTTGACCGCGGGCAATGCCGTCGAGCCGGTTCCCAAGCCGATTTTCATGCCACTGAAAATCTTTTTTTCCGCAATGAGCGTGTCGATTGCCGTCGTCGCAACCAAAATTTTCTGTTCGTCCTGATTAAGCATTCTCGTATATTTCCTTGTACAGCAGGAACTGCGCGTCGCCCTGATACTGCAACATCGTCAGTCCGTTGCTCACTTTGCACCCGGCTGCCTGCGCCCGCGCCATAACGGGCGTAACGTCCGGCACGTAGATAATGTCATACAGCAGTTCCGTGCCGTCAAAATCGTAGAAATAAAGCGGGTCGTTATCCTGATTCGGCGCACCTTCCGCGCCCATGCCTTTTGACGTGGTTTGCACGATAATGTCGGAATATTCGTGCAGTTTTTCCAACGATTCTGCGCCCAACGTGGCATAGGCAAATCCGAACTGCTCCGCAATCGCGCGCGCACGGCTAATCGTCCGATTGAACACACATGCCTGCGCGCCCAGTTTTTTTACGGCAAAAGCGACCGCCCGTGACGCGCCGCCCGCGCCGATAATCGCGACTTTTTTGCCGTTCAAATCGGTCAGCCCCGTAAACGCAAGCAACGCCTTGGAAAATCCGGGCGCGTCGGTGTTGTAGCCTTTCCATATCCCCCGATCATGCACCACCGTGTTGCACGCGCCGATTTTTTTCACGTCGTCGTCCACTTCGTCAAGCAGCGGGATAATATGCTCCTTGTGCGGAACGGTCACGGAAAATCCTTTTACGCCAATCGCCTTTGCAAAAGCGAACGCATCTTCTACGGTCTCCGACGGAAACGGCGAAAATACCGCGTTCATGCCGTTCGTCTCAAATTTCTTGTTGTGGATTTTCGGGCTTGAGGTCACTTTGAGCGGCCAACCCGTAATGCCAAACACCGTCGTATTTTCGTCCAGCTGCCGGAAATGATACACATCATGCAACGTTTTGGGGTCGATATGCCCGATTGCCTGCCCGGACAGAGAAACCATTTTGTCGAGCAGTTCCGCGGCCGTCGTGTACGTGAGATATGAATGCAAAGTGTGCGCCAGAATGCGCGTCGGAAACCCGAGATTTCCCATAGCGCACACAATCTGCTGTGATTCGGCAAGGGCGGACGCTTCCGCAAACATTTGCGTCACATCGGCGAGCGAATGCGGCATACAGGCGACTTTTGGAATCTCAAAGCCCGTCGTGCGCATGGCATCCAGTTTTTCCGCAAGATTGCGCACCGGGTTGTGCATATCATGGAACGACCGAATGATTTTCGTACCGAACGCAAGCACGGCATCCTGCAAACTGGGCACATGAAAATCCTCTTCAAAATCGACATACGCGAAATTCTTTTTGGGATTCGTTTCGGCAAAGGCAAGCGCACGGGCAAACAATATCGTGCGGGACGCTTCGCCCTCGCGGTATTGTCCGCCATCGCTCACGCGCCGGATAGTCAGAATGCACGGCACATTTATCATCGCCGGAAATTCGCGGATATCCAACCGTTCGGCTTCGTCCAAAAAATCGACGCGCAATTCCGCCACATCGATAAAATGGCTGTAGCGCTCCACCAGCTCCACGTCTTCTGCAAGCGTCTTGCCCGTCAGGCACAGACAAACTAACGGTCGTTCCATGTTAATTCACCTTTATATGCCGGATTTCGCGTCCTTCAATCGAAAAGACCAATTCTGTTCCGTGCGGAACGGCATACGGAATGGTCACGTTGCCGCCCGTGTGTCTGAGCGTCACCAACGTGTACCGCGCGCCGTCGGCAGGAACGGCATCAAGCGTCATCGTAACAGGATACGGATACTGCGTCACCGTCTCGGAAAACAGCCCCATACGCAGGTCGTCTTGCTGCCGCTGTGGAAGCGCGATTTCCACGTCCACGTGCGTATAATTTTTCACGAACGAAGAATCGAATTCCTGCTGCGCGGTGACCGTTCCCGCACGTTCGTCGTCGCCCGCCGTATGCGCCGTAAAATCAAACACCAGCCGGGAATTGCTGATTTGCGAAAGCACTTCGGCGATGCTTTTGCCCACCAGCTGAGGAACGCGCGTCTGCTCGTATTCCGGCCCGCGACTCACCACCAATCGGAGCGTAACCGGCTCGGAAATAATCGTGCCTTCGGGCGGATCTTGTTCCAAAATCGTTCCCGCCTCGCTCGTGTCGGGCTTGTAGACAGGATTTGCCAGCACGATAAGCGGGCGCGCCGACCCCGTGAACATCGTCTGCAATTTGAGGCGCACGTCATCAACTTTCATGCCCAAGTAACTTTCCACATGGTCAATAATCACGCCACGGCTAATCGTCAGCGTGACCCGCGTTCCCGCCTTGACGATTGCGCCCGCCCCCGGATTCTGCGCAAGGACTTTTCCCTCGTCGGCAGGGCTGTCCGTGTAACGCAACTGGATTTTGGGATACAGTTCCTTTTCTTCCATTTCTAGCATCGCCGTACTCCATGATTTGCCTTCCAAATCGGGCACCATTACTTGTTCGGGGGCTTTGACGGACGCAAAGAATACCGCAAGGCAGACCAACAGCATTACGACGAACGCCGCAAGCACCGTCAGCAGAAGCATTTTTCCGTTTGCCTGCAACGACTGCATTGTCTCCGTAAAACTGACGCGGCATTTCTTCAACGAAAAATGCTTGATCGAATCTTTTAACGACATACGAAATCCTTTTTGCTACTGTACCACATTTTTGCCCAAGAGACTAGCCCAACACCGAACCGACGATTCCGCGCGCGCCGTTCATAAACGACGCGTAATCCATCGCCTTTTTTGCCTGCCACTGCAATTCCGTCACCACCAACACCGAACCGTTCCCACACGCAATCTCAATGCCGACCGATTTGCGGTAGGGCAACACCGTTCCCGCAGGCGCGTCCGTTTTTTCCGCGCCGACTTTTGCCGTGAGAATCAGCAGATTTGTGCCGTCGCGCACCGTAAAACAAAGCGGAAACGGCGTGTAGGCGCGAATTTTTCGCTCAATATGTTCCGCCGGCTGATGCCAGTCAATACGACCGTCTTCTTTTTTGAAAAATCCCGTGTAACTCGCCTCGCCAGACTGCGGCGTTCCTTGTGGCATAACGAACGGTCGTTCGTCGCACGGATTGTCCGCCACCGCCACAATCGAACGCAGAACGCCGTCCAGTAACGCCGTTCCTTCGTCAATCACCACGCTGCGCGAGCCGTCGCCGTCCATTAGGCTTTTCGTCGTCTCCGTGCCGTCAAGCGCGACCGTCGTCCGTGCCAAAATGTCGCCCTCGTCCGTCTTGAGCGCGAGTTTCTGCACGCTGATTCCCAACTCGCGGTCGCCGTTCAGAATAGCCGCCGGAACGGGCGTACAGCCGCGGTATTTCGGCAACGCGCTCGGATGCAAGTTGATGCCGCCGAGCGGAAACATCGACAGGAATTTTTCGCCAAAAATGCGACCAAAGTCAAAGCAAACCAAAAGGTCGCAGCCGAGCGGCGACAAAGCCGCGCGCGCCTCGGACGTGAGATGGTCAAACGCAAACACGGGAATGCCGAGCGATTGCGCCGTGCGCGCCACTTCCGTGGGAATCAGTTCCTTGTGCCGCCCCCGGCTGCTTGGCGGATTAGTCAGCACGGCGGAAATCTCGTAGCCGTTTTTTTCGCCCCGCTCGGCAAGATTTTTCAGGACGATGCCCGAAGCCAACGGGCTGCCCGCATACAAAATTCGCAATGGTCGCATGAATTAGTATAGCACGGATGCCCGTTGTTTTCCACCGCAAAGAAAGTCTGGGTTAGCGCACGGACGAAAGCAGTTTTTCTGCCGCCGCTCGGTTTTCTGCGTTCGTGCCCAAGCGATAGAACGTGCCGTCGCGCTCCCACGTGCGCGTGAACGACATTTCTGCATCCTCCGCGCTGATTTCTGCAAACGGCGTTGTCTTGCACTCAATCACCGCGTCCGCATCATTGTACCAGCGCATGACAGAGACGTGCTTTTCCATATCTTCCATTGTCTCGGACAAAAATGTGCTGTCGCCTTTCGGAAGCCGCACGGAAAAGCCGACTTCCTTGCTCAGTTTTCGGTCGGAAACGCCCGTACGGAGCTTTATCACATGCAAGGGCGCACCCTGCGTCTGGTGCATCCACTGCCATTCCAATTCCGACAGCGTGTCCAAATCTTTTCTGCGCCAATTGCCAAAGGCATGCCCCGCACCGTCTTCCGTCTGAAAGGTGATATGAAAATTGCCGTCGGCTTCGGGGTGCAAGTCGCTGCGGAACGTAATCAGGTGCGTGTCAGCGTCATAGACATATTCATAGCCCGCAATGGCAACGCGGTCTTTGAACAGGACGAGCAATTCACTTTCCGCGCCGGAAAAATCGGCAATGTAGAACTGCTCCGGCTGCACGGCACGGCCTTCAACGTGGACAATCGGATCGTCAAACGGCAGCGGCTCGGCAAAATCAAGGCGCGTCGTCTGCGGGTCATAGGAATACGAGCCGGGCGCAAGATGCTTTCTCCGCGCGTGTTTTTTGCCGTCAATCACCACCACGGACGAAATGTCTTTGAACACGCGCACCGTATACACGATACCGTTTTGGTTCGGTCCCGTATTGACCGGGTACACGTCGCTGGGGCGGGCATGGACGGCGCGCGCAATCAGCACCGACCCGACAAGCACTACGAACGCCGCCACAAACGGCAACATTTTACGAACAGATTTCATAACAACTCCTTCGCATTCGCGATTGACGCACAAATGCTGCTTCATTATCAGCAGATTGCGGCGGTTTCTGTATCGGGAGAAAAGATGATTTTGCGGGAAAAGACATCGGCGGAACGGATGATTTTCTGTGCAAAAGCCGTCGCGGGGTTTTAGGGGTACCCCCTAGGCGAAGGGGGTATGGCGAAACGGCAGTTGAGCCTAGGGGGAAGACCTTCCCCCTCCCATGTATCGCGCGAGTTCTGCCCGGTTGCGCACCCCGGATTTTTCGTAGATGTGCTG
>JAAVAM010000071.1 GCA_014804085.1 Treponema sp. | reverse complement strand
GGGTTTTCTCCCTCCAAACCACCCACTTTCCCCAGCACCGCTTAGGGCTGACCGCCCTAAGAACCCGCTTCGTAGGTGGGCAGGTCGCTTCGCTCCTGCCGTTTTCCTTTCTCAAACCATACCCCGCGTGTGCGGGGTCGGATTATTTTATCTCTTTTATCGAGGAGGGAGCGTATGCTCAAGTATTCGCTGCGTGAGAACCTGCTCACGCCGGAGCCGGACGACTGCATGGCGCAGGTGCAGGACGTGCGGTCGTATTCGCAGGATGAGGTCATCGATCTGATGATGAGGCGGGGGACGACCTTGACACGTGCGGACGTGGCGGCGGTGCTGCAGGTGTACACGGAGGTGGTCGGCGAGCTGACGGCGGACGGGAGTGCGGTGAACGCGCCGCTGTTCAACACGTCGTTCAGCGTGTCGGGCGTGTTCAATGGCATGGCGGACATGTTCGACAGGGCGCGGCACACGGTGTCGGTCAACGTGAACGCGGGGACGGCGCTGCGCGAGGCGGTGAAGTCCGTAAAGACGGAGAAGACCGAGGGCGCGAACGCCGGGCCGTACATCACCGAGGCGGCTGACGTGGTTTCCGGGGCGGTGAACAGCACGGTGACGGCGGGCGGCATCCTGCGGCTCACCGGGTCGCGGCTCAAGTTCGACGCGTCGGACGAAACGCAGGGCGTGTTCCTCGTGCCGGAAAACGGCGGCGAGACGGTGCGCTGCGGCGTGGTGGCGGAGAACAAGCCCGCGCGGGTCATGGTGATGATACCGGCGGACATCGCCCCCGGCACGTACTACGCCGAGGTGCGCACGAAGGTGGATGCGTCGCGGAAGCCGGTGAAGACGCTCAAGGTCGGGCGGTTCGGCAGGGTGCTTTCGGTGGGCGCGGGAGCGTAACGGGCGGCGGCGCGGCTGCCGGTATCCGCGCCCGTGCGGGAGCATAGTGCCGCGGGGGCGCGGATACATAGCACCGCAGGTGCGCGGATGCGTACTCCCGCGGTGGCGCGGATGCATAGTCCCGCAGGTGTGCAGGTGCATAATCCCGCGGTGGCGCGGGAGCATAGTCCCGAACAGCGCGGGGCATAGTGGCGGCGTTCTCCCCTACAAGGGAGAACGGAATGATCGCAACTTTTGTGTGCGAGATAACAGTATGCGAGTTTTTGCGGTTTTCGGTAGCGAAGCGAACGAAAATGCGAGCGGTGCGAGCAAGCAAAAACTCGAAAGCAGCCCTGAAAGGGCTGCGACGGACGAGGAGACAGGTATGAGACGGTTTGTGGTGAGGGCGGTGGCTCTCATGGCATTTTTTGGTATGTCCGCGGCGGCGGGCGCGGCGGGGTTCTTTGACGGGAAGCCGCTGTACGCCAAGCTCGCGGTGGGGTATGAGATGCGGTCGGTGGACGTGCCGTATGCCGGCAACGCGGATGACTACGTGACGGCATCCGAGAGCGTGAGCTTCTTCAAATTGAGGCCGTCGGCGGGCATGGTTCTCTTCCCGGAGCATGACAATTTCTTCCTGAAAGGGCTTGCGGTTGAGGTCGGGCTGGACTTCGGCTTCGGCGGGAAGGACATCGGCTATGCGGGCTGGGGGATTGATGCGTTCGCGTTTACGCTCGTTCCGGGTGCAAAGGCGGTGTGGAACGCCATGATCCCCGACTCGCGGTTTATCCCGCATGCGTTCGTGGGCTTTGAGATCCCGATTTCGTTCGTGTCGTCCGAGATAACGGGGCTGTCTGCTTATGACGGCGCGGGCTGGCGCGACGTGTCGGGCGGGTTCGACATCGACATGGGCGTGGGGGTGACGTTCAATCTGACCGAGAAGATCGGCATACTGGCGGACTTCACGGGCTTTTTCGGCACGTCGAACGGGTTTTCGTTCACGGCGGGCGCGTCCTACCGCTTCAAGTAGGCGCGTGGTTTTTACAAGGAGTTTTTTATGATGAAGAAATACATTGGTCTGGTGTGCGGCGCGGTGCTTTTTGCCCTGCTCGCCGCGGGGTGTTCGGGCGCGTTCGGCTTTGACGGCAAGAATGTCGGCGAATTAGGAACAGAAACAGGTGGAGGTAGCACAGGAGACGGCGGCGGTAGTGGCAACGGCAAGGCCAATCCGTTCAAGGGTACGACGTGGGAGGACAGCACGAACGGGATTACGCTGTCTTTTGATGAAGAAACCTGTAAAATCACAAAAGGCACGGTAAAGACCGCAAGCATTGCGCGTGCGGCAACTGCCGGTCAGGTAAACGCCGGGACGTACTCTTACACGTGGAAACTAAATGACGACGGCAGTTTTACGGCGACGTTAACAATATACAATTCGACTAGAGGGTACGCAACGTTTACGATTACTGCTTCCGGCGCAAGTAACGGAACGCTTACGATTACTGCTTCTAGCGCAAGCTATCCGTTCAAAAAAACGACTGGCGGTGGCACTGGTGGCGGTACGGCAACAGAAACGCTTGGCACATTTACCATTAATGACGACGGCAAACTGGTCAAGTACACGATCGGAAATGAGACGGACATAACAATCCCGGAAACGGTGACGTACATCGGTGACAATGCTTTCAACGGGTGCGGCAAACTTACGAGCGTGACTATTCCCGACAGTGTGACGAGTATCGGCTGGTATGCGTTTCAAAACTGTACTGAACTCAAAGAAGTAAGTATTCCTAGCAGTGTGACGAACATGGGATCTAGTGCATTTGATATGTGCAACAATCTTGCGACTGTGAACTATGACGGCACACAAGAGCAGTGGAATGCCATAACGAGATCAAGAAACTTTGAAGGCAAGATGATAACAGGTAAGGATGCGAATGGGAACAAAACGGAATGGAAGTCAGAGTAGTTGACATAACATCTCTCCGCTAAAACCACCCTCGCCCCTGCACGACGCGGGGGCATTCTCTTTGTGAACGCCTGCCGCCCGCGCGGAGTGGTGCGGTTTTCGGTCAAGTCGCCGACGCAGGCACCGATATTCAGAATATGTATGAAGAGCAAAAAATCGAGGCGAAGCAGGAGCTGATTGCGGTTATGCAGGAAGAGAACACGCTGCTTGACGTTATTTTGGAGCAGCAGTCGGTGCTGCATGACTGCGTGGCAAAAAAGGACTGGGCGCACCTTGAGGACGCGATGAACAACTTGCAGGCACTTTCCGATAAATTCGTGGAGCTTGAGGACGCGCGCACGGCGTTGAGCGGGGACGCTTCCCTTGCGTCGGACGCGGACTGCGCGCCCGTGCTGAGCGAGGTGCGCGGCAAGCTGCAAAAGTCGAAGATCGAGAACCACGCGCTCAACGAATATATCAAGACCACGCGCAAATTCCTGCAAGGCGTGTTCGATTCCGTCGTCCCGCAGCGCCGGAACACGCTCTATTCCCGCACGGGAGAAATCGTCCGCCCTGAGTTGAGCGGCGTCACGCTTGACCGCGTATTTTAAGCGAATTCCCTCAAGTCGTCATTCCCGCGTTCCGACAATGAAAGCGGCGGACTGTTTTCCCGGTCGGCACGGAGGTTCGGAACATGGCGAATTCATTTGGAGCAATTGAACTTGGCAAGCGCAGCCTGATGGCGCACGCCCAGCAGATAAACACGGCGGGGCATAATATTTCCAATGCGGATACCGAAGGCTACACCCGGCAGCGCGTGCAGGCAAAGGCGTTTGACCCGATTTACCGTCCCGACCTGACGCGCGCGGAGACTCCCGGACAGATCGGGCAGGGAACGGCGATCGAGCAGATTACCCGCCTGCGCGACGAGCTGCTCGACCAGCGCATCGTGGCGCAGGAAAACCAGGAAAGCTATTGGGCGACGCGCGAGAAATACTACGTCATGCTCGAACAGATTTACAACGAGCCGAACGACGTGTCCGTCCGCACGAACATGGACCGGTTCTGGTCGGCGTGGCAGGAGCTGTCGGTGTTCCCGGACAACAAGGCGGCACGGCAGGCGGTGGTGACGCGCGGCGAGAGCCTGACGACATCGATTCACCAACGGTTCGCGAGCCTTTCCGGCGTGGGCACGATGCTCAACGGCGACATCGAGGCGACCGTGCGGCAGGTGAACGACTTTGCCAATCAGATTGCCCGCATCAACAACGAGATCGTGCGCTCGGAGGCGATGGGCGACAATCCCAACGATTTGTATGACCGCCGCGACCTGCTCGTGGAGAAACTGGGCGCGCTCGCCAACATTACGACCGACCGCCGCGACGCGGACGAATTCATGGTGCATATTGACGGGCACGTTCTGGTGCAAGGCTCGGTCGCGCGTGGCCTCGACATCCGTGCGACAACCGACAACAACGGCTACAGCGAAGTCATTTGGAAAGACACGGGCAACCTCGCGGAGATTTCCGGCGGTACGCTCGGCGCGCTCATTGAGCTGCGCGACGTGGACGTGCGCGGCGAGATACAGTCGCTGAACACGATGACGATGAATTTTGCCGACTTGGTGAACGACGAGCACAAGGCGGGCATCGGCGCGAACGGCGTGACAGGATTGGATTTCTTTACGCAGCATCCGTTCGTGACCGACGTGAACGGCAACTATGACCGCAACGGCGACGGGCAGCTGGACACGTCGTACATTTTCCGCTTTACGGGCGCGAACGCGCTGCATGGGCAGGACAAGGTGGGCTTGGAAGGCGAGATGACGTTCAGCGGGAAGAGCGGCACCGTGACCGTGCCGTACTATGCCACCGACACGGTTGACGCGGTGGTCAACCGCATCAACGACAGCGACGGCGAGGTCAAGGCGTATCTTGACCGCGACAACCGCCTCGTGCTGAAGGCGACCACGGCGAGCGACCGGGAGAACCCCGATTTTGTCATCCGCCACGTGGAGGACAGCGGTATGTTCCTGACCGGCTACGCGGGCATTCTGAACGATTCCGGCGCGGCGGGCGCGTATGACTTTGCGCAGGCGGACGCGGTGAACGCGCTCGTGGCTGACGTAGAGCATGGACACGTGGCTACTTTTTCGGTCGCGCCCGTGCTGAACCCGGCGGGCTATGTCGCGGTGAATCAGGCAATCCGCACGGATGTGCTGAGCGTGGCGGCGGCAATGCCGATTTCCCGTGGCGAAAATCGACCGCCCGAGGTGATGGCGGGCGACGGGCGCGTGGCGGTGGAGATTGCGGCGATCCGCAACTCGCAGGTGATGATCGGCACGGATCGCACGTTCGACGAGTATTTTGCCAACAGCGTGACCAACGTCGGCCTGCGGGGAGAGCAGGCGGAGACGAACTTGCTCAGCCAGAACAAAATCATGAACGATCTCCGCGATTTGCGCGACAGCATCAGCGGGGTCAATATCGACGAGGAGCTGGCGGACATCATCAAATTCCAGCATGGGTACAACGCGGCGGCGAAATTCATCACCGTGATTGACGGTATGCTGGACACGATTATCAACCGGCTGGGCGTTTAAAGTCGGTCAAACAGTGCGTTTTTATAGGAGACCGCCATGCGCAGAATATCGAGTCAGATGAACAACAACAACACGCAGTATAATCTCCGTCAGCAGGAGAGCCGGCTGAACCGCGTGACCAATCAGATCGGCACGCAGCAGCGGATTCTCAACCTGCGCGACGACCCGATTTCTGCCGGGCATCTGGTCAAATACGATTCCTACCTGACGCGCGTCGAGCATTTTGAGAAGAATGCCGCCACGCTGCGCGATCAGTTTCAGTACCGCGAAGGGTATATGTACAATTCGCTTGAGATCATGCAGCGTGTGCGCGAGCTTGCGGTGAGCGGGGCACACGGCACGTACACCAAGGACGACCTGAGCAACATGGCGGTTGAGGTGAACGAGCTTTTGGGCGAGCTGATTCAGAACGCCAACGCGACCGGTCCGGACGGCTCATCGATTTTTGCGGGCACGAACACGCACATGCGCGCGTTCGACATCGATATGGGCGCGGTGGAAGGCTCGTCCGTTCCGCTCGTGGCGGGCGTTCGCTACAACGGCACGATTGATTCCAACAAAGTCGAGCTTGACGAGAACCGCTACATCACGGTGGAGAACGCGGGCAACCGCACGTTCTGGGCGGAGAAGCAGCGGCTGTTCGGCGGGCGCGACGCGACCAATTGGCAGGCGACGCGGGATTCCACGATTTCGGTGGACGGGCAGCTGATTCAGGTTGAGACGGGCGACAACATCTACGCGCTCATCGCCAAAATCAACGACAGCGGCGCGGCAATCAAGGCAGGGCTTGATCCCGTTACGCGCGGGCTTGACCTGACCACCACTGACGCACGTCAGCTGTGGCTTGAGGACGTGACGGGCAGC
>JAAVAM010000070.1 GCA_014804085.1 Treponema sp. | reverse complement strand
TCCTGTTCGCTCCCCGCACCTTCGCACCTGAGCGTCAGTCATGCGCCGGCAGCCTGCCTTCGCCATCGGTGTTCTTCCAGATATCTACAGATTTCACCCCTACACCTGGAATTCCGGCTGCCCCTCGCTGACTCCAGCGCCGCAGTTCCCAGAGCAGTCCCGGGGTTGAGCCCCGGCATTTCACTCCAGGCTTGCGGCGCCGCCTGCGTGCCCTTTACGCCCAATAATTCCGAACAACGCTCGCACCTTACGTGTTACCGCGGCTGCTGGCACGTAATTAGCCGGTGCTTGTTCTCCCGCTACAGTCACCGCGCGCCATTACCTGCGCGCTTATTCCTCGCGGGCCAAAGGACTTTACAACCTTCCGGCCTTCGTCGTCCACGCGGCGTCGCTCCGTCAGGGTTCCCCCCATTGCGGAATATTCTTAGCTGCTGCCTCCCGTAGGAGTCTGGGCCGTATCTCAGTCCCAATGTGCCCGTCCGCCCTCTTAGGCCGGGTACCCGTCGTCGCCTCGGCAGGC
This sequence comes from Treponema sp., assembly GCA_014804085.1. Classification (GTDB taxonomy): domain Bacteria; phylum Spirochaetota; class Spirochaetia; order Treponematales; family Treponemataceae; genus Treponema_D. Next base: position 13,148 of record JAAVAM010000070.1, on the reverse strand, counting down.
CGTTACCCCGCCGACTAGCTGATGGGACGCAGGCCGATCCCCCGGCGGGGCCGAAGCCCCTTTCCCCGCAGGCCCCTAGCGCCCGCGGCCGTATCCGGTATTACCCCCTATTTCTAGGGGCTGTCCCCGTCCGGAGGGTACGTCACCTACGCGTTACTCACCAGTCCGCCGCTCTAGGGTGGTGGCAAGCCACCACCTCGCCGCCCGACTTGCATGCTTAAGACGCGCCGCCAGCGTTCGTTCTGAGCCAGGATCAAACTCTCCATGATCCTTCCTGCGCCCCGAAAGGCGCAGTATTTCTTCCAAATCTCACTGCCGTCCGTGCTTCCCGGAGGGCCTCCGCCCTCCGTCCTCTTCCCCCTTCCCTCGTCTCGTCTCAAAGAACTCCCCGCCTGCCCCTCGGCGGCGGGTAAGAATGACTATATCACTACCCGGCACACCTTGTCAATAACCAAACCAACTTTTTCTCACTTTTTCTCAGAAATTTTTACAAATCTTTTTTCAAGATCGACGCAAAAATCCGCAGATAATCGATAAACGAAAGATAACTGAGCACCAAACAGAGTGAAAACAACACAACCGCCGCCGTATGCAGTTCAGAGCCGTACCCGCCAAGTCCATATCCTAGTCGGAGCGCACTTTCCACGGCAAGCGCAAAAAAGCCCGAAACAATATACGATACGGTCTTGAGCTTGCCGCCCTTGCGCGCCGCAATCGCAACGCCCTGTTTTGAGGCAATCATACGCAAAAAATTCATGCTCAGTTCGCGGTACAAAATCAGCACGAAGATAAGCGAGGGCATATATCCGCCGAAAATGCGGTTTACGGAACTCATGGCGCAGAGAAACACCGTCAAGTTGAGCATGACATCCGCAAAAGGATCGAAAAGCTTGCCAAAATCGCCGACCTCGCCGCGTTTTCGCGCATAGTAGCCGTCAAAAAAGTCGGTCAGTTCAAAAATAATGAGCAACGGAATCATGCAATATGCGGAAATCTGCTGCAACAGCACGCTGCCCGTCCAAATCGGAATAGAGTAGATGAGGAAAAAAACAGGGGCGAAACAGACGCGCATCAACGTAAACTTATTGGAAAGTTTCATGTTTTATAGTATCTAAAATCATGGGCAAGAAGTCAAGAGCAAAACGCCCCGCACCGAGCGGCGGAAAAATCAGTGCGGGTACGCCTTAAAATCCTGCACCACGCTGATAGCACTCTCCACGGTATAGCCGGGAAGCTCGCTCGAAGCAATCGCCATGGCGCGATCCACGATTGCGGTGGAATCGGCAATGCCCTGCAAAGTGACTTTTTTGTCTTTGATACCGGCGCGCAAAAAACTGATGTTGAGATGATAATCAAAAACGAGCATATTGACGATACGTTGCCCGATGAGCAAATCGTCCACGCGCCGCTGACCGGCAGCCTCTTTTTCGGGCGTTATGGTGGACTTGACGGTCTCCGCAATCATCACGGCGGCACTCTCAACATCAAGCATTCCGGTGTTAATCACGAGATGAAACAACGCGGGATTGGTGCTGTCGTAATTGAAAAAACTTTTGTGGAAACCAAGCCGGTTTGAATCGCTCTCCTGAATGCGCTTGAGTGCCTGCCGGTCGTTCCAATTAAATTCGCGCTTGAGCCGCTCAAGGCGGATTTCGTCGGGCGCAATAAAACGGAACGCAAGGTGATTGGGCAAATCCTCCAGAATGATGAACGAGCCGCGACCGATAAGGATGACATTTCCGTCCGCGGCGTTTTCCAGAATGGCGGTCTGCAAATAATCCAGATATTCGTCGCGGTCTTTGGTGAGCGACGCAAAGAATCCGGGCTTTTTCTCATCGTACCGGCGCAGTTTTTCGGCAGGAAAGCCCAGCTCGACGATACGCCGCTCGATGTCGGTGCGGGTGACAAAACGGTAGCCGATTTTTGCCGCGGTCGCGGCGGCAATTTCATCACCAAACGCGGCGACTTGCCGGGAAATCGTCAAAACTGCCATACGCACCTCCTTGAGACTTGCCAGTATCGGCTTTTGGATTTATGCTGTCTCTATCATAAAACGAAATCGGCAGAAAGTAAAGGTCTGCCATGCGAGGTACACGAAATGACAGGGACGGACGACGGAAAACTGACCTGGACGCGCGGAAAAAAGACGACGCTCCTTAAAACCCCCGTGCTGGACGTAACAACCATCGAATCGACGGCGAGCGACGGGCTGAAAGGCAACTACATCGTCATGGACGCGCCCGACTGGGTGATCGTCATTCCCGACGCGGGCGACACGTTCCTGCTCGTCAAGCAATGGCGGCACGGCGAGAACGCGCTGAGCATCGAATTTCCGGGCGGCGTGATTGAGCGTGACGAAACGCCCGAACAGGCAGCTGCGCGCGAACTGGCAGAGGAAACGGGATTTTCGGCAGGAAAACTGATTAAGCTGGGCGCGATGAATCCGAATCCTGCGCTGATGAGCAACCACGTGCATGTTTTTGTCGCAACCGACCTGCGACCGGCAGGCGGACAGCATTTGGACGAAGACGAATACGTGCAGTATTTTGAACTTCCCAAGCAGGAAGTTTACGCAAACATGGGAACGAAAGCATTTCCGCATGCGCTGATGTCGGCAGGGCTGTCGCTGTACCGGGAATACCTCGCGCACCGATAAAAAATCCCGCACAGGGCGGGATATATCCTTAGCGGTTGGCGTTGTACGGCTCGTAACTCTTTGCGGGATTGTATGTGCCTTCCCGGAATTCTCCCGTAATGCTCGGAATTTTCATTTTCATGCCGGGCAAAATCAGGTTAGGGTCGGACGGACGCGGCATGTTCTGCTTGTTTTCCACGTCTTGGTACAAATTCTCCCACAACAGCGGATTATTGTACACATAGGCGCGACCGGAAATGTTCCAGTAGCAGTCTTTGGTGTCTGCCCAAGGGCGAACCACATAGAATTCGGGAAGCGGCGTAATCTCACGGACATCGGCAAGCGCGGCAAGCACCTGATTCGCGTAGGCAGTCGCCGCCGCGTAATCTTCGCCGTCGTAAGATTCTTGCGCGGTCGCATACGCCTGCTGTGCGGCGGTGAACGCCATCGGAAAATTCCGGTCCGCATGAATCGACTTGGCGTAGTCCAGCCGTTTCGACGCATCTTTCATCGCCTTGTCACAATCGGTCTTGGCAAGCATTTTCTTGATGTACGCTTCGGAAAGCGCGGCATTCTCTTCTGCCTTGGCGGCATATTCTTCGGCAAGCGCGTATTCGCCCGCGTCCAACGCCTGCTCCGCCTTTTTTGTGTATTCGTCGGCGAGTTTTTGGTACGTATTGTTTTTGTAGCTCGCGGCGAACACGAACGACGCGGCAAACAGCACCGCAAGGGTCATCAGCACTTTTTTCATTTTTTGTCTCCATTCAGTGCCGAATCAATCAGATTTTCGGTCGCATTGTCAAAAATCTCTTCGGCGGCGATTGCGGCAGCGGCGGCAGATTCAGCAGCCTGCGCGGTCGCTCCTTCGCTCACGTCAATAACCGCGTCGTCGGGATTTGCCCACTCATCCTCTTCGAGCAACACGGCGTTCTCATCCTCAATGCCCTGCACGTCCCCGGAAATCGGGGCGATTTCGTCCGCGTCGGCGGCATAACTCGCGCTGTCTGCGGCACGTTGCTTTGCGCGCGCAATGGCGGCTTGGGCGGCGGCGCGGGCGGCAGAGACTGTCTCGTACAAACCGCTGAACGTCTCTTTTGCCGATTTGTAGCCCTCGTATGCCGCCTCAATGCTTTTAGTCACATAATTGCTATCCGCCCGTTTGAACGCGTCGGCGGCTTTTCCGTAGGCTTCTTTCTGCGACACGCCGGCTTTTACGCTGTCCGCCATTTTTTTTGCGTCAAGCGCGGCGGCACGTTCCTTTCCCGCAAGCGCGACAAATCCTTTGTTCAGCAACAATTTGTACGACTCATACGCGGCACGGGCATCGACCAACTGCGCCGCGCCCGTATCGTCCTGCGCGAATTTATCCAGCGCGGCGGCACCAGCGTCATACGCGGCTTTGTCGAACGCAGAAAAATCCATGTCATCGGCGCGCTTCCTCATGCGCTGGGCTTCAGCGGCGGCGGCAAGTGCCTCATAACGGGCGATGACATCGTTGATGTCGGCAGAAAAATCAGTGTCCGGGTGCGCTTCCGTATCTTTTTTGACCCGATCGCCCCGCGCATCCGCGTCGGCAAATTCTTTGGGATAGTACGATTTTGCGTCGGCTTCGACCGCCTTTTCACGCGCCGCGTCCAGTTTCTCCAGCAAAGCCTGATTGGCGGCAGAAAAATCCGACGACGGTTCCGGCTCAGGCTCCGGCGTTGGCTCAACAACCGGCTCTGGCTGCGGCTCAGGCGCGACTTCGGTAGACTTACATGCGACAAACGCCGCCACGGCGCACACCAACGCCACGATTCGTATAATCTTCACTCGTTCCTCCCAAAAGTTGAAAAAACTCACGTATTATCTACAATCATAAAGCATAAAGCCGTTGTGCGCAACAATGTTCTTGGCAAATTTTTGAAATACGGCATATAATGAAGAAACAGAGATTTTCGGCAAGGAGTGTTTTATGGCAGATGATTTCAGTTTTTCGATAGAAAAATCGCTCGGCGTGATTTCCGAAGGCAAGGGCGGATGGAACTTGGAGCTGAACAAAGTGTCCTGGGGCGGAAGACCCGCAAAATACGACATCCGCTCATGGTCACCCGACCACCAGAAAATGGGAAAAGGTGTCACGCTCACCAAAGAGGACTTGGAATCGCTCAGGCAACTGCTCGCGGACACGCCGCTCGACTGAGTGCCGCTAGCGTTCGTATGACGAATTGATATGCAGCTCCGCGCGGTATTTTGCCACCGTCCGGCGCGCGACGGCGATCCCTTTTGCCGCAAGCGCGTCCGCGATTTTTTGGTCGCTCAGCGGCTTTTTATCGTCTTTATGCGCGCGCAGCAGCTGCGCGATTTCGTACTTGACGGCTGCCTTTGAATGCGCCGCCCCGTCGCCATCCGCCTGCGCCGTCTGCTCCGCGCCGCCAACCGCGTTCGTAAAAAAATAGCCGATCGCGAACAATCCCCACTCGCACTGCAAGAATTTCCCGTTTGCCATGCGCGAAATAGTCGCCTCATGCACGCCGAGCGACTCGGCGACATCTTTTTGCCGCAACGGCACCAGAAACCGCGGTCCTTCGCAAAAAAAACGCGCCTGCCGCCGCACGATTTCCGCGACCGCCTTGGCAATCGTCGCTTCCCGGAACTGCACGCTTTCGATAAACACATTCGCCTCGCGCACGGAATCCTGCACGAACCGGCGTTCGGCTTTCTGCCGCTCATCCTGCGGCTTTTCGGTCTGCGCGCTGAACGCGGCGAATGCTTTTGAGACGGCAAGCCGCGGCACGGCATCCCGCGCGAGCGTCACCCTGAACGAACACCCGTCCGCCGCCACAATGCCATTCGCCTCGTCCGCCTCCGCCGGCGGGATTTTCTCCACGAACACGTCGGGGGCGATGAACTGCGCCTGATCCATGCCGAAATTGCGTGCCGGGTACGGGTCGAGCGTGCGGATATAGGCAATCGCCTCGGCTACCTCGGACTCGGAAAACGACGGCGCGTCCGGCTGTGTTCCGCCGCCGAACGACAACGCCGCATTGTCCCGCACGAGCGATTCGATTTTTTTCGCCACCCGCGCCGCCTGCGGCGGATTCAGCACGTCAAGATGCCCGTCCAGTATGAACAGCGCGGCCGGGGGCGCGTCGCCACGGACAGCCGCCTGCACCAACAGGCTTTCCTCCACGCCGGACGTGCACGTCCCGATCGGGTCGAGCGCGCGGATCGTCTCCATGCACGACTGCAACAACGCCGCTGTGTGCGCCGGATTGTCCTTATCTAGCAGCGAGACGGGCGCGAGCAGGTGAAATCCCCGCGAGTCAAGGTTGCGGATAAGGCGAAGCCCCACGACCGTCTCCGCGTCCGTGTGCCGCACGCTGTTGAACTGCCGTTCCAAATGCTCCCGCAGCGTCTCCCGCTCGTCGGCACAGCTTTCCAACGCCGCCTGAAACGTATCGCTTGCAAGCTCGCCAGCCGCCGTCGCCGCTCCGTACCGCGTGTTGTCGGAAAACTGGCTCTGCCGCTCCCGCGCCGTCTTCGCCCCCGCCGCAAGGCTGTCGCGCACGATCTCAAGCGCGGGATTCTTTGCCGCCTGCGCGTAGATTTCGTCGCGCAGATCGACGCTTGCCAGCGCGAGCACGTTGAGCGACATAATCTGCTGCTGGCTCATGCGCTGCTGCTGCGCCTGCACGGCGCGCGCGGAAAGTCTCATCCCCTGCGAAAACGGTTCGCCCATGCCTTTACTATAGCACAAAAAACGGCGATTTGGGAAATTTTCTGCGCACGGCGGACAAGGTACGAAAAAACAAAAATCCCCGAAGGGCAACGCTCTTCGGGGAAGGTGTGGGTCATTGATGCAGAACGATGTCCTGTATCAACGACGTTTATTTGCACTCAACAGAAGCGAGGATAAAACCGTCAAGTCCGATGCAGTATGTTCCTGCCGCCAATTCCTGCTCGATTGTCTGCTCCGCTGTGTCTCCCTTCGTCTCTGGAACGATTTTAAGGATTTGCTCGTCGGCACTAGCAAGCAATAAGTATCTTGTGTCCGCAGAGCCAGAGACTAACCCCTTGAGCACTACCGTAGCGTCGGCAGAAAGTACCAACTTGAGCGCACCTTTGATTGCGCCTTTTGAAGCATCGCTTGAGCCAATGCCATTGACACCGAACGTGACATCGGCAATCGCAGAAAACTTCTTGCTCGCGTCCGTTTTGAGACCACGGTTGTTGCTCCCGCTGTCTTCCTTGAATGTACTTTCACTAAGAGCCGTAAGCGTTGCGCCCGTGCCACTTGTCGCAGCAAGTTCTACATCGCTTTTAATCTTGCTTCCACTCGTGAGTCCCGCCATCGTGCCTTCACCCAAAGCCACGCCTTGGAATGTCCACACTGCGTCCACGGTAGTAACCTCCGGAGTCTCAGGTGTTCCCGGAGTTTCCGGTGTGCCTGGTGTCTCCGGTGTTGCTCCCGTGCCACCCTCATCGTCGTCTGAGCAAGAGACGAACGCAAACGCCGATCCGAACAAGAACGTTGCCGCAAAAAGCAACGTCGCCAATTTTGAAAGTTTTTTCATCATTTTCTTTTCTCCTTGAAGATGAATGTGATATTAGTATTGTACTACACAAGAAGATAAAAATACTGTTTTTTTTTTGTAGTATACAGACTTTTTACATCCGTTTTAACACAGAGCCGTGTTTCCGCATTTTGCGGAAAACTGCCCGGCATAAAGTCAGCGTTCCGCAAAATGCGGAAAGTCGCCCGGAGCAAAGTCAGCCTTCCGCAAAACGAGGAAAGTCGCCCGGCGAAAAAGTCGCCTTTCCGCAAAATAAGGAAAGCCGCCCGGCGAAAAGTCGGCGTTCCGCAAGACGAGGAAAGCCGTCCGGCGAAAAGTCAGCCTTCCGCAAAATGAGGAAACCTGCTTTTCGTCCGGGCAGGTTTTCTACAAACGTAGAAAGCATGTTTTCCGCATGGGCAGCGTTTCTACAAGCGTAGAAAGCCCGCGTTCGTTCGTAATCGTTCCTCCGCACGGGGGAACGGCGTTTTTTCCTTTGCCGTCTTGCGGGGTTGTGCGGTATACTGAGGTGAGACGACGGGAACGGTCGTTGAGGAGCAAAGCATGACAGCATTTGAAACGTATGAGGCTTATGGCGTGGCAGTGCCGGAGATCCTGCTGCCGGAACAGATCGACCTGCGCCGCTGGGCGGTGATTGCGTGCGACCAGTACACGCAGGACCGCTCGTACTGGCAGAAGGCCGCGCAGGTTGCGGGCGACGGGCCGTCCACGCTCGGCCTGATTTTTCCTGAGGCGTACCTTGCGGACGCGGACAAGGACGAACGAATCGCGCGTATCAAGCAGACCATGCGCCGCTACCTTGACGGCGGCGTGTTCGCGCCCGCGCGGCAGGGGTTCATGTATATCGAGCGCACGACGGCATACGGGCGAACTCGCAAAGGGCTGATTCTTGCCGTCGATCTGGACAAGTACGAATGGCAGCCGTTCAGCAAGGCGATGATCCGCGCCACCGAAGCAACCGTGCCCGAACGAATCCCGCCGCGCATGAAAATCCGCACCGGCGCGCCGCTTGAGCTGCCGCACATCATGCTGCTTGCCGACGACCCGGACGACGCGCTCGTGGGAAAGACGGGCGAACTCGCCAAGGCCGGAAACCCCGTGTACGACGGCGACTTGCAGCAGGAAAGCGGTCACCTCACGGGCTGGGCAGTCTGCGGTGAGGCGGCATACGAACACGTCGCGCGCGCGCTGGACGCAATCGCCCAAAAAGGCACGGACAAAGACGGCAATACGTTCCTGTTTGCCGTGGGCGACGGCAACCACAGCCTTGCCACCGCAAAAGCCGTCTGGGACGAACACAAAAAAACGCTGCGGGCGCAGGGCAAGAGCGAGGCGGAAATCAGCGCAAGCCCCGTGCGCTATGCCCTCGTGGAGGTGGTGAACATCTATGATGCCGGGCCGACCTTTGAGCCGATCCACCGCGTCGTGTTCAACGCAGACAATGCCGACTTGATTGCCTTCCTGCGGCAAAAACTGGGCGGCACAGTGGAAACAATCGGAAGCGCGGCAGAGCTGGAACGCCGCGTGAGCGACCGCGCGGCAAAGGGCGCGCCGTTCGGGCTTATCACCACGGACGCGGGAAAAACGACGTATCAACTGCTGCAAACGGCGATCACCGACCTTGCGATCGCCGCGCTCCAGCCCGCGCTGGACGAATACATCGCGGCGCACCAAGCGGCAGGCATCGAAATCGACTATATCCACGGAACGGACGAAACCGTACAGCTGGGCAGCACGGACGGGCAGCTGGGCATCCTGCTCCCGCCGATTGCAAAGGACAGTTTTTTTGTCACGATAAACGGCCGCGGTCCGCTCCCGCGCAAAAGTTTTTCCATGGGCGAAGCGAGCGAAAAACGCTTTTATGTCGAGGCGCGGCGGCTATTTTGATTACTCGGCGTTCTCGCGGATGACCCGCAGGATCGCCTCGCCGAACTTCTCCGCCTTGCTTTCGCCAATGCCGGTGACCATCAGCAAGTCCTCGGCCGTCTGCGGGCGCAGGGCGACAAGCTCGTACAAGGTCTTGTCGCCAAAAATGATGTACGGCGGCACGTTCTGTTCGCCCGCTTCCCTGCGCCGCCATTTTTTGAGCGCGTCAATCAGCACGCGGTTTTCGGCGCGCTCCGCAAGCGAGTCCGCCACTTTCTGGTTGTACTCGGCGGAAAGCTGTTTTTTTGACTTCTTGCCCGTCGGCTTGGGGAACAGCATGCCGCCATTCGCGCCCGCCGCAGCGCGCTGCTTTGGCACGAACACGCCGTCCGCGCCCCACTGTGCCGCCGGAGTTGCGCGGGCAAAGGCAAGCGGCAGCCGCACCGCGTCCCGGTTGCGCAATGCGGTCGCGCCTTTGTCCGTAATTTGCAAGACGGCATAGTCTTCGGTCTTGCGCAGGTAGTCCGCGTCAAGCAGCGCGTTCACCACGGCGAACCATTGCTCCCGGTCAAGCTCGCGCCCAATGCCGTAGGTAGAAAGCGCGTCATGGTGATTGTCAAGAATGCGTTTCTGCCGCGAGCCGAGCAGCACGTCAATCACATACTGCGCGCCAAACCGCGCGTTCGTGCGGATAATGCAGCTCAGCAGTTTCTGCACGGGAACGGTCACGTCAACGAGCGGCAGCTCGCCACGGTCGCAGATGTCGCAGCACGTCGCGGCAGGACGATTCGCCTCGCCCGGACTATACCGCTCACCAAAATAGCCGAGCAAAGCCTTCCGGCGGCACGTGCGACCGGCGGCGTAGGAAATCATGCCCTGCAAAAGCTGCTCCGATTTTTCCTTGTCGGCGGCTTCGTCAAAAAAGTACCGGATTTTGTGCATGTCGCCCGCGCTGTACAGCAGCAACGCCTCGGCAGGCAAGCCGTCACGCCCCGCCCGCCCGATTTCCTGATAATACTGTTCGAGCGATTTGGGCAGCTCATGGTGAATGACAAACCGCACGTTCGGCTTGTCGATTCCCATGCCGAACGCAAGCGTCGCCACCATAATCTGCACTTCATCGCGGATAAACTTGTTCTGATGCGCGGCGCGCTCGGTGTCGGGCAAGCCCGCGTGATAATTCAGCACGGCGTAGCCCAGCTTTTCGAGCTGCGCCGTCAGCGAATCCACCTGCCGGCGCGAGAAACAATAGACAATGCCGCTTTCGCCCCAATGCCGGCGGATGCAGTCCACAATCTGCCCCAGCCCGTTCTGCTTGGGAACGACGTTCAGGTACACGTTCGCGCGGTCAAAGCTGGAGACCAGCACTGCCGGATTCTGCAATTGCAGGTTGCGCACGATGTCGTCGCGCACTTGTTTGGTCGCCGTTGCCGTCAGCGCAAGGCAGACCGCAGACGGAAACTGCTTCCTGACCGCCGCAATCTCAAGGTAGTCGGGGCGGAAATCATGCCCCCACTCGCTCACGCAATGCGCCTCATCAATCGTCATGCACCGAACCGTCACGCGTCCGTCGGTCAATAAATCGCGGATACGCGCCGTGGCAAGTCCTTCGGGCGACACATAGACGATTTTTGTGTCGCCGCGACGAATCGAATCCGCCGCGTCCCGGTAATCGCCCCATTCCACCGTGCTGTTCAGGAAAACCGCGTTGATGCCCGCCGCCTGCAAGCCCGCCACCTGATCCTGCATGAGCGAGATAAGCGGCGAAACGACCACCGTCAGCCCGTCAAAGATGAGTGCGGGAATCTGATAGCACAGCGACTTTCCGCCGCCCGTCGGCATGACCGCCAGCGTATCGCGGCCGTGCAGCACGTGGTCAATCGTCTCTTTCTGCAAGAGCCTGAACGAATCATAGCCGAACACGCTCTTGAGCACCGCTTCGGGCGCGGCATGGGTAAAATCTTGCAACATGGCAACCACCGCTCTGATACTACCATATTCCGCGCGTTTTTCCAATCTTCCGGCGGCACGGGCAAAAGCCGAAAAATCTCCCCACGCCCCCTTGCCAAACCCGGCGCATTTCTGCTATAGTGAGGAACACGCCGGCTTGGTGGAATGGTAGACACGAAGGACTCAAAATCCTTTGCCCCTAAAAGCGTCTGAGTTCAAGTCTCAGAGCCGGTATCAGCCGTCTTTCCGCAACGGACTGACGGACATTCGAGAACGCGCACCCGCGCGTTTTTTATTGCCCGCTATCATACATCGCCGCCGAAAAAAGCGAACGGCCCGTCATTCCTGCGCAAATCGATCGCCTCCTTGAGGTGCGCCACCGCAATGCGTTCCGAGCCGCTCATGTCGGCAATCGTGCGCGCAAGCTTCAGGCAACTGCTGACTGCGCGCGGGGAAAAATCGTTGTTCGCGGCCGCCGTGTCCAAAAACGACTGCCCCGCCGTATCAAGCCGACACCACTGCACCACTTCCTGCGGAATAAGATACGCATTGCGCTTGCCCTGCCGCCGCCGCTGAACGGCAACCGCCCGCGCAATCTCCACCCGCAGCGATTCGCTCGAACACCGGTACGGAGCGTCCGCACTCCGCTCGTCGGGAACGGAGACGGGAACACGGATGTCCACACGGTCAAGGAGCGGACCGCTGAACTTACGCCAGTACTGCTCCACCGCCTTGCCGCTGCACAGGCAGAGTTTGCCGCTCACGCCATAATTCCCGCACGGGCACGGATTTGCCGCGAGCAGCAGCTGGAACTGCGCGGGGTACACCGTCGTGCGACCGGCACGGCTGAGCGAAACCGTCCCGCTTTCCAACGGAACGCGCAGCATCTGCAACACGCTCGTCTTGAATTCCGCCGCCTCGTCCAGAAAAAGCACGCCATGGTGCGCGAGCGAGATTTCTCCCGGACGGCAGTACGCGCCGCCCCCGCACATGCCTTCAATGCTCGCCGTCTGGTGCGGCTGCCGGAACGGACGCTCGCGGATAAGCGGCTGCTGCGGGGAAAGCAGCCCCGCAACACTGTGCACGCGCGTCACCGACTGCGCTTCTTCCACCGTGAGCAGCGGCAGCAACGACGGAAACCGCTGCATGGCAAGCGTCTTGCCGCACCCAGGCGGACCGAACGCAAGCACGTTATGCCCGCCCGCCGCCGCAACATGCAGCGCGCGCACCAGACGGCGTTGCCCCGCCACGTCGCGCATGTCGCCGTCGGCACGGAGCGCGGGAAACAGCACGCCGTCCACGTCCACCGCGCCCGGCGGCACGGACGACCGCCCCACCGGCTCACCGCTCGTGAACAGTTCGGGACGGGAAAGCGCGGCGTAGGCTTCCGCAAGGTTTGCCGCGGCAAACACCTTCATGCCGTGCACCTCACGGGCTTCCGCGCCATTCGCCGCGCTCACGACGCACCGCGTAATCCCCGCCTGCGCCGCCGTTGTTGCCGCCGCGTTCACGCCTTTTACCGGGCGGAGCGCGCCGGAAAGCTCCAGCTCGCCCATCACCAGCACGGCATCCGACGGATCGGCATGTTCCGAACCGGCAGCGTTCTTGCGGTCATTCGCGGACAGCACGGCAAGTGCCAGCGCCAAATCGAACCCGGCTCCCTCCTTCTTCAAGTCGGCAGGAGACAGGCTGATCAGCACGCGCTCCGGCGGAAACGGAAACCCGCTGTTCCGAATTGCCGAACGCATCCGCTCGCGGCTTTCCTTGACCGCGCCGTCGGCAAGCCCCACCACGTCAACGGCGGGAATCCCGCGCCGCAAGTCCACTTCTACGGCGACCAACGCGCCCTCATACCCAAACGGAGAAAACGAAAAAATCTGCATAGCACCCCTCGGTACTCTTATAGACACAGAAATTGCATTTTTCCCCAAAAAACACAAAAAAAGATGCTTTTTTACGAACGAAGTACTCGACTGCACAAGACGAATGTTTCAGCATGTTTCATAGGGTGAAACAGATTGTTTCCTACGGAAGAAACAATCTGTTTCCTACGGAAGAAACACTTCGTTTCATGCGGAAGAAACAGTCTGTTTCCTACTGAAGAAACACATTGTTTCATGCGGAAGAAACAGTCTGTTTCC
>JAAVAM010000001.1 GCA_014804085.1 Treponema sp. | reverse complement strand
TCCCGCGTTCTTTGCCTGCGCGTGGGCTTTGCCGCTTTCTTTGGCAAAGCCGTCCGCCGTCAGGTCGGGGTACTCGCTGATTTCTTTGTCGAACGTGTAGGTCGTGATTTTTGCTTCCGTCTCGCCGTCAAGCAGGTCTTTTGACGTGTCCGCCGCCACGTTCCAGCCCGTCTTTTTGATGAGCGCGTCGATGTCCCAGTGCGTCTCGCTGTCTTTCTTGTATTTTCCCGCGCTCGTGTCGTACAGGCGGTTGAGGATTGCGCGGCGGCCGCTGAATTCCTTTGCCACGTCCTCGCTGCTCACGATGTCGCCGTTGCCCGCATAGCCGCAGGATTCCGCGCTCACGCCGCAGAGTTTCCACCCGATGATTGTCTGGTCGATGCCGTCGGCGGTGTTGCAGGGATTCCCCACATACCACAGTGCGGGTTCTACGCCGGAAATCGTCGTCTTGATGTACGCCACCTGATTCCAGTAGCCAGCGGACTTATTCCATGGTGTGCGCGCGAGGTACGTCTGCTGCTTGTCGCCGTTCTCGTCCTCTTTGACCGTTGAGTTGTAGATGACGATGCCTTTGCCCACCTTGCTTGTGGGGGTCATGCGGGGCGCGCAGATTTCTGTCCGATGCGTCGTCGCGTATTCGTCATAGACGGAGACAATCTCGCAGTCCTCGTACAGCGCGACGATGCCCGCAGATTCCATCCAGATAAAGTCAACGTCGCCTTCCACGTAGCATTTGTAGAACCACGCCTTGCCCACCGTGCGGAGCGTGTCCTGATGGCTCTTGAACGCGCAGTTGTATGCCGCCAGATAGCCCGTTGAGTCAAAGCCGACCACTTCCGCCTGCACGTCGCCCGAATGGTCCTTGCGGCTGTAGTCGCTCACAAAGGAGACGTTCTCAAGGATAAGGTTGCCCGTGCCCTGGAATTCGAGCAGCTCGCGCTGCCGCTCCTGAGTCATGTTCTCGCCGTGCCCGGTGATGATAACGTCCGCGCCGTACTGTTCCGCCGTGTCGCCGGAGATTTTGACCGTCGCCGCGCCGGTGTAGTGCAGGTAGTTTTCGGTGTACGTGCCTTTCGGCAGTTTGATGGTGTACTCCCCGCTGCCCGTGATTGCGTTCAGCGCGGATTGGATGGTGGGGTACTCTTGCGTACCGACTGTCAGAATGGTAGTGCTTGGTTCATTTTCCCCGTCATCGTTGGAACAGGCTAGAAAATACCCCCCCCCATGATGGAGAGCGCGACCATGCCCGCGAGCATGCCGTGCCTGAACGTCCTCGTTCTTTTCATGTATAACTCCTTGCCTGGCTCATTGCGCGGAACGCATTCCGCACATGCCATTACGGTAGTATACCACGGCTTCATGGTAATTTTCCGACATAAAACGGTATTTTTACGCAGTTTTCGCGCACAAATCGCGCGGGCAACGCACGTTCAGCCGATTTGTCTTGCCATTTCTGGCTGAAAAAACGCTGACGGACACTTCCACAAAACGCCGAAAGAATTTGCCTCAACATGCCGAAGAAATTCGCTACAACACGCCGAAAACAGCCGCCCGCAGTCGCCGTGGACAGCCTCATGTAAGGGATTGTTACAGCCTCAGGTGAGAGCCCGTTACAGACCCGTGTGAGGGATCGTTACAAACCCGTGTGAGGGTGTCTCACAAACTACTGTGAGGGATGCTTACAGCCTCGTGTAAGGGGTGCTAACAGCCTAGTGTGAGGGAGAGAAACCTGTGCATGGTTTATAGGCGCACCTGTACAGGTGCGTGTCGGTCATCTGTTCGTGGTGTTTGGTGGCACTGGGGCAGGAGTGCGGTGCGGGGTGCGTCGTGTGCCGCTGAGCGGTATACTGGAGCGGCGGAGGCGGCAAGCAGTATGCCGCGCACCGTCAGAGGGTAGTATAGCACATCGCGCCATAGTCTGCTAGTCATGTCCGCCGTTCTGTGCTATACTGCTTGCATGGCAGAATTATTGGCGCCCGCCGGGAATCCGGAGGCATTGGATGCCGCGATCGGCGAGGGCGCGGACGCGGTGTATTTGGGGCTGAAAAGTTTTAACGCGCGGTTGCGCTCGGCAAACTTCGCCTGGAATCAGTTTGAGGGCGCGGTGCAGTCGCTGCACCGAATGGGAAAGAAAATCTATGTGACCGTCAACACCGTGAGCGAGGAGCGCGAGGCCGAACGCCTGTACCGCTTCCTTGCCTATCTGAACCGGGTGGGACCGGACGGGCTTATCGTGCAGGATCTGGGCGTGGTGCGGATGTGCCAGGAGTTTTTCCCCGGTCTTGTCCTGCACGGCTCAACGCAGATGAACGTGGCGAGCGCGGCGGGCGTGAACCTGCTCGCACAGGAGGGGCTGAAGCGCGTCGTCGTTGCCCGCGAGCTGGGCTTGGAGGAGCTGCGCTCAATCAAGGCGCGCACGTCCGCGGAGCTTGAGGTGTTCGTGCACGGCGCGCTGTGCGTGAGCGAAAGCGGGCTGTGCCTGTTCTCCAGTTTTCTGGGCGGCAAGTCCGCCAACCGGGGCATGTGTACGCAGGCTTGCCGCCGCTTCTACACGGCGGAGATGGGCGAGGGGACGGAGCAGGGCTACTATTTTTCTCCGTCGGACTTGCAGCTGATCGACCATATCCCCGATCTCATGCAGCTGGGGGTGGAGTCGTTCAAGATTGAGGGGCGCATGAAGAGCGCGGAGTACGTCGGCTCGGTCGTCGCCGCCTACCGTTACCTGATGGATCACTGGCAGGAGGACAAGAAAGGTTCGGTCGCCGCCGCCAAGCGTATGCTCGCCACCGATTTTGCCCGCGCCAAGACATCGTACTGGTTCGGCTTCAAGACGGGCGCGGCGGGCGTGGACGGCGCGGGCGATGCTATACTGAATCCCCGGCAGGCGGGCGGCACGGGCATCTACCTGGGAGTCATTGACCGCATACAGACCGCCGCGCCGCGCGCGCAGGACGATGCCACCGCCGAGCCGATGCCCGTGCGCATGGCATGCCTCAGGGGCGGATCGTATGAGCCGGAGGTGGGCGATTCCGTGCGCCTGCACCGCAAGGACGACAGCGGGCGCGAAAGCCACAAGGTGCGCACCGTGCAGACCGACGACAAGGGCAACCGCTGGATCGACATTCCGGCGGGCTTTTCCTGCGGCGATTCCGTGTACCTGCTCCAGACCAAGGCGATGTCAAAGCGGTATGCCCGTGTGCTGCCCGCCGACATCGGGCGGTTCCGCCGACAGCCGGGCGCGGAAAAACTGCCCGTGCTCGACCTCACGCCGGTGGAAAAGAACGAGCTTTCGTATTTTCCCGCGGGGCTGTACATGCAGGTTTCCACCGTCAGCGACATGTTCGCCGTGCAGTCGCAGCACCCCGTCCGCGTCATTCTGGAGCTGAACTGTGAGACCAAGGCGGACTTGCTTGACCTGAAGATGACGCTGCCGTTCTCAAAGCGGCAGATTATCATTTCGCTCGACCCGTACTGCCCGGCGGCGACCGAGGACGACCTTGCCGTCACCCTTGACCAGTGCATTGCGGACGGGTTCACCACGTTTGTGGCGAACAATATCGCGCATATCGCCCTGCTGCGGGGCAAGGGCGTGAACATTATTGCCGGCCCGTACCTGTACACGTTCAACCGCTGGGCGGTCAGCTGGCTGGAGAATCAGGACATCGGCGCGTTCATCACGCCGGTTGAGAATTCGTATGCCAACTTGCAGGCGACGTTTGAGAAAAACGTGCGCGACCGTGTGCTGGTGACGACGTATGCGTACCCCACGCTGTTCAGGATGCGCTTCAAGCTGCCAAAAAGCTACGACTTTACCTATTTTACCGACAAAGAGGAGATGGAATTCAAGGTGAATTCCACGCCCGACGGTTCGTTCGTCATGCCCGAAGCGCCGTTCTCTATCGTGGACAAAATCGAAATGCTTGACCACGAGGGCTTTCACCGTGTGCTCATCGATTTTTCCAAGACCAAGGTGAGCCGGGGCGAGCTGAAGCTGGTAAAGACGGCGATGCTCAAGAAGCTGCCCGTTCCCGAAACGTCGCGGTTCAACTGGAAAGACGGCTTTTACAGTCCCGAACGCATGGAAGAGTACCGCGCGAGCAATGAGCGCGCCGCCGAACGTTCCGCGCAGTCCGCGCGTGGCGGTGCGGGTTCTGCCGCCCGGCAGGGGCGGGGCGCAAAGCGCGGCGGCGCAAAAGGGAACGGTCGGCGCGGGAAGCGTGTGCCGTAACCGGACGGCGTACATGCCCGGCTGCGGAGCGTCTTCCCGCGCCGCCGGTCAGAATACGGTTTCGCCGGCCTCCTGTTCGGCGCGCCGTCCTGCCGCCGCTGCGTGCAGGTTCGCGATTTCCGCGTCGGCATCTTCTTCATAGTTGTCCGCAAACGGCATCGCTTCTGCCGTGCCGTCCGCGTTTCCGTCGCCCTGCCTGCGCGGCACGGGCTTGAAGTCCAGGTGTTCCGCCACGATAAGCACTTTGCTCATCGCCTTGCCGTCGGCGGTGCGCCAGCGGTTCTGCTTGAGCCTGCCGACCACGCGCACGCCGCGTCCTTTCCACCCGCATTTTTCGATGCTGTTGGCCAGTTTTTCGCCCCATGCCTCCACGTCATAGTAGCCCACTTCGTCGATTTCTGCGCCGTCGCGCCCCTTGTAGGAGCGGTTGACGGCAATCGGCATGACGCACACGCGGTTTCCGTTGGGCGTGTCTTTTACCAGGGGCGTGCGGACGACGTTCCCCTCCAGGATGATTTGGTTCATTCCATTCATACGCATTTCTCCGTTCGTTCCGGCCGGAACAAAAAATACGCGCAGGCGTTTCTGCCTGCACGTCTCTTTATAGACGCTGAAATGCAAAAAAGACCACTTTTTGCGGAAAAAAATGCAGAAATTGTTGCGGGGCTTAGGTCGGGAGGTTTTTTATCAGCTTGACGATATACAGCTGCGTGTACATGAACAGCGCGTCGCGGTTCTTGATTTTTTGCAGGCCGCGCGCGGAGACAATCGTCTCCGCCATGTTCTTGATGCGGTCAACGGTGAGCGAGGTCGATTTGAACGAGCGCAGGGTCTTGCGCACGTAGTCGCGGATGAGCGTGTTGACGTCCTCGGTCAGGTTGGCGTTGCTTTCCTTGCCGATGAGGTGATTCCACTGGCGGCAGTACGATTCCAGCTCGCGGTCAAGGGTGGATGAGCGCGGCACCAGATCCTGCTCGGCATCGCGGGCGGCTTCACGCAGGGCAATCTTTTTGCTCACGTTCGGGTTCTTTGCGATCTCGGCATCCGCCGCATCCTGCCGCCGCTTTTCTGCCTCGCTTTCGCGGTACTGCTCGGCAGAATTCTTGTGCTTTGCCGTGCTTTTCTTGGACGACCCTGAGAACAGCTTGGCGAGCCATGAGACGAGGGGCATGGTATACCAGAACGGGAGCAGCAGCCGCGTACCCGTGTACAGTTCGGCGCGGTTCATCAGCAGAAGCTCGCTGTAGGGGACGAGGTTGCCGTTCTCATACAGCATGACCCGCTGTTCCGTCTCGTCGCCGCGCTCGCTCGCAATGAGCGGCAGGAAACTGGCGTGCAGCAGCGCGTACAGCAGCGGCACTTGCTCCTGCACTTCCCGCTCCACGCGCCGCTCAAAGTCGTCCTGATTCTTCATTTCGGGAAGCGTCTGGTAGTTGCGCATGACGGCATCCCAGTGCTTGCTGATACTGTCCCTGACGGTCACGCGGGCATCGGCGCACAGGCGCACGATGAGCGGCATGACTTTGTTCTTGAAGATAAAATACCGTTCGTTGTCGGCGGTCTTGAAGATGAGCAGGTCGGGCAGGTCATCCCCGCCGCTCTGCGTTGATTTTGACTGGATCCAGGATTTGAGTTCCTCTTCGCTGTAGGAGCTGAGCAACGGCGCGCCTTTTGCGTCGCAGAATTTGATGATCGCGTCAACCGTAAAGGCGTAGGGCGGCCGCTGCATCTGCTCCTTGAGCGCCGCGAACGCGGCCGCCTTCTGGTCGTCCTCGTGCGCTTTGGTCTTGTAATAGTTGGCGGCAAGCTCGACGATCGTTATTGCCTGCAAGCGGGAAATGTCATCGCTCGTGTATTCCTTGATTTTCTCATAGTCCTGCCGGATAAAATAGCAGAGCTGATTCCACAGGTAGAACAGCTCGCCCGATTCCTGCAACAGCTCCATGCCGGAGTCGGGCTGGTCGGCGAATTTGTTAAAGAAATTCTTTGCCGTCATCTCACGCCCCGGGTTGGAGATCGTCATCTTCTTGAGGAAATAGTCGTGGTGGTCGCCCTTGGACAGCAGCAGGCGGAGTTTTGCCAGGCTCGCCGCAATGAGCAGCGGCGCGGGGACGCTCGACGGCAGCAGGATGGGCGGCATGTCGTTGGGGAGCGTCAGGGCGTAGAGCGATTTGTCGCTCGTCTCCGGCTGATCGAGCAACGCGTACAGCAAGTTGGTCGCGTCCTGGCGTGAGATGATTTCCTGCGGCACGCTTTTGGGCAGGTCACTGGGCGACGGGAACGGCTGTCCCGGATTGGCGAGCAAGTCCTTGTAACGGTCGGCAAAGCGGTCGATGTAGAACGGCACGATCACAATGCCCTGCTTGCCGGGCGCGGTGTCGATGACCGTGACCTGCCGTTTTTCCGCCAGCTTTGCCAGCTCTGCCTGCAACGGCGGCACGGGATCGCTCACGTAGGCGGCAAGGGCGGGCTGTTCGTCCAGGTGATGCTCCGCATACCGTTTGAGGTATTCGACGAAATCACCGTATGCAACGATGCCATCGCCTTGCTTTCCCGCAAAGAATTTGAGCAGGGTAAGGATATTTGCCGTTGTCGCCATAGCATCAGTGTAGCATAAAACGCGGGGGTCTTACAAGTATGCGCATACGTAGATTATTTTCCCGTATCGCGCTATACTGTGCGTATGACAACCGAACGCATGAAAAACCTGCATCCCTACGTGCCGGGCGAGCAGCCCAAGGACCGGGATTACATAAAGCTCAACGCGAACGAGAATCCCTATCCGCCGTCGCCGGTGGTGGCAAAGACGGCGGTGCGCGTCGCGCGCAAATACGCCGCGCGGCTCGGTCTGTACCCCGACCCCGACTCGAACGCGCTCAAGTCCGCCATTGCCGCCATGCTCAACCAGACGGGCGGCGTGCTGTGCCGCACGGAACTGCGCGGCGGCAAAAAGAACGGCAGCGGCGCGGTATGTTCGCCGTCGGCGCAGGATCGGATTCCGTTTGCCGTCACGCCCGATATGGTGTACTGCGGGAACGGCAGCGACGAGGTGCTGAGCTTCGTGTTCTACGCCTTCTTTGACAGCGACCGCCCGGTGGTGCTTCCGTCGTTCACATACAGTTTTTATCCCGTGTACGCGGGCTTCTACGCGATTCCCCTGAACGCCGTCCCGCTCCGCTCCGACTGGTCGCTTGACACGCAGAACATGCTCGCCGAGGCGAACGCGACGGACAGCGGCATCATTTTTGCCAATCCCAACGCGCCCACGGGAATCGGCCTGACCCGCGCGCAGGTGGACGCGATGATACGCGCCGCCCCCAAAGACCGCGTGTTCGTGGTGGACGAGGCGTATGTCGATTTTGGCGGCGAGAGCTGCATTCCGCTGCTTGCCGAGCACAAGAACCTGCTGATCGTGCGCACGTTCAGCAAGAGCCTGTGCGGCGCGGGCATGCGCCTGGGCTATGTGGTTGCCTCCCCCGAATTGGTCGCCCATTTGACGACCGTCAAGAATTCGCTCAACCACTTCCCGGTCGATGTCATGGCACAGCGGCTCGGTATTGCCGCCTGCGGCGACGCGGGCTATTACGCCCGCTGCGCCCGGCTCATTGTCTGCGAGCGCGACGATTTTGCCGCGTTCCTGCGCGCGCGCGGGTGGTTTGTCCTGCCGAGCCAGACGAATTTTGTCTTTGCCAAGAAAGACGGCGTGCGCGCGGAGGAGACCTACCGCGCCATCAAGGCGGCGGGCATTCTGGTGCGCCATTTTTCTGCGGCGGGCATTGAGGACTTCCTGCGCATTACGATCGGCACGCGCGCACAGATGGACGCGCTCAAAGCAGTCATGGAGTCATTATAAGGAGACAATATGAAATTTCTGGTGCTTTCGGACATTCACGGCGACGTTGCCGCGCTTGACCGGTTGGACGCGGCGTTCGCGGAGGCGGACGCGGTGCTGTTCGGCGGGGATTTCGCGCAGTTCGCCCACACGGAGACGGCGTTGCCCGTGCTCAAAAAACTCTGCGCCAAGCACGAGGTCATATTCGCCGTGCTCGGCAACTGCGACGAACCCGCATTCCTTGCGCGGCTTGAGGACGCGGACATCAGCGTGCAGGGAAGCATCGCCTGGCACGAAGGTCTTGCGTTTGCCGGAAGCGGCGGCGGCTCGCGCTTTACGGGTACGACACCGTTTGAGCGTGATGAGGATGAACTGGTCGGCGACTTTGCCGTGGTGACGGATGCGCCGGAGGGCGCGGACGCTGACGGACATTGGAACAACCTGCTGCTCATCATGCACAACCCGCCCAAGGACACGGCATGTGACCTGCTCCCGAACGGCGCGCATGTGGGAAGCGCGTCGCTCCGCGCGTTCATCGAACAGACCTCGCCGCTCGCCGTCGTCACGGGGCATATCCATGAGAGCGCGGGAATCGACCATATCGGGACGACCACCATCATCAATCCCGGCTCGCTTGCCGAAGGCAAATACGGCTGGCTGGAATGCGAAAAAAACGCTGACGGCTGGCACGTGACCAAAGCCGAGCTGCGGACGCTGTAAGGATTACGGCACTGTCCGGCAGAAGCGGAATCCCATGTAATTATAGCATTCGTTGGGGTCGTAGTTGTAGCGGTCGCCCGCGTAGGCAAACGGGTTGTACGCGCTCCAGCTGCCGCCCCGGCTGACGCGGCTGCTGCCCGCCGCCGCCCCGATGGCGCGTTTTTCCGGCGGTATTTCGATATACGTTCCGTACCAGTCCCAGCAGAATTCAAGGATATTGCCGCTCATGTCAAAAAGCCCCGCGCCGTTGGGGTTGCCGCCGCCGGGCGCGGGCGGTGCGTCGTCCGTGAACGGCGAGCCAGCCGTTCCGACGATGTGCGTGCCGTCCGCGTTTGCCGTCGTCCAGGCAACCTCGTCTTCGGGAATGTCTACGTCGTCGTGGCCGTCCGCATCCACCTGCCCGCTGCACAATGCGCCGCTCTGAAAACCGGCCGCCGTCTTGCGCGCGGCGTACTCCCATTCCGCCTCGGTGGGAAGCCGCCAGCCGTTCGCGGTCCAGTTGCATTCCGCCAGGTCAAGGTGCGACGTATCGCTCGAATCTTTGATGACCGCGCCCTTGTACGTGTAGCACGGCTTGTAGCCGCAGTATTCGCTGAACGCGTTGCACCAGACCACCACGTCGTACCAGGAGACCATCGTGACGGGGTGGTGCAGCCCTTTTTTGGTGGGAGCCGCCCCGCGCCGTCCGTCCGACCCTTCCTGCCCCGGATGCATGAACACGTAGCCGCGCTTCTCCGCGTCGGTGCGGATAAGATACCACAGCGCGTAGGTCGTCTCATAGCGGTTCATGGCGAACGGCGCGACCCAGCGTTGCGCGGTGTACGACTGGCTGCCCTCGCCAATGACGAACGTGTCGAATCCCTCCCGCGCCGCAGGACCGAGCCGCACGGCATCGACCGGGTTAAACGATTTCTGCGCGGCGCACCATGCCGCCGAAAGCAGGCAGAACGCCGCCGCAATGATATGTTTCATGGCTTGCTTCTCCGTGTGCGTTTGTTTTTCTTGAAAGGCGATACTTCCAGCAGGATATAGGCGACGGTAAAGCTCACGGCGCACAGCCCCGTTATGGCGATCGCGCCCGCCCAGCTTGCGGCGTTCCCCCAGGGCAGGCGGATATTCATGCCCATAAAGCTGGTGATAATCGTGGGGATTGCCAGCGCGATTGAGAACACGGTGAGCCGTTTCATCACCATGTTCATGTTGTTGCTGATGACCGACGCGAACGTGTCCATCGTGCCGACCGTGATCGTGCTGTAGGTGTCCGCCATCTCCATTGCCTGCCGGGAATCAATCTCCACGTCGTCCAGCCATTCGCGGTCGTCGCCGTCGAGCGTGAGGATGCGGGTCTTGCGGATTTTTTCGAGCAGCTGCTGGTTCGAACGCAGCGACGTGGCGAACGTGGTGAGCGACTTTTCCATGTTGAGCAGCTGGATCAGCTCGCTGTTCGCCACTGCCTCCTGCAATTCCTGCTGAATGCTGACGGTGCGGCGGTAAATCTCTTTCAGGTAGCGCAGGAACATCGTGTGGGCGCGGCTCAGAATCCTGATGATGAACGCCGGAAAGTCGTCCAGCGTCAGGTCCTTGATCCTGTTCGCGGAGATGTCCTTCAGCACCTCGCAGTCCGTCCAGCAGATCGTGATGATCCGGTCGGGGAGCATGATGATGCCCACGGGCGCGGTAAAATACTGCGGCGTTGCCGTGGGGTCGAACACGGGCAGGCGGAGGATGGCGGTCACGCAGCCGTCGTCTTTTTCGATGCGGGAAAGCTCGTCGGGATCAACGATGTCGAGCATCTGCTCGTGGTCAATGCGGTATGTCTCCTCAAGCTCGTGCATGTCGTCGGCAGTCACGTTGCGGGCATCCACCCAGGCGCGTCGTTTTGAGTCGATTTCTTTTTGTTCCTTGCGGACGAATACCCCGTCATCCTGCTGCCACAGGCAAATCATGCTAGTATTGTACCGCCCAAAACGGACAGAATGCAAGACAAAACCGACGATTTTTATGAAAATACTGACCTTTTTGCGATTTTTCGCGTTTCTGCGCCTATAACAGGGAGCAAGGAAAAACGGAAGCAAGGGGAATAGATGATGACAGACAGAAAGACGGCGGCACTGCCGCGCGTACAGGACGAAACGGTTGCCGCGCTGCTTGCGGCGGTGGCGCGGAGCGGCGGTACGCTGACGGCGGCGGCATGGCAGGACGGCACGTGCTCGCTTAGTGTCACGGGTTGCCGCCCCCAGGCAGTCGCGTCCGGCGAGCGGTGCGCCGTCTCGCTCAGCGGCGGCGGGGAGGGCTTTGAGGTGGCGGTACGCGCCGGTGTGCCGCCGACAGGCGCGGCAGAAAACGCGGCGGCTGCGGCGGACGTGCTGTGTGCCGTGCGCGACGCGCTCGCCCCCTGCGGCGCGTCAATATTGCGCGGGGAGGCGGACGGCGATGCGGTCACCGTGCGCTATTATGTCGGGCATGACGCGCTCGGTCTTGCGCTCAGGCTGTGCGCGGAACAGGCAGGGCTGTGCGGCTGGAGAGAACGGGCCTTTGCGGTGCGCGGCAGTACGGACGGGTGCGACGTGACGCTGACCTTTGCGGCGGGACTGCGGCAGCCCGGAACGCCGTCGCTGCTGTGGACGCTCGCCCGGTACGCGCCGCTGTTTGCCCCCGCCGCCCTCCTGCCGCCCGCGGTAGTGCGCCCGCGCCATGTCGCCGCACCACAGCCCGCCCGTGACAAAATCGGCGAGGTCAGGCGGCTGGACGGCGTGCGGTATGCGTATTACCGCCTGGACAGCGGCCGCATCGTCTGCGAGGCAGAACGCGCCGACGGCTAGGGAGACCGTCCGCCGCCCGGCACAAGGACACGGAGAGAGATTGAGGAGGTTTTTTGATGAAAAAACGGTATGACAAGAGACTGACGTGCGCCGCCTGCGCGCTGCTGGCGTTTTTGACCGGCTGTGCCACGCTCGGCCCGTTCGGCTGCCCGTATGAGGTGGCGGACGTGTATATGGAAGTAGGGGAGCGCGCGGGAATCCACCGCCTTGCGGGGCTGTGCCTGACGCTCCAGAACGGGACGGAAAAGACCGTGTGCGCGTTCACGGTGTCGCTCCGGCTTTCTGACGCGGACGGCGCAAGCCCGTTTGACGGCGCGGACAGTATGACCGTCCCGTGTGCGGCGGACATCGCGCCCCACTCGCAGGCGACGTGCGTCATCAGCCTGGATTCGTTCCTCCCCGACGCGCCCGCCGAGCCATATACGGTTGAGTGCCTCTACCTGCGCGAAATCAACTACGCGGACGACACCCGCTGGCGCGACCCGTTCGGCATGTACGCGCAGGACGGGTACGAGGAGTGAGGGGCTTACGCTTTCTGGAAGTCAACTTCCTCGACCGACGGAATGCGGAAGCTGAAAACGGTTTTCCCGTTCACATTCGTGATAGAGAAGTCGCCGAGCGTTATGATGTCCATGCCGATAAGAATGTCGGTATCTGCTCCGAGGTTGGCACAAGAAACAAGTATGTTTTGAATTGTAACGCCGTTCGGTAACCCGATATGCACGGAATAGGTGTTGGTGGTGATGATGCCGTTTGCAGTGTTGATTGTTGCCCGCCCAATGGGGATGAGGTTCAAGTCATCTGCGATACGCTTCGTTATGCAGGTTTTTGTCGCGCCTGTATCCCAAATGGCATTCCACATTTTTGGGATACAGGTCGTCGTCGTGTCTCTCACGTCTGACAGAACGAGCGCATTTGTCTTAAGCCGAGTAAGCCTGTTGCCGGGATTCAGTGTGAACGCATAGTATTCAGCCATTCTCGCACCCCTGCACAAGGAGGCTCATAATAGTGGTCGTGTATGCGGACTCATCTCCCGTGCATTCCTGTATGAGGTATGTTCCTGCGTCAAAAGACTGTGCTTGCATGTTTTCGATGAGCGCGGGAACGCTCTCGGCAGTGCCGATGACGCGCTCATCCTTGATGGCGAGGAATGCATGCCCGTTCTTGGCGAAAAAATCTTCGTTTATGTCCTTGAAAAACTGAAAGTCTTTTTCTTTCTGCGTTTCCGTATACCCGTTCATGGCTACCCTCCGCACGATTATAGCATGAATGCTTGCACAAAACAACCGCCGCGCAGACGGAAACGCCGGGGGGCGGGGAAGTCGGGAGGAAGCCGACAGACCCCGCGCACCCCGGCGCAGATTACGGAATTGCCGCCGCGCGGGCAGGGCTGCTCCGCAAGGAACACCTGCCCGCACTGGCTGCCGTGCAATGCTCCGCACGGCGGGAGTGGATACGCCCCGGTGCTTTATACAGGGGAACGTATCCGTTGCGATCACGCATTACTCGGTGATGTCAACTCTGACATAGTAAATCGAAGGCCCGTACCCGCTGCCTCCCCGTCCGATTGTGTATGTTCCCGGTGTCAGCGTCCATTTGTAATCAGCGTCCGCTGTCGGTTTTTCGCTTGGGTTTGAAGCATCAGCCGTAGCCGTTCCATTAGAAGCAGTAATTTTAAGCGTGTCGTTTGTTGCGTTGCTACCAGTAGGACAGTGCCCCGTTTTGACAAGGACAGTCGCATTTTTTGTCACGGAGAATGTGACTGTTCCGCTTGAATTCATCTTCAACCCGGTCGAAATCTTCAATGCTTCGTTATTGATACCTGTTACTGTTTTTGCCCCGCCCAATGTTACTCCGCCGACTCCTGCTCCGAGCGTAAACACGCTGTTGTTCTCTCCGGCAGATCCACCAAGACCAGTGCCATTGCCGCTTGCTGTGGTGGAAGAGGAATCTTTTGAATCGTACCATTCCGCGCTCGTCCAGGTCGCCGCTTCGGGAGTGCAGGTGATAGTGCCAGATTTGCCGCTTCCGTCACGGGCGGTCGCGGTGAACGTTACTTGTCCAGCACTTGCGAACGTGACGGTGCCGCTGTACTCATCGATTTTTCCGACAGCTTCGTCAGAGGATGACCATTTCACGTCGCGATTCGTCGCGTTTCCGGGGGTTACCGCCGCCGAAAGTTTGAGCGGTACGCCGACCGTGTAGGTGGTTGAGTCCCCCGATACGGCAATCGCCGTTACGGGCGTGAACGTAACGGTGTTGTCATACTCGACTTCAATCTTGGTGATGTATGTCGAGCTTGTTGGTGCGATGATGACTGACGTTGCGCTCGCGTTATAGACGACATAGCCTTTTTCGGCGCTTTTGCTTGTCGAGCCAGTGCCAAAGTCGTACACTGCCTCGCCCTGCTCTCCCGCTTTAATAGTGCCGTTGCCTGAATAGATTCCCGTGACGGTGACGACCGCTTTTCCCGTGAGGGGAACGGTAATCGTGCTTCCGTTGCCGCCGGTAGCAGAGCCGCTAGAGTGGTGAGTGAAGCCAGTGATTGTCAGTTTGCTGGGCAACGTTTCGCCGGACAAATCGTAGGACACCGTTACCGTCTCCGTCTCGCCGTCAAGCAGGTGTTTTGACGTGTCCGTTACTACGTTCCAGTTCCTGTCAGCGGCAAGTTTGTTGATGTCCCAGTGTGTGCTCTCTTGCTCCGGCTTGAATCTTTGGGCAATGGTGTCGTACACGCGGTTCATGATGTTTGTTCGTCCCCCGTATTCCGCGCTGACTGCCGCCGAGGTCAAGATAGTACCGTAGCCTTTTGAGGATCTCCCGAAGTTGCTGTCGGTCTTGAAGCCGACATGTTGCTGGTCAGACGTGCCGTCGGCATCTCTGTACCACACATCGCCATGCAGTGTTCCGTAGAACGTGCTTCCAATAACGGCGACGTTTTTGTACTCTTCAGAACCGGGCCATACGTTCCGTCCGAGGTACACCTCCATATCTTCCGCCTCAAGCGTAGAGTTGTAGATGACAAGCCCTTTGTTGACTTTGCTTGCGCGGCTCATGCGCGGTGCGGCAAAATATGCTTTGTCCGTGCGGTCATTTACGGCGCGGAGGACACACGCTTCGTACAGCGCAACCTTGCCCGGAGACTCCATCCACAGGAAGTCTACATCGCCCTCAACATAGCATTTGTAGAACCATGCCTTGCCGACGGTACGGATAGTATCCTGATGGCTCAAAAACGAACAGTTGTAGGCGGCGAGGTTGCCCGTGCCGTCAGTGGCAATTGCCTCTGACTGGTCATTGGTATCTGTGTTTTGGATAGTCAAGTTTTCAAGGATAAGATTT
>JAAVAM010000069.1 GCA_014804085.1 Treponema sp. | reverse complement strand
TCCGTTTCGTTTCCGTACATGTAGGCGGTGTCGATCAAACGGTATCCTTGCGAAAGCGCGGACTTTACGGCGTTCTTGCAAGTTTCGCCGTGCAGACTGTATGTGCCCAATCCGAGCGTGGGCATTTCATATTCGCTGTTGAGCGTGACGGTAGGCGCGTTACCTTTTGCGCCGCGCTCCGCTCCCGCGCAAGCCGCATAGTCGAACAATGTCGCGCCGATTGCCAAGACTCCCAAAAGCTTTTTCATGGTTTATGCTTCTGCTTCAATTAGAAACTCGCCTGCAAAACGGCGCGGATGTCTTTTTCGTCCATGACTTTGTAGCCGCCGTTCATAATGAGCGTGCTTTTTACCATGCCGTCGAGCATTTCCTCTGTCGCGCCGAGTTCGGTTATGTTCATCACCAGCCCGATTTTGCGCATCCATGTTTCCATAGCCTCCAAACCTTCTTCGGCAACTTGCTTTTCCGTCTTGCCTTCGGGGCTGACGTTCCAGACGTTCACGGCATAGCGGGCAAATTTTACCGTGCCGTAAGGCAGAATGTGTTTGTAATACGGCATCGTAACGGCGGCGAGCGTCATGCCGTGCGTTGCGTCGGTATATGCCGCAACCGCCTGACCGAGCATGTGTACCATCCAGTCGGTGGCCTTGCCCTTTGCGACGAGCGTGTTTAACGCCCATGTCGCCGTCCACATGATGTTTGAGCGTGCTTCGTAGTCGGTGGGATTCTCAACGGCGACATTCGCGCTGTGGATGAGCGAGCGCAAAAGTCCTTCCATAATATAATCCGACGTGTTGTCGTCCGTCCCCGAAAAATACTGCTCAAGAATGTGCGACATGATATCGTATATGCCAGAAATCATCTGATATTTCGGCAGCGTATAGGTGAATTCGGGATTCATGATCGAAAACTTGGGGAAAACGCTGTCGCCGAAGACGTGTCCGATTTTTAGTTTCTGCTCGTGATTGGTGATAACCGAGCCGCCGTTCATTTCGCTGCCCGTGCCGACCATGGTCAGGACGCAGCCGACAGGGATAATGTCGCAGGTCGGCTCTTCAAAACGGATGAAGTATTTTTCCCACGCGTCGTCGTTGCAGTGTACCGAAACGGAGACGGCTTTTGCGTAGTCGCAGACCGAACCGCCGCCTACGGCCAAAATCAAGTCGGCTTTTGCCGCCCGCGCCCGTTCGATGCCTTCGTTGAGTTTCTTGTTCGTGGGATTGGGCATAACGCCCGCATCCTCATAAATCTCTTTGCCGTTCGCTTTGAGCAGGGCGACTACTTTGTCGTAGATGCCGTTTTTCTTGATAGAGCCGCCGCCGTACACGAGCAAAACGTTCTTGCCGTATTTGGGCAGTTCCTCGTTCAGTCCGTCCAAAGCGTCCTTGCCAAAGTAGAGCTTGGTGGGGTTTGAGTACGTGAAATTTCCTAACATGATTTCTATCTCCTCTGTTTTATCTGATGAAATTCGTCCTAATAGCATTTTCCGTCTGCGGTACGGTAATGCCCGATTGTTTGCCCGTTTCGATACAGTGCAATAGCCACGCCATGTTCGCGCCGATATTGCGCATTGTCTGCAAGCCTTCTGCGTCTTGCTTGACTTGCTCGGGCGTGTTGCCGTGCACCATGTTCCAATAAGTGGAAGATATGACGGGCATTTCCGCTATGCCCAAATATTTTGAGATTGCATCGAGCGTTGCCGTCGTGCCTGCGCGCCGTGCGGATGCGATGACCGCCGCGGGCTTATGCGCAAACGCCTTTCCGCCCGCGTAGAACAGCCTGTCCATAGCAGAAAGGATACGCCCCGACGGATGCGCATAATACACGGGCGTGCCGAATACAAAACCTTCTGCCGACTTTGCTTTCTCTATCCATTCGTTCACGCAGTCGTCAGCGAATATGCATATACCTTTATCTGCACAACCGTTGCAGCCGATGCAATCCTGCACAGGCTTATTGCCTATTTGCAGGATTTCCGTTTCAATGCCCTGCGCGTTGAGTATGCTTGCAATTTTCGAAAGGGCGGTAAATGTACAGCCGTTTGCTTTCGGACTTCCGTTAAAAAGTAATACGTGCATTACATGACTTCGCAGGCGTTTTTAGGGCGATGCGAATCTCCTTTCTATAAGGATACACGCTCGCCGCGTTGATGGCAAATACTTTGTTTCTATGGCGTGATATAGGCGGAAAGCATGGTAACGGCAGGTACGTGCTGCCGTCCGCTATCATTTCCTGCGCCTGACGGGCAGCCAGATTTCGCTCTGGTAGCCGGGGCTGTCGGGGTCGCCGTTGCTGTACCATTCGATGTTGCATTGTCCGGCGGCTTCCCAGTCGGGGTTTGCGGGAAGCCATTCCTTGAAGACGCGCGTGTTTACTGCCTGAAGCGATCCGGGAAGCGGACCGACCGCGCGGAATTTTGCCCAGTCGCCGCCGGGAACGTCAAATGTCGTCATGCCGTTTGGAATGTCGCCGCCTTTGTACACGCCCGCGATCAGGTAGCGGAATTTTCCGCCGCCTGCGCCGTCAATGCAGACGGCGAATTCGCCGATGCCGTGTTCCATGACTGCTTTTTCCTGCGGCGTTTCGGGCGTTTTTCCGCCCCAGAGCCTGCTGAAATACTGGTCGCTGATGTCGTCCCAGAATTTCGGCACGGTGGTATAGGAATCCTCAGACGAGAAGTCCCGCTCAAAGCCGATGACGGTAAAGTCTTTGACGGCCACTACTTCATAATCCATGCTGTGCCTTCTGTAATGTTGTCTTGCCCTGCCGCCGTTACATCACCGCGTCAGCCGCCGTATAGCCTTCGATCGAATGCGCCTTTACCTGTATGCACAGGTATTTGAGCGCGGCATCGTCTGCGGCGAAAAACTGCCGCTTTGCCGCCGGACTGATACGCACAAAGTCGCCCGCCGCAAGACTGACTTCCTCGCCATCGATGACGGCGTGACCCGTGCCCTCAAGAATCGCGTAAATCTCTTCGTTCTGCTTGTGCGCATGGACGAACGGTACGCCTGTTCCCGCGGCTAGCGTGTTGATGCTGATTTCTGCTCCCGTCAGTCCCAGGGCATCGTGAAGTTCCGTGCGCGGTGCGTTCGTGCTGCTGATTTTGTCGTAATTCTTCATAAGATTCTCCTTGCAAACGTCTGCCGTTTGCTGTCCGCAAGTATAACGGAAACCATGGCTCAAGGCAAGAAAAGTCACCAATCTATTATCTGATAATAGATTGGTGACATGGTTTCTTTTTTGAACTATTGGCGTGGCGGCTGTCTTATGCTATATTGTTGGCAAGGAGACGATGCCATGCTGACAAAAGACGAGCTGCCCGACTGTCCCGTGGCGACGACGGTGCGGCTGATTGGCAACAAATGGAAACTGCTGATTATCCGCAATATGATGTACGGCGGCACGCAGCGGTTCACTGACTTTATCAAGAACGTTCCCGGTATCAGCAAGAAAGTCCTGACTGACAACCTGCGCGCGCTGGAAGCCGACGGTCTTGTCCGACGGAAAGTGTTCGCGGAAATGCCGCCCCGTGTGGAATACTCGCTTTCTGTCCTCGGCAAGACATTGAAGCCCGTGTTCGATGCCTTGATGGCATGGGGAACGGAATACAAAAAGACACTGCCCAAAGGAAAGCAGCCGCCGATGCCTTGACGCAGGGCGCGGCGAGCGGTGTTGGGCAATTGCCGCGCTAAAACGCACATGCGTGTTTTGCATATATCATTATGAAAAATAAGTATTAGATATACTATCCGATTGGCAGTATACTGCAATTGTCGGATACGATTATATGTTCACTTTTGGAGGAAATGATGAAACAGGTGAAAATTCTTTTTGCGGCGGCGGTGCTGCTTGGCGCGGCTCTTTCAGGCGCGGCGGGCGAACCAACGGCAGGCACATCTGCGGCCGGGAACGCACCGAACACGCTGGTCGTGTATTTTTCATGCACGAATACGACTAAAGGACGGGCGGAAGCATTGCAGGCGCGGCTTGGGGCGGATATATACCGCATTGTTCCTGAAGTTCCGTATACGGCGGCCGATTTGGATTATACTACGGACTGTCGCGCGAACAGGGAGCAGAAAGACGCGGCGGCGCGTCCCAAAATCAGCGGCAGTGCCGTGCAGCTGGAACAGTATGACGTGGTGTATATCGGCTATCCTATTTGGTGGGGGCAGGCACCTCAGATCATCTATACGTTCCTTGAAAGCCATAATTTTGCGGGAAAGACCGTGATTCCGTTCTGCACGTCAGGCGGAAGCGGCATGGGATCGAGCGGGACGAATTTGCGCCGCTCCGCGCCTCAGGCAGTCTGGAAAACGGGTCGCCGCGTAAGCTCTGGCAGCGACATTGACGCGCTGGCAGCCATGAGATGAGGCGCGTTGCCATGAAAGCACGTGGCGCGGCAATCGCTTTTTGCGCGGTGTGTTTTCTCTGCGGGTGCGGCGGACGGACGAAACGGACGGCAAGACCGGCAGAGACGATGGAGTTCTTTGCGCTGAACACGCACGTGTCGCTGTCGGCATACGGGAACGGTGCGGCGGAAGCATTGCAGGCGGCGCGGCAGCTGATAGAACAGTGCGAGGAAAAATGGTCGGTCACCAACACCCGGAGCGAACTGTACGCCATCAATCATGGCGGCGGAATCAGGCGGACGATCAGCGTCGAGACGGCGCGGCTCATTGCGTATGCGCTCGACATGGCACGGAAAACGGACGGCGTGTTTGATCCCACGGTGTATCCCGTGGTGCGCGCATGGGGCTTTACGACGGACGAATACGGCGTACCTTCAGACGAGCGCATGAGCAGCGTACTTCCGCTCGTCGGCTACGAAAAAATCCTGCTTGACGGAAACGACATCACCGTGCCTGACGGCATGCAGCTTGACTTGGGCGCGGTCGCAAAAGGATATATCGGCGATCTGGTCATTGACTGTCTGCGCGGATATGGCATTGAGTCGGCAATCGTGAACTTGGGCGGCAACGTTCAGCTTATCGGCAGGAAAGACGACGGCACGGACTGGAACATCGGAGTCAGGTCGCCGTTTGGGGACGGGGCATTTGCTTCGGTGCGGCTGGACGGTCAGGCAATTATCACGTCGGGCGGCTACCAGCGCAATTTTACGGGCGAGGACGGAAACGTCTATCATCACATTATGAATCCCCGGACGGGCAGACCTGCGGACAGCGGGCTTGTCTCCGTCTCAATCATCGCTGCCGACGGAAAATACTGCGACGCGCTTTCGACCGCCTGTTTTGTCATGGGCGCGGAAAAGGCAATCGCATTTTGGCGCGGGCAAGGCGGGTTTGACATGGTGCTTGTCACCGACGCTCGCGAAGTGTTCGTCACCGAAACGATTGCCGACAGATTTGCGCTCACCGAAGCATCGGATGAGTGGAAAGTGACCGTCATACAAAATGACGGCGGCAAAAATAACGATTGAAAAGGAGTCAAGACGATGAAAAAACTATGGACGGCGTTCTGCCTGATGCTTGCGGCGGCATGTTGCTTTGCTGAAGGCAATAGTACACGGAACGTGACGGCTTTTGCACCGACCCGCATAGAACTGGTTACCGGCGACCTGGTGCTGACGGGTGTGCTGTATGATACGGCGGTCGCACAGGCGTTTACGGCGTTGTTGCCGCAGACCGTGCGGTTGAGCCGGTATGCGGACAGGGAATATTACGGCGGCATCAGCGGCACAATCAGCGCGGCGGGCGAGCGGAAGCGCACGTTTACGAAAGGCGAACTGTCGTACTGCCCCGCGAACAATTCGTTTGCCGTCTGGTTTGACAAAGAGGAGCAGACGCTCGGCATGGACATTATCAAAATCGGTGAGCTGACTTCCGATTACGGTGTGCTGCGGGAATTGCCTTCCGGCATTCAGATGACGGTGCGGGTTGCGCCTTAGGGAGCGCAGCATGAAAACAGTGCTCGGCATATTCCTGCTGCTGTCGGCGGCGTTGACCTGTTCCGCACAACATGCGCTTCCCCCTGAATCCGTGCCTGCAAAGCACAAGGTTCTCATCGCCTATTTTACTTGGGCAGAGAATACGGCGGGCGCACCGTCCGGCTCAGCTGCCTTTGACGCGGAGACATCCGCCAGCCTCACGGTCGGAAACACCGCAATCATGGCGGGATATATCGAGGCGGTGACCGGCGGCGATTTGTTTTCGATAGTCGTAGCCGATCCGTACCCGAGCGATTACAACGGCTGCCTGAGCAGGGCGAAGCGGGAACAGGCGAAAAACGCCCGCCCCGCGCTGAAACGCTCCGTAGAGAACATGGACGACTACGATATTGTCTTCCTCGGCTATCCGAACTGGTGGAACACAATCCCCATGGCAGTCCGCACGTTCTTGGAGCGGTACGATTTCAGCGGCAAGACCGTCATTCCGTTCTGCGCCCACGGCACGGGCGGACTTGCGCGCACCGTAAGGGACATTCGCTCGGCACTCCCGCAGACGACCGTCCTTGACGCGCTCGGCATAGCCCGCAGCGATATGAAAAACGCAAAGGCACTGGTGACTTCCTGGCTTGCCGGACTCGGCTTTGGAACGCAGGATTCCCCTGTCAGCCGGTCAGATTGAGCGCGCCCGCTTGTGCGGAATACACTGCGGACAAATCATCGCGACCAGTACGCTGCGCGAAAGCAGGCCGCACCCAAACAGGTTTTCCTCGTCCCAGCGTGATTTTGACGAAAACCCAAACGGGCGGTGCTTCCCCAAAGCGAAAGCGACCTCCACCCAAATCCTACTTGATTGCCGCGATGACCGAAAATTTCTGGCAGGAATAGACGCACTTGACCGACTTGAAGCCGCATTCGCGAAGCATTGCGGTTTCCTGTTCGACGGAGCATTCCCGGTCCAGTTTTCGCCGTTCTTTCCACAACGTGATGTCGTGCGCCGTCAGCCCACTGTGCATAAACTGGCTTTCCCAGTACGAGTCGAACCAATTATCCAAGTCCGGCTGCCCTGCGCAGAATTGGTCGTAATTCACGAAAAGACCGCCGTTTGGCAATTTTTCATAAACACGCGCGAACAGATTTTTTTTGCCGTCATTTTCCAAATGATGAACGGACAAAGCCGAAACGATGACATCAAAATCTCCTTCTGGAAGCGTGTCCGCATAGTCGATGATTTGAAAATCCACCGTGGCAATGTCGCTGAACCGCTTCCGCGCGATTTTCAGCATCTCCTCGGACACGTCCACAAGCACATACTCCGCCTTCGGAAAGTGCTGATACCAATAATAAGACAAAAGCCCCGTTCCTGCGCCCAAATCCAATATCCGCTTTGGCTCATCGATTCCCGCCGCGATGAATCGCGTTGTGCTTTCGTAGTAGTCGTCAAAGCAGGGAATGAATTTCCTGCGATTTGCGTCATATTCCTCCGCGACAAGATTGAACTGCGTTTTTATGTCCATAAATATGTTGCTCCGTAAAATTGAATTTTATATTTCTTTTGACAATATCAATTCATAAGGCTCGTTTCCCATCAAAAAACCGCCAATGGCATTGTATCCAAGTTTTTGATAAAAATGCTGCGCACATTCATTTGCCTGCGTTGAAGTCATGACTACATGAAAACCTGATTGTTTCATCTGCTCTTCCCAATGCGCAACTAGATTTGCTCCATATCTATTGCCGCGATATTCGCTCACTATAAAAAGCATATTCATAAACGGCGTGTTATCCCAAAAATAATTATAGCGAAGCCACCCAATGATTTCGCCATTTATCTCTGCCATGAGAATATGTTCTTGCCTGATTGCATTTTTCAATACGGATTCTGAAATATGTTTGTCATGCGTCTTCAAAAAATGTAAGTCGCCTAATTCTGCAATACGTATCAATATGCCATCCGCTACATTGCCGTTTGTCATGCCGTCATTATATCATACCGCAAACGAAAGACAAGCGAGTATGGAAAACAAATTATCGCGTCTCCACACAAGAATATGCATGCTCCCTTCTTTTCTACTATAATATATTGACTTGCTCCGCACTACTCACTATTTGCTAGTATGTTTTTTAATACTATATACTATTATTCTGCGTACTTGACATGGTTTTTAAATATGGTATGATTTTTGTATCGTGGCATAAGATAAAATGTATAAAACAGTATGAGAATGAAACAAGTGCCTGCAAGGAGACAATAATGGACAACACGATCCTTTCTTTATTTGAAAAACGATTGCGGGATTTGCCCGATAGCGTTTGCGTTTTGGACGAAACGCGAAAATTGACCGCGCGGAAAACGTCGGGAAACTATATTTGGAATCCACCGACGGCGCGAAGCAATTTTACCGCGAACTCGGTTTTTCCGATTTACAAGGTTTTATGAAAGTATGACAAAAGAATTTTTTGCAGGCGGAAAGAAAATCACGCTGTACGG
>JAAVAM010000068.1 GCA_014804085.1 Treponema sp. | reverse complement strand
TCGGGAGCATTCCCAAGACTTCCCCGGCACGTTTTCGCTCTTTGGGAGCGTTCCCACGGCTTTCCCGACGCACTTTCAGCGTTTGGGAGTGGTTTTCGGCATTAAATTCAGCAAAAAACATACATGAGGAGTTTGGATATGGTAACAGTGGCAAAGGTAAACGGCAAGACCCGCACGACGGAGCTGGACGCGCTGTCGGACGCGATGGAGCGCGAGTACGCGGCGGCTTGCGCGAGCGGCTCGACGGCGGTGGCGAAGGACGCGGTGCTGAAAGCGCAGTTTGCGCAGCTGGCGAACCTGAGCGCGCGGAACACGACGGCGATCAGGCAGGACGTGGTGGTGTCCACCTTGGACGAGGCGGATTCGGCGCGGGATTCCGCGACGCGCGACCTCTTTACGCTTGCGGGCGGGTACACGGCTAGTCCGTTCGCGGAGGTGAAGTCCGCGGCGGTCGGGGTGTGCGCGGTGCTGGACAAGTACGGGCGCGGCATGACGGGCAAGAACTACGCCGACCAGACCGCGCTCACGGAGTCATTGCTTGAGGACTTGGGCGCGGAGAAAATCGCCGCGCAGGTCAAGTCGCTTTCGGGCGTGGCGGAGCTGGTGGCGCAGCTGCGCTCGGCGCAGGACGGGTTCGCCGCCGCGCATGACGGCTATATCAGGGCAAAGGCGGGCAAGGGCGAGAGCGCAAGCTCGCTTAAAAAGCCGATCGTGTCGCTCATCAACGACAATATCGTGCCGTACCTGAACATCGTGGCGGCGATGGACGGCTACGCGGACTTCGTGGCGGCAGTCGCGGGGAACATCAAGAGCACGAATGACACCGTGGCACGGCGCACGGCGGCGGGGAAGAAGGAGGAAGCATGAAAAAGATAACATGGGTTAGCGCATGCATGGCGGCAGTGTTGGCGTTGCTCGTCATAGGGTGTGAGAATGATTCGGCTTCCATTGCGGTGGAGAACATTGCGCTCAATACGACGACGCTCACGCTCGCGCCTGGCACGACGGAGAAGCTGACGGCGACGGTAACGCCGAGCAACGCGGACGACAAGACGGTGGCATGGTCATCGTCCAATGCTGATGTCGCGATGGTAGGCAGTGACGGCACAGTTGTGGCAATCAAGCCAGGCACGGCTGTCATCACCGCCCGGGCGGGTGGCAAGACGGCGGTCTGCCTGGTAACCGTACAGTCGGAATCCGCCGCAGTGGAGAACGTCATGCTTGACGCGACGACGCTCACGCTCGCGCCCGGCACGACGAGGAAACTGACGGCGACGGTAACGCCGTATAATGCAGGTGACAAGACGGTAGCATGGTCATCGTCCGACACGGCGGTTGCGACGGTGGGCAATGACGGCACGGTGACGGTAACGCCGAACGACGCGGATGACAAGTCAGTGGCATGGTCATCATCCAATGTGGCGGTGGCGACAGTAGGGAATGACGGCACGGTGACGGCGGTCACGGAAGGCACGGCGACCATCACCGCACGGGCGGGCGACAGGACGGCGGTCTGCGAGGTAACGGTGAAGCCGATACTCATCAAGGTGGAGAGCGTCACACTTAATAGGGAAACGATTACGCTCGCGCCCGGCACGACGAGGAAACTGACGGCGACGGTGATGCCGAGCAGCGCGGACGACAAGACGGTTGCATGGTCATCAACCAATGCTGATGTCGCGACGGTGGGGAATGACGGTACGGTGACGGCGGTCACGGAAGGCACGGCAATCATCATCGCTCAAGCAGCGGGTGGCAAGGTTGCGGTATGCACGGCCATCGTGGATTCGCGGGCAATAGCGGTGGAGCAAGTCACGCTTGATGTGACGACGCTCGCGCTCGTACCTGACGAGGTACAGAAACTGGCAGCGACGGTAATGCCGGACAATGCGGACGACAGGGCGGTAACATGGTCATCGTCCAATGCTGATGTCGCGGCGGTGGACAGTGACGGCACGGTGACGGCAGTCAAGGCTGGCACGGCGACCATCACCGCACAGGCGGGCGACAGGACGGCGGAGTGCATGGTAACCGTGCATGTCCACTCCTATCGCTGGGGCAAGTGCGAGGTGTGCGGAGCCGTGCTGTACATGGAGAACGGCACGATAGACGACTACGGCAAGCTCACGAAATACAGCGGGACTGATGCGGTGGTGGTAATTCCCGACGGCGTGACGGAAATCGGCGGGTTCGCGTTCTATGGGTGCACGGGACTTACGAGCGTGGTGATACCTGACAGCGTGACGGAAATCGGGTGGTACGCGTTCGATGGGTGCACGAGCCTCACGAGCGTGGTAATTCCCGATGGCGTGACGGAAATCAGGAGCAGCGCGTTCTCTGGGTGTACGAGCCTCACGAGCGTGGTGATACCCGATGGCGTGACGGAAATCGGGGGCAGAGCGTTCTCTGAGTGCACGAGCCTCACGAGCGTGGTGATACCCGACGGCGTGACGGAAATCGGGGAGTACGCGTTCTCTGGGTGCACGAGCCTCACGAGCGTGGTAATTCCCGATGGCGTGACGGAAATCAGGAGCAGCGCGTTCGATGGGTGCACGAGCCTCACGAGCGTGGTAATTCCCGACGGCGTGACGGAAATCGGGGAGTACGCGTTCTATGGGTGCACGAGCCTCACGAGCGTGACGATTCCCGCAAGCGTGACGAAAATTGAGGGCAACGCGTTCTCTAGGTGCAATGACTCCTATACGGTGAGCTACGGCGGCACGAAGGAGCAGTGGAAGGCAATCAGTGGACAAGGCTCTCTGAATCCCACCTGCATCGTCTGCCGTGACGGCTACATAGGCGTTAAGGACATCACACTCAACAAGAAAACGCTCACGCTCACGCGCGGCGAGACAGAACGATTGACGGCAACGGTAACGCCGGACAACGCGACGGTGGTATGGTCGTCGTCCGACACGACGGTCGCGACGGTGGATGCTGACGGCACGGTAACGGCGGTCAAGGCGGGCGAGACGATTATCACCGCCACCACACAAGAGGACGGCAAGACGGCAACATGCACCGTCACCGTGAATTCGATAGCCGTTGCGAGCCTCACGCTCGACGCGACGACGCTCACGCTCATGCGCGGTGCGACAGGGAAACTTACGGCAACGGTAACGCCGAGCAACGCGGAGGACACGACGGTAACATGGTCGTCGTCCGACACGTCGGTCGCGACGGTGGACAACAGCGGCATGGTGACGGCAGTCAAGGCTGGCACGGCGACCATCACCGCACGTGCGGGCGAGAAGACGGCGACATGTGCGCTTACCGTGAATTCGATAGCCGTCGCGAGCATTACGCTCAATGCGACGACGCTCACGATTACGCGCGGCGAGACAGGGAAACTTACGGCGACGGTAACGCCGAGCAACGCGGACGACAAGACGGTGGTATGGTCATCGTCCGATACGTCGGTTGCGACGGTAGGTAACAGCGGCACGGTGACAGCGGTCAAAGTAGGCACGGCGACCATCACCGCGCGGGCGGGCGAGAAGACGGCGACATGTGCGGTCACCGTGAATTCGATAGCCGTTGCGAGCATTGCGCTCGATGCGACGACGCTTACAATTGATCTCAACAAGACGAGAAAACTGACGGCGACGGTAATGCCGAGCAACGCGGACGACAAGACGGTGGTATGGTCATCGTCCGACACGTCAGTTGCGACAGTGGGTAATGACGGCACGGTGACGGCGGTCAAGGGGGGCACGGCGACCATCACCGCATGGGCGGGTGACAAGCAAACTACATGCATGGTCACCGTGAAGCAGCAATCAATTGCGGTTACAAACATCTCTCTCAGTTCAGAATCGATCAACATTCCGTCCGGTGGTGAGAGGAGCTTGGGTGCGTCAGTGGTTCCGAGGGATGCTGATGACAAAACGGTAGTATGGTCATCGTCCGATACAACGGTCACAACGCTAAGTCCAGGCAGCACGGATAATCGGGTGTGGGTAAGGGGGATCAAAGCAGGTACTGCGACTATCACCGCACGGGCGGGCGACAAGCAAGCAATATGCAAGGTAACCGTGCATGAC
Organism: Treponema sp.; assembly: GCA_014804085.1. Taxonomy (GTDB): domain Bacteria; phylum Spirochaetota; class Spirochaetia; order Treponematales; family Treponemataceae; genus Treponema_D. Next base: position 9,679 of record JAAVAM010000068.1, on the reverse strand, counting down.
CACTCATACAGTGGGGGCAAATGTACGGTGTGTGGATCAAAGCCATATATGGAAAACGGCACGATAGATGATACTGGTGTGCTTACAAAATACTCCGGGACAGAGGCGATGGTGGTCATCCCCGAAGGCGTTACAAGCATCGGGAGCAACGCGTTCAAAGGGTGCAAGAACCTTACGGGTGTGACGATTCCTACGAGCGTAACGAGCATCGAGCTGTTTGCGTTCGAAGGGTGCACAAACCTTGCGAGCGTGACTATTCCCGCGGGCGTGACGAGCATCGAGTGGGGCGCATTCTTTGGGTGCACGAACCTCACGAGTGTGACGATTCCCGGTGGTATTACGAGTATTGGAGACGAGGCATTCTTTGGATGCACAAGTCTCGCGAGTATGGTGATTCCCGACAGCGTGACGAGCATCGGGCAGCAGGCGTTCAGAGGGTGCACGAACCTTGCGAGCGTGAGAATCGGCAACGGCGTTAAAAGTATCGGGCGGTTCGCGTTCTCTGAGTGCACGAGCCTCACGAGCGTGGTGATACCTGACAGCGTGACGGAAATCGGGTTGTACGCGTTCTCTGGGTGCACGAGCCTCACGAGCGTGACAATAGGCGACAGTGTGACGCGCATTGAGGATGGCGCGTTCTCTGGGTGCACGAGCCTCATGAGCGTGGTAATTCCCGACGGCGTGACGGAAATCGGGGAGTACGCGTTCTCTAGGTGCACGAGCCTTACGAGCGTGATGATTCCCGGTGGCGTGTTGCGCATCAAGAATAGTGCGTTCATGGGATGTACAAGCCTTGCGAGCGTGAAAATCGACAACGGCGTTGAGTACATCAGTGGTTTGGCGTTCAGTGAATGTAGTGGTCTCCTAAGCATTGAGATACCCGACAGTGTGAAGTTCATCGGGGACGGTGCATTTAGTGGATGCGATAAACTCGAAACCGTACACTACAAGGGCACGAATGATAAATGGGAGAAGATAAAGGGATCGGGTAAGGACGACTTGTCAGGTAAAGTAACATTTACCAAATAGCAAGCAATAACCGGGCTGCGCGTATGCAGCCCGTACCTGTGCCAAAACCAAAAACGGCACGAGAAGCAGTCGCAGCGCATTGCGCTGCTCTCCGGGTTTTCGTTGAAAACCCGCGCACAAACAATCTTCGGCGGAAGTAAAACGCAACAGGATAGGACAATGAAAACAATGAAAAGCATATGTCTAGAAAAAAACAACAGCACGGCATATTTCATCGGCAGCTTCAAAACAGATGATGAAGAATTTGCAGAGATTGACAGCACTGCTGCTATATCAAAATCCGCGTTCGCACATTCCGATGTCGAAAAGATTCTGTTCAAAGGCTGCCCTAAAAGCATCGGCGAAAAGGCGTTTGAGGAATGCGAATCGCTCACTACGGTTATTTTTGGCGAAGTGGGGAAAGACGGAACAGCGGCAGATAAAGAGAAGGCACTCCTAAAGAACCTGACGCTTGCTTCCACAGACGGCGATTACACCATCCAAGCCAACGCGTTCAAAGACTGCGCAAAACTTGCGACGCTCGTTCTTCCCCAAGTGGACGGTACACTCGTCATAGAAAAGGACGCTTTCTGCGGATGCCGGGCGTTGCGTACCGTGGTCGCCCTCTGCGGCAAGGCAGACTTTACCGACAATCCCTTTGCGGATTCCCCCGAACACCTGACGTTCGTCTGCAAGGAAAATTCCGAAGTGGCGCGCTTTGCCCGCGAGAACGGCTACAGGAGCGCGTATGTCGGATAGTCTGTTTGAAAAGGCGGTGAGAATCAAGGGGTACGGCTCTTATGCGAAAGACAAGAGCCGCGCTTCTGTGGAAGGAGTCAAGTCGTTTGACGGGGGCAAGGTAAAGGTCACGGTCATCGAGTCGTTGGACGAATACGTGCGCTTTGTGGATACGCTCAAGACGGACTTTGAGAATCCCGTGTTCTACCGAGGGCAGACGAACGCAAGTTATCTTCTCTCTCCGTATTCGCTGCGGAATAACCCTGCGAACGAGAACCGAATGATCGAGGTGTTCTCCCGCTATTTTTCGAACGAGGTGGACGCTTGCAGGAACGCCGTGGAAAAACTCGCCCTCATGCAGCATTTCGGGCTGAAAACCCGCTTCCTAGACATCAGCGAAAATCCGCTTGCCGCGCTGTATTTTGCCTGCGTGCCGTACAAGAAATTCAGAAAGCCCGTTGCGGACGACGAGAAGACATGGGGCGAAATCGTGCTTTTTCGCGAGCCGGAAAAGAATGACAATGCGAAACCCGCGCGCCCCAAGACCGCAGAAAGTTCCGACGCGAGCATCATCGCGAACACCGCATTCATGGAGCGGGGATTCCACCTGTGGAAGCTCGGCTCGCTTTGGAAAAAGGACGCGAACCAAGCATATAACGAGAAGCACATAGACCTCAAGAGCATCGTGCGGAAGTCGCTCATCGTCCGCGTGCCGCAGAACAATCCGCGCATAAAGAATCAGTGCGGCGCGTTCATCCTTGCCAACGCAAACATGGCGTGTATATGGAAAAATGACAAGGAAATCAAGCAAGGGGAATTAACCGAGTATATTCTGCAAAGCGAGGGAATTATCACCTATGCGTCCCTGCTTGAAAACAGTCCGTTCAAGGCTGATTTGGACGAAACCAAAACATGGCACATGAATTTTTGGAAAGTGAAGCCCTATGACGACGACAACGGGTTTGAGGAATTTAGGACAGACCCATTCGACCTGCGGCGGCTCTTTTACAAGGACGAAAAAGGAATCCAGCAAGTCGTCCTCATTCCGCCCGGCGCAAAGAACAAGATAAAAGCCGAACTGGCGCGTTTCAACATCACGGAAGAATTCATCTACCCCGACATGGACAGCGTGGCGAACGAAATAAACGAAACAATCGACAAGAAAGAGCAAGATTGACGGCGGGGCATGGCAACAAGCCGCTGTGCCCCGCTCCCAAGTTGTTCCGGCCTTTTTTTCGGTAGCGTCTTTGGGCGGGATATGGTATACTGCTCCGTATGAGGGTGCTTGGCATTGAGTCGTCCTGCGACGAGACGGCGTGTGCCGTCGTTGAGGACGGCAGGAAGATACTCAGCAACGTGGTCGCCACGCAGATTCCGTTTCATCAGGTGTATCAGGGCGTTGTGCCGGAGATTGCGAGCAGGAAGCATACGGAATGGATTCTGCCCGTGGTGCGGCAGGCGTTGGCGGAGGCGCGGCTGACCATGGACGACGTGGACGCGGTTGCCGCGACGAACCGTCCCGGCCTGATGGGAAGCCTTTTGGTGGGGCTGACGTTCGCCAAGACGCTCGCCTGGGCGACGGGCAAGCCGTTCGTCGCCGTGAACCACATGCTCGGGCATCTGTATGCGGCGCACTTGCAGGACGACATTCCCTATCCGTATGTGGGGCTGCTCGTGAGCGGCGGGCATTCGATTATCGCCCGCGTGGACGGCTTTGACGACTGGGAAATCCTCGGCACGACGGTGGACGACAGCGTGGGCGAGGCGTTCGACAAGGTGGCAAAATATTACGGGCTGGGCTATCCCGGCGGCGCGGTCATCGACGCGCTGGCAAAGAACGGCGATTCGCGCGCGTTCTCATTCCCCGTGCCCAAGCTGGACAAGCGCGACGGGCACCGCTACGACGTGTCGTTCAGCGGGCTGAAGACGGCGGTCATTCATCAGGCGGATCAGTTTTTGAACGCGGGCTATGAGCGGACGGCGGAGAACATCTGCGCCTCGTTCCAGGAGACTGTCTGCCGCACGCTGACGAGCCGCCTGTTCCGTGCGGTGGACGACACGGGGCTGAAGACGGTGGTGGCGGGCGGCGGCGTGGCGGCGAATTCGCGGCTGCGCGCGCTGCTGGCGGAGCGGACGGACATCCGCTGCGTGTTCCCGCCGCTGTCATTGTGCGGCGACAACGGCGCGATGATTGCGGGCGTGGCGTATCATCTGCTGCGGCGCGGCGACCGCAGCGGCTGGGACACGACGGCGTGCGCGCGGATTGCGCAGTTCAAGCGCGGGCTTGCCAATTTGGAAGCGTTCGGGAGGAGATAGCATGACATCGCTTATAACGCAGACGGATATTATCCTGTTCGTCGTGGCAGGATTGCTGTTTTTTATCGGCGTGGTGGGCTGCATTATTCCGGGCTTGCCGGGTACGCCGCTGTGCTGGGGCGCGCTGCTGTGCGTGTCGTTCACGACGGTCTGCACGGTGTCATGGACGGTGCTTGTCATACTGGCAGTCGTCACGGCGGCCGTGGAAATCGTGAATAATATCATTCCTGCCATGTTCGCGCGGCGGGCGGGCGGATCAAAGGAAGCGTCCTGGGGATCAATCATCGGCACGTTCGTCGGGCTGCTCGGTCTGGGCGTGGGCGTGTTCCTCGGCGCATTTTTGGGCGCGTTTATCGGCGAGCTGATTCATGACGACCGGCGCGTGGGGCATGCGCTTTCGGTCGCGCTGTGGTCGTTCCTCGGCTTCATTACGGGCGTGGGCTTGCGCCTGCTGACGGCGTTCGCGATTGTCCTCGTCGCGGTGCGGGGCTTTTCGTCCGGCGGCACTGCGGTCATCGTGTAGGAAAGGACGGTGCGATGCTAGTGCGTGAGATGCCTGAGGCCGTGCGCGGGTGCGGCGCGGAACGGGGGGGGGTATAGTTGTATGGCAAGCGTGACGTTTTCGGATGCGTCTGCGGAAACTCGGCGCGCGCCGCAGGAAGTGACGGCGGGTCACCGGCATCTGACGGACGATGAGATCGGGATTCTGCGTTCGAACGGCAACCGCAATGCGGACGACACCTGGCAGAACGTGTGGGTGCGCACCGGTGAAGGCGCGTTTGACGCGCGGCGGATTGTCGGCTGCGAGATCCGCGGTTTTCTGGTCGTCGGGCGGCTCGTCCCGGCGACGGTGCAGTTCCACGACCTCGTGCTTGAGACGGGCCTGTATCATTCCTACCTTGAGGACGTGGTGACCGGCGACGACGTGGTGGTGCGCAACGTGGCGTATCTTTCCAACTACCGGCTGGCGAACCGCGTCATGCTGTTCAACGTGCAGGAGATGAGCTGCACCAACCACGCGAAATTCGGCAACGGCATTCTGAAAGCGGGCGAGAGCGAGAGCAGCCGCATTTGGATTGGCGTGGGGAACGAGAACGACGCGCGCGCGGTGCTGCCGTTCGAGCAGATGATTCCCGCCGATGCGTTCCTGTGGTCGCGCTACCGTGAAGATCCGCTGCTGCTTTCCCGATTCGTGGCGATGACGGAATACGGGCAGGGCAAGACGCTCGACACCTACGGCGTGGTGGAGGACGACGCGGTAATCAAGAACAGCACACTGCTCAAGGACGCGAAAATCGGGCGGAACGCCTATATCAAGGGCGCGTTCAAGCTGAAGAACATCACGATCCTTTCTTCTCCCGACGAGGTGAGCCAAATTGGCGAGGGCGTGGAGCTGGTGAACGGCATCGTGGGCTACGGAAGCCGTATCTTCTATCAGGCTGTGGCGGTGCGATTCGTCATCGGCAGGAACTGCCAGCTCAAGTACGGCGCGCGGCTGCTCAACTCGGTACTGGGCGACAACTCCACCGTGTCGTGCTGCGAGATCCTGAACAACCTCATCTTCCCGTTCCACGAGCAGCACCACAACTCGTCGTTCCTCATTGCGAGCACGATCGGCGGGCAGAGCAACATCGCCAGCAACGCGACCATCGGCTCGAACCACAACTCGCGCTCGCCCGACGGCGAGATGATTGCGGGGCGCGGATTCTGGCCGGGGCTGTGCTCGGATTTCAAGTACAACAGCCGTTTCGCCAGTTTCGTGCTTGTCGCCAAGGGCAGTTATCAGCATGAGCTGAACGTGGAGTACCCGTTTTCGCTCGTTGCCACCAACGGCGTGAATCAGCCGGTCAGCATCATTCCGGGCTACTGGTTCATGTACAATATGTACGCCATCGCGCGGAACAAGTCCAAGTTCCAGAAGCGCGACAGGCGCGCGGTAAAGGTGCAGCGCATTGAGACCGACCCGTTCGCGCCCGACACGATGCAGGAGGTGCTTGCCGCCATCAGGCGCATCGTCGAGCTGACGGGACGATACCTCAAGGCGCAGGGGGACACGACCGCGCTCGCCGCCGTTACGGACGACGCGCTGTTCCAGGCGGCAAAAGATTTCCTGCACCAGAACCCCGACGCGCAGTTCGTGCTGGAGGACGCTCGCTGCCAGAAAAAATACGGCGCGCTCATCTACAAGCCCGTGCGCGGCTACCGCGCCTACCGCAAGATCCTCAAGTATTTTGCCGCCGCCACGCTCGTCGAATACTGCGCGCTGCGTCATATCCCCGTGCTCACGCAGGCGGAGCTGGAGCGAATCCGCGCGCTGCCGCTGTACACGGCATGGATGAACGTGGGCGGGCAGATTATGAGCGAGGCGCAGGTGGACGAGCTGCTGGAGCATATCAGGTCGGGAGCGATTTACACATGGGAGCAGGCGCATGCGTTCTATGAGGAGAGCAGCTGCCTGTATCCCACGTACAAGACGACCTACGCGCTCTACCTGCTGGAGCAGCTCTATTCCCGTCCGCTTTCGGCGTTCACCGCGGAGATTTACGAGGACATCCTCGCGGACGTGACGGCAATCAACGACGAGATGTATGCGTCCGCGCTCGCGTCACGGGAAAAAGACTACGACGACTATTTCCGCTCGATCACGTTCCGGAACAAGGCGGAGCAGGAGGCCGTCGTCGGCTCAATCGAACACAACGATTTCTTGCAGGAACTGAAGCCGCAGATAGAGGCATTCGACTCGGACCTGCAACGCCTGTTCGTCGGCCTGCATTAAAGGGGAGTACAGCAATCCCGCTGTCTCCCTTGCCCCCACGAAAAAAACCGCCCGCTTGCGCGGGCGGCCGTTGTCTGCTAGTCTCCTACGTTGATTTTAACGTCGTCTTTTCCGGTTATCGTACTGATGCGGGAGGGGAAGATTTCCCCTGATTTGTCTATCTTATCCCACTGCGCCTGCGTGCCGCCGTAGGTCACGTCCGTGAGGCTCTCGCAGTAGTAGAACGCGCCCGCCGCAATGGTTTTCGTGCCGTCGGGGATTTCGATCGCGGCCGTGCCGTTCAGGTCCTCAATGCCGTCCACGCTCACGTGCTCCGCCCGGGCGAGCGAGCCGACGCCGTCCACCGCGCACCACTGCCCGACCGTGCCGCCGTACCGCACCGTCTCGAGCGCGCACCCGGAGAACGCATAGTCCCCGATGAGCGCGACGCTTGCGGGGACGCTCACGGCCGCAAGATTTTTGCACCCGTAGAACGCGTAGTCGTCGATGACCGTCACGCCGTCGCGGATCGTCACCTCCGTGATGCCCGTGCAGTTCTCAAAGGCATGCTCCCCGATCCTCGTCACGCCCTCCGGGGTCGTCACGCTCGTCTCCGCCCCGCGGTACTGCCTGACCGTGCTGCCCGCGAGCAGCCACCCGTCCTTGTACACGACGCCGGGTTCTTCCGGCTCGCTGCTGCCGTTGTCGCAGCCCGCGAAGGGCAGTGCCATCATCGCCGCAAGCGCGGCCACAATCCATTTTGTTTTCATAAAAACTCCTTGTCCGTTTGTACGGACTTTTTTATGGCATATATGCCATTGTTTTTTCCGCCTCCTGTGATATACTGCTTCAAGCACAAGGAGGAAATTATGCAGTCCATTGCCGAACGGTCACAGGTCTTGGAACTTGTCCAGTCGCTGTCCGACGAGCAGGTGCGCTACGTACTCAATGTAATCCAGTCGCTTCCACAAAGGGTGGCCGCGCCGCGAAAATGCACGTTGCGCGGACGCTTCGCGTCCTACGCCAACCCCGAACTGCGCGCACGTGAAAAAGAAGCGTGGGCGCTCGCCGCGGAGGAAAAACATGGTCTACGCTGACGCAAACATTCTCATACGCTTCATCATCAACGATGATGAAGCGATGGCGGGTCGCGCGGCAGCGGCAATCGACAGCGGTTCGCTGTTTGTATTGCCGGAGGTGATTGCCGAGACGGTCTACGTGCTGACAAAAGTGTACGGCATCGACCGTGCGGACGTGGCGGACACCATGCTTGAACTGCTCACCTCTGTGTCCACCATCGCGCCCGCAGTCATGCATAACGCGCTCGCCTACTATAAGGAAAGCACCCTTGATTTCGTGGACTGCATCCTCGCCTCCCACCGTCTCACCGACGGCAAGATGGTTTTCACATTCGACAAGAAGCTCAACAACTTCATCGCGCGAAAGGAAGCGGCAGGCGAGTCATAGCCCTTGTGTCGCAAACCCCGCCATGTGGTTTTAGTCGGTCACTTCTCCGTATCTCCCTCCTTCTTCCCCGCCGCCGTGCGCCGCGCCACGGTGTCGTTCGTGCTTTTGACGTTGCCCGCCACTGCCGCAACGAAGTCCGCGTAGCCGTCCATGGCCGCCACGATGTTCAGGTACGGCACGATGCCGTCGTTGATGAGCGACACGATCGGCTTTTTGAGCGAGCTTGCCGACTCGCCCTTGCCCGCCTTTGCTCTGACATAGTCGTCGTGCGCGGCGGCGAATCCGTCCTGCGCCTCACGAAGGTTCGCCACCAGCTCCGCCACGCCCGAAAGCGACTTAATCTGCGCGGTCACTTTCTCCGCGCCCAAGTCCTCCAAAAGCGACTCCGTGAGCGCGGTCTGGTCGGCGTAGTTTTTCGATGTCATGCCGCGCCCGTACTTGTCCAGCACCGCACACACCCCGACTGCCGCCGCCCTCACCTCCGCGAACGGGCTTGCCGTGTACCCGCCCGCGAGCGTGAACAGGTCGCGCGTCGCGGAATCCCGCGCCGAATCCGCCTCGTCCAAGGTTGACACCACCGCGTCCTGCCTGATCGCCGTCGTGTTCCGCGCGCTCAGATCCGCAAGCTGTGTGAACTGCGCCCTCAGCACTGCGTCCTTGCCCACCGCCGTCGCGCCGTCTGCGCACGCGAGCTTGTACTCGCGCTCCATCGCGTCCGAAAGCGCGTCCAGCTCCGTCGTGCGCACGTTGTTGATAAGTTTCACAACCTTTGCCATAAAAACTCCTCACTATATGATGATTTTTTGTCTGAACCGAATTGAAATCCGCGCGGCGCGGGCAGAAAAAAATCGCTTTTGAAAGCGGAAATTGCGCAAGGGAAGCAACGAAAGTGCTTTTGAAGCCCGAAACTGCGCCGGGGAAGCCACGAAAGCGCTTTTGAAGCCCGAAATCGTGTCGGGAAAGCCACGAAAGTGCTTTTGAAGACCGAAAATGCGTTGGGCAAGCAACGAAAATACTTTTGAACGCTGAAAACACGCCGGGGAAGCCACGAAAGTGCTTTTGAAGCCCGAAACCGCGCCGGACAAGCCGCGAAAGTGCTTTTGAAGCGCGAAACCGCGTCGGGCAAGGCGCAAAAGTACTTTTGAACGCGGAAAACACGCCGGGAAAGCAACGAAAATGCTTTTGAAACCCGAAATCTCGCAAGGCAAGCAACGAAAATTCTTTTGTAAAGATAAAAACGTCTTGAATAAAGACTGCGAGTTTTCGGAGAAAACTCGGTAAGCAGCGTACCGCGCTGCAACGGGTCTTGGGGTGCAACCCCAAGCCGTGCTGGGAAGGGGTGAGGGTTTGGGAGAGGGGAAACCCACGCTTCGGAAGTAGAGGGGTTCCCCTCTC
>JAAVAM010000057.1 GCA_014804085.1 Treponema sp. | reverse complement strand
TCCGGCACGATCGCGCCTTTCTCCAGAAGCGCGACCGCAGGATGCCCGAACTCGATCACGCACCTGCCGATCCCGTCAAGCCGGTCGCTCACGCGGATGCGCCTCACAGCCCCCTCGTGCTCCGTGTCCAGCCGCGCCCCGTCCGCGTATATGATGAATACCGGCACCAGGTGTCCGTTTATGTCTGCCATTCGCATTGCTCCTTTCTAAAATTCAGTACAGCGGCGGAAGCTCCACGATTGTTCCCGCACGGACGTTCTCTGGGTCGTCTATACCGTTCGCGTCGGCTATGACGCGCCATTTTCTGCTGTCGCTGTATTCCCGCGCGCTGATCGATGAGAGCGTCTCCCCCTCCCGCAGTGCCATCCGCTTTGTGTGGTCGGCGGATTCCCTCCGCGTGTTCGACAGCTGCTCCGCCGCCGTCGCGTACTCCTTGAACACGACCTTGAGGATTGCCCGCAGCGGCGTTCCCGCGTTGTCGAACAGGGTGAACCGCTGCACGAGGTCTTCGAGAACGCAGTCCATGCTCAGCGACCCCCAGCTGAACCTGAGCACCGGCGGACGGTGCTCCTGCGCGTTCACTACCGTCAGTTCTTCCATTTTCATCGTATATTCCCGCACGTCCGTCTTCTCTTCCGACGTGTCGAAGAACAGCTCCATCGTCAGACGCTTGCGCTCACCCATGGTGAACTGCACCGGCGGGCTGTCCATGCCGAACACGTCCACCTCGTTCCATGGGGTCTTTTTCTCGACCACGTATTCTTTCGGGTTGAAGAGCACCTCGATGTCCTCACCCGTGTCAAGGTTGCTTATGACCGCCTTTTCCAATGCCATGTATGCCTCCCATAAAAAGTTAGTGGCGATTCTTATGAATCGCGATTATATTGTTATGCCGCTCCGCAATGAGACGGGAAACGGATTTTGATACGCAGTTTTCCGACTGAAACTTGGCGCTACAAAAACTCGCCGCCATTTCGGGCAAATTCTTGTCGCTCCTCCTTTAGTCGCTGTCCACTTCCAGCCCTTCGTGCGCAATCTCTATCCGCTCCACCGCGTACTCCCCACGCCTGTTCGCCTCTAGCCGTGGTCCTGTCCACCGGCACGGGAACGCGCGGAAGAAGTTCCACCGCTTCAGTTCCTGCCCCTCCGTGTCCTTCAGCACCACCGCTCCGTTCTTCCGCTCAATCTTCCTGTCCTCGAGGAGCGTCGTCTTGTACCACTTGAACAGCTCGTCGTTGTCCGTGATTCCCTTCTCCAGCACGAGGTTCGGGTACCGCGTCCGCCCGTAGAACTTGTGCGTCGTCGTGTTCAGTCCGCCCTCCTCCACCTCGTACACGTATGTCTCCGCCTCAAGCCCGTCGCATTTCTGAAACCTCGCCGTCTCGATCCCGTCCAACTCCACCGTGAAGTAGTACTCCGTTATCCGCTTGTCGTCTGCCATATCTTACTCCTTGCCGCTTGTTCAACGGTCTTCCTGAATATATACACTCGCCCCGTCCTTCTCTGCCGTCAGCGTAATCCTGAAGAATTCCACGGGGCGGACAATCGCCACGCCCGCTTCAAACGTTAGTATGCCGTTGTCGATATTTTCAGGCGGGTTCAGCTCCTCGTCGCATCGGACATAGAATCCCTGCTCCGCCGTACTCCCCGCAAAATATCCTTTCATCCACAAGTCCAGCAAGAATCCGGACACTTGTCGCACCAAGCGCTTGCGCAGGTTCTTGTCGTTCGGCTCGAAGACGGCCCACTGCGTGCCCTGCTTCAAGGCCGCGCACACGCGGCTGAACGTGCGCCGCACGTTGATGTGCTTCCACTCCCTGTCGCTGGACAGAGTTCTCGCCCCCCAGACCTTCACGCCCCGACCAGGAAAGTAGCGCAGGACGTTTATGCCGCTGCCGTAAAGCAGTTCCTGCTCGGAAGCCGTCGTGGCGGCGGCAATCCCGACAGCACCTTCCAAAAGGCAGTTTGCGGGAGCAACGAACACGCCCTTTTCCCCGTCCATCGCGGCTATGCATCCGCAAACCGCGCCGCTCGGCGGAATGCGCATGGTGTTCGCACCCACCGGATCAAGCGGGTCTATCATGTCTATGAACGGGTAATAGGCGGCGGCAAAGGAAGAGTTCATCCTTTTCGCCCATTCCGAAGCGTCAACGGCATCCAGCCCTTCGGGAACGTCGAGTACGGCGAACCTTCCCGAAAACCGCTCCGCCTGACGGACAAGCATCTCCTGCACTGCCGCAATGTCCTCCCGATCCTTGAGCCGACACACATCGGGAACGGCAATCAGCGATATGTCGTTCCGGCTCTCAAAGCATCCGATTCCCGCATAGTCGTTCAGCCCGTCGTACCGCCCGATGTAGTCGCCAGCCGTCAGCGACTCGATGCCGTCAAGCCCTCCAGAAAAATTCCTGAACATGACTGGCTCCGGAATTCCCGCGTCCCCGTCTTTTTCCGCCGTGCAAAGCGAGGAGCGGGCGTTTATGTAACCGGCGAAATACCGGGAATCCGCCTCTTCCGCCGAAAGGTGGAGGTGGCTCTCCGACTTGCCCTTGCACGAAAGGGAGACCGAAAAGAAGCCGTCCTTTTCCCGCCATACGCTTACGGTCATGCTGTTTCCCCAGTGTCCCGGGCTTCTCGCGGTAAACCGTATACGCCCGGCTCCTGCATTCACCGTCGCGGAGGCGGGAGTGGATGCATTCTTGTCGGCGACGCGCACCACGACGCACTCCTTTCCGCCGCACTTGAAGTAGCTGTACACGCAGCCCGGAAGCATTCCTGCCGTATCGAATCCGCCGAAAACGGCAAGATATTCATCAAAGCTCCGTATCATCACAGGACTGTCCACCGGACCTCTCTCGGAAATCCCCGCAAAGCCCGTGAGACACCGCGTGTCTATCTGAAGAGGATTCAGCCTGTACTGTTGCTCCGATATGTATATACCGGGAATTCTCATATCCGCCATCTATTTTTTCCGCCTGTCCTTGCCTTTCTTCTTTTTCAGTTCTGGCATATACCGGCAGAACGGGCATGATTCCCACGAGTCCTTCATGACGGCTCCGCAGTCGAGGCATTTCCGTCTCGTTATTCCCATTGCCTTGCGCCGAGCGACCCGCACAATGACTATCAGCACGATTACCGCCACGATTGCGAGCACGGCGAGCGCAAGGAACACAAGCATCAGCCATTTCGGCACAGGATGTCTTACCGCCGTGAACGTCTTCTGACCCTTTCCTTCCGAATCCCGCTCGTCCACCCGGACTTCCAGTATATGCGCCTGGTTGTCCGCCTTGATGCCTTTCACTTTCAGCTTTATGACATAGCACTGCTTCACGCACTCGACCACTTGCTTCATGCTGTCTGGCAGACTTGAAATCTTCGGCAGATAATAATAGCTTCCGCCGGTGAGCTGGGAAATCTCATCCAAAGTGCTCAAAGTCTGGTTGGAAAGGATGCGCATTCCCACCGTGTACACCGGGATTCCCGCACCGCGAAGCGTATCCTCGATCTGCGACTTCGTGAAGCGGCTGTTCTGGTCGCGTCCGTCGGAAAGGATGACTATGATTTTCCGGCGGGTGCTTTTCTGCTCGACCTTGCGCACGAGGTTGACTATCGAGTCGTACAGGCGCGGCTGGGCATCGGAAGTTTCTATCTTGTTTATTACGGACGGGTCGAACTGCTTCCTGCCGACGTTCTCGCACACCGTCCCGGCATCCTCGCCGATGGTGTACACGGACAGCGTGTCGTCGTCGTTCATCATCTCCGCGAATTTGAGCACCGCGTTCTTTTGGAAGTCCAGCGGCTCTCCTTCCATGATTCCGTTGTTGGACAGGAGGATCGTATAGTCCACCCTCTCCTCCGCCATGGTGAACGGTGTGATTCTCGCCCTTACCTTTATGTCCTCGCTGTCAATGCGGAACGAGAAAAGCCCCGGCGCGAGTCCCGAGACTGGCTCGCCCTTCTGGTTCCTGACGACTGCATACGCCGTCATTTCCGGGAAGTTGCCGCTGACTATCTGGTCGATTCGTATGTCCAGCTGCTCTTTCTGCTCCGCGAAAACGGAAAGGGCGGACAGCATAAGCGTCGTCGCCAACAATACATATATCCTGCATTTCGTTTTCATAGCACCGCCCCTCATATCAGCTTGATCTTGAATGATGCCTCACCGAACTGTATGACATCCCCGTCAATCACCGTCGTCCTGACCGAAGGCGCGTTGTTCACCTTCATCTCGCCGCCGTTGCCCATGTCAACCACCGTGCACAGTCCGTCCGCGATGGTGATGTACGCCTGCTGGCGACTCAGCCCGCAGTCCAGGATGCGTATCTCGCAGTCCGCCCCGCTGCCGAGGAACGACTTTCCCTCATGCACCGTGTAGAATTTCCGCGCAGCTCCGCTCTCGTCAAGCGGAACGATCCAGCCCGCCAGCGGTGCCAGGCATACCGGGCATCGCTTCCATGAAGGGTCCATGACGTGCCCTTCCTTGCAATACTTGAAGCCCATCGGCCTCCCTCCTCGCCCTATAAGAGCTGGTAAACCCATATCGTGCCGGAATTGTCGCGGCCTTTCTCCCCTATGTCAAAGGAAATCTCGGGATTGTAGTCCGAAATCTCGCCTTCCTCGAACGTCACGTACAGGTTCCGCCACCTGTTCTTGGTGTCAACGCCGTCAACGACGAGCGTCTTCGCGCTCTTTTCCTTCAGCTTCACGTCAACCGTGTAGTTTCCCTGATGGATGTCGGTCCGACGGATGATGACCGTCTTACGCCCGCGCACGATGTTCTTCAGGTGGAATTTCATCTCGCCGCCAATCCACCGCCTCACCGCGTCGTGCACGAGCGTCCCGTCCGGGTAATAGAACGCCTCGTTCGATGCCGCTGGATGCCGGCAGTTGTGGAAGCGCACGTTGTGCGCCTTCAGCGACTCCTCGCTCGACATGAGGATCGTATCGACGAGCGTGAGCCTCTCGTCCTCGAACAGGAGGATGTAGGGCATCTTGTAACTTATGAACTGTATGTCGCCCGTGGATACTTCCTTTTCAACGAGGGTGCGCTTCAGCTCCGTCATCACGGATTTGTGAAGTTTCAGTATGTTGTCGATCTCGTCATACGACTCGTTGTACGCCTTTATAGCGTCGCCGAGCTCGTACATCGCCTTCCTCGCCTCCTCGTAGCAGGCCTTCGTCGTGTACAGGCGGCCCTCATCCTCGTGCGCCCGCTCCCACTCGGCGATCTCGAACAGGACCTGATGGTCCATGTTGAACAGCGGCGAGACGATGTGGATGATGTCGTCGAAGTAGACCCCCGCCGTCTGGAGGATCATCTTCGATGTCATCGCGACCGCCTGCATGTTCCGCAGCGAGACGAGCGGGAGCGCCTCGTAGCCCGTGTTCACGACCGTCTCCGTGAAGTCAAGCAGCTCTATCATGAAGCTGCGCAGGTAGCTCGACACGCCGCGCTTCACCCGGTCCGCCCACGGCACGAACCGGTAGTCGAGCGCGTTCACGCCCGGGTCGGAGAAGCCTCCGCCGTTCCGTATCTCCTGGATTCCCGTCCCGTCGGGATCCTCCAGCCGTATCCGCGCAAGCTCGATGCCGCCCGCCTTGTCCGCAGGCTCCGCCGTTATCTCCGCCTTCGCCGTCTCCGTCCTGTGCTGGTAGCCCTGGAGGTCGGGGTTCTCGGCGTTCTCGTAGAAGTCCTCCATGCGCTCCTCGTAGCGGAGCGTCACGTACACCGTGCACGGCAGGCTGTACTTCTTGGGGTCGAGCACAAGCGCCTGCGGCTCGTACAGGAACACCGGCCGCCCCTGCCCGTCTATAGCGAGCCCACTCCCCACGAGCAGCATAATCAGCCCGCCCTTCGTCCTCTCCGCCTGCACGTGGAGCGACTGCCGGTACTCGGGCACGATCCCCGACCCGTGGAACAGGCTGTTGTAGAGCGTCTCCTTCCTGAAATGGTACTCCTCCATCCCGTTCCAGAATCCGGGCGTCGCCTTCAGCCCAGGAAAGAAGTTCGCCCGCTTGTAATATTCGCTATCTTCCATAAGTTTATCCTCCGAATTTACCGGCATCCTTTTTTAAGCTCTATTCCGTCTTTGCTGGCAAAAAATCTGCACATCAGATTTTCCGAATTCATTTCCAAATCGGGAAAAAAGCCGTCATTGTTCCAAAACCATGGCATCATGCCGCATTCTCCATAGAAGAAAAATCCAATTTTATCATAAGAATTATGGTTTTCATAATACTCTTTGCAGTAATTTGATAGAAGCCGATATATTTTTTTCTTGGAAATATGATTTTTCTTTACAATATAGAATTTATAAAACCGTTCACTATATTCATTATATTCATCGAGTCGTAAGTCTCTGAAAGTAATCTTTTCGTAATTAATTATATCTTCTTCAGGAACGCTTTTGTTTCCTTCGTATCTTATACTCGGATAAAACAAAGCAATATACATATCAATGTATACTGACATGTGTCTAACAAGACTCCGAATATAAAATGGAAGTATAATGACAAAGAGAACGAGTATACTTAAATTTATATACTTCTTTACATTTTTTCTATTCAATTTCTATCTCCACAACCTCTTCATGTTTTATATGATTTACAAAAGCATTACAGCCAGTTTTATAATTTTCATTTAGATGCTGCAAAAGATACCAAGCCGTAAAACCTGTTTCGCCATGATTTTCTATATCTTGTAAATCAAGTCCAAAATGGTCATAAAAGTCAAAAAGCAATTTACAAGAAAACTTTCCTCTATTCATTTTTATTTCTTTTGCCTCGACATTAAACCCCTGTGTATCATGAAAACATATTACATCACCTTTGGTGAGACCTATAAAATTTAGCTTTCCATAATTAAATATGGGTCTACTAATACCTTCTTCTTTATTATAAACAGAATCATGAAATTCTTTTATATTGAAACTTACTATATCATAACTATACTTCTTTATATAAATTTTAAATTTTTTCTTAAATTCTTTTATGCAGTCTTTAGTTTTATTGTGGTCTGTAAATAATTTATACATAAGATAGTTATTTGCTTTGTTTTCATCATCTTTGTCATTTGCTTCACCTATAAAATCAGAGTTATCACCTGAGCAAAATTTATTATACAGTATTGTTGCCAGTTTTTGCCACTTTCCACGAGATGATAAATTAAGCAAATTTTCCATATTTTTCTTTGCTTCTTTTATAATCTTTACTAATTCTTTTTGTTGAGCTATTGATTTATCGTCTGATTCCAATGTCTTTTCTTTCAACTCCAAATAGTCGTGAAGAGTGGATTCTAAATCTGAATATTTTTCTACAATTTTTTCTGCTGTTAAATCGCCTGACTTTATATCTTCCGCAGTTATATCAATAGTCTCTTTATCAATATATTCTTTTACATATTCTAAAAGCTTTTCACTTGAGTAAATTTGATTGTTTTCCAAAAGTTTTGATATAATCTTTGAGGAAGCTTCTTTATCAAGTCCCGGCTGTTGTTTGTGCTGAAAAATTACGCAATCTCCATAATTTATCTCATATTCTACTTGTGTTTGTTTGCATTCTGAGTCTATGGGCTCCTCTTCTCCTATTATGAGAATAAAGTCTTTCAGTTCTTTCGGAACCACAATTCTTGAATGCCTTTTTATGGCATGGTTTTTTATTATATGACCATTCTTTTTTTCTAGCCAAACCATAACCTTGTATATATTTAATGCGTTTTTACTGGGCTTTTCTTTTTCTTTGTATCCTCCATCAGATTCACACTTTACAAGCAATCTTTTTGAATAGTCCCAAGTGCCTATTTGGTCTCTTTCTTGTTGCTCTGCCAAATCAGTTTCCACAGTGTCTATTTGCTCTGCCATTTTTTATTCCTTAAAAACAATATAGTATTTTCCATGCTTCAAATCGTATTCTTTTACATATCCGCCGTCATCTGTTGTGCCACTGATACAAGTGCCGTCTAACAAATATATGACATACTCTTTGTTAGGAAGCGGATTTCCATTTTTATCAACATATTGCGTCTTAATCCATCCCATCACATCCAGCTGCCCACTTTCCTCGCTCGTCACGCCGCCGCATTCCATAGTGAACGCGTACTCCGGCAGCGTGTAGCCTTTCTCCGCCTTCTCCTGCTCGCTGTCCGCGTCGTCATCATCCTCCGTGTAGACGACTTTCCACGCGCATTCTATTCTACCACCGCTCACCTTCGCTGTCAAAGTCGCCACATCATCGTCCTGTCCGTCCGCGTCTTTCTCGACGATTTTTATTTTCGCGCCCGTTCCGTCGGGAATGTCCGTGACATCGGCGCACAGTGTCACCTCGTCGCCCACAAGGGCTTTCGTGATAGGCTCGCCGTCCGCGTTATTCCACTGCGGATTTGTAATTGTAGGATTCTTTTCCTCTTCCTGCTCCTCCGCGTCATCTTGCCCAGATTCTTTCGCCGCGCCTCCGGCGTTGTGCTGCCGCTCGCGCTCCTCGTCTATCGCGCTAGGACGATTCGGCTCGCCGGGCAGCATGTTCCGCCGCAGGTGCACTTCCGTGATGAAGCCGTCGATGCCGAACTCGTGCTCCACCCGCTCCGCCACGTACTCCCCGCTGAACCGCTCGCCGACGTACTTGAGCGTCACCCGCATCCCAGGCTGTATCCGGTGGTCGCCCTCGCACCTCACCTCCGCCCGCTGCCATTCCATCGAGGCGTTCTGAAGCTCCCCCAGAGCCCTGTTCCTCGCGTCCTCCGCGTCGGTCACCCCCTGGCTGTCGATGACGCTCTCCCACATGCCTGGAAGGATCCGCGCCTCGTCAGACCAGCTCGTGCCGCCCCCGGCCTTCACGGGAACCTCGCCGACCTCCGCGCTTCCCGTCACGCCCTCGGCTTTCAGCATGTTCCAGCCCGTGTACGTGCATTTCGAGATCTGCTCATCGAGGCTCTCCCTCACGCGGAACGAGATCATGCTCTTCCCGAACTCCAGCACGATGTCGTCCTGCGACACCGTTATCTCATTTCTGACATATACCGTGCCGTCCTGCTCGTACACGCTCCGCCCGTACCGCTTCGCATGTTCTATCAAAAAGTCCCAGTCGCTCTCCAGGTGGTGCACCGACACTTCCCTCTCAGGCCCGAAGTCCTCCACGTCAGCCTTCAGCCCGTACCTGTCCAGCATCTCCGTGACGAAGCCCCCGGCGGTCTTCCGCTCGTAGCTCACGCTTCTCATCGCGTTCCGCAGCCGGTGCAGCCTACCGCTCACCGTCACGCGCAGGCATTCGCCGCCATGCTCCGAGTACCCGTACTCGAGGCCCGTCACCTCGCCCCCGAAGACCTTGCCGCAGTCGTCCTTGTACCCCAGGTGCACGTCCACCGCGCTCTCCGGCACGATCGCGCCTTTCTCCAGAAGCGCGACCGCAGGATGCCCGAACTCGATCACGCACCTGCCGATCCCGTCAAGCCGGTCGCTCACGCGGATGCGCCTCACAGCCCCCTCGTG
>JAAVAM010000067.1 GCA_014804085.1 Treponema sp. | reverse complement strand
GCTTGGGCAGTTTGACCAGCGTTTTTTCGTCGATGCGGTTGAACTGCATGAAAACGTTGTTCCATATTTCCATCCAATTCGCGCTGTCGGTCTTTTTGTTGCTGCCCTGCGGCGGCAATCCCTCGCCTACCCAATAGAAGATTTCGGTGTCCGGACCGCACGGACCGGTCGGACCTGCCGCCCACCAGTTGTCGCTCGCGGGCAGATAGGCGATTTTGTCCTCGCTCATTCCGTTCTCTTTCCAGTAGCCCGCCGCCTCGTCATCGCGCGGCGCAGATTCGTCGCCCTCAAACACCGTCACGGAAAGTTTGCGCGGATCGAGCGCGAGCCATTGGGGACTCGTCAGAAATTCGTAGGAGAACGCAATCGCCTCTTTTTTAAAATAATCGCCGAGCGACCAGTTGCCGAGCATCTCAAAGCACGTCAAATGGCTTGGATCGCCCACTTCGTCGATGTCGCCCGTGCGGATGCATTTTTGGTAGTCGGTGAGGCGCGTTCCAGCAGGATGCGGCTCGCCCAAAAGATAAGGCACGAGCGGATGCATTCCCGCCGTGGTAAAAAGCACCGAAGGGTCATTCTCGGGAATCAGGCTTTGGCCCGAAATTTCGGCATGATCTTTGCTTTTGAAAAATTCGATAAATTTGGAACGTAGTTCGTTAGCAGTCATAGCCCTATTTTATGCTTTTGCCGTCTATTCGTCAATGCGTGTGAGCACGAGCGGCTTATCCTCGCTCCGATAATAGCCGTCCGGGCGGACGACCACATGACGCAACACAAGCGTATTTTTGTCATCGGTCTGCTTGGGCTGCGCGCGCCGTCCCGCCGTTTCCGTTGCCGACACGTTCTGATAGCCGAACAGATACGTCGCCTTAAAAAACGGACGTTGGGTCTCCGAGCGGAATTGCAGCACCGGCTGCCCCGAAACAGTCAGCCGCATGAACCTGCCCGCATCCTGCACGGAACCGTTCGTTGCCGTGTACGTGCCGTCAGCAAAGGCGATTTCCGTGCCGTCGGCGGCTTTCCAACGGGCGGCGGCAATCTCCTTGAGCAGCGCGTCCGTTTTGTCCGTCGGAGCAGCGGACGATTTTGTCGTCATTTTTTTATAATTGCCGTCCCACAAATTCGATTCGGAAATCGTCATGCGCACGTCGTCCTGCAAGCGGACGCGGATTTCATCAGACTTGACCACGGAAATGTCGCAGCGGCGCGATAAATTTTCGATCGACGCGTTGGTGGCGGTAAAACTCATGCCGCCGCGTCGCACATTGCCGCTCATCCATTTGTACACTTCCTCGCTGTCGTCGTACTCAAAGATGATCTCGCGCGTGGTCGCGTCAAAGAAAATAAAACGAATCGCGCGCGACGTGTTCTCGACTTTGTACCACAAGCCGTCCAAAAACTGCGCGAACGACGCTTCGTCCTTAAGCTTCGCCAGCTCCGCCGTGGCAATCGAGCTGTTCGCAACGCGGATCCGCTGTGCCTGCGTGTATTTCTGCTCCGATTCGTTCCAGCGGTATTCGGTCTGAATCTGCTCGATCCGGTTCGTGCCCGCGACGGCTTCCGAACTGTGCACCCACACCGGAAAACTCACGCCTTTTGCCAGCGCAAGGTCATACGTCTCGTCCCGGTCAAGCTGCTGCACGAACACCGTGCCGTCCGTGTCAAAATCGCCGATGAGCGCGATCTCAAAATTGCCCCGCTTGTCCCGCGAGCCAAGATACATGCGCAGCACCGAATGCCCGTTGGTCGCCGTCCCCTGGTACACCAGCGCGCTGCGGTGATTGCCGATAACGTCCATGCCCGTGCAAGCGAACGTGCGCGCCTGCGTCACCACCGTCGCAAGGTTTGCCGCGCGCTCGTACACTGACCGCCGGGGATTATACAGCGCGACCACCAGCGTAATGAACTGGCTGCCCGCCGTCTTGACCACGTTGATCTGATCGTCGTAGCCGTCCCCGTCAATATCCATCGTCACCGTGGAAAGCAACGTCTCGTCCTGCGCGAGCGTGATAAACGACATTTCGGTGTACGAATCAAGAGACGCATCCGCCTGCCGCTCCGCGCCGTCATCGTCAGTGTCCACGACCGGCGTGACGACCCGCGCGCGCTGCACGGAAGCGTCCCGCACAAAAACCCGGCGGACAAGCAGAAAACACCCGATCAGCGCGGCAACGATGACAAAAACGGCGGAAATCATTCGCTTCATACGGCCAGTGTACCAAAAACCTTGCCTTGACACAATATTTATTCTTTATGATAATGAGACGTTATGGAAATCAAGAATATCGACCTTTTTGAAAACGCACCCGTGCCAAAAGCCGTGTTCTCGCTGGCAGTCCCCACCGTACTCAGCATGATCGTGTCCGTCTTTTACAATATGGTGGACACGTTTTTCGTCGGGCAGACGGGCAACCCGCACCAAGTGGCGGCGGTCAGCGTGGCGACCCCCGTGTTCTTGTTTTTCATGGCGGCCGGAAACATCTTCGGCATAGGCGGCTCGTCATTTTTGAGCCGCGCGCTCGGAGAAAAGCACTACGACAAAGTGAAGAAAATCAGCGCGTTCTGCTTCTACGGGGGAATCGTCGTCGGCATTGCCGGGCAGATCCTCATGTTCACGTTCATGCGCCCGATCTTGCAGGCAGTCGGCACGAGCGGCAACACGTTCGAGTTCGCCCGCCAGTACCTTTCCTGGGTCGCGTGCGGCGGGCCGGCAATCGTCGTGGCGGGCGCGTTCACCAACCTAATCCGCGGCGAAGGCGCGGCCAAAAGCTCCATGGCCGGCATGATGGCAGGAACGGTCGCGAACATCATCCTCGACCCGATCTTTATCCTCGACTCGTTCCACGGCATTCCGGGGCTGGGCATGGGCGTTGCGGGCGCGGCGATCGCGACCGTCATCGGCAACCTCGTCTCCATCGCCGTGTTCCTGCTGCACGTCTGCTCCAAAACCTCCGTGCTTTCAATCAAGCCGCGCCATTTTTCGGTGCGCGGCGGCATCCTCACGGGCGTGCTTGCCATCGGGCTTCCCGCCTCGCTCGTCAACATTCTGATGAGCCTGAGCAACATCGTCACCAACAAGATACTCGTCAGCTACGGCGACATTCCCGTCGCGGCCATGGGAATCGCCATGAAAGCGAACATGCTCGTCATCTTCGTGCAGCTCGGATTCGCCATGGGCATCCAGCCGCTGATCGGCTACAACTACGGCGCGCGCAACTTTGCCCGCATGAAATCCGTCATGAAATTCTCCATGCTCTGCGTGGTCATCGCGGGCTGCACGCTCACGGGCATCTATTTTGCCTGCTCGCGGCAGATCATCAACGTGTTCATCAACGACCAGGCCGTCATTGAGACCGGCATCAAGCTGCTGCGCATGCTGATGTGCTCCGGGCCGTTCATCGGCATCATGTTCGTCTTCAACTTCACGTTCCAGGCAATGGGCAAGGCGATTCCCGCGCTCGTGCTCGCCGCAAGCCGCCAGGGCTTTATCTTCCTGCCGATGATTTACCTCCTGAACGCCATGTTCCACCTCGACGGTGCAATCCTCGCGCAGCCCATCGCCGACTTCTGCGCCATCTTCATCGCGCTCGGCATGTTCCTGTCCATGAACAAACGCTTCTCGCAAGAATCCCGCGCCCAAGCCTGACAGACACGCACCGCATGGCGCGGAAAGCTGAAATTCGTCCGTGCAGCTTTCCGCATCGTGCGGAAAGCCGAAATTTGTCTGGGCAACGTTCCGCATTTTGCGGAAAGGCGAAATTCTTGCGGGCAACATTCCGCATCGTGCGGAAATACGAAAATCGACTGGGCGGCTTTCCTTATTTTGAGGAAAGCCGAAAACCGTCCGGGCGACTTTCCTTATTTTGAGGAAAGCCGGAATTCGTCCGGGCAACATTCCTTATTTTAAGGAAAGCCGAAAATCGTCTGGGCGGCAATCCTTATTTTGAGGAAAGCCGAAAATCGCTCCGGGCGGCATTCCTTATGATAAGGAATGCTGAAATTCGTCTGGGCGGCTTTCCTTATTTTAAGGAAACGTGAAATTCGTCCGGGCAACATTCCTTATTTTGAGGAAAACCGAAATCGATCCGGGGAACGCCGCTAGAACACGCCGGGGAACACGTCGGACATGCCGTACAGTCCGCCGGGCTGCAACGCGCCGCTTTTGAGCAGGGCGGCAAGGTTCTCAAGCGCATGGACGGCACCGGCGGCGAATCCCTTGCGGCTGCGGGCGCGGTGCGTCAGCTCGATC
Organism: Treponema sp.; assembly: GCA_014804085.1. Lineage (GTDB taxonomy): Bacteria > Spirochaetota > Spirochaetia > Treponematales > Treponemataceae > Treponema_D. The sequence goes on along the minus strand of JAAVAM010000067.1, from coordinate 7,472 downwards.
GTGTCCGCCTCGCTGTCAAAGAAAACGGTGTGCGTGCCGGGAACGCTCCCGCAACGCGCGGATGCGACGTGCAGCTCGTTCGGCTTGGGACGCTCATGGAACTCGTCGGTGACCACCGTGTCCTTACGCGTGAAGGAGGAAAGCAGCACCCGCGCAATCTCAAGCGCAGTCCCCGAAGGGCTGTCAGCTTTCTGGTTGTGGTGCATTTCCCAGACCGCCGCGTCGTACTCGGCAAACCGGTCCGCCACGCGGGCAGCCTCGCGCACGATCGCATAAAACATGTTCACGCCGATAGAAAAATTCGCGCTCGTCATAACCGTGCCGCCGCATTCGCGGGCAAGATGCGCCACTTCCTCGCGCCGGTCGTTCCAGCCGGTCGTGCCGACGACGAGCGGAAGCCGCAGGGGCAGCAGCGCCGCGATGTTCCCCATGACCGCGGACGGATGCGTGAATTCGATGACGCCTTCCGCGCCGCTTGCCGCCACCGCATCCGCGACTGCCTGCGCGTCTCCGGGCGCGACCTTCACGCTCGCGTCGTCCGCAAACACGTCCACCGTCGCCACGACCTCATGCCCGCATTCCTCCGCCGCCTGCCTAATCATGCGGCCCATTTTTCCGTATCCGACCAAAGCGATTTTCATGCGTTCCTCCACCTGCCTTTCTCTGATTATGCGAACAGCGCGGCGTGGATAGCTTCCACCGTCCGATCCGCCTGCGCGTCATCGACCAGCACGCTGATGTTCACCTTGCTTGCGCCCTGGCTGATCATCTGCACGTTGATGCCTTCCCGCTCCAGCGCGTCAAACGAGCGCGACAGAATCGTGCTTGACCGCGACGCGTCGCAGATGACGGTGACGATCGCCTTGCCCGTCCTGACGCTCACGTCGGCGACGCGCTCCAAGTCTTCCGTGAGCCCGCCGAGATCCGCCTTGCCGCTGACCGTCAAACTCACCGACACTTCCGATGTCGCGATCACGTCGATGCTGACATTCCACTTTAAGAACTGATTGAAAATGTGGGCAAGAAAACCCGCCGCGCCGAGCATCCGGCTGGACTGAATGTCGATGAGCGTCACGTGCTTCACGCTCGTAATCGCCGTCACCAGCGGGCGCGCGGACGAATGCTGCTCCACGATCACCGTGCCGCGGCTCATGCGGTTGTAGCTGTTCTTGACGCGGACGGGCGTGCCCGTCTTGCGGCAGGGAATCATGCTGCGCGGATGCAGCACCTGGCTGCCGAACAGCGCGAGTTCCTGCGCCTCCTCATACGTCACTTCCTCAACCGGCTTTGCGTCCGGCACGACGCGCGGGTCGGTCGTCATAATGCCGTCAACATCTTTCCAAGTCTGGATTTCCGTGGCGCGCATTGCCGCGCCAATCATCGTCGCGCTCAGATCGCTGCCGCCCCTGCCGAGCGTCGTAATCGTGCCGTGCCTGTCCTTTGCGATAAAGCCGGTGACGACGGGAATCGCCTCGTCCTCGCCGCGCGCGTAGCCGCCCAAGTGACGCGGGATCGCCTCCCACACGTCGTCCAGCAGTTCCGCCGCCATAAAATTCGAGTCGCTCACAAAGCCGATGTCCCAAGAATCGTAGGCGCGGGCAGGCGTGCCGCATGTTTGCAGGTAGGCCGCCATAATCCGCACGGAAAGCCGCTCGCCGAACGAGACCAGATAGTCGCGCGTGCGCTTCGTCAGCTCGCGCAGCATGCTGATTCCCGTCAGCAGCGTGTGCAGTTCGCCCAGCAAATCCTCAAGTTCGGGAACGTCAATGCCCAGCTCCCGCGCCGTGCTGCGGTGCAGCTGAGCCACCTGCTCCACGCTGACCGTTCCCCGGACCGCCGTCTCCGCCGCCTCCAGCAGATGATCCGTCGTGTCGCCCATCGCGCTCAAAACGACGACCGGCCGCTCGTCCCGGTACGCCTGAATAATCTCCGCCACGTGCCGTATGCGCTCCGCATTCGCGACCGAGCTGCCGCCAAATTTCATCACAATCATATCGCAGGCATTATACTTCTTTGCCGCGACAAATGCAACAAACGCGGCTACCGCTCGCCGCAGCACCCGCACGAGCCGGAACAGCCCGCGCAGGCAGGACGACCCGACTTTTTCGCCGCCCGCCGCTTGCGCAGCAGGAACGCCACCGCCGCCACCAGCCACGCGGCAAGCACCGCGCACGCAATGATATTCCCCACCATAAGCACCCCCTTTCCGCGCCATGCGGAACGCCACGAATGATGTTACCGTTCCGCACCACGCGGAAACCTCGCCACGGCGATTGCAGTCTTCCGCACCATGCGGAACGCTCGCCACGACGATTGCACCATTCCGCACCATGCGGAACGCTGCCCGGAACGATGTTCGCGTTTCCGCGCCATGCGGAACGCCGCCCGGACGATATTCACGCTTCCGCGCCATGCGGAAATCTCACCACGGCGATGTTCGCCTTTCCGCAAAACGAGGAAGCCTCCCCAAGTCAATTTCATCGTTCCTTATTTTGAGGAACGATGCCCAGGACAATTTCGGCATTCCTTATTTTGAGGAAAGCCGCCCAAGACGATTTCGCCATTCCTTATTTTAAGGAAAGCCGCCCAGAGCAATCTCAGCATTCCTTATTTTAAGGAAAGCCGCCCGAAGCGATTTTCACCGTTCCTTATTTTAAGGAAAGCCGCCCAGAACAAATCCGTCATTCCTTACTATAAGGAAAGCCGCCCGGAGCAATTTCGTCATTCCTTACCGTAAGGAAAGCCGCCCGGAGCGATTTTCAGCATTCCTTATCATAAGGATTTTCGCCCCGGGATTTGTCGTTCCGCTTCCGCAGTTTTTCGGCAACCGTGACCGCCACGGCATACAGCACGTAGGCGACCGCAATGACGGCCACCACGATGCCCATGGAAGCAGAACTTGCCGCGCCTCCCACGGTTACGCGCGCTCCGTGCGGTACGGGTCGGGGCGGAACAGCGCGAACAGCATGACGGCGGCAAGCACGAACGCGACCACCGTGCCCGCCGTGAACTGGTGCGCCGCGCCGAACAGCATGCCGAGGCGGTACACGATCAGCGTGACGCTGTACGCAAACACGTTCTGGAACACGATGGCAAACCAGAACCACTTGCGGCTTTTCAGCTCGTTCGCCATGGTCGCAATGGCGGCAAGGCACGGGCTGTCAAGCAGGTTGAAGAGCAGGAACGCAAAGGCGGCAATCGCCGTGGGGAACCAGTCGCCCACCGCGTCCGCCACGAGCGCATCGTCCTCCGCGTCGTCCTCGTCCACCCCGGCAAGCACACCCATGGTCGAGACGATCGCCTCTTTCGCGCTGAACCCGGAAATCGTCGCCGCCGCGCACTGCCAGCCGCCGTCCTTTTCCCCAAAGCCGAGCGGCTTGAAGACAAAGCGGATGCCGTTTCCCACCGCCGCGAGCAGCGACTCGTCCGCCTCAACAAGCCCGAAGCCGCCGTCCGAAGCCTCCTCAACCACCACGCCGTCCTCAATGACCGCCTCCCGCGCGGACGCAAAGCCGTAGGACGAAAGAAACCATATCACCAGGCAGGCGACGAACAGGATCGTGCCCGCCTTTACGATAAAGCCGCGCAGACGTTCCCAAGTATGCAGCAGGACGGTCTTGAGCTGCGGGATATGGTACTGCGGCAGCTCCATGACGAACGGGGCGGCCTTTCCGTGGAACGGCTTTGTCTTTTTCAGCATGACCGCCGCCACGACGACGGACGCAATGCCGATCACGTACATGAGCAGCGTCAGCGAGCCGCCGCTCCAGCCGGTCACCTTTGCGCCGATAACGCCCGCCATCAGCGCGATGACGGGAAGCTTTGCGCCGCAGGGAACCCAAGTCGTCGTGAAAATCGTGAGGCGGCGGTCGTTTTCGTTCTCAATCGTGCGGCTCGCCATAATGCCCGGCACGCCGCAGCCCGACCCGACCAGCAGCGGAATGAACGATTTTCCCGACAGCCCGAATTTCCGGAACAGGCGGTCCATGATGAACGCGATGCGGACCATGTAGCCGCAGTCTTCGATGAGCGAAAGCAGGAAAAACAGGATCGCCATTTGCGGCACAAAGCCGAGTACCGCGCCCACGCCGCCAATCACGCCGTTCACGATGCAGTCTATCAGCACTTCGTTCGCGCCCCAAGCTTCGAGCGCGCTTTCCACGGACGAGGCGATGCCGGGAATGGCAAGCCCCTCAATGCCGAACAGATTCCAGCCGTCGCCGAACAGCCCGTCATTCGCCCAGTCGGTCAGCACCGTGCCGAGCGACGTGACCGCAATGTAATAAACCGCCCACATCACGGCAAGAAAAATCGGGATGCCCAAGTGGCGGCTGGTCACGATCGTGTCGATTTTGTCCGACAGCGTTGCCTTTTTTCCCGACTTGCGCACGCAACGGCTGACGATTCCCTGAATGTACTCGTAGCGTTCGTTCGTGATGACCGATTCGGCATCGTCGCCCTTTGCCGTTTCCAGCTCCTGCGAAAGGGATTCGGCCTTCTGCGCGTCCGCCTCAGAAAAATGCAGCTTTGCAAGCACGACGGAATCGCGCTCAAGGATTTTTATCGCGTACCACCGCCGCAGCTCTGCCCGCACCGACTCCGGGACAAGTTCCTGCGCCTTCGCGATGACGGCTTCGGCTTCCTTTGAGAACACGGCCGGCGGCATGAAGGGCGTTCCGTCTTCCGCGGCTTTCCGTGCGGTCTGCGCGGCTTCTTTGACGCCGGTGCCTTTCAGCGCGACCGTCTCAATGACGGGACAGCCAAGATCCGCAGCAAGTTTTTTGCTGTCAACCGTGTCGCCCGACTTTTTCATCGCGTCAATCATGTTCAGCGCGATGACCGTCGGCTTGCCCAGTTCCAGCAGCTGCGTCGTCAGGTACAGATTCCGCTCGATGTTTGTCGCATCCACTAGGTCAAGGATTGCGTCCGGGTTCTCTTCAATAAGATAATCGCGCGAAACGACTTCCTCGGACGTGTACGGCGAAAGCGAATAAATGCCCGGCAAGTCCGTGACGGTCACGCCGTCCTGCCCTTTCATGCGACCTTCTTTTTTCTCAACGGTGACTCCCGGCCAGTTGCCGACGTACTGCCGCGACCCGGTAAGACTGTTGAACATCGTCGTCTTACCGCAGTTCGGATTTCCGGCAAGCGCAATTCGTATTTCTGCCATATTACTCCACCTCAATATATTCTGCGTCCTGCTTCCTGACGCTCAGCTCGTAGCCGCGGATCGTCACTTCAACCGGGTCGCCAAGCGGGGCAACCTTGCGGACGAACACATCGCACCCCGCCGTAAATCCCATGTCCATGAGCCGCCGTTTCAGCGCGCCCTCGCATTTCAGCCTCTTCACTTTCACCGTCTGCCCGACCGGCGAATCCTTGAGCGTTGTCATCTGTCCTCCTGCGTATCGTTCCTCTTTCCTGCCGGGACATGACGCCCCCGCCTCTGAAAAAATCAAAGGCTCATGGGGAGAATCATGCGGCGGTAAGTTTTGTTTAAATAAGAATTTTCGATGCCATGCCGCTGTCGATGGCAATCCGGGCATCCCTGACTTTCACGATCAGCCCCGTCGGCCTCACTTTCTGGACGACCGTAATCGCCGAGCCGACCGTAAAGCCCAGTTCATTCAGATGCTGTTTGACCTGGCAGTTCCCGGTTATGCTGCTGATTTTGACTTCCTCTCCAAGCTTCGCAAAAAGCAACGGCACGACATCCTCCTTTTTACCAAGGATAATGATAAAATCAATTATCCTTTTCTAATCAAAGTTATCATACACTAACAAACGGGCATTGTCAAGCGTACTTCAAAAGATTTTTCGACTCCGAAAGACACGTCGCCGCCGTGCGGGCGACTTGCCCCTTTACGCAAGCGCGTCGCATTGCTATAATTGAAAAAACTATTTTAGGAGACCCCAATGGGAAACAATTATTTCAATTCGATTCCGTGGCGCGAAGCTCGCTTGCAGCTCGGCCACTGCCGCTCAATGGCAAAAGAAGAATTCGCTGACGGCGTGAACGCGCTCAAAGGTAAAAAAATCGTTATCGTCGGCTGTGGCGCGCAAGGCTTGAACCAAGGCCTGTGCCTGCGCGATTCCGGGCTGGACGTGAGCTACGCATTGCGCGCGGCGGCAATCGCCGAAAAACGCCAGTCATGGAAAAACGCCACCGAAAACGGCTTCAAAGTCGGCACATATGAGGAACTCATCCCCACCGCCGACCTCGTTGGAAACCTCACGCCCGACAAGCAACATTCAGCGGTCATCACCGAAATCATGAAGCACATGAAAAAAGGCAGTGCGCTCTGGTACAGCCACGGCTTCAACATCGTTGAAGAGGGCATGCAGATTCGCCCCGACATCACCGTCGTCATGTGCGCCCCCAAAGGACCGGGCACGGAAGTCTGGCACGAATTCCAGCGAGGATTTGGCGTTCCCGACCTCATCGCCGTGCATCCCGTCAACGACCCCGAAGGAAAGGGCTGGACGTATGCAAAAGCACTTGCGGTCGGTATGGGAGGCACAAAGGCAGGCGTCCTTGAATCGTCATTCGTCGCCGAAGTAAAATCCGATTTGATGGGCGAGCAGACCATCCTCTGCGGCATGCTTCAGGCAGGCACGATTGTCTGCTACGACAAAATGGTCTCAGAAGGCATCGCCCCCGAATACGCCACAAAATTCCTGATGCACGGATGGAACGTCATCTGCGAGGCACTCAAGTGGGGCGGCATCACCAACATGATGGACAGGCTCTCAAACCCCGCAAAAATCAAAGCGAATGAACTCTCAAAGAAAATCAAGACTTTGCTTGCTCCGCTTTACAAAAAGCACATGGACGACATCATCAGCGGCGCATTCAGCACCAAAATGATGGAAGACTGGAAAGCCGGCGACAAAGATCTGCTTGCATGGCGCGAAGAAACCGGCAAACTCGATTTTGAGAAGAACGAAGAGAGCAAGGAAGAAATCAGCGAGCAGGAATACTTCGATAAGGGCATCCTCATGGTAGCAATGGTCAAAGCTGGCTGCGAACTCGCTTTCGAGACGATGGTAGACGCGGGCATCAAAGAAGAAAGCGCCTACTACGAATCGCTCCATGAAGTCCCGCTCATCGCAAACCTCATTGACCGCAAGTGCCTGTATGAAATGAACCGCGTCATCTCCGACACCGCGGAATACGGCTGCTACCTGTTTGCCCGTGCCGCAGTACCGACAATGGAAAAAGAACTCATGCCCAGTTTGCACATCGACGTAATCGGCGGCAACCCGGACGTGGGTAACTATTGCAACAACGCGGAACTCGTACGCACCAACAGTGAAATCCGGGAGCATGCAATCGAGCTTGTGGGCAGCCGGCTGCGTACGTACATGACGGCGATGAAGCCGGTGGCGCAGGCCTGAAGCCGGAGGGCAGGAAGAAAGGAGGCCCGACCGGGCACGGGCGGGCCATTTCCGCGGCGGGGCCGGGACAAGGG
>JAAVAM010000066.1 GCA_014804085.1 Treponema sp. | reverse complement strand
GCTGCCGTCCGGTACAACGCTCGACGCCATTCTGCAAGGCAAGAAACCGCACTCCGCCCGCTATGACGCGGCCGGCATCAAGATGGCGGATACGAACCACGGGGCAAAGGCATAGCGCGAGTTTTGGAAGCAAGACAAAGGCTTGCTTCCAAAACCCGGTGGTGAGCGTTGCGTGGCAGTCGCGTAGACAGCGGGGGCGGATTGCGGTACAATACGGTATGCCAAAAGACGAACTGCTGGACAAGGCGATCCGCCGTGTGCCCGATTTTCCCCGGCCGGGCATTTTGTTTTATGATATTACGAGCGTGCTGACGCAGCCGGAGGCGTTCCGCCATTGTATCCGCCGGATGCTCGATATATATGCGGACGCGCACTTTGACGCGGTTGCCGCCGTTGAGAGCAGGGGCTTTCTGTTTGCCGCGCCGTTCGCGCGGGAACGGGGGCTGCCGCTCGTGCTTATCCGCAAGAAAGGGAAGCTTCCCGGCGACGTGTACCGCTGCGCGTACTCGCTCGAATACGGCACGGCGGAAATCGAGGTGCACAAGGCCGACGTGCAGGACGGTGCTTCGTATCTTCTGGTGGACGACCTGATTGCCACGGGCGGAACGCTTGCCGCCGCACGGAAACTGCTTGCGATGGGCGGCGGCACGGTGAGCGACGTGTTCGGTGTTATCGGGCTGCCTGCCCTGCGCTATGAGGACGCGCTCCGCCCGGCGACCGTGACGACGCTCATCACGTTTGACGGCGCATGAGCGCGCTTGTCCTTCTTCCCGGCGAAATCAGTGCGTTCAGGGACGACATCTGGTCGTTCTACCGTGCGCACGGGCGTGATTTTGCCTGGCGCGGCATTTCCGACCCGTATGCCGTGCTCGTTTCGGAGATGATGTTGCAGCAGACGCAGACGGCGCGCGTCATCGCCAAATACGACGAATGGATGCGCGTGTTTCCCACTGTGCAGTCGCTTGCCGCCGCCGCGCTTTCTGACGTACTCGCGCATTGGGTGGGACTTGGCTACAACCGCCGCGCGGTGTTCCTGCACAAGGCGTGCAAGGCGGTCTGCGCGGAGCATGGCGGCGTGTTCCCGCGCACGCAGGAGGCGTTGCGGTCGCTTCCCGGCATCGGTCCGTACACGGCGGGCGCGGTGGGCACGTTTGCCTATAATCAGCCGAACGTGTTTATCGAGACGAATATCCGCTCGGTGTTCATTCACCGCTTTTTTTCGGACGGCGCGCTTGCCGACGGGACACGGAAAATCGACGACAAGGAAATCGTGCCGCTTATCGAACAGACGCTGGATCGGACGAACCCGCGCGAATGGTACTATGCGCTCATGGATTACGGCGCGGACTTGAAGAAAAAAGGGGAGAACCCGTCGCGGAAGTCGCGCCAGTACGCGCGGCAGTCCCGTTTTGAAGGCTCGCTGCGGCAGGCGCGCGGGGCAATCCTGCGTCACCTTGCCCAAAACGCGGCGGCCTCGCTTGATCAGATTGCAAAGGCCGAGCATATCGACATCGCGCGGCTGGAACGCGCCGCGGACAGGCTGCTTGCCGAGCATCTGGTTGCCGTCCGTGACGGTCTGTTTCGGATTGCGGATTAGCCTACAGCCGGTCGATCATCGTGTCGAACTGGTCTTTCAGCTCGCGCTTGATTTCTGCCTTGTCCTTTGAGATGTCGCAGATGAATAAATCGGCGGGCGTGACTTTGAGCGCGTCGGCAATCCTGAGAATCATGTCGAACGACGGCTTTGCCTTGCCAGCTTCGATGCCGCCAATCGTGCCGATGGCGCAATCACAGCGGATGGAAAGTTCTGTCTGCGAAACGGATTGCCGACGACGGTAATATTTTACGTTCTGGCGAAAGGCTTTGGAGTAATCATCCATTTCTCTCACTATAATCGAGAATTTTCTTTAAAAAACTAACTGTTTTCGAGATGAGCCTATGGTATTCTTTGTATAATCGAGAACGGGGAGAAAATTCCGCCGTGCGGAAAAGACAGGCTGCCGGCGTTCTTTGCGGACGCGGGTGCAGCCTGTTCGTCCGTGCTAGGCGGCGGTTTTTGCCCGGTTGCGGGCGTTCTGTATCAGCTGAAACATCACGAGCACGGCGATGATTAGCAGCCCCACGATGTCGGTGCGGCTTTCGGGGATGATGCAGAGCAGTCCGCCTACGAGGAACAGCCCGCGCTCCGCCATGCCCGTCCTGCGGAACACGTAGCCTTCGAGCGCGGAGCTTACGCCGAACATGCCGATGAGCGCGGTGAACACAATCCAGATGACGTTGCCCACGGACGCGTTGATCATCAGCATCTGCGGGTTGAACACGAACATATACGGAATGATGAACGCGCCGACGGCGAGCTTCGTCGCCTGGAACGCGGTTCGGATCGGCTTTGCCTTTGCGATTGCCGCGCCTGCAATGGCGGCGAGCGCGACCGGCGGGGTGACATCCGCGATGATGCCGAAGTAAAATGCGAACATGTGCGCGGCGAGCGGCTCAATGCCCAGCCCGATAATCGCGCCCGCCGTAATCGTGGACGTAATCAGGTAGTTTGCGGTCGTCGGTGCGCCCATGCCCAGAATAATAGAAGAAATCATCGTTAGGAAAAGCGTGATGAACACGATGCCGTGCGAGATAGAAATCAGCCCCGCGCCGAATTTCAGCCCGATGCCCGTCAGCGTCACGATGCCGATGATGATTCCCGCCATGGCGCAGGCAATCGCCACGCTGATGATGTTCCGCGCCGCCGCGCACATGATGTTGACCACTTCGTTTATCGTGAAAGACGGCTTTTTTCCTTGCGCCATGTCCACGAACGACGACACAATGCCGATCAGCAGTGCCGAGACGATGCCCATCAGCGCGGCGTAGACGGCGGTGCGCCCCATGCACAGGAACACGATGATGACCAGCAGCGGCAGCACCATATATCCTTTGCGCAGGAACAGCGGCAGGAATTTGGGCAGCTCGTTTTTGGGCATGCCTTTCAGCCCCAGTTTTTTCGCCTCAAGGTGGACGGTGATGAAGATTCCCGTAAAATAGAGTAGCGCGGGGATAATCGCCGCCTTTACGATCGTGATGTACGGCATGCCGAGGCTTTCCGCCATGAGGAACGCCGCCGCGCCCATGATCGGCGGCATGAGCTGACCGCCCGTGCTTGCCGCGGCCTCGACCGCGCCTGCGAATTCGCCCTTGTAGCCCAGTTTTTTCATCATGGGGATCGTGAAACTGCCCGACCCGACGGTGTTCGAGACCGAACTGCCCGACACTGTGCCCAGAAGCGCGCTCGAAAGTACGGCGACCTTTGCCGGCCCGCCGCTCGCGCCGCCCGCGATCGCGTTGCACATGTCAATGAAGAACTGCCCGATTCCCGTGCTTTCGAGCAGCGCGCCGAACAGGATAAACAGGAATATGAATGTGGAACACGCTCCGATCGGCGTTCCCATGATGCCTTCGGTGTTGAAGAACAGGTGGCTCACCACGCGCTGGAACGAATAGCCCCGGTGGTTGAGGAATCCCGGCAGGTACGGCCCGGCGAACGCATAGCAGATAAAAGCGACCGCGATAATCAGAATGGGCAGACCCACGATGCGGCGGCAGCTTTCGATGAGGACGAGGATGCCGATTGCGCCCACGGTGATGTCGAGCGGCGTATATGCGCCCGCGCGGCGCACCAGCTGCTGGAAATTGATGACAATATAAATCCAGCATGCCGCGCCCACAATGGCGAGCAGCACGTCATGCAGGGGCAGCGTGTTGCGCGGCAGGTGCTTGAACGCGGGGAACAGCAGGAATGCCAGTGCCTGCACGAACGCCAAATGGCTCGCCCTCAGAATCTGCGCCGGAATCCTGCCGGAAAGCGTGGCGTACAGCTGGAACAGCACGAACGCCACGGAGATAATCACGGTGATATGCTGCCGCCAGCAGGTATGCTCGCGGTAGGACTGTTCCCGGTCAAGGTCTTTCATCAGCTCCTTGATTTCGCTTTCGTTGGTGGTGAGCATCAGGTCGTCAAGCCCGGTCGTCTTTTTTTCACTCCCTTCGTTTTTTGTACTCACGGTATGTCTCCTTATTTAAATTGAGATATGATTTGCCAAAAGATACGCGGAAAGCGGCACTTTCTTGACTTCAATAGAAAGGCTCGTCTGCGGGGCGAACAATGTCCTGAGCAGGACTTCTTTGCCCCCCACCGTCATGGTATGCTCCGCGATGACCCCCACCGCCATAACGAGCCGTTCGAGCCTGCGGTTCAGGTTGGTGATGACATAGCAGTCATCGGTCACGGCAAACTGTGCGCCGTCGGTCTCACTTGCTTCGGGAATGCCCGCGCCGTATGAGACGAACGCCGTTTTTTCCAGGACGAGCATACCGCCGTCGGTGCCGTAAAAGTCATGGACGCGCCCTTTGTTGACGGAATGCGTATACGAAATGACAAACCCGCCGAGCGCGGCGCGCGAAAGCACCCGCTCGGCCGGATTTTTTCTGTTGCTGACCGAAACGCACGGTACGCACGGAACGGTCAGCACGGCCGCGACCGCAAACAGGGCGAGCGCGGCACAGACAAGGCGTTTTCTCACGCGACCTTAGTCGTTTGACAGCCCGATTTCGTTGTAGTATTTGATTGCGCCCGGGTGGAACGGAACGGAGACACCCGTCACCGCGTCCTGCACGGAGACTTCCTTGCCTTTCGCGTGTGCCGTGCCCAGGCTCTCAAGGTTCTCAAACAGGGCTTTGGTCATGGCGTACACGGTGTTCGTGTCGATGTCCGCGTTCACGGCGAGCGTCGCGCGGATTGCGAGCGCTTCGGTGTTTGAGTCCGTGCCGTTGTACGTGCCCGCCGGGATAACCGTCTTGGTGTAGAAGTTGTGGCTGTTCATAATCGCCTCAGCCTCCGCGCCCGTCACCGGGATCAGCACGAGTCCGGCGGTGAACGCCAGCTCCTGCAATGCCGAGTTGGGAACGCCCGCCGTGACGAAACACGCGTCCAGCGTGCCGTTCTGAATGCCTTCTGCCGATTCCTTGAAAGAAAGGTTGTTCTTCTGAATGTCGTCGAACGTCAGCCCGTAGCCTTCCAGAATCTGCTTCGCGTTGAATTCCACGCCCGATCCCGCGTCGCCGATTGACACGCGTTTTCCGCGCAGGTCAGCGACGCTCGTGATGCCGCTTGACTTGCTCGCCGCAATCTGCACCACTTCCGGGTACAGCGTGCCGATGACCGCAAGGTGGGGGAGCGGTTCGGCGAACATGTCCGTGCCGTTGTACGCATAGTCCATCACGTCGTTCTGCACGATCGCGAATTCCGCCTCGCCCTTGCTGATGAGACGCAGGTTCTCTGCGGACGCGCCCGTTGCCTGTGCCGTGACGTTCATGCCGTCAACTGACGTGTTCCAGATGTACGCGATTGCCCCGCCGAACGGATAGTACGTGCCGCTCGTGCCGCCGGTCGCCAGAATGTAGTTGTTGCCTTTTTTAGTGCACCCGACGAACGAAACGCCCGCCAGAAGACACGCCATCACTACTGATACGCTTTTTTTCATCGTTATCTCCTTAATTCCTAAAAATAAAACGTCTCATAATTATACAAAATTCTTTCATATTTATACAAGACTTCACGGGAAAGAAATCGACAAAAAACAAGGCAGGCTTTTGGTGCGGTGGATAGGTGCAAATAAGCCTATACAATTTTGCGAATCTGCTTTATAATGGAAAAACTATCAGTAATCTGCCCGGCAGTGCCGGGGCGTAATAGGAGCAACGTATGGAAAAGGTGTATGAGCAGTTCAGGGACATCGGTATTATCCCGGTCGTCGCAATCGAGGATGCCTCAAAGGCGGCGGATTTGGCGCACGCGCTCGTCAAGGGCGGGCTTCCCGCTTCGGAAGTGACGTTCCGTACCGCGTGTGCGGCGGAGGCGATTGAGGCGATGATCAAGGCGGAGCCGGATATGCTCGTGGGCGCGGGCACGGTGCTGAACGTGGAGCAGGCGGAAAAAGCCGTGAAGGCGGGCGCGAAGTTCATCGTCTCTCCCGGCTACAATCCCGATGTCGTTGACTGGTGCATCAAGAACAACGTGCCGACCATGCCCGGCATCTCCAATCCGTCTGAGATCACCGCGTGTATCAACAAGGGGCTGCGCTACCTCAAGCTGTTCCCGGCGGAGCGCAAGGGCGGCTACAAAATCATCGACGACTTTGGCGGCCCGTTTCCGCAGATTTCGTTTATGCCGACCGGCGGCGTGACGACCGACAACGTGGGCGAGTACGCAAAGCGCAAGAATATCCTGTGCATGGGCGGCACTTGGATGGTCAAGAAGCCCCTCATTGAAGGCGGAAAATGGGACGAGATCACGCAGATCTGCAAGGACGCGGTAAAGGCGATGCACGGTTTCCACATTGACCACATGGGAATCAACGCGAAAGACCCGAACGACGCAAAGGCGATTGCGGACGGTTTCGCGCCGTTCGGCTTTGCGGCAAAGGACGGCAACTCCTCGATTTTCGCCTCGGAGCAGGTGGAAATCATGAAGCAGGACGGGCGCGGCACGCACGGGCATATCTCCATGGTCTGCAACAACATCGAGCGCGCCTTGGCGTACCTCGGCCGGTTCGGCTTTAAGCCCGTCTCCGGCACGGAAAAATATATGGGCAAGGCGGGCGATTCCCCGCTCAAGGTGGTCTACCTCGACAAGGAAGTGGGCGGCTTTGCCATCCATTTGAAGCGCGCGTAACGTCCGCGTGAGCGCGAAGCCCGCCGTGCCTGTGCGCGGCGGGCATTTTTTTGCCGTTCCGTGCGTAATAATCCAAATTCCTGCCGTTTCTTTCCGTTCGTTCGGTGTTATCCTATAATAAGATTGTTGTCAGGAGGCTGGTATGAGACGATGGGGTGTGGCGCGCATGGCGGCGGCAGTTTTTCTGCTGTGTTTTGGTTGGGGGGGGGGTATTGTCCTGCTCCAATGGGAGTGACGGGAACAATAATGAAGGCAATAAGAATGGTGCTTCCGAAAAAATCGAAAATGACGATGGCACAATCACGCTCAAGATGCAGGAGAACGGCGGCGGGTTTGTGAGTACGACGGGCAAAGTCAAAACGGAATTCGCGGGCTACACGGGAGATGGTTACATTGACGATATTGCAGACGGAGGAAACATTGTGTACACCGTCTCTGCCGAAGAAGATACCACTGTAAAAATCGCCATTCACTATTTGTGTACGGAGGTTTCACGGGTAAGGGCGGCATTGGTTTCGGTAAAGGAAAACGTCATAAATGAAGAAAGTCCGCTTGCAATGACGACTGACCATAAAGTAAAGAAAGAAGAATCCCATTCAAGCGATTATAAAGATACGGCATATCTTGAAAATGTTTCTCTTACAAAAGGTTTAAATCAAATCATAATCACCGGCGCACCTGCCGGAACACACACGGCAGCAGGCGGCACGGAAATAACAATTAACGATGGCGGCTATCTTAACTATGTTGACTACCTCATCGTGACCGGCAAAGGCATCGACTTTGGGACTGACACAACACCGTATTATACATTCAGCTATGCCTCGGAAAATGAGACAGCCGGTTCTGTCACGAGCAAAACTGAACCGGGCAGCGCAATATCAGGCACAAAAATAACAGTCCGTGCGGATGCAAATGACGGTTGGAAATTCGAGTGCTGGTCTGACGGTGCTACAAAGAATCCGCACACATTTGAACTCACAAAGAACACCGCCATTTTCGCGCATTTTATTCCAAAAAACTACACGCCTCCGAGCGGACTGGTAGGCTATGCGACGATTACCGACGACGCGGGCGCGAAGTACACGATTACCGGCGGCGCGGGCGCGAAAGCGGAGAACAAAATTAAGATTGTAAGTTACGATGAGTTGATCGCAAACAAGGACTTGCTCGCCTCAGATGAGCCGTGTATCGTTACGGTAGTTGGCATGATTACTACTGCTGACAGCAAGAGCATCATCTGTAATATTGGTTCAAACAAAACGATTTACGGAGACACGGGAAATCAAGGTCGCTTTAAGAATATAGAAATGCGTGTTACGGGCGATAATGTCATCGTGCGCAACATGCAGTTCGGGGAGGTCATTGCTTATGATAAATTGCCGGACTATAAAGGCGAGGGCAATGACGCGCTTTCTTTGAACGGCGCAAAGCATGTGTGGATTGACCACTGCGAATTCCGGTCTCACTTGCAGCCATTGGACAATGACGGCAAGTCGGTATCCAACCCGACTGACAGTAAATTTGATAAAGACTGGTATGACGGTTTACTTGACGTGAAGAACGGCGCGACATGGATTACCGTGAGCAACTGTTATTTCCACGACCACTGGAAAGCAGTGCTGTGCGGTTCGGGTGATGACCATGATGACGGCGACAGCGCAATGCGCATTACGTTCTGCGGCAACTACTGGAAAGACATCAATTCACGGCAACCGTTGTTCCGTTGGGGAAAAGCGCACGTCTATAACAGTTATTTTAATGCTTCCGGGAGCGATGCTACGGGCATAAACTGCCGTGCGGGAAGTGAATTATACATTGAAAATAACGTGTTCAAAGGTTTGAAAACATCGATAGGATTTTTCTTTGATGTCGATAATGGACGTGTGGGGACATGGACGAGCACAGGGAATAACGGTGCTTCAGATAATTCGACTACCAGCTATAAACCGCCATATAAGTACCATGCGGAAGAAACAAACACGGTAGTGGATGCGGTTATCAAATCTGCCGGTGTCGGCAAATTGTCTGTCGATGACTTACAGTAACCCGTGTTCGCATAAGCATTTACAGAGAACGATATACTGTATCGTAAAGCAAGAAGCACGTCGTTCGGCATGCTTCTTGCTTGTATGTTCTTTGCAAGAAAATTCATAGTCTCAGCATATCATTCCCGAACGGGAAAATGCCTTGTGCCGCCCGGCACATCGTGGGCAACCTACTTTCGCTTTCCTGCAATGGGAAAGTCCTGGCGGCGCAGGTCTTTTTGCGGGACTTGTTCGTAGCCCCATTTTTCGTAACTGCGTTCGGGGACTTCGCGCTCGACAAAGGTGCTCAGTTCGTTCAGCGTCACGTAGCCGTCGCCGTCGGAATCGGCCGCGCCCGCGATGCCTTCCAAAAACACATAGGTGAACACGCCGTGTCCGTTGTAGCCTTCCATGGCGGACTGCGTGTCGGACGAGGCGGCGAGTGTCGCATGCCCGGTCGCGCGTGTCAGGCGGTCAAT
>JAAVAM010000065.1 GCA_014804085.1 Treponema sp. | reverse complement strand
TGCTGCTCCGCCGTCGTCGTTTTGCCGCACCATTTCGGACCTTCAATGAGAACCGCGCCCTTTCCTTTCAGTTTCCGCGCAATCAGTCTGTCCGAAAGCCGCGGCTGATAATCACACATAATTTTAGTATAACATCTTTTAGGCAATTTGGCAAGTTTTTGTTAGGTGATTTGGCGGAAATTTGTTAGGCAATTTGGCATATTTTTATTAGGTGATTTGGCAGTTTTTCGTTCGGCAATTTGGCGAATTTTTGCATGTGGTGCGGTCAGAACGGATGAAAAATTTTTGACAGAGGCAAAGCGGGTTCTTAGGGCGGCAGCCCTAAGCGGTGCTGGGGAAAGTGGGTGGTTTGGAGGGAGAAAACCCCCGCTTCCGAGTAGAGGGGTTGTCTCCCTCCAAGAACGTTCCTCCGCTTTCAAGCGGAAAAGCACTTTGACAACATATCCGCAAAAAACGGCATTTTTCTGCAAATTTCCCTAAAAAAAGCAAAACCGTGCGTAAATTACTCACTACAAAAAATTATAAAACTGCTATAATGCCGCACTGGCAAGACTTTTGCCTTTGGTGTAGCAGAATAATGAAGCGTCATTGCAAAAACGTTTGTTCAGACCGACCGACTCTTTGTTGCGCCGCCGTGCTTTGTGCATGGGGGGGGGCGAATCGTGCCCCGCTTTAGTCGTGTCCTGTTTGTCTTTGCGCTGATCCTTTTCGTCTCTCCCCTTTTTTCGCAGGCAATCCCGGTGACGGCGGGGCGGATCGTCAAGATTGCCGAGCCGGTCAAGACAATCTGCTGGAATCACGACGACAGCCTGTTCGCGCTCGGCGAGGCGGATGCCATTATCGTCCGCGACGCGCGGTCGCTCGGCGTGCTGCACCGCCTTTCGTTCCCGCAGGGCATGAACCTCCGCTTTTCGCGCGAGCGGGGAAGCAGCAGGGAATCCTACAGCGACATGGTGCTGGGCGTTTCTTCCGAAAACGTGGCGATTTGGAGCCTGCCGCAGGAAGCGACAAACGTGCGCACGGATTTCAGCTACCTGCTTTCGTTCGGCGACGGGCAGGAAGTGGTCTGCGCCGCGTTCAGCCGGGACAGCGACCTCATTGCCGTGGCGTTTTCGGACGGCTCGGTCAGGCTGTATTGGCGGCTGCGAGCCACGCAGAAACTGTCCGCCCCCATGAAACTCGAAGGCAGGGCTAGGAACGTCCACAGCCTTGCGTTCAGCCCGGACTCGCCCGCGTCTTTGGTCGCCGCCGCATCTTCTGACGGCCTGATTTACATTTGGGACACGATGTCCTACGCGCTGCTGAACAAAATCGATACGTTCCGTGGTATGCGCACGCCCGTCGTCTTTTCGGCGGACTCAAAAGGCGTTTACGGCTGTAAGGAAGAAAACGTCGTCTCGCTCATGTCGCTTGACGGAACGGTCTTGCGCCAAGTCCGCGCGCGAAGCACGGTGAGCCAGTTCACGGTCACGCCGGACGACAAGACGCTCATCGTCCTTACCGACGACGGCCGGCTCGAATTCTATGCCATGGAAGACGGCAGGTTTTTGGGCTACATTCCGCCGTTCAACGATTCCCAGCTCATCAGCTTTGCGTTCAGCTCGGACTATTTGCAGGTGCTTACGGGACACCGGGACGGCTCGGTGTACAAGCTGCGCGTGGCGGACGTGTTCCGAAAGCCGGACGCGCCGGTGTCCGAACGGCAGGACAAGGGCGTGGATGTGGTCGTGCCGGGGCAGGGGCATTCGGGCGGCGCAGGAACGGGCGAAAGGAGCGCGGCGGACAGCACGGGCGGAAACGGCGGTAGCAGCGGACAAGGCGCGGCAAACAACGGCGGCTCTTCTGCCGCTCCGTATTCTCAAATGCCGCCGTCGTTTGACTTTCACTCGTCACTGCGGCAGCGATTTTCGGCGTTCAACATCGGAGCGTCCGCGATTATGCTTGACAAGAAGAGCAATTATTACCAGTTCGGCACGGCGGCGGAATTCGGGTGGTACACGACGATGTTCACCGCGCCTGTCTACGAGGGGCTTGGCGCGCGGTTTGCGATGGCGTTCCCGGCGGACAACTATCCCACGACGTATAGGACGCTCGACGGCAGCGCGCGCATAGGACCTCCCGCCCTTTTCTTCGGCGAATTGTTCATTCCGGTGGGCGTAGAAGTGCCGGTCGGAACGTACGTGAGCCTTTTTTCCGAAGTGGCGTTCGAGGCGAAAGTCAGCTGGCTGATGAAGCCCAAAGTAACGGCATCCAAGCAGGGATTCTCGCTCGGCGGCAGGATTCGGACGGGAGTCATCATAAGCAAGGTCGCGGTCATTTTGGGCGCGGAATACGACAGCATGTGGGGGCTTATTCCCGAACTCTCGGTCACGGCGAATTTCAAGCTGAAAAACAAAGGCAAGGGGGGCAAAAAATGAGCGTGAAACTCAAAGTGAACATTGCGGCCGCCCTCGCGCTTTGCGCCGTCCTGTTCTGCTCGTGCGGCACAAAAGAAGAGCTGTTTGAAAGTTACGACAGCTGCTTCGTGCCTATTTCAAGCAACGCCTCATCGTTCGCGCTCACGCCCGACACGCAGGACCTTATGCTCCGCGACGCTTACGAAATCTCGCTTTCGGACGACGTGCCGAGCATAACGCTCGCGCTTTCCTGTCCCGTGGAATGCGATTCCTACGACTGGAAAATCACGGGCGCACAAACAACCGATACCGCCGCTCTTTCGGACACGACGAACGGCGCATATAAATGGGGTACGCGGAATATCGCCGTGTACATCACCAAGTCGGACGGCTGCATTTTCTACCGCGATGCCAAGGACTCCGGGCAGCCCTGCTATTACCGCATCCACCTTGCGGTGAAAGTGGGCGACCAGGATTTTTATGACAGCGCGTTGCTAGCCGTCCGCATCGGGTCGGAGGAAGGGGGCGCTGAATAGCAGACGAAATGATGTTGCCACTTGCAACGAACGGGTGCGCAAAAAACGCACGTATTTTTGGGAATAAAACATCGAAGGGATGTTTTTTAGAAACAAATAAAATTATTTTTAGGAGGTTCTTATGAACTTGAAAAGACTGCATGGCATTTATGCCGTAGCACTCATCACGATTGCCGCCGCGCTTTTTGCCGGCTGCTCAAACTCAATGGCGGGAGGCGTTGACAGCGGTACAGGCATGGCAATGCTCTCCCTTTCCGCAACGGGGATTCCGAACGATTACGCCGCACAGTTCGAAAAATCTTATCCGACTGCGGCAAAGGCTGCGTCGCGTTCTATCACGCCGGACAAGCCGTTTTCACCGGATGCTGACGCGAACCCGACTGGCACTACGCTGACATTCTACTTGACGGGAACGAGCGAAACGGGAAAAAGACTTGACGGCACTGACGCTATCGAAGTCGTACTTACAGAGACAGCAGCAGATTCAGGCGAATATGCTATTAAAGCGAAGGAGGGCGATGTTGATGTCACGCTTCCTTCTATGTCATGGAATTTGGTGCTCACGGCGTACACGGACGGCTCGACAAAAGCAAAGCCCGTACTTCAAGGCTTCTGCTCGGTTGACTTGCGCAACGGAAGCGGCACGGCATCATTCAAACTTTCTCCTGAAAACCTTGCCACACCGGGCAGCGTAACGATTACGGGAGACTTCCCGACGTATGACAATGTGGCTTCATATACCATGGGCATTTACAAAAAGACTTCTGCCAGCGAGCTAATCAAAGCGGATGCCCTTGTGTCCAAAACTGTTGCCGCCAACACGACTACTGAAACATTTGAATACGAATGCAACTCTGTTCCTCCGGGAAACTACTTGTACAAAATGATTTTCAAAAATAGCGACAACGTAATCACTGGCTCGTTCATCGACACGCTCATCGTTGACGCGGGAAACCCGCTTGAGCGCGACCTAGGCACGATTGACGTGGTGAACAAAAAGCCGGGCAAGCCGACAAATTTTACCGCGAGCCTTGAGGAAGGCTCTGAAAACGCCGACGGCACCTACCGCGTAAAACTCAGCTGGGAAAGTGGCAAGGGCGAAACGAACTTTGAGATTGAGCTGACGGAATATAAAGACGACGGAACGCCCGAAGCCACGGGTTTTCCGAAAATCTACGGCATGGCATCCATGGATAAAAACGCTGATGGAGATCCGATAGATCATGTTATTGACTTTCAAGGTTCGGACGTTTGGGCAGGCAAAGGCGGCGCAATGACCTACGGAGACACCGAAGCGTTTTTTAAGCTGAAACTCGGCGTTCTGTACGAAGTGCGTATCCGCGCCCGCAACTACGTGGGAACTTCATCAGAGAGTACCACTGAAGTATGGACACCGCGCGTTGCCGGTTCTGATACCACAGGCTTCAAGGCATACGGAGTCGGAGCATCAGAAAAAATCAACCGCTTGAAGATTGAGTACAACCTGAACGGCGGAATACTCTCATATTATAATGGCGCAGCGCATGAAGACAAGACAGTGAATTTCACCGAATACAAAACTTGGGAAGGCACTGATTTGCCGCTTATTGTAATCGACAACGACACGGCCAATCTCACCGCCAACAAGCTCGTAAAAGGCACGAGTCCGTTTGCTAAATGGCTGGACAATGCAGGAGCAGGGGTAACAGATGCAAAGAGTCATAAAAATCTTTCGGTAACGGCAAGCTTCGGTTCTTCTGTGACAGGCTCTGCCAGTATGGGAGAGGCAAAAAAAGACGTTGCACTGGGCGACATCAAGGTAAAATACACCACGGCATCAGCTGACCAATCGGTAAGTCTGTCTCCAAATGGAACGTATACAATTCCGAAGAAATATGGTTCGCCGAGTGTTGCTACGAAACTTACCATTCAGTTGGCTCCGTCCGACGCAACGTATGAATATAAGAACATTCAATTTGAGTTGTCATACGACGGTACGCAGACCTACCTTCCGTTTGATACTGGTACGACCAATCAATGTACGCTCTCGCTTGACGACTATGTGGCAGGAAAAATCCAAGTCCGCGTCATAGCAGACACAGAGAATGCCACAAGCATGAGCCAGACGCTCACGTTCGACTTGCAATAGCAACCCCGAAAACACATCGTTGTGCGGTTTCCCAAAACCTAGCAACGTTGTGTTTTTACGCGCCACACACTCCTTGTGGCGCGCATCCGTTAAAAATGCGCCGCCCGCAGGAAAACTTCACACTGCGGCCTACAAAAGCATGTTTTCCAAAGGCGGCATATTTTTGCCTGCGTGGCGGAACGTTGTTCCGCTTCGCAGGCTTTTTTTATTCGTGCGTAGGGTTTCATACCCCGACGCAAGCATCGAGGTATGTTGATTTTGACGGAAATATCCTTGCGGGCGACTTTCCTCCGAACAAACTGAAACTTGTTTCAGCATGGACAGAAATTCACAAAGAAGAGTTAGCTGCCCTATGGGAACTAATGCAGACTTCAGATGATTATTTTAGGATTAAAGGACTTGACTAATGAAATATCCAAGATTGATTTCTGTCAATACAGATGAAGATTATTTTCTCTATCTAAAATATGACAACGGAGAGTCGAAAAAATATGCCTTTGCACAAAATCTCACTCACCCGTTCTATGAGCCATTAAAAAATTACTGCCTTTTTTCTCAAGTTTCTGTCGTCAACGGAGAGCTGGAATGGAAAACGGGGCAGGATTTTTGTCCGTTCACCTTGTATGAAAACAGCGTATCCTGCTAGTCAAGAACATAGAAGGGCGGATGTCAAGCTCGATGTTTGGGGCAATCTAACAGTGCGCACAAATCGGTAAGTCCCTTTTCCTTTAAAATCCTTTAGTGTTTCGGCTCAAAACCTTTAGTGTTTTTAAACAAAACCTCTAGTGTTTTTAAACAAATCCTTAAGGGATTTAGACTAAATCCCTTAAGGATTCGAGCAGAACATCCCGTCGTTCCGCCCGCGCAGGGCAAAAAAAGCGAAAATTTTTCATTTTTTTTTCAAAATTTTTTGAAAATCCGAAGCGCCTTTAAACTATATTGTTACCACAAAAATTACCTTAAAAAATTAACAATAAATTATTTAACAAAAATTTATTTTAAATAATTTATTCCAAACAATTGTTCTTTGAAATTTTATAGGGATGGCTGATGTTCGGGAATAAACCTAAAAATTTATTTAAATTAAGGAGATACAATGAAATATAAATCATTGTTCTGCAAAAATCCTAAGGACGCAAAAGATCCTGGGAAGTATTATCCATACCCGGTGTATGAAGAAACAATCGGGATTGAGGATTTCGTAAAAGAAATCTCGCACTCAACGTCGCTCACTGCCACGGATGTTTGGGCAGTTGTGCTTGAAATCACCGAGATTTTTCATCGCTATTTAGTGCGAGGCCACAAGGTAAAACTTGACGGCATCGGCACGTTCAAGGTCTCTTTCAAAGGGGACGGCGAACTCACGGCGGACGCGCTCACCGCGTCCAACATCGACATGTCCAC
>JAAVAM010000064.1 GCA_014804085.1 Treponema sp. | reverse complement strand
TCACGCTCGTCTCCGCCCCGCGGTACTGCCTGACCGTGCTGCCCGCGAGCAGCCACCCGTCCTTGTACACGACGCCGGGCTCTTCCGGCTCGCTGCTGCCGTTGTCGCAGCCCGCGAATGGCAGTGCCATCATCGCCGCACAGAGCGCGGCGAGCCATGTTGATTTTTTCATGTATTTCTCCTTGTCCGTCGCAAGGCAAAGCCTTGCTTAACGAGTTTTTGCTTGCTCGCACCGCTCGCATTTTCGTCCGCTACGCTGCCGAAAACCGCAAAAACTCGCATACTGTTATCTCGCAAACAAAAGTTGCGACCATTCTGCGCTCCCCTAAAAGGGGAATTGCCGCTCCCTTGTAAGGAAAGTCTGTCCTCCCTCCAAATTTAAGTTCCTCCACTTACAAGCGGAAAATTCCTCTGCTGCGCCTCATGCCTCCTTTTTCGCCGCCGCCGTGCGCCGCGCCACGGTGTCGTTCGTGCTCTTGATGTTGCCCGCCACCGCCGCGACGAATTCCGCGTAGCCGTCCATGGCGGAAACGATGTTCAGGTACGGCACGATGTTGTCGTTGATGAGCGACACGATCGGCTTTTTGAGCGAGCTTGCCGACTCGCCCTTGCCCGCCTTCGCCCTAACATAGCCGTCGTGTGCGGCAGCGAACCCGTCCTGCGCCCCGCGCAACTGCGCCACCAGCTCCGCCACGCCCGAAAGTGCCTTGACCTGCGCCGCCACTTTCTCCGCGCCTAGGTCCTCAAGCAGTGACTCCGTGAGCGCAGTCTGGTCGGCGTAGTTCTTGCTCGTCATGCCGCGCCCGTACTTGTCCAGCACCGCGCACACCCCGACCGCCGCCGCCCTCACCTCCGCAAAGGGGCTAGCCGTGTACCCGCCCGCGAGCGTGAACAGGTCGCGCGTCGCCGCGTCCTGCCTGATCGCCGTCGTGTTCCGCGCGCTCAGGTCCGCAAGCTGCCCGAACTGCGCCTTCAGCACCGCGTCCTTCGCCACCGCCGTTTCGCCGCTCGCGCAAGCCGCCGCGTACTCGCGCTCCATCGCGTCCGACAGCGCGTCCAGCTCCGTCGTGCGAACCTTGCCGTTTACCTTTGCCACTGTTACCATATCCAGTCTCCTTCTGTATGTTTTTTGCTACATTTGATGACGAAAAAATACTCCCGAACGCAAAAAATGCGCCGGGAAACTCTTGGGAACACTCCCGAACGCCAAAACCACGCCGGGAAACTCTTGGGAATGTTCCCGAACGCCAAAACCGCGCCGGGAAACTCTTGGGAATGCTCCCGAACGCCGAAAACACGCCGGGAAACTCTTGGGAATGCTCCCAAAAGCCAAAAACGCGCTGGGGAAGTCTTGGGAATACTTTTGAAGCACGAAAATGCGCCCGGACAAGCCGTGGGAACGCCCCCGAACGCCGAAAACGCGCTGGGGAAGCAATAAAAGCACTTTTGAAAGCCAAAATTGCGTCGGGAAAGCAACGAAAGTATTTTTGAACGCTGAAATTGCGCAAGGGAAGCAAGGAAAGTATTTTTGAAATCCGAAATCGCGTCGGGCAAGCCGCAAAAGTACTTTTGAAGCGCGAAACCGTGCCGGGCAAGCGGCGAGAGCGGGGTCTTGGGGTGAAACCCCAAGCCGTGCTGGGAAAGGGAGAGGGTTTGGGAGAGGGAAAACCCCCGCTTCGGAAGTAGAGGGTTTTCCCTCTCCCAAGACGTTCCGCCCGCTTCCAAGCGGGAAGAAAACTTAAACGAAAAAAAGCCCCCAGATTTCGCCGCGCTGACGCGCGGAAACCCCAAGGGCTTCCCTGCAAAGGGTGCGTTATCAGAAATGTACGAAGATACAGTTAGAGCCTGTGTTCTGTGTTCTGTGTTCTGTGTTCTGTGTTCTGTGTTCTGTGTTCAATTATGACGGCGGCACAGCGTGTGTCAACACTTTTTGCGAAAAAAGTCGTGTTTTTTGTGCTGCTGCTCATCGTCGCTCCACGTGTCATGGAAAAAGCATAGAGGAAAATGGGGGCGGTGTCAAGGCAACCGCATGGCACGGGACGGGCGAGGGCGGTCTCAAGATGCCGACATTGACTTTTCGTTATTTGACCGATATATTTGTAACAAGCACAAGAAAAGTACGCGATGAACAGACAATTTCATTATGAGATGACGCAAAGGAGGCACTGTTATGGCGACGACATCATTTTATCAAAATGTAGTCATCAAAGACAAAAAGAAAATCAGAGAAATTCGCAATGCGCTTAACAGCAGTGTCCGCCCCTGTTCCGAAGCCCAGTCGATTAGCACGAACGAAGCAGAACAAAAGGAAATTGCCAAAAAATGGTTCTCAAGCTTAAAGAAATAAATCGCGCCTTTCATTATGACAAGACTTCCGTCGAAGAAGTCTTGTCCACTTTTGAGGCGGTTGCAAGTCCCAGCAAAGATGATGTCGAATCCTTTTTAAAAGAAAAAGCCTTTGATATGGAAAATACGGGACAATCCGTCACCTATCTTATACTTAATGACGAAAAGTTAAAAGAAGACAAATTTATCATCGACGGCTACTTTACGCTCGCCATAAAAGCGTTTGAATTCCGTGTCGGTTTGAGCAGGAACGCTCGTCGTCGGCTCACCGGAAAATCAGACGATTTTGTTCCTGCGTTCTTAATCGGTCAATTGGCAAAAAGCGCGACCGCCCCGCATGGCTTCGGGAAAGAAATGCTCACGCAAGCCATAGCGCATATCCGCCAAGCCATTCAGATTGTTGGAGGACGTTTGATTTATCTTGATTGCAAAGACAAATTAGTTCCCTACTACGAAAGCAACGGATTTAAATTATTGCAGAAACAGAACGACTTTAACCAAATGTATTTTGTCATATAGTCTCATTAAAAAAAACGTCCTCTCTGGGACACATTGTTAAGAGGTGCGAGAGATCCTGTTACTGATGATATTAGCAGTTCTTCGGTAAAAAGTAAAGTTCTTTTAAACACGGCATATCGTTCCCGCCCCGGTCCCGCAACCTTGCTTTTTTCCGCGCATTATCTTATGCTGTTGCCTATGACTTCCCCCGACGTAGCGACAGACACGACCGAACAGACGGCGCAGAAACTCCTTGAGGAGACCGACTCCGACTCGCGCACGCGGACGTACACGGGAACGACCGGCGTTGCGGTGACCGTGCTGCTCTGCGTGTGGACGGCGTTCCAGCTGTATTTTTCGACGGTGGGCATTATGAGCGCGGTGAACCTGCGCGCGTTCCACACGATGTTCCTGCTGCTCTTCACGTTCCTGCTCTACCCCGCGCACAAGGGCGAACGGCGGCTCCGCCGGTTTCCGCCCGCCCACGACATCGCGCTCATCGTGCTTGCGGTCGGGGCGTTCGGGTATTTTGTCGCCGCCTACACGGGCATTGCGCGCACGGGCGGGCGCGTGAACACGGCGCAGTTGGTCGTGGCGGCTGTCGCGCTGCTCGTCGTGTTTGAGGCGGCGCGGCGCACCAGCCCCAACCTCGCCATACTCGCGGCGATTTTCCTCGTGTACAACTGCTTCGGGCAGTGGATTCCGGGGCAGCTGGGACACAACGGCTTTACGCTCAAGCGCGTGCTGATCACGCAGTTCTGGGGAACGCAGGGCATTTTCGGCGTGGGGGTCGGCGTTTCAGCAACGTACATCTTCCTTTTCGTCGTGTTCGGCGCGTTCCTCAAGCATTCGGGCTTCTCGCAGTTCATCAACGACTTTTCGCTGACGCTGGTGGGGCAGACACCGGGCGGGCCGGCAAAAGTCGCCGTGCTCGCCTCCGCGCTCATGGGCATGATCAACGGCTCGGCGGTCGCGAACGTCGCCACCACGGGCACGATCACCATTCCGCTGATGAAGCGGACGGGCTACAAGGCCGAATTCGCGGGCGCGGTCGAGGCGACGGCTTCCACCGGCGGGCAGTTCTGTCCGCCCATCATGGGCGCGGTCGGCTTTGTCATGGCGGAATTCCTCAATCTGAGCTACACGAAGGTCATGGTCGCGGCGATTCTGCCCGCATTCCTCTATTATTTGGGCATTCTGATGAGCGTCCATTTTGAGGCGAAGCGGCTGGGGCTTTCCGGCCTGTCAAAGGAGAACATCCCTCACGCGCTGACCGTCATCAAACGGCAGGGGCATCTGGTGCTGCCGCTCGCCGCGCTCATCGCCCTGATGATGCTCGGCTTTACGCCGCTGCTTGCCGCGGTCGTCGCCATTTTCGTGACGATCGGCGCGAGCTGGCTGCGCAAGGAAACGCGCATGACGGCGGACAAAATCCTTGCGGCATGCGTGGAGGGCGCGCGCGGCGCGATCGGCGTGGGCATTTCCTGCGTGATCATCGGGGTGATTATCGGCACGGTCACGCTCACGTCGCTCGGGCTGAACATGGGCTATTTGATCCTGCGCGTCGTCCCGGAGAACATTTACCTGACGGGCTTTCTGGTAATGATCATGTCCACGATTCTGGGCATGGGCGTTCCCGGCGTGGCGGCATACGTCATCGTGCAGGCGGTGGCCGTTCCCGTGCTGATCAAAGTTGGCATCATGCCGGTTGCGGCGCACATGTTCTGCCTCATCTACGCATGCCTGTCCAACATCACGCCGCCGGTCGCCATCAGCTGCTACGTTGCGGCAGGCATTGCGCGCGCGAACCAGCTCAAGACGGGGCTGATCGCGGTGCGGCTCGGGCTGATCGGCTTTCTGATGCCGTTCTTCTTCCTCGGCAACCCCGTCCTGCTCATCGGCGCGGACGCGACGTATTCCGCCGCCATGACCCTGTGGGCATCGCTCACCGCCTCAATCGGCACGGTCGCCCTGGTGGCGGGGCTGGAAGGCTGGCTCGTCGGCAAGGCGAACGCGGTGCAGCGCATCCTGCTCATCGCGACCGCCCCGCTGTTCCTGTATCCGGGCGTACTGACCGACGGCATCGGCTTTGCGGCACTCGCGCTCGTCATCGTCTGGCAGCTTTGCACGAAAAAAACGGCGAAATCTTTGCCGGAACACACAGATGTGTGATATACTGAAAGGACTTCGGTCAACAAGGAGTTTTGTATGAAAAAAACGAAGGTAGTGCTGTCCGTCGCGCTCGCGGCGGCAGTCGTGTTCACCGGCTGCACCAAGAAAGGAAACGGCAGCCATGCAAACGTGGTGATCAAATTCCCCACGGCAACGGCTTCGGGCGCGCTCTATGCGGTGGGCGCGGCGATCACGAACATGTGGGACACGAACATCGATTTTGTCTCCGCCTCAAGCCAGGCATCGAACGGCGGGCTTGACAACCTGAACCAGATTGCCGACGGCGAGTCGCAGGTGTCCATCGCCATCAGCTCGAACTGCTTCCAGAGCTACTACGGGCTTGACACGTTTGAGGGCAGGGAGAACAAGAACCTGCGCGTCATTGCGGGGTTGTACTTCAACCCGAACCAGGTGGTCGCCACCAAGAAATCGGGCATTGCCGCGCTGAAAGACGTGAAGGGCAAGCACTTTGCGGTCGCGGCGGCAGGCAGCAGCGTTGAGGGCGAGTGCCGCAACCACTTTACCGCCGCCGGTTTGGACTATCCCGACGACATCCGCGCGGAGTACATTGCCTTTGGCGACGCGGCGGACATGCTCCAGAACGGCACGATTGACGGCGCGTGGATTATGAGCGGTACGCCCGCGGCGGCAGTCTCACAGGCCTTGTCGGCAGGGTGCGCGCTCATCGACATTCCCGACGACATCATCCTCACCTTGCAGGAATCGTACCCATGGTATGCGGCCTACACCATTCCCGCCGGAACGTACCCCAACCAGGAGAACGACGTGCAGACGTCCGCAATCAAGATGACGATGTTCACCTCCACCGACCTTGACGACGAGACCGTCTACCAACTGACCAAGACGCTGTGGGAACACATCGACGAGCTGGGGCAGGCGCAGAGCAACCTCAAGGGGCTGATGCCGGCAGACGCGGTGCGCGACATCGCCCGGCTTCCGCTCCACGACGGCGCGGCCCGCTACTACCGCGAAATCGGCGTGATTGACTAAAACAAACTGACATTCCCGCGCGAACGCGCATACGACGACAGCCGCACAGATTTTGTGCGGCTGTTTTTATTTGCACGGCGACGGCGCGAACCGTGCGATTACCGATAGCACAAAACGTCTATCGCCGGTAGCACGAACTGTGCTATTGCCGATAGCACAAACTGTGCGCTTGACGGTAGCACGAACGTGCGCTTGACGGTAGCACGAACGTGCGCTTGACGGTAGCACGAACGTGCGATTGCGATAGCACGAAACGCCTATCGCCAGTCACAAACTGTGCGACTGCCGGTAGCACGAATACGCGATTGCTTATAGCATTGACGCGAGATTGACTATAGCATGGAATGCCTGTGGCAACGGTGCGCAAATGATTGTAACCGCAGAGTGCCAACAACAAACAAAAAAAGGCAGGGACTTACGCCCCTGCCTCAAACACCCCGACACATGGAAGCCAGGATGTTCTATTACCACAATGAATTATTCCGCATCGGGCTCGGCGACTTCGGCATCCTTGTAAGTACTAACAAACTTCCATGAACCTGTAAGCGTCTTATTTCCATACACGTTCGCATAGATAGCCAACTTCTTCTGAGACGGCTCAGTAGTTGCCGTAGCGAAATCAGATGTAATTGAAATTTTCTCTCCAACTGCATCAGCCACACTATGATTCTTAGCAGTCAATTCTGACTTATAGAAGCGAATCTCATAACCACCCTTAACAGGAGCAATATCCGCATATACCGTTACAGTACCGCTTTCGTCCCATGAGCCATCAGTGATTTTGTTGAAATCTTTGCTAGTCGCATTGCCCCCTTTATTAGTAGCGGGGGCGATAAGTGTTTCTGTCGCGGGATTTTTTTCAAGTTTTGTACCGAAATTCTCCGCATTGATGTCGGTCACGTTCTTGAACTGCGAAACATAGTACGAGGGAATCCCATTGTCCTGACGTACCCCAAGCACATAGAACTGCCTCACACCGTCCTTGTCCTCAAACTCCCAAATGAAACCAAGAACACCGGCAGCAGAATTCGCTGTTGAATTCGTGAACTTAAATTCCATCACTGCGCCGTTGTGCGCAAGATTTGTTGAGATGTAGCCTCGACTAGTCAACTTGTCATTGTTTGTGTAATTGATTGAATAGTTATTGCTATTAACTTTTTCAATCATGTCATTCTCATCGTCGTCCGCCGCACAGCCCATAAAGCCGAACGCCGCCGCTGCCATTACTGCTGCGGTGAGCAGCACTTTCTTTGTCATTTTCATCCTTGCCTCCTGCGCTCCGTCCAATCGGAGCGGATTTAATTTCGACAAGTATAAAAAAAAATAGTCTTATTTCAAGCCGTTTTCCGCCTAAAAAACCGTTTTCTGCCACAAAACCGACCCTTTTTTATGCGTTTTGTGGTATACTGGTCGCGCCGCACGGACGACAGAACGACCCGCCGCGCAAGGAGACGACTATGGCAAAGAAGACGAAGAAAACGACCGCACCGGCAGACGCGCAGAAGAACGGACGGACGACCCGCCCGCGCACCCTGCCGGCCGACGACGCGTTCACGTTCCAGCCGCTCGTGCCGAACACGCCCGCGCCGAATGCGGTGGGACAGAAAAAGTCCTGGTTCGAGAACGAAGATTTCTGGAAGAACTACGGGCCAATCATGTTCGACAGCGCGCACTGGGCAGAGGCACCGGGCGTGGCGGCGGCGGTGCAGAAAATCGCGGGGCTGAAGAAAGGCGCGCGCATCCTTGACGCGGGCTGCGGGCCGGGAAGAATCAGCGTGGAGCTCGCGCTGCTCGGTCTTGACGTGACCGGCGTGGACATCATTCAGGCGGAGCTGGACGCGGCCGCCGAGACTGCCGACGACGAGGGCGTGGACATTGCGCTCGTCAACGCGGATTTGCGCACCTACACCACTGACCGGCCGTTCGACGCGGCGGTCAACCTGTACACGTCGTTCGGCTACTGCGACACTATGGAAGAGGACGTGCAGATTCTCCGGCACATCTGCGGCGCGATCAAGGACGACGGCTGGTTCATCA
Organism: Treponema sp.; assembly: GCA_014804085.1. Lineage (GTDB taxonomy): Bacteria > Spirochaetota > Spirochaetia > Treponematales > Treponemataceae > Treponema_D. The sequence goes on along the minus strand of JAAVAM010000064.1, from coordinate 2,669 downwards.
TGGAAATGACGAGCCGCGAGATTGCCGTGCGGTATTTTACGCCGGGCGAATGGTTCGAGCGCGCGGGAAAAACGGTGCTGACGGAATTCACCGTGGAGGGCGCGTGGGAAGGACTGCGCTCGCGCTGGGTACTCATCGACAACAAGACGGGCGGGCGCATCGAGCACGAATTCGTGCAGCGGCTCTATTCTGCGGTCGAGCTGAAACGGCTGCTCCTCGGCGTGGGCTTTTCGAGCGCGGAAGTGTACGGCGACTTTGCCTTTGCCCCCTACAACGAGAACGCAAAGACCATGGTCATCGTGGCGCGCAAGTAATTACCGGCGCGTTTTGAGCGCGAGGACGTTCTCATTGTTCAGCCCTGCCATAATGATATAATACGCGATCGCAAGCGGGACGGTGGCGAACACCCATGCGGCAGGACCGGCAAGGCAGATGCCCGCATACCCGATAACGCGCGGCAGCAAAAACGCGACGGCAATGCGCGCCACCAGCTCGAACACGCCGCCCATGAGCGGCCAGAAGCCCAGACCGATGCTCTGAAGCACGTTGCGGTAGATGAACAGCAAGAACAGCACGGGAAAAAACGTGCCGCAGATGTACAGGTATGTACGCGCGCCGTCCAGCACCTCCGGCTGGCTGCCGCTGATGAACATGCCCGCAAGCTGATCGGGAAGCAGCCACGCCATGGCAAGCGCGATCATGCTGAACGCGAGCGAGACAAGCACCGCCTTGTTCGTCCCGTCCTTAATGCGGTCTATTCGGTTCGCGCCATAGTTCTGCCCGCCGTAATTCGCCATGGTCACGCCGATTGTCTCCGCCGCCACGGTAACGAGCTGCTCCACTTTCTGCGCGGCGGTGTACGCCGCAATCTTTGCCGCCCCGAACATGTTGAGCGCGCCCTGCAACACGATGACACCGATCGCCGTAATGGAAAACTGGAACGCCATGTTCAGCCCGATTTTCAGGTGCTGCGCGGCAAAATACGTGTCCCACACAAAATCTTTCCGGCTCACGCGCAGGAACGGATAGCGCACCCAAATCCACACCGACGAAGCGATTCCTGCCGCCGCCTGCGAGATGACTGTCGCCACCGCCGCGCCCGCAACGCCCATGTTGCCAAAAATAATCAGCACCAAGTCAAGGACGATGTTCAACAGAGACGAAAAAATCAAAAATACCAGGGGAGAGCGGCTGTCGCCCACCGCGCGCAGGATACATGCCGACGCGTTGTAGAGGATCATCGCGCCCAATCCCAGAAAAATAATGAAGATGTATGTAAACGACTCGGCAATGATTTCGTCCGGCGTGTTGATTGCCCGCAGGATCGGCATGGTCAGCACGCAGGAAAGCACGGTAATCACCACGCCAATCGCCACGTTCAGCATGATGTTCATCGCCACCGACCAGCGCAGGCCTTTCTCATCGTGCGCACCGAACCGCTGTGCCGTAACGACCGCAAACCCGCTCGTCACGCCGTAGGCAAATCCGAGTATCAGAAAATGCATTGCCCCGGTGTTGCCCACCGCCGCCAGCGAATTCGTGCCGAGCAGCCGCCCCACGATAATCGTGTCCACCATGTTGTACATCTGCTGGAACAGGTTGCCGAGCAAGAGCGGCACGGAATACAAGACGATGAGCGAGAGCGGGCTGCCCACCGTCATGTCCTTGCCCGCCGACGCAATCCGCCCGCGCAGGTGAAACGAAATTCGGTTAAGATTCGGCATAGCGTCCGCCGGCTAAATGCGGTTCATCGACGAGAAGACTTTTTCCGCCATGACGTTGATTTCCACGCCCATCGCCGTGCTGATGTCGCCGAGCATACCGCGCAGGCTGTCAATCGAAATGTCGGCGCTGTCCATGTTGACCATCATCATCATCACGAAATTGCCCGAAAGGACAGTCTGCGTGATGTCCGCGATGTTCACCTTGTGTTCCGCAAGCAGCGCGCTTACCTTTGCGATAATGCCAACCTTGTCGCTGCCCACGACCGTAATAATTGCGTTCATAGGAACATTGTAGCGGATTGCGCCGGTTATGAAAAGGTTTGTTTAAAAATGACCGCACCAATAGTGCGGTCATTTTTAACGGACAGTTTGCAGAGCAAACTGTCTTGTCGGCGCGGGTGCTTCCTGCGGGTGCTTTTTTCTGCAAGCCCGTTGAACAAAGTCTCCTTTTCTATTATTATGGTCATTGCATTCGGGAATGTCCGTTCCGACGCGCAGACGGACGGCGCGACCCGACAACAATTTATGAAGGAGTTTTTACTATGGAAGTTAAAGACATCAAGCATGCGAAAATCAAAGCATGGGTTGAAGAATGTATCAAGATGTGCGAGCCGGACGCGGTGTACGTCTGCGACGGATCGACGGCCGAATATGACCGCCTGATGAAAACGTGCGTGGACGCGGGACTTGCGACTCCGCTTGCGAAAAAGCCGAACAGCTTTCTTTTCCGCTCGCTTCCGTCCGACGTGGCGCGCGTGGAAAACCGCACGTTCATTTCTTCTGTAAAGGAAGACGACGCGGGCCCGACGAACCACTGGATTGACCCCAAGGAACTCAAGGCGACGATGAGCGGTCTGTACAAGGGCTGTATGCACGGGCGCACGATGTACGTTATTCCGTTCTGCATGGGACCGCTCGGCTCTCCGATCGCGAAATACGGCATCG
>JAAVAM010000063.1 GCA_014804085.1 Treponema sp. | reverse complement strand
GCGCATTCCTCCCTCGCAAAAGCGCACCGCGGCGCGAACGGGCAGCCCGGCTCGGGATGCGCGGGGTCGGTCACCCGGCCGGGAATGGAGACGAGCCGCCCCGTGCGGTAATGCGTGCCGAAGCGCGGGCTTGAGGCGAGCAGAGCCTGCGTGTACGGATGCCGGGCGCGGTGCAGAATGTCGTCGCTCGTGCCGCGCTCCATGATCAGCCCGCCGTACATGACGATGATGTTGTCGCACAGGTCCGCCACGAGGTCGATGTTGTGGCTGATGAAAATGATGGACAGACCGCGCGTGCGGCGCAGACGCGCAAGGAGCGCGACAATCTGCGCCTGAATCGTCACGTCGAGCGCGGTGGTCGGCTCGTCGGCAATGAGCAACTCGCAACCCTGCGCAAGCGCGAGCGCGATGCCGATTCGTTGCAGCTGCCCGCCGCTGAACTGGTGCGGATAATTCTTGAGGCGGCTGCGCGGGTCGGGAAGCCCGACTTCCTCAAGGAGCGCGGCGGCTTTTTCGGCGGCGGCGGCGCGGGAAATCTGCGGGTCGGCGTTGCGGAGCGTCTCAAAGAACACCGAGCCGATGTTCTGGAGCGGGTCGAATGAGCGTCCCGGCTCCTGAAAAATCATGCCGATTTTCCGGCCGCGCCAAGTGCGCATTTCTTTCTGAGTGAGCGCGGTCAGCTCCGTGCCGTCAAGGAAAATGCGTCCCTCGACCGTGGCATTGGACGGGTGCAGCGCGGGAATCGCCGCCGTGGTGACGGACTTTCCGCTGCCGCTCTCGCCGACGATGCCCAGGATTTCGCCGCGGGACAGGGAGAACGAAACGCCGCGCACGCTCTGAATGACGCGCCGTTCCGTGCCGCGCAGGACGGCGAACGACACGTGCAGATCCTGCACGGAGAGCCAAGCCGGAGGCACTGCGTTAGGGGGTGGAGGGGCGGCGCAAGCCGTTGCCGCGGGCAATGGAGCGCGGCGAGCGCGGAACCCCGGAACACCCGACCGCGCCAGCGGGAACGCCCGGCTTTTCTTGCGCCATTTCCATGCCGGAAAAACCGTGTGGTAGGGGTCAAAATAGTCGCGGAGCGCGTCGCCCAGGAAATTGAACGCGAGGGTGACCGCCAGCAGAAGCCACACGGGATTGAGCAGCCAAGGGAAATTCTTGAGGTTCGACAGCGTGGAGATGTTGCGGTTGATGAGGCTGCCCCAGCTGACGGACGGGTCGTTGATGCCCAGGTTCAGGTAGGAAAGCGAGGTCTCGCTCATGATGAAGCCGGGGACGGCGAGCGTGGTGCTGACGATGAGCAGGCTTGCCATCTGCGGAATGATGTGGCGGAAGATGATGACGGCGGACGGAATGCCTTCGAGCGCGGCATTCAGGACGAATTCCTCGCGCTTGATGGCGTGGATCATGCCGCGCAGCGTGCGCGCGCTCCCCGGCCAGTTGATGAGCGACAGGATCGCCGTGATAATCATGTAGGACGTGCCGCTGTTCATCTTGCTGTTCAGCAGCGAGCGCAGGAACAGGATCAGGTACAGCCCCGGAATGAGCATGAGGAATTCGGCAAGGCGCATGACCGTCCAGTCGCCCGCGCCGCCGTAATAGCCCGCAATGCCGCCGAGCAGCATGGCAAGCAGCAGGCTGACCGCGCTCGCCACAAATCCGATCGTGAGCGAAATGCGGCTGCCGTACACCATGCGGCTGAACATGTCGCGCCCCAGGTTGTCCGCGCCGAACAGGAACACCGGGTAGGATTCGCCCGTGAGCGCGTCGGTTTCCGTGCCGAACAGGTGGCGGCTGCACGGAATAAAGCCGAGCAGCTTGTACGGCTCGCCCCGCACGAAAAATGAGACGCGGTGGCGGAACTGGTCGCCCTTGACCTTTGCGTACCGCCAGGTGACCGGGTTGAGCACGCGGTACTCGCGCACGGTCAGCCCTTTGGCGGAAAGCTCCACATTCGACGGATGGAAGGTCTCGTCCTCAAAAATGCGCGTGGGCGTATAGGGCGCGACGAATTCGGCAAAAATCATGCACAGGTAGAGCACCACAAGCACGATGACGGACGCAAGGGCAAGCGGACGGGTCTTAAGGTAGCGGAAAAAACGGCCCATCTCAGCCCTCCTTCCCGTAGCGGATGCGCGGATCGACGACGGCGAGCAGCACGTCGGAAAGCGTCATGCCGATCAGGTTGAGTGCGGCGACGAACATCGTGCAGGCAAGCACCAAATTCACGTCCTGCTGCATCACCGCGTCATACGAAAGCCGCCCGATGCCGGGATAGGCAAAGATAATCTCCAGCACGAGCGAGCCGCTGAACAGCCCCGCCAGCAGGTTCGCGCTGCCCGTGATGTACGGGTTGAGCGTGTTGCGGAACGCGTGGTGCAGGTAGACGCGGCGTTCGGAAATGCCCCGCGCGCGCAGCGCCATGATGTACGGCATGCCCATCTGGTCAAGCATGGTGGAACGGATCATGCGCATCGTGCCGCCGATGCCACCCAAAAACGACGCGAGCAGCGGCAGGAAAATATGGTAGCCGTAGCTGAACGCAAAGGCGACGGGAGCGTCGCCCGCCGGGAAGTCGGGATAGGCGGTGACGGGGAACAACCCGCTCACCGACGCGAACAGCTGGAGCAGGATGAGCAGGAGAATGCCGGGAAACGCGTGGAAAAAGAGCGCGAAGAACGTCGCCGCAAGGTCAAGCCGCGTCCCCGCCTTGCTGGAAAAATACACGCCGAGCAGGAACGAAAAGACCGTGATGCAGACGAGCGAGATAAGGTTGAGCACGAGCGAGTTGACGAGCCGCGAGCGGATAAGAAAGCCGACAGGTGCCTTGCTGATAAGCGACACGCCCAGATCATGGTGTACGACGACGCGCGCAAGCCATTTTGCGTACTGCACCGTGAACGGCTGGTCAAGTCCCAGCTCGGCGCGCAAGTTTGCCAGCTGCTCCTCGCTGAACACGTCGGCGCGCTCCCCTGCCCCGCCCGCACGGGGAGTACCCGCCTGCGTGAGCAACTGCTGCTGCATCATCTGGTCAACGATGTCGCCGGGCGCGAGCGCCATCAGGCCGAACAACGCCCAGCCGAGCGCGAGCAGCATGACGAGCATCGTCACGACCCGACCGGCAATGAACGACGCGAGCGGACACCGTGCCTTGAACAGCCGCCACGGCCACGCGACGACCCGGAACGCGCGGCAGGCAGAAACGCGCCATCGCCCAACAACGGAAACCATGGCGGCAGTATACACGATTTGCGCCGCTTTGGGAATACGACGCGGGGGAGCGGGGGAGACAGCGACTGCCCGTCTATTTTTTTGAGAACACCTGCCGTGCGGACAGAAACCTGACGCTGGGCGACCGTGCGTACAAGGTCTTTTTCAACGCCGCAAACTGTGATAAACTGGAAAGCGACGAGATGAGGAGCTTCTTCAGGTTTCTTAAAGGCGAGCGGGCAAAATCGGCTTTTTCAAAGCGCATTGCGGAGAAAGTCGCTTTTGCCAAGCGGAACATGCAATGGAGGAAACAGTATATGACATGGCAACAGACGATAGACGTGGAGAAGATGTTCGCGTTTGAAGAGGGGCATGACGCCGGCGTTCTGGAAGGCATCCGCGAAAGCGCGCGCAATTTCCTCAAAGAAGGCGATTCCCCCGAAAAAATCGCCCGCTGCTGTTCCCTGCCCCTTGCAGAGGTCCTCGCCCTGCGCGAAGAACTCTCCCGCGAGCCGGTCGCACAATAACAAAGCCGCCCGTATGGGGGCGGCTTTGTTTGGCACAGCGTTCCCTGACGGGAATTGTGTTTGCTCTCTCCGAAATTATTGCTTCAATGAACGGCTATATTACTTTGCTATCCAAGTTGAACCGTCGCTGCCGATTATGGTTTTGCCGGACAGACCGTCAAACTTTCCTCTGCTTATCTTGTTCCACTCTGTTTCTGTACCACCGTAGTGCACAGTCGTGAGACTGTCACAATAATCGAATGCCATGGGGCTGATAGACGTAATGCTACTCGGTATCTTAACGGACGTCAGACTAATACAGCGCAGAAACACCCCGACATCAATATATGTCACGCCATCGGGAATCGTCACGCTCGTAAGACCAATACATGCCGCAAACGACATTTCCGCAATGCTCGTCACGCTACCGTCCATTGGTATGATACTAGTATTGCAACCTGCTATCAGCGTTTTTGTTCCCGTTTCTATCAGACAATTGCTGTCGCTATGGTATCTTCTGTTTCCGCTTTCCACCGTTATGCTCGTAAGGCTGGTACACACCACGAACGGACTATATCCAATGTCAGTGACGTAGTTCGGTATCGTAACCCGATGCAACTCGCGCCATCCTTGGAACGCATTATTTCCTATTTTCGTCACTCCTGCAAAATCGTCCGCCGTAAGCTCAGTGATTTCACTGACAGGCTTCCCGTCGATTTCCGACACACCAGCCCAGTAACGGTCACTTGCAATCCATTCGGCAAGCGTTCCGGTATAACAGAATCCCGTAAGTTTATCGCATCCATCGTTTAACAGCTTTCCAATCTTCATTTGTGTATTCGACACCACAACAGATGAGAGGCTGCTACAATTCTTAAATGCCTCATCTCCAATAAACGTGACGCTGCCTGGAATTCCAATGCCCATAATGTCTGCGCAATCTTTAAAAGCCTCACTGGCAATCTCCGTCACCCCGTCAGGGATGATGACGTAGCCTGTCAGCGTTTGGTCGCAACTCTTCACGACGTTATCCACAATCGTCAGGGCGTCCCCAAAATGGCACACTCCTTCATCTGGCGTTCCATATCTGCACACGACGGAAATATCACTTACCCCAAAGTTATTCGTATCAAGCCCCAACGTGGTGAGCCGGCTGAGCGTGCCAGTAAAGTTCACCGTTTTAAATGTATTGCAGTATTCAAACGCGTTGAATCCAATGTACCTGACGCTTCCCGGCATCTCTATGGACAGCAGGTTGGTACAGCCCTTGAACGCGTTCCCTCCGATTGAGACAACGCCGTCCGGGATTATGACGATCTCAAGACTGCTGCATCCCTCAAACGCATTTGCCGCTATGCCCGTAACGCCAGAAGGAATTCTGATGTACCCAGTCGCCTTTGGGTCGCATCTCACCACCACCCGGTTCTCAATCGTCAGCTCGCTGGGCTGAATTCCTCCGCTCGTCGTCCCGTTGCCATAGATGACATATATGTCTTTCGTGTCAACGCCAAGCGCATTCCACTGCTCCTCTGTACCGGCGTAGGTTACCGTCAGGCTGCCACAGCCACCGAACACGCCGTCTTCGATTGCCACAACGCCGTCCGGGATTACGACCGCAGTGATACCGCTGTCCGACATGAATTCCACGACAACATTATCCCTGATGACCAAGCCGTTCACTGTCGTGTTAATGGAGATTTCCCATACCGCATAAAAACTTCTGTTACTGTAAACAGTACACTGATACCCTGCTGGGTATTCAGCCCTTGCGGCATCCGCACTGTCCGCCCACCCGGCGAGGCGGTATCCGTCAAGGGTGAACAAGCCGTCGGGAATCTGATACGTACTGCCTGAATTGCATGTCCGTGTCTGCACCGCAAGGACTCCTGCCCCAACCGCGCCCGTAGGCACATTCGGATAGAACGTCACCGTGCAGGTGGTAACCTGCCCCGGCTGCTGTCCCGAACTGCCACTTGGATTCGGACTGTCTCCATTCGACCCGTCGTCCGAAGTGTCAAAAATGCTGCACCCGGCGAGCATAACGAACGCCGCGCAAACCGCCGCCCACAGCACCCCGTTTCTTGCTGTCTTTCTCATTCCTAATCTCCTGTCTGTTGTCTGATACTCCGCAGGGGAGCGCCTTCCTCCCTTGTAAGGGAAACCACCGCTCCACTACGCTTGAGCACTCCGCCCGATTATGCTTGAGCAGTGCGCTCGTCCTTGCTTGAGCGCACCGCTCCATTATGCTTTAGCAGTCTGCTAAACTATGCTTTAGAGGACTGCTAAACTGTGCTTGAGAGCCGCGCTCGGTCAGCCTTGGGCGGCGACTTCAAGCGGCTTGGAAAAACGCCCTGTTTTCAGCGTCTTTCCCGCCTGGCTGTTCCCCATGAAGCGGCTTCGCACCTCGGCGTAGTACGTGCCGCTCGCGATGTCTGCGGGAATCATCACCATGACCCGCGCGGGCTTGTTCTCGGCGACCACGCTACAGCGCACCGCCTCGCCGCCGCTTTCCGGCACGAGGAACACGCCCTGCGCCGCGTCCGAAGCGTCAAACTTGAGCCGCGACCCGGTGAGCCGCAGAATGCCGCCCGCTGTCACCGTCGAGTTGACCGCGCCGGAAACCACATCCGCCGCTTCCGTGATGTACGGGTCGGTGCTCGCGCCCTCGGTCTTCTCTGTCTTTACGGACTTGACCGCCTCACGCAGTGCCGTTCCCGCATTC
>JAAVAM010000055.1 GCA_014804085.1 Treponema sp. | reverse complement strand
CGCTTCCGAGTAGAGGGGTTTCCTCCCTCCAAGACGTTCCACCCGCTTTCAAGCGGAAACCCATGCCCGCCGCGGACGCGGGTGCATGGGGACTGCGGGTGCGGGAAAAAAGCCCTACCGCGTACCGTGCGGCAATACGCGCGGTGTTGCGGGAACGTCCTGTGGCGTTATATGATAGGGGGGGGTGACTATTCTGCTCTTGGCGCAAGCCGTCCGCTTCATGCGGGCAGTATACCACGCTCCCCTTGCTTTTTCAATGTCGCGGGGCAGGGCAACGCCCCGCGACATTATTTCCGCAGCTGTGCGCGGATTGCCGCGAGCAGGTCGTCGTATTCCGTGAACGCGCTCAGGGCAGGGTGGTCGGCCTTGATCTGGTCGGTCGTGCGGAACAGGAAGCCCGCCGCGCTCGCCTCAATCATCGCGAGGTCGTTGTAGCTGTCGCCGCTCGCGATCGTGTCGTAGCCCATCGACTGCAATGCGCGGACGGTGGTCAGCTTGCTGTTCTGGGTACGCATCCGGTAGCCCGTGATCGTCCCGTCCGGCGCGATGGTCAGCTCGTTGCAAAAAATCGTGGGCATACCCAGCTTGCGCATGAGCGGCGCGGCAAACTGCGTGAACGTGTCGCTGATGATGACCGTCTGGCATTCGCCGCGCAGCGTGTCAAGGAACGCCTTTGCGCCGGGCAGCGGGTCAATCTTTTCGATCACCGCCTGGATTTCGCGCAGTCCCAGCCCGCGTTCGCGCAGCAGGTCGAGCCGCCAGCGCATCAGTTTGTCATAGTCAGGCTCGTCGCGCGTCGTCCGTTTCAGCTCCGGGATGCCGCTCTCCTCGCTGAACGCGACCCAAATCTCCGGCACCAGCACGCCCTCAAGGTCTAGACAGGTAATGTACATCGTAAAATCTCCTCTTCTGCAAAAATGTTGGGAGGGGAAAGCCCGCTCGAAACTTCGCACTTCCGTGCTCGTTGCGAATATCCCCTCGCTCCCAAGGCAAGTCGCTCCGTGCATGCCCCTGCAAGCAGTGTCATGTCCTCCGCTTTGTTGCCTTGTCCGCTACCCCTTCTCCTAGGGGACACCCCTAAGACCCCGTCTGCACCTGCGCGATTTCCTCGTCGGTCAGCTCACGGTACGCGCCCGCCGCGAGCGTCGCGTCCAGCTTGAGCGCGCCGACTGCCACGCGCTTCAGGTACGTCACTTCGTTCCCGACCGCCGCGAACATCCGCTTTACCTGATGGAATTTGCCCTCGTGCACCGTGAGCAGGCAGTCGCATCCGGCGGCGTTCCGTGCGGTCGTCTCGTCAAGTGCCGCGCCGTCGCACGGCCACACGAGCACCGCGCTTTGCGCGTCGAACGCGGGCGCGTTGCCCTCGCTGCCGACGTGCAGTCCCCGCGCGAACTGTTCGGTGTATGCGGTGCGCGCCGCTTTGTCCGGCGTGTCGCGCAGGCGGACGGCGTAGGTTTTGGGAATGCGCGATTTTGGCGAGATGAGCCGGTGCGTGAGCGCGCCGTCGGTCGTCAGAATCAGCAGTCCCTCCGTGTCGATGTCGAGTCTGCCGACATGGTGCAGCTCGCCGCTGAATGACATGCGGCGCAGCTCGTCCGCGAGCAGGTCGAACACGGTCTGGTGCTCGCCGTCGCGGTTCGCGCACACGACATCCCGGCACTTGTGCAGCATCAGGTAAAGGTCGCGCCGCAGCGTGAGGGGCGTGCCGTCAATGGCAATCATGTCCGCCGCCGGGTCAATGCGCGTCGCGGGGTCAAAAATCTGCGTGCCGTTGCAGGTCACGCAGGCGGTGCGCAGCAGTTTCTTTACGTCCTTGCGCGTGCCGTAGCCGTGGTGCGCCAGGATTTTGTCGATCCGTTCCATGGCGGGCTACCGTCCGGCAATCGGGAGGTACGCGCGCGGCTCGCCCACGTTCTTGTACGCGGGGCGGTAAATGCGGCTTCCGGCGACGATTTCTTCAATGCGGTGTGCGCTCCAGCCGGCAATGCGCGACACGGCGAACACGGGCGTGAACAGCTCGCGCGGAATGTTGAGCATTTCGTAGACGAATCCGGAATAGAAGTCCACGTTCGCGCAGATGCGCTTGCCGTCGCCGTGCAGCTCGTAGACTACTTCGGGGGCGACGCGCTCGATGGTGCGGTGCAGGTTGAATTCTTCGAGCAGTCCTTTTTCTTTGGCGAGGACTTCCGCGCGCTCGCGCAGGATGGTGGCGCGCGGGTCGTTGACGGTGTAGACGGCGTGTCCCAGCCCGTAAATCAGCCCCGTGCGGTCAAAGGCTTCTTTCCGCGCGATTTTTTGCAGGTAGGCGCGGATTTCGCCCTCGTTCGACCAGTCTTTGACGTTCGCCTTGATGTCGTCCATCATTTCCCTGACGCGGATATTCGCGCCGCCGTGCCGCCGCCCCTTGAGCGAGCCGACTGCCGCGCCGACGGCGGAGTAGGTGTCCGTGTCCGCCGAGGAGACGACGTGGATCGTGAGCGACGAGTTGTTGCCGCCGCCGTGCTCCGCGTGCAGGATGAGCGCGAGGTCGAGGATCTTTGCCTCGAGCGGCGTGTAGGTCTTGTCGCTGCGGATAAGGCGGAGCAGGTTTTCCGCCGTGGAGCGGTCGGGCGCGGGATTGTGGATGTACATCGACTTGCCGTCATAGAAACGCCGCTTTGCCTGGTATGCATAGGCGACCAATGTGCCGAACCGGGCGACCAGCTCCAGGCACTGGCGCAGGATCGTCTGGATGCTGCGGTTCTCCGGGTCTGCGTCATACGAATAGGAGGCGAGCACGCCGCGCGCGAGTTTGTTCATGATGTCGCGGCTCGGCGCTTTCATTATCATGTCTTCGGTGAAATTCTGCGGCAGGTTGCGCATTGAGCCGAGCAGGAGCTTGAATTCGTCCAGTTCCGCCTGCGTGGGAAGCTTGCCGAACAGCAGGAGATAGACGCACTGCTCGTAGCCGAATTGATTGTGCGATTCGGCATCCTGAATCAGGTCAGCCACGTCGTAGCCGCGGTACAGGAGTTTTCCGGGAACGGCGACTTTTTTGCCGTCCTCAATGGTATAGCCGACCACATCGCCGATGCGCGTCAGCCCCACGAGCACGCCCGTACCGTTCGCGTTGCGCAGTCCGCGCTTGACGTCGTACGTTGCGTACAGTTCGGTCGGGATGGGGTCGTTGTCCAACGCGATGTCGGCAAGTCTTTTCAGCAGTTCGTTTTCGGTCTGTGTCACGGATACCTCGGCTTCACGCATGAATTGCGCATGTCTGTTCCCCAATGATACGATTTTCCGCGGATATGTGCAATATGTCCGCTTTCTGATTGCCCAAACGGCGGAAAAATTCTACAATGACCTACTTTGGAAGACTGTTACGGCATTTTGGGCGTGCGCCCCGGCGCGACGGCGGCAGAAATCAGGCGCGCGTACCGCACGAAGGCAAAGCAGCTGCACCCCGACGCATCCCGCCGTGAGGAGACGACGCGGCAGTTCCAGCGGCTGGTCAGGGCGTATGAGACGCTTTCCGATTCCAAGCAGCGCTCGCTGTTCGACGAGGCGTTTTTCATGCGCCAGCACGCGCGCGCGCGGCGGTCGGTCAGCTCGTTCGACTACCGCACCTGGCTGCTTGCCCGGCAGGACGAGGAGAGCCGCGCCAAGCTGATTTTCTTTGACCTGATGCACGGGCGCGAGGATGATGCCGTGGCGGAATTCAAGCGCATGAGCATGCAGCACGCGGGCTTCCGGCTGGCAAAATGGTTCACGCGCGAGGATTTTATGGACTACGGCTTTATCCTCGCCGAGGAGCTGGTCCTGCACGGCGAGTATTACGATGCGTTCGTGCTGCTCGAGCAGATTATCCGCATGGAGCGCAGCTACGAGTATTTCCGCCTGTTCTTCCCCGAAGTGATGGATCTGGCGCGCACCGTGCTGCGGCAGCGCATTGAAGGCAACGTGAGCGACGAGCTTGCGCTCGACAGCTGGGAGCGCGCGCTTGAGCTGGGCTTCGGCAGCAGGGACGACGCATTTTTCCTGCGCAAGATGGGCGGCGCATACCGCAGGCTCGGCGACGAGCGCACCGCGCGCCTGTGCGAGGACGCGGCGGTCCGGCTGGCGGGCTGAAAAATCAGAAAAAAGTAAGGTAAGGAGCATAATACGATGATTCGCTTGAAGAATGAGCAAGAAATCGACGGAATCCGCCGGTCGTGCCACGCGCTGGCCGATTTGTTCCGCGCGGTGATTCCGCAGATACGTCCGGGCATGACGACCAAGGCGATTGACGATCTGGTGGTCGGCTACATCAAGAAAATCGGCGGGAAACCGGCCTGGTACCGCGAGGATTTTCCGGGCGCGGCGTGTATCAGCGTGAACGACGAGGTGATCCACGGCGTGCCCTCAAAGCACACGGTCGTGCGCGACGGCGATTTGGTCTCGCTCGACATCGGCATCGACCTTGACGGCTATATCAGCGACTCCACGCACACGGTCATGGTGGGGAATGTCCGGCCCGAATACCGGCGGCTGGTGCAGGCGACGCGCGAAAGCCTTGCGGCGGGCATTGCGGCATGCAAGGCGGGCAACCGCATCAAGGACATTGCGCTCGCGGTGAGCGGCGTGGCGCACGACACCTATGGATTCGGCGTGGTCTATGACTATTGCGGCCATGGCGTGGGCTTGGACGTGCACGAGGATCCGTCCGTGCCGAACGTGTGGAACGGCGGCGCGAACCCGCGCATTCAGGCGGGCATGGTGCTTGCGATTGAGCCGATGATTAACGTCGGTACGGCGGACGTGGTGCTCGACGAGGCGACCGGCTGGACGGTGCTGACGGCGGACGGCTCCTGGAGCTGCCATGAGGAGCACACCGTCGCCGTCTTCAGCGACCACACGGAAATCCTGACGGACTGCCCGGGACTGCCCGCCTGGGCGTAAAAACCGGTTGCAAAGACGGTGCAGAAACGATAGGATAAAGCGATACGAAATTACGTTCAGGAGCGTATGTTATGGAACGATTAGCAAAGATTGCCGCGCTGACAATGGTCGCGGCGTTGTCCCTCTCTGCGGCGTTCGCGCAGGAAGCGGATGTTGCCGGCACGCAGCCTGCTGCCGATGCTCAGCCCGTTGCGGAAGCGCAGCCCGCCGCTGATACACAGCCGGTCGCCGAAGTGCCGCCCGTCGCGGCGACGCAGGAGACGGTCGCGAAGCTGGATGCCGTTCCCGGCGTGCAGACGATGTTCAGCCAGGTGTTCGTTGACCCGCATTTCAAGGAAATCGACATTGAGCTGGGGGCGGAAGATTTCGTGCTGATAGTCACCCCGTCCGACAAGGCGACGCTTGAGATCAAGTCGAACATGAAGGAGGCCATGCCGCTCGTCATGCAGGACGAAAAGTCGCTCAAGGTGGTGCAGAAAAACAAGAAAGTAAAGACCGAGGGCAGGATTTGCACGGTCGTGCTGACCGTGCCGCAGAATATTCCGCCGGCAGAATTCGAGCTTTCCATGCAGAGCGGCGTGGCGACGCTCGATCCGATTGCCGCCGGCTCGGTGGAGATTGCCGTGGGGAACGGTACGCTGACGGCAAAGGACATTCAGGCGAGCAAAGAATTTGAGCTTTCGGTCAACGCCGGCAAGGCGACGCTGACGAGCGTCGAAGCGGGCGCGGCGGAGATTGCGGCGGGCAACGGTACGGTCACGGTTGAGCGCGTCCGTGCAAGCAAGAAGCTTGCCGTCGCGGCGAACGCGGGCAGCCTTGCGATCGCGCATTCCGAAACGCCGTCGTTTTCGGGCGCGGTGAAGAAAGGTCTGCTCACCGCCGCGGACGTGACGGCGGACTCCATTGCTGTCGCGGTTGACAGCGGCAAGGCGACGATTGACCTTGCCAAGGTGTTTTCCCGCGTTTCCTCGCTGCTCGTCGGCTCGGGGAATCTCTCGCTGTTATTGCCCGCGGACAGCGTGTTCTATACCACGGCTTCGGTCAACAAAGGACAGTTCGAATCCGAATTCCCGTCAAGCAACAAAGGTCCTGAGCTGAAAGTCAAGATCAGCAAAGGCACGGCGACGGTCACCAAACGCTGACCTTGCCGATCCGCACGAATCCCGCGCCGCGTAGCGCGGGATTTTTTTGTCCGCGCACTTTTTGTAACCGAAACGCCGGTTTTGATATTATCTTTATAAAAGTGAGGTGGAATATCCACTGACAATAAAAAACAGGAGGTTTCAGCATGAAATCATGGAAAAAACTGTTGGGCGTGGTTGCGGTCGGTGCGTTCGCGTTTGCCGCCGTTTCTCTGTCCTGCTCAAAAGTCCGGGTGCACGGCAGCGCGGACACGGCATTTGCCGACACAAAGCCCGCCGTCTCCATTTCGGCGGACAGCCTGCGCGTCATTGAGGCGTTGCAGGATTCGTTCCGCTCGATCAGCGCGGGCGTGCTTCCCGCGGTCGTAGAAATCGACGTGACGGAAAAGAAAGAGATAACATCATCGCCGTTCGACGACTTCCCGTTCTTTTTCTTCGGGAGACCCAACGATTCAGAGCGCGGACGCGGGCGGACGCGCGAGTACGAACAGAAAGGCCTGGGGAGCGGCGTTATCGTGCGCAGGACGGGCGACACGGTGTACGTGCTGACCAACAATCACGTCGCGGGGAGCGCCACGCAGATTTCGGTCAGGCTGAACGACGGGCAGACGTTCGACGGCAAGCTGGTCGGCGCGGACGAGCGGCAGGACATCGCGCTCGTGTCGTTCGAGGCAAAAAAAGATTCCGCCATCGTGGTGGCGACGCTCGGCGACAGCGACAAGGTGCAGACGGGCGACATCTGCCTTGCCATGGGCGCGCCGCTTGGTTACAGCCAGTCCGTGACGCAGGGCATTATCAGCGCGACGGGACGCAGCGG
>JAAVAM010000062.1 GCA_014804085.1 Treponema sp. | reverse complement strand
TATACGCGAATTATTTGACGGAAAACCAGCAGCAGTTGTTGCATAGTTTTAGCAGGCTGCGAAAAGAGCAGCAGGATGCCGTTCTGAATCTGCTGAAAACGCTCTGAACGGCACAATTCTTTTTTCCGCGCGGCGGCGGAATTCGGCGCGGGGCGGTGGATTTTTTTGCGCGCTTTGCCTATACTGATAGCATGCGAACGTTTCAAGTCGTCAGTCCTTACGCACCGTCCGGCGACCAGCCGCAGGCGATAGAAAAGCTTGCCGCGGGTTTCTTGCGGGGCGACCGGTATCAGACGCTCAAAGGCGTGACCGGTTCGGGAAAGACGTTCACGATGGCAAAAATCATCGAGGCGGTGCAGCGTCCCACGCTCATCATCAGCCACAACAAGACGCTGAGCGCGCAGTTGTACCGCGAGTTCAGGGATTTCTTTCCGCACAACGCTGTGGAATACTTCGTTTCGTACTATGATTACTATCAGCCTGAGGCGTATGTTCCCGCGCGTGACCTGTATATCGAAAAGGACGCGTCGATTAACGACGAGATTGACCGCCTGCGCCTTGCGGCGACGTACTCGCTCATGGAGCGGCGTGATGTCATCGTGGTGGCGACGGTCAGCTGTATCTACGGACTGGGTATGCCCGATCTGTACAAGGAAATGCGCGTCCATGTGGAGAAAGGCGAAGAGCTTGACCTGCGGAAATTCGAGCGCGACCTTGTTTCGATTCAGTACAGCCGCAACGACATGGTGCTGGAGCGCGGCAATTTCCGCGTGCGCGGCGACGTGATCGAAGTCTATCCGCCGTACATGGAGACCGACACCGCCTACCGGCTGGAGCTTGACTTTGACGAGGTTGTGCGTATCCGCCGCTTTAACGTGCTTACGCGCGAGGTGGAGGAGGAGCTGGACGAGATGCAGTTCTATCCTGCCAAACATTTCGTCGTGCCGCACGAAGCACTGCTTGCCGCAACCGACCGCATTCAGCGGGAGCTTGAGGAGCGCACGGAGACGCTCGTGGCGACGGGCAAACTGCTTGAGGCGGAGCGGCTCAAGACGCGCACGACCTACGACATCGAGATGATGAAAGAGATGGGCTATTGTCCCGGCATCGAGAATTATTCCGGTCCGATTTCCGGGCGCAAGCGGGGCGATCCACCGGCGACGCTGCTGCATTATTTCCCCGACGACTTTTTGTGCCTGATTGATGAAGCGCATGTGACCGTGCCGCAGATCGGCGCAATGTACGAGGGCGACCGCAGCCGCAAGCAGAACCTCATCGACTTTGGTTTCCGCCTGCCGAGCGCGCTTGACAACCGTCCGCTCACGTTCGCCGAATTCGAGCGGAAACTGAATCAGGTCATCTATGTGACGGCGACGCCGCGTGCGCAGGAAATCGCGCAGAGTACGCAGGTGGTGGAGCAGATTATCCGTCCGACCGGGCTGCTTGATCCGCTGATCGACGTGCGGCCGAGCGAGGGGCAGATGGAGGACATCCGCCGGGAAGTGGGCGCACGGATTGAGCGCGGCGAGCGCAGCCTGATCCTGACGCTCACCAAGAAAATGGCAGAGGACTTGACCGACTACTTGCTTGGCTTGGGCGTGCGCGTCAAGTACATCCATTCGGAAATCGACACGTTTGAGCGCGTGGAAATCCTGAAAAGCCTGCGCACGGGCGAGATTGACGTGCTAATCGGCATCAACCTGCTGCGTGAGGGCATCGACCTGCCGGAGGTGAGTTTTATCGCCATCCTTGACGCGGACAAAATCGGCTTTCTGCGCAGCGCGACCAGCCTTATCCAGATTATCGGGCGGGCGGCGCGGAACGAGCGCGGCATGGTCGTCATGTACGCTGACAACATGAGCGACGCGATCAAAGAGGCCGTGGGCGAGACCCGCCGCCGCCGCGAAATCCAGCAGAAATACAACGAGGAACACGGCATCACGCCGCATACGGTGAGCAAGGCGGTGCAGGACATCCTTATCCGTCAGCAGAAGGACGCGGAGGCGAACGAGGCGGTGCAGCTTGACGTGCTCAAGAAGAGCGTGAACCTCTTTGACGCGAAGCAGCGCAAGAAACTGATCGACGCGCTCAAAAAGGAGATGAGCGCGTGTGCCGACCGGCTTGAGTACGAACAGGCGGCGGCAATTCGCGACCAGATCGCAGAAATTGAGCGGACATTTAAAACATGACGCACGGTCTGCGGGTCAAGTTTTAACGGACGGTTTGCAAGAAAACCGGAGCATGATGCAAGGAGCAACATAATGGACGACTACCGGCAATGGTATGATGACGACGGGATTACCTTTCACAGCGAACACAAGGTGCAGTTCAGCCAGGCGGACAACAGCAAGCGGCTGAGTTTCTTTGAGCTGCTCAAGATTTCTTCTGACATGGCGGTGGAGGACTACGCGCAGCAGGGACTTGACCGCGACACGCTCACCGCGCACGGCTATGCCTGCCTTGTTTCGCGCGTGGCGTTCCGCTTCCACCGTATGCCGCGCGAGAACGAGCGGTACGTGTTTACCACGTATGAGGAGAAATCCGAGCCGCTCCAGCTGGTACGCGCGTATGAATTCGCCGCGACGGACGGCACGCCGCTCGTGACGGGCATCAGCTCGTGGCTACTGGTCGATCCGGCGGCGCACCGCATTATCCCCACCAAAAAATTCGACCTGCGCAAGCCTGTGGAGACGCAGAAAGCGCACGACTGCCTCAAATACGGAAAAATCGCCGTGCCGGAGCAGCTGGATGCGTGCTACGAGCGGACGATTTTGTACAGCGACATCGACGGGAACGGACACGTGAACAACGCGCGCTACGGCGCGTTCATGGCGGACGCGATCCCCGAATCCCTGCGCGGCGCGGCGTTCACGGACTTCCGCTTGAACTACGCCAAAGAGGCGAAGCTGGGCGAGACGCTGCGCGTGTTCAGACATATCGACGAAGACGCGAAGAAAATGACTGTCGTCGGCAGGACGGACGGCGGCACGTCGTTTGAGAGCGAGCTGTTCTGGCAGTAGCGGNGTTCAGTATCNGCCCGTTTCTTGCCGATATTCTGACTTGGAGCGATAAGCATGAAAAAACTAGGATGCCTGTTTGCGGTGCTGTTTGTCNGTGCGGGAAACCTCTGCGCGTTCGGGGCGATTGACTTTACGCTCGGATCGGGCTACGTGTGGTANGGCAGGAACGACACNAAAGAGCGCAACGCCGCGCTTTCCGGGCCGAGCCGGATCGTGCTCAATACGGGAGCAGCCTTCAAGTACAAGATTGTCGAGCCGGTGTACCTTGCNNCGGGCGTGGACGTGACGCTCGANTTCCATTGGTCGGGCGACGACTACGTGTACCTGTTCGATTACGCGGGGCTGATCGGCGTGCAGTTCTATCCGGGCGTTGCCGGGCTGNTGGTCGGCGTGGACTATGCGCTGGGCTGCCGCACCGATTTTTACCGCATTGACGGGTATGCGGGCAGNTCTTCCGCCACNGAATGGGGCAGCGGGTTCAAGATCAGCGTGATGTACGACTTTTTCCATGACGAAGGCAAACGGCTCCGCCCGGTCGCCGGNGCGGCTCTGCGGTGGATGCCGCGCGGGAACGGCTCGGACACCATGCTTTNGGCATTCTTCAGGCTGACGCTTGAGTAATGCACTGACGCACGGNNNNCTTCCGCNNATTCCNGANCCGCCGGAAGCCTGCTCCCCCGCGCACGTCGGCATTGCGGTGGACNTGGGGACAACGACNGTCGTCGTCAGCGCATGGGCGACCGGCACNCGCACCATGCTTGCGACNGNGGCGGAGCAAAACCGNCAGGCGCGGTTCGGCGGCGACGTTATCAGCCGCATTGCCTTTGCGNCGGCNGGGGACGGNCTTTCCGTCCTGCACGGCACGATTGTCGCGCAGCTGGAGNCNNTGTTCGCGCGGGTCTTGCGCACGGCACAGGCGGCGATGCCGCGCGGNATCAGCCCCGNCGTGACGGGCATCGTCNTNACGGGCAACACGGNGATGCTCAGCCTGCTGTGCGGCGTGCCGGTCAACGGGCTTGCCGCNGCNCCGTTCACGCCCGCNTCGCTGTTNGACCTGACGNCCTGCTGGGGCGATGTCCGTTCGGGAACGGTGGGCGGCNGNCGCGGCACGAAAANTTCNCTGACANCCCATGCGNCAAGCGTCATTGACGGCGGAACGCCCGTGTACGTGCCGCCCTGCGTGGGCGCGTTCGTGGGCGCGGACACGGTGTGCGCCATGCTTGCGGCGGGCTTTCCCGTTCCGGGCGAATGCGCCGCTGCGCCGCAGCTGCTCGCCGACATCGGCACGAACAGCGANATCGCGCTTTANGTGCCGGACACGCCCCGCCTCAGCAGCCGGATTCTCTGCACGGCCGCCGCCGCCGGTCCTGCCTTTGAGGCCGCCAACATCTCCTGCGGCATGGGCGCGGNTGACGGNGCGATNGACTCNGTTTCGTTTGNGGACGGCCGCCTGTGCTGCCACGTNATTGGNGGCGGNNATNNCCGNGGCATCTGCGGGTCGGGGGTGGTGAGTGCCGTTGCGGCGTTGCGNGAGNGCGGNTGGATTGACCAATCNGGGNCGATNCAGNAAGGNNTTNTACNNCGGNACGACGGCACGCGNGCCGTGTCGCTTTCGCCCNCGGTGTATCTTTCGCAGCAGGACGTGCGCAACGTGCAGCTGGCAAAGGCCGCCGTCCGCACGGGCTTGCAGTATATGCTCGGACAGTCGCCGTCGCTTCCCGCGCTTTTCCTAGCCGGCGCGTTCGGCACAAACCTTCCGCTCGGCGCGGCACGAAGCATCGGCCTGATCCCGCCTGAGCTGGCAGACCGTACCGTGCCGGTGGGGAACGCCGCGCTCGCCGGTGCGTCCACGCTGCTGTTCTCCCCGCTCCTGCGCCAAAAATGCACGTTGCTGGCACGGAAGTCGTACCAGATCAACCTCGCCGCCGTCCCCGACTTTCAGACGCGCTTTGTGGACGCGCTCGCGCTGTGAACGGGGTGCGGGTGCGAATGACGGTTTTCCTGCTACGCTTTGATGACGGACGCTTCCTGCTGCAACTGTTCCACCTGCTCAAGCGGCAGCAGCGGCTACAAGTTTGCAATCGCAAAGTCGAGCATCTGTTTTGTTATGCTTGCGTTGTTGACCCAGTATTGCTTCAGTGTCTTGTTATGGGCGGCTTGACTTCCTTTTGGCGGTTGCTTCTTCAGATGTAGCGTGAACGCATGGTGACTGAGGCTCGTAGGCGCAAATGANGATTTTTTCGNTATATTCTGATNGAAATAGTTNNNAAGNTTCTTCGTGCCTTTTCCGATTGCATCGAGCAGCGCGAGCATATGGCTCATTTGGTTGNGTTTCAGATTCGTCTCCCTGATCGTGGTGATAATGATGTCGGGNCNTACTTTCTGTTTCNTAAGGGAGTCCAGGTACNNGCAGAANTCANNCATGCANTCGTCGNNGTCCGACCAGGAGTTCAGCACGATGTGCTTGCCGCCTTTCTCGTAATGCGCGAAAAGGTCGGGCGCATACGGAATCTGCTTGTTGTGTACCGTAAAGGATGGGTCTGTAGCAATCATGTCGTGTAGCTCGTTGCAGACGTTTGTCTTTCCTGTGTTCGTTCTTCCACTGATAAGCATAAATGTCATAATTGATTCTCCTTTGGGAAGGTTCTCTGCCTTCCTCGTTTGTATATGCGTGTACTTTCCGCGCCGTTTTTGGCGCGGAAAATGCCCCGCCCGCAAGAATGCGGACGGTTTGTGCTACAGAGTACCGTCCGAGCACTGGATATTCGT
>JAAVAM010000036.1 GCA_014804085.1 Treponema sp. | reverse complement strand
TCTGACTATGAGGCGGTCATGAAAAAGATTTCAAGTGCCTTTGCAATGATTCTGCCGGAAAAATCAAGTTTTGAATTATAGGAGCATTCGAAATGAAAGTTCTGATTACAGGATTAAGCCGCAAGCTTGGCGGAATTGAAAAAATTATATTTGATTATATTTCACATATTGATTTGAGCGGACTTGAGATTGGAATCCTATGCGAATATGAAACTGTCTGTTTTGAAGCGGAATTCGCCGCGCTTGGTTGTAAAATTGAAAGGGTATGTTCCAGAAAGAATCCATTTGCCTATTACCGGGAAATCCTCAAAGTCATAACAGAAGGCAGGTATGAAGCCGTCCACCTAAACATACTCTCCTGCGCAAACATACTGCCAATGCTGGCCGCAAAAAGGTGCGCTGCAAGACTGATTGCACACTCTCACAATTCAGACATTCCCAATGGGTGCAACTTAACTATGCTCCTTAGGCGCTTCCTTCACAAAATGAACAGACCGTATGTTTCAAACGCCTCGAATATGAAGCTTGCTTGCTCAACGGAAGCCGGTGTTTTCATGTTCGGAAGCAAACAATCCTTTGTCGTATTGAACAATGCCATTGATACTAAAAATATGCTTTTAACGTTGAGAAGAGAAACAGTACCCGTACAAAACTCGGCATTAACAATAGGACAGTCGTATTCGGTCATACAGGAAGATTTGAAGAACAGAAAAATCAGGAATTTGCCATACAGGTATTTGCCGAATATAAAAAACAAAACCGTGATGCAAAGCTGGTTCTCGTTGGAACAGGAAGTCACGAGGCAAAATGCAGACAACTTGCTGAAAAACTTGGAATCGGCGACAGCGTTATTTTTTACGGACTTGCGGACAAGGATGCAATTTCTTTTCTCCTTTGTGCATTTGACATCTTCATCTTCCCCAGCCGTTTTGAAGGATTCGGTTTGTCTGCCGTGGAGGCATTATGTTCCGGTCTTCCCGTCATAGCCTCCGATGCCGTGTCAAAAGAAATGGATATTACTGGAACTGTTTCATGGCTCAGTTTGAAAGACGACTTATCCGTTTGGGCAAAAAAATGCGAAAAACTATTACAAAAACAGCCCGACCGAAAAGATGCATCCAAAATTATAGAAGAAAAAGGTTACGACATTTTTTGCACAGCAAATATTCTGAAAGACATCTATTTTGGAAAACAAAATGAGCAACAGGAGGAAACGTCCGTATGAAACTTTGCCTTTTAGCCCCGCGCTTCCCGTTCCCGGAGAACGGTGGGGACGTAGTGCGGATAAACAGCATCGCCCGCTATCTCAAGGGCAAAGGAAACGAGCTGATTCTGATTTCCTTCTGCTTCGGTGAAATAAAACTGAAAATATATCTTTAAAAAATAACGGAGAACTGCCATGCCTCAAGTTTCCATCATCATGCCGTGCCACAACGGCGAAAAATATGTCGCCGACGCAATCCACTCCGTGCAGAGCCAGACGTTCACGGACTGGGAGCTGCTCGTCATCGACGACGCGTCGGCCGATAGTTCCGTGAGCGTCATAGAAGAATTCTGCAAGGCTGATCCACGCATAAAACTTCTTCGCAACGAAAGGCCGACGGGGATGCCCGCCACACCGCGCAACGTCGGAATCGGTGCGGCGTACGGACGCTACATCGCGTTCCTCGACTGCGACGACCTGTGGCTTCCGACAAAGCTCGAACGCCAGCTCCCGCTCTTCGGGACAAAGGATGTCGCCGCCGTCTTTTCGTACTACGGCAAAATGGACGGAAGCGGAGACTACGGTGCGAGTGCGATTCCATCTCCCGCCTTCGTCTCCTACGAATACATGCTGAACGGAAACTGCATCGGAAACCTCACGGGAATGTACGACACGCAGAAATGCGGCAAGGTATTCCAGAAGGAAATCCGCCATGAGGACTACCTGATGTGGCTCGAAATCCTGCGCAAGGGCTTATACGCCGTGAACACGAACACGGTGGAGGCGGTGTACCGGGAAAGCGGCTCGTCCGTCTCCGGCAGCAAGCTACGGGTGTTCGGCTGGCAGTGGCACATACTGCGCCACGAGCTGAACCTTCCGCTGCACAAGGCAACGGTCTGCTTCCTCCGCTATGCGGCGGGCGGATTTTTGAAACGGCTGAGATAGACAGACATAATTAAGAAAAGAGGGAATTATGGAACACTCGTCAATTATATGGACAATTCTTATGCAATTACACACGTCCGGCGGCATCGCCATAGACTTCCATGTCGCCACGCTTTCCGATGGCGATGATGAACACTTCCACCGTCTCATGTCGGACGCGGTAGACAATCCGCACCCGCTTTCTGTCCACGTACATCTTGCGGCAGCCCGCGAGATTGAAACCGTTCTTGTTGCCAAGCTCCTCGCCGAGCTGAGGACTGCGGGAAAGTTTTGCAATCTGCTTGAGGACGAGACGCTTGACGCTCCCCTCAAGTTTATGAAGTTCGTCCGCTGCCTTTGGATGAAAGAGGATCTTATAGTTCATCTTCTCCAATTCCTTCGGCCGCAAGGATGTCCGCAAACGGAATGTACGCGCTCTCCAGGGCGGATTCCCGCTCGGCGACCGTTGCGGCAATTTCGGCGTGCTCGCACTGCTCCGCAGCTTCAACGAGCCGCTCATACTCATCAATCGGGAGCAACACTGCCTCCATTTCATTGTTCCGTATCACCGCGACTTTCTGCCGCGTCCTGTCGGCAAGGCTTTTCAGGACAGCGGAAAACTGCCGGACAATGTTCGTCGAGGAGATGATTTCGTTCCGTGCAAAAGACACCATATATCGCTCCTGTAACAGAATATTATACATATAATTATACGTGGAATTATTTTAAAAATCAACTGCGTATGCAGAAATGAGGGGGTAAACATGACCATAACCATAATCGGAGGCTCTGGCTTTGTGGGAACTCGATTAACGAAGCGGTTTCTTGAAGCGGGGCATAGCGTAAGGATCGCGGACAAGCGCAAAAGCGCGGTATACCCGGAGCTGTGGATTCGCTGCGATGTGCGGAACGCGCCGGACAGGACAGACGAGTTCCCCGAGAGCATCACCGATGCCGACACCGCGCCCGGCGCGGACAGGATTGCGCAGGAAGCCCAGCCGATGCATTCGCTTATGGAGGCGATTGAGGGGAGCGATGCGGTGGTGAACCTCGCCGCCGAGCACCGCGACGACGTGACGCCGAAGTCGCTCTACGACGATGTGAACGTGCGGGGAAGCGAAAATGTCTGCCGCGCCTGTAGTGAGCTTGGAATCCGCAGGATAATCTTCACAAGCTCGGTCGCCGTCTACGGCTTCGCACCCGCCGGGACTGACGAGGGCGGCGAGATCGACTACTTCAACGACTACGGCCGCACGAAGTTCCTTGCCGAAGAAAAGTACCGCGCGTGGCTCAAGGCGAGTGCGGCGAATTCCGTCGTGATAGTCCGCCCGACGGTCATCTTCGGCGAGGGCAACCGTGGCAACGTCTACAACCTTCTGCGCCAGATAGCGGGCGGGAAGTTCCCGATGGTCGGGCGCGGCACGAACCGCAATAGCATGAACTACGTGGAGAACGTCGCCGCGTTCATCCAGTTCTGCGTTGAGAACGGGGAAAAGCTGCCTTGCCTTGAAAAAGGCTTTGACGGAGCTTCAGCCGGAAAACTTCATCTTTTCAACTACTGCGATGAGCCTGCCTATGACATGAACGGCCTCGTCCTCGACGTGTGCGGGCATTTGGGGAAGCCGAGGGAACGCCTGTTCCACTTCCCGTACTGGCTCGCGTACTGCGGCGGGAAATGCTTCGACCTGCTCGCGCTCGTCCTGCACAGGAAGTTCGCCGTGAGCGCGATCCGCGTGAGGAAATTCTGCCAGAACACGTACTTCGTCGGGACGAATATAAAGGAGACGGGCTTCGTTCCGCCGGTCAGCCTTGAGGACGGCCTGCGGGCGACGATTAAGTACGAGTTCATACACAAGGTGCAGGGGCATACGTTTTGTTGTGAGTGAGCGCGTTTCTTGATGCGCATCGCCCCCCCCTGGATTTATCCTTTACATAAATCCAAATACAGTAAGGATAAATCGATTTATCCTTACTGTAACCTATGGTTATCCTTACTATAAATTGATTTATGGTANGGATAATTTTATTTATCCAAAGGATAAATCCTTGNCCGCATGTCGGGGGCNNNNGCCCCCGCTGCTATTCCTGNGCGAGCAGTTCAAACACGTCCATCTCAGACGTTGCGGAAAGAATCGCGTCGCGGAGTGNCTTGTCNTTGAGNTTTGCGCTGAAATAGCTGAGCGTCTGCAAATAATAGGTGTGCTGGTTCTGCGCGGCGGCAATCATGATGAGCAGGCGCACGGGAATGTCGTCCACCGGCTGAAANCCGATGATGTCGTGNCCGCAAATNCCCACGGCCATCACCAGATCGGTNACGGAAGAAAGGCGCACGTGCGGAATGGCGATGCCNCGCCCGACNGCCGTGGACATCANCTCCTCNCGCCGGAGGATGCCGTCAATCAGNTCTTTTTCGTTCTTGATCTGCGGCGCNGTGGCAAGGCGGGTCGCAAGCGCGACGAGCGCGTCGTGCCGGGTCGTATGCGTAATGAACACGATACGGTCNGGAGCAAGGATGTTGCGNACGCGGACGGGCGGGGTCGGCTCCTCACGCTTGGCGTTCGACGAAAGGCGTTCGTTCACCCANGATTCGATTTCGGATCGCTTGAAACGCCAGACCGTGCCGATTTTNCCCGACGGGATTTCGCCTTTCTGCGCCCAGTCGTACACCGTGCGCTCCGAAACGCGCAGATAATTCGCCACTTCTTCAATCGTAAGNATATCGTCACCCATTTCCGTTCTCCCGGTCACAAAACGTATGGCATATTTTGCACGGATTACGCTTTTTTGTCAAGCGATGATAGNAAAACGCACGATTTTCATATATATGCAATACAGCNGCGCGGCGGGATTCGGCGAGCGGGCGGTTTCCTCACCGTTCCGANGCAAGCTCGTGCAGGCTGTCGCAGGGATACAGCTCGCCGAGCGTCCGCACCTGCGCNCCCGCNTCNTCCGGGCCGAACACGACCGGCACGTCGCCGCCGGCAAATTCGGTGAGTAC
Organism: Treponema sp.; assembly: GCA_014804085.1. Taxonomy (GTDB): domain Bacteria; phylum Spirochaetota; class Spirochaetia; order Treponematales; family Treponemataceae; genus Treponema_D. Next base: position 9,412 of record JAAVAM010000036.1, on the reverse strand, counting down.
CTGACGGCACGCGCCGCACGGGCCGACCGGATACTCCGAGCGCGGCGTGGCAATCGCGACTGCCGCAAACGAACGCTTGCCGTCGCTCACGGCCTTGAACGCCGCGGTGCGCTCCGCGCAATTGGTCAGCCCGAACGAACGGTTCTCGACATTCGTTCCCGTGTACACCGCCCCGTCAGCCGTCAGAATTGCCGCGCCCACCGGAAAATGCGAGTACGGCGAATACGACTGCGCCGCCGCCTGTACGGCGGCACGGTAGAGCGCAATCAGCTCATCAGAAATCTGCGCCATTGTCTTTTCGTCTCCTTTTCGTCGCTTTCTTGACCTATCTTCCGTACTATTATATCATAGAACGCATGAAGAAGAAACGAAATCTGCTCGTTCCGCTGTGCGTTTTGTTTTCGGTCGCCTATATCTTGCTTGCGGCGCGACCGCTGAAAGCGGAATTGCAGTTTTTGCCGCAGTGGACGATTGAGGTCGCCCAGAACACCGCCAGATCAGAAGAAACCGATTTCCATGATGCCATTCCGTTCCGGCTGGGGCAGACGGCGGGCTATGTCACGGCGGACGGCACGGTGCTGAACGTCGTCACGTTTCCGTACAAGGCGGCGATTTCCCCGTCGTATTACGCGCCTTACGGCACGAGCGACAAGGCAATCGCGTTTTTTGCGCCCGACGGGACAAAGGCGGGCACGATTACGCGCACGGGCTTCCCGTTCTTTGCCGAAGACAAACAATATCTGTTCCTGCCGGGCGGCGCGGCGTTCGCAAAACTGGATGACGGCGGGCAGGTGCAGTGGACGTACGAAAGCTACGCGCCCATCACCGCGTTCTCCGCTTCGCCGGGCGGGTGCGTCGCGGGGTATGCGGACGGCACGGTCGTCTCGTTCGGCGACGACGGCGCGGTTGACCAGCAGTTTGCCCCCGGCGGCAGCGAATATCCCGTGATTTTGGGGGCGGACATTTCCCCGTCGGGGCAGCTGATCGCATGCGTTTCCGGGCAGGACGCGCAGCGGTTCGTCATCGCCAAAAAATCGTCCAACCACACCGAAATTATCCACCACGAATACCTGCAAACGCAGACGACGCGGCAAAAAATCGTCAAGTTCAGCCGGGACGAAAGCACCGTGTTCTACGACTGCTCGGACGGCATCGGCGTGACCGACTGCAAGACGGGAAAAACCCGGCGGATTCCCGTCAGCGGGCATATCCTTTCCATGCAGGAAGCCGGCAGGACGCGCACCATGTTCGTGCTGAGCAGGTCGGGGAACACGTACACCGTGCAGGTCATCGAGCCGTTCGGCATTGCGGCGGGCGCGTTCAGCTTTGCGGCGCAGACGGCATGCATTGCGGTGCGGGACGACGACCTTTTCGTGGGCAAGGACAACACCATTTCGCGCATACGGCTCGTGCGCCGTTAAAATAGGAGAAAAACGATGAAACCAAAGACCCCGGCCGCNATTGCGCTTGCGTTCGGCTTTGCGGCGGCAGCCGCCGCGTTCGACTGGCCGCAGAACGCCATTCAGTCCGACTCGTTCTATTCGTATTTCGGGCAGCTGCGCGGCGGCACGATCAACCCGTCGCTCATTTTTACCGACAGCGAGGACATCAAGGCGGCTGACGGCGGCAAAGTGATTGCGGTCATCAGCGAGCATACGGACGGCAGCGACTTGTTTGAGAGCACGCTGGGAAACGCCGTCATCGTGGCGCATGACGACCACCTGCTCACCGTGTACGCCAACCTCGACCAGGACGGACTGACCGGCTCTGCCGCGCCCGACCGCGTGGAGACCGGCACCGTCTTCGGCACGTGCGGCAACAGCGGCTGGCAGCAAGGCATGGCAAACCTTGAATTCCAGGTCATCGACACCAAGAACCGGGCGTTCATCAACCCGCGGGTACTCATGCCGCGCGTGGGCAAAGAACTCGACCTGACCATACAGGAACTCGTCGCCGTCAGCCGCAAGGGAGCGGAATACCCGTTCAGCACGTCAAAACGGCTGCCCGCGGGAACGTATTACCTGTACCGCAGGCGGCAGGACATCGCCATGCCGTACCGCACCACGGTATTCATCAACGGCGCGTCGGTGGAAACAATCGCCTACGACATGCTCGTGCAGAAAGACGGGAAGCTCTGCACCAACGGCAGAAAAAACTACCCCGCCNCCCTGCTCTACCCTGACANCCGCCGCCAGCTGCTCGCCGAAATCCCCATCCCCAAAGGCANGAACGCGATNACCGTCNCCGTCACGGACATACTGGGCAAAGAGACCACGCTCACGTACATGATTGAGGCACACTAAAAAAGCGGGCTTTCGCCCGCTTCNTCNTCTGAACGCGACGGTCAGAACACCGCCACGACCTCGCCCTTGGGATACCGCTTGGCGATATAGTTCTTCACTTTCTGGCTCTTGAGCGCCGCAATCAGTTTCTGAATGCGCTCNTCGTCCTGCCGACCGTCCTTGACGGCAAGCACGTTGACATACGGCGATGCCTCGCTCTCCACCAGCANNCCGTCCTCCAAAGCCGTCAGCCCCGCGTTGAGCGCGTAGTTGCCATTGATGACCGCCGCGTCCACGTCGTCCAGAACGCGCGGCAGGCTCGCCGCCTCAATCTCGGTGAACGCAAANCCGTGCGCGTTCTCCACGATGTCGCTCGGCACGGCAGTCAGCCCGGCAGCCGGGTCAAGGACGATATANCCCTCCGCCTGCAACAGCAGCAGCGCGCGCCCCTCGTTGGTCGGGTCGTTCGGAATGGCAATCGTCGAGCCGTCGGGAATATCCGCCGCGTCCGCGTACTTCCGCGAGTACAACGCCAGCGGCTCAATATGAATGCCCGCCGCATTGACCAAATGATACCCGCGCTCCTCGTTGAAGCTCTCCAGATAGGGAATATGCTGGAAATAGTTCGCGTCAATCTGCCCGCTTTCCACCGCCTCATTCGGCGTCACGTAATCGGTAAACTCGACCACTTTCAGCGTCACGCCCTCGTNCGCCAGATCGTCCACNATCNGATTCAGAATCGCCGCATGCGGTTCGGGAGTCGCGCCCACCGTCAGCACGTTCGTCGCCTTCTTTGAACAGCCCGCCNCCAGCATCACCGCCGCCGCTGCAAGGACAATGCTCTTTTTCATCAACACACCTCTTTTCGCGTATTTTTNTATAAGTATGCCGACAATCAGTTTTCGTGTCAATAAAGAACGTCAGGCGGGGGAAGTNCGCTTGAAACTTCNCACGTCCGTGCTCGTTGNGAATACCTCCTCGCTCCCAAGGTAAGTTGCTCTGCGCAAGCGGACACGCTAATGAGACAGTTTGCGAAGCAAACTGTCCGTTAAAAAACAGCAGCNCTGTTTTTTAAACGCCCTCTCCTAGGGGNGCTGCCCCTAAAAACCTACGTCGCGATACCCGCAAACTGCCTGCGGTACAGCGCGTAGTATTCGCCGCGGCGNGCGAGCANNTCCTCGTGGGTGCCGGNTTCCGCNATCGCGCCGTCGGCAAGGACGACNATCAGNTCCGCNTCGCGGATGGTNGANAGGCGGTGGGCGATGATNATCGACGTGCGGCCGCGCATCAGGTTNGCGAGCGCGGTCTGGATGTGCATTTCGGTGCGCGTGTCCACGTTGCTCGTCGCCTCGTCCAGTATCAGCACGGGGGCGCGCGCCACCACCGCGCGGGCAATNGCCAGCAGCTGCCGCTGTCCCTCGCTCAGGTTCGCGCCGCGCTCGGACANCNNCGTGTCNTAGCCGTCGGGCAGTTTCTGAATGAACGANGCGCACAGTGCCGTCCGTGCCGCNNCGTCCAGCTCNGCGTCGNTCACGCCGTCTTTNCCGAACGCGATGTTGGCGCGGATNGTGTCCTGNAACAGCACGGTGTCCTGCAAGACNATCGATATGGCGCGNCGCACGTCCGCNTTGGGAACGCGCGCAATGTCCGTGCCGTCNAGCANNATGCGCCCGCCGTCCGGCTCGTAGAAGCGCATGAGCAGGTTCGCCACCGTGGTCTTGCCGCTGCCCGTCGCCCCCACCAGCGCGATTTTCTGGCCGGGCTTGACGCGCAGGCTGATGTCCTTAAGCACGGGGCGTTCCGTTGTGTAGCCGAACGACACGCGGTCGAACACGATCTCGCCGCGCACGTCCTGCGTCAGGCTGTCCGTTCCCGCATCGGTCTCGTCCGGCTCGTCGAGCACCGCAAAGACGCGCTCCGCCCCGGCAAGCGCGGACAAAATGCTCGCGTACTGGTCGGCAATCATGTTGACGGGGTGGCTCAGCTTCTTGGAATAGAGCAGCAGTGCCTGAATCGTGCCGACCGTGAGCGCAGCCCTGCCGGTCAGCATCAGCCAGCCGCCCAGCACCGCGATCAGCACGTACTGGAAGTTGCCCAGAAAATTCGTTATCGGCCCGACCACCGAGCCGAGCACTTTTGCCACCACGGCGGTGCGCTTCAGTTCGGCGGAGACGGCGGCGAACCGCTCCACGCGGGAAGCCTCGCGCCCGTATGCCACGATCGTGCGGTAGCCCGTCACGTTCTCCTCCACCACGCCGTTCAGCTCGCCGAGCAGCCGCTGCTGGCGCGCGTAGTACGTGCGCATGAACCGTGCGAGCAGCGTTGACGCGCCCATGATCACGGGAATGGTCACCAAGGCGACGAGCGTAATGCGCACGCTGTAGGAGAACATCATCGCGAGCGAGCAGGCCAGCGTGAGTACGGCNGAGCCGAGCGCGGCGACCGACTGCGACACCGCAAGCGAAATCGTGTCCGTGTCGTTGGTCATGCGGCTCATCAGGTCGCCGTGGCGGTGGCTGTCCGTGTACGCAATGGGAAGCCGCGCTATTTTCCTGAACAGGTCGCCGCGCATGAGCGCGATCGTGTCCTGCGAAAGCTTTGCCGCCAGCCGCTCCTGCATGAGCGTAAACGCAATCACGAACATGAACGACAGGCTCAGCAACAGCAGGAACGCGCGGCAGGCCGGCAGGTCAACCGTAAGGCGGCCGCCGCGCAGCGCAATCGTGTCAAGGGCTTTCTGCTGCAAGAACGGCGACAGGGCTTCCAGCACCGTCACCACGACCATGCAGGCGAGCAGCGCGAAGAACGTCGCCCGGCTCCGGCCGATGTACGCGAACAGGCGGCGGAGCGTCTTGCGGCGGTCTTTCGGCTTCTGCGCGCTCACCCTGCCCGCCATGCGGTCTCCCGGTCCTGCGCCGGGCGCGCGCCCGTCAAGGCGGATCTGCGTGCCGTGTCCTGCCATNACGCGTCCTCCTCAATCAGCGCGCCCGTCTTTACCTGCGAATCGTAAATCTCGCGGTACGTCTGCGANGTGCGCAGCAGCTCGTCGTGCGGCGCNCAGTGGCGGCACGTGCCGTCGTTCTCNATCACGGCNATGCGGTCCGCGCCTTTCACGCTCGCAATCCGCTGCGCCACCATGATGATCGTCGTGTCCGCATACCGCTCGCGCAGGGCGGCATGCAGGCGGGATTCNGTCTCCAAGTCGAGCGCGCTGGTCGCNTCGTCAAGAATCAAAATTGCCGGGCGGCGCACGAGCGCGCGCGCAAGGGCAATGCGCTGTTTCTGCCCGCCCGAAAGCGACGTGCCGCGCTCGGCAATGAACGCGCCGTAGCCGCCGTCCATCGCCGCAACAAAGCCGTCCGCCTGCGCGTCGCGCGCCGCCTGCCGCACCTCGTCGTCCGTCGCGTCCGCCTTTCCCAGGCGGATATTCTCGGCGACCGTCGCGGAGAACAGCTCCGACTTCTGCATGACAAAGCCGACCGCGCCGCGCACATCCGCCTGCGCGAGCGAGCGCACGTCCGTGCCGTACACGCGCACCGCCCCNGCCGTCACGTCGTAAAAGCGCGGGACAAGCGAAACGAGCGTCGTCTTGCCGCAGCCNGTCGANCCGATGACCGCAAACGTCTCGCCCTGCCGCACCGTCAGGCTGATATGNCTGAGCACGGGCTGATCGGGCGCGTCGGGATAGGAAAAACTCACGTCGTCGAACACGACGGCAGGACTGCCCGCGCCGGAAACCGCCGCAAGCGGCTCACCCCCGTCCGCAATGGCGGGAACGACACCGAGGAGCATCTCAATGCGGGCGGCGGAGACGTGCGCGCGGGAGACGGACTGCAACAGATTGCTCGCCATGATGAGCGAGCGGATTGACTGCGTGGTATACGTGACCGCCGCCATAATCGCGCCCGTCGTCATCGCGCCGCCCAGACCGATCGCACGGCAGCCGAGGAAAATCACGAGCAGCACGGCGTAGTTCAGCACGAGCTTCATGAGCGGCGGGACGCTTGCCATGATTGACAGCACGCACACGTTCACCGCCTTCAGCTGGTCGTTCACCCTGCCGAACTGGGCGCACGCAAAATCCTCGCGCACGTATGCCTTGATGACCCGCGCCCCGCCCAAATTCTCCTGCACGATGAGGTTCAGCGTATCCAGCCACATCTGCGCCTCGGCAAACAGCGGCAACGCCCGTTTAAGCACCACGTACAGCAACGCGCCGAGCGCGGGAAGCGCGAAAAGCACCACACAGCCGAACGAGCGGTCGAGCGAAAACAGCATGACCATGCCGCCGAGCATGAACATCGGCGGGCGCACGAACGAGCGCAACAGCATCTGCAAGAAGTCGATTACCGTGGTCACGTCGTTCGTCAGCCGCGTGACGAGCGAGCCGGTCGTGAATTCGTCGGTCTGTTCAAGCGAAAGCGACATGACCTTTGCGAACGCCGCGGTGCGCAAGTCATGCCCGAATCCCTGCACCGCCTTCTGCGTGACGAGCGAGCACAGCACGCCGAAACAGCCGCCCGCCACCGTCGCCGCCAGCATCAGCATACCGAACGACAGCATCAGCTGCGCGCGCGTCCAGCCCGCCCCGAACAGCAGCGCGGGAAGCCATGCCGCAAGCCGCGGTCCTGCCGCCACGTCCATGCCGATAATGCCGTAGTTCACGATGAACGACATCAGGTACGGCAGCAGCAGGTCGCACGTCACCTCGCCGATCATCAGCAGCGGCGCGCACACCATGAGGAGACGGTACGGGCGGGCAAATGCAGTCAGGTGTCTCACGCCTTATTTTTCTATCGGCCGGTAATAGAGCGTGACGTGCCGCCGCGGTCCGGCGGATTCCTTTTTCGTCTCAAAGTCGTCGTCAAAATATTCGATTAAGTCCGTCAGCTTGCGGAANCCGTAGTCCACCGTGTCAAAGCCGGGATCCTGCCGCTTGAAGAACGACCCCGCCGCGCTCAGATTCGCCCAGCCGGTCTCGTCGGCATATTTGTCGTAGGCGGTGTTGAGCAGGGTAAAAATCTTGCGGAACTGGCGGTCGCTCATCTCCACGTCGCCGTCCTTGTTCCGCCGCAGCACGCCCAGCAGCGATTTCTTGGGCTTGTCGGCCGCCTTGTGGCTCTTGCGCTTCTGCTCGGCGAACGCCGCGTCCTCTTCGGGAGTCTCCTCTTCCGCCGTCGCCAGGTTCTCGATGTAGATAAAATCGTCGCACGCGCTGATGAACGACTGCGGCGTCTTTTTCTGCCCCACCCCGAACACGTACAGCTGGCTTTCCCGCAGCCGCGTCGCCAGCTTGGTAAAGTCGCTGTCGCTCGTGACCAAGGCAATCGCGTCGTATTTGTCCGTGTAGAGCAAATCCATCGCGTCGATAATCATCGCGCTGTCGCTCGAATTCTTCCCCTGCGTGTACGCAAACTGCTGCACCGGGATAACCGCGTTGTCGTTCAGCTCGGACTTCCAGTTCTTGAGCGTGGGAAGCGAAAAATCCCCGTATGCCCGCTTGGTAATAATGTGCCCGTGCACCGCGATTTCCTGCAAAATCGCCCGCAACTTTTTCCCCGGCGTGTTGTCCGCGTCAATCAGCACCGCAATGTTCTTGTGTTCTGTCTCATCCATGCCGCNAGTATAGCAGAAAACGGAGGATTGGAACAGCCTTATGCGGGGGAAGTCTCCCCCTCGCTCCAGCCCCTGCGGGGCTTTCGCTACCCCCTCTGCGGGGAACGTTGTTTTTGGAAAGGGCAATTGCATCTGCCCCGCAACGCCCCGGAAAGATTTTCCCGGCGTATAAAAACAAACTGCCCCNNCACATTGCGATGCGTCGGGGNGGCATCCGGACGCTNTGNGAACAACGTCCGNATGCGGTTATCAGTTTTGTTGGGTTAGTTTGAAATTTGAATTGCTTTCAAATTGGCCGTTGTGCTTGCAACGAAAGTACCCACATAAACAACCGTATCTTCAGTAATATNGACATCAAATGAATGATCCTTGTAGNCGGCATTAGCTTCGCCCGTTTTTTGACCAAGCTCCTCTTGCGGTTTTGTCGNACTGGCAGCATTAGTCTTTAAGACTATCTGTTTTGATGTTGTATCAAGTTTCGCACATACGATANTTTTCTTTGTCCCCGGCACGCCNAAACGCACNGGGGNNNCNTGCGGAATGACGCNTNACGCNTTGNCCAACGCCTGCTTCAAGTCCGCNATCAAATCTTCCTTGTTTTCAAGNCCGCACGAAAAGCGCACCAAGCCNGCNGGGATTCCNGCCGCCGCGAGCTGTTCGTCGGTCATCTGNCGGTGNGTGCTNGTCGCGGGATTGAGGCAGCAGCTCCGCGCGTCCGCNACNTGCGTNTCGATNGCCGCCANTTTCAGCGACTTCATNAATTTTTGNGCNGCATCGCGNCNGCCTTTCAGNTCNAACGAAACCACNCCGCAGCCGCCGTNCGGCANATATTTTTGGGCNAGCNCNAAATATTTNTTTCCNCGCAANTGCGAATAATTCACCGATTCNACTTTCGGATGCGAAGCCAANAATTCCGCCACCGCNTGNGCGTTTTCCACATGGCGCGCCATGCGGACGTGGAGCGATTCCAATCCCAAATTCAAAANGAACGCGCTTTGCGGAGANTGNGTGCAGCCGAAATCGCGCATGAGCTGCGCGGTGCATTTNGTNATGAACGCGCCNGCCTTTCCGAATTTTTCGGCNTAGGTGATTCCGTGGTAGGAATCGTCGGGCGTNCAAAGNCCNGGNAANTTNTCNTTGTGCGCCATCCAGTCGAAATTGCCGGAATCGACGATCGCGCCGCCAACGCACGCGCCGTGTCCGTCCATGTATTTTGTGGTGGAATGCGTCANGATGTCCGCGCCCCATTCGATCGGGCGGCAATGCACCGGAGTGGGGAACGTGTTNTCAACGACGAGCGGCACTCCGTGGGCGTGNGCNGCCTTCGCGAATTTNTCAATGTCCAAAACCGTGAGCGCGGGATTTGCGATCGTCTCGCCGAAAACCANTTTCGTNTTCTCGCGGAACGCCGCGTTCAGTTCCGCTTCCGAAGCGTCGGGAGAAACGAACGTGACTTGGATTCCCATTTTCGCCATCGTGACGGAAATCAAATTGAACGTGCCGCCGTAAATCGA
>JAAVAM010000054.1 GCA_014804085.1 Treponema sp. | reverse complement strand
GGGGTTTTCCCTCTCCCAAACCCTCACCCTTTCCCAGCACGGCTTGGGGCGGCTGCCCCAAGACCCCGCTTCGCTTTCTCAATGTTCGCTATGCTCGCCGCAGCGTATTGCGTTGCGATGGGCATAGTCATTCTTTGCGTTCTGTGCTACCATAGGGTATGTGCTGGAAATGCAAGACACCCCTGCCGTCTGCCGCAATCTACCGCACGGCGACCTGTGCCGTCTGCGGGGCGGATTTGCATGCGTGCAGGAACTGCCGGTTTTATGCGCCGGAAAGCCATTACGGCTGCCACGAGACGGTGGACGAGGAAGTGCGCGACAAGGAGCGCGCGAATTTCTGCGATTCGTTCAGGGCGCGGGCGCAGTTTGACGGTGCGGCGGACGATGCCGCGCGGGAAGCCCTCAGTGCGTTTGCGGGGCTGTTCGGGGAATAGGCGGCGATGGGCGGCATTGACTTTGCGTTTTTGGACAGCGGGACGGGCGGCATTCCGTATATGCTCGCGCTCAAGGAGAAGATGCCGGCGGCGCGGTGCGTGTATTTGGGCGACACGGCGCATTTTCCCTACGGCGAGAAGTCCCCTGCCGAGGTGACCCGCTGTGCCGCCGCCACGATCCGCCGGATTATTGCGCGGTGGCGGCCGCGCACGGTCGTGATTGCCTGCAACACGATCAGCGTCACCTCGCTCGATGACGTGCGCGCGCTGTTTCCCCACACGCCGATTGTGGGCACGGTGCCCGCCATCAAGCTTGCCGCCGCCGTGAGCAGGAACCGGACGATCGGGCTTTTGGCGACCAACGCCACCGTGCGCCATCCGTACTGCGCGCGNCTGATCCGCGACTTTGCGCGGGACTGCCGCGTGTTCAGCCGTGGCGACCCGGCGCTGATTGCGTTCGTGGAGCATGAGCTGTTCACGGCGACACCGGCAGAACGCCGCGCCGCCGTCGCGCCTGCCGTGGATTTCTTTGCCGCGCACGGCTGTGATACGATTATTTTGGGCTGTACGCATTTTACGCACGTGGCGGAAGAGATTGCCGCCGTGGCGGGGAACGGGGTGCGCGTGGTGGACAGCCGCGAGGGCGTGGCGAATCAGGCAATCCGCGTGGAGTGCGCGAACGCCGCGCAGGATTCGCCCCTGCGGGCGGACGCGCTTCCTGCCGACAAGACGTTCTTCGTTACCGCCTGCACGGCCGCGGACGAGTCCGAGTACAGCACGCTCTGCCGCGGCTATGATATTCCGTGGGGCGGGGTGCTAGAGCCGCTTCGCGATTTCGTCGATGTATTCCCATGAGTTGACGACGCGCTTTGCGGGCGGGTTTGCGAGCCGCGCGAGGTCGCCGGTCATCGTGCCGTCCTCAATCACGCCGAGCGTCGCTTCTTCCAGTTTCTTGGCGAATGCGGCGAGTTCGTCCGTGCCGTCCAGTTCCGCGCGTTTTTTCAGCGCGCCTGTCCAGGCAAAGATGAGCGCGACGGGGTTGGTGCTTGTCTTCTCGCCGTTCTGGTAGCGGTAATAATGTTTCTGCACCGTGCCGTGGCTCGCCTCGTACTCGTACACGCCGTCGGGGCTGACCAAAATTGAGGTCATCATGGCGAGCGAGCCGCAGGCGGANGCGATCATGTCGCTCATCACGTCGCCGTCGTAGTTCTTGCACGCCCAGAGCATGCCGCCCTCGCTTTTCATAATGCGCGCCACCGCGTCGTCAATCAGCGTGTAGAAGTATTCGATTCCCGCCGCCTCAAACTGCGCCTTGAATTCGCGGTCGTAGACGCGCTGGAAAATCTCCTTGAACGTGCCGTCGTAGGTCTTGCTGATCGTGTCCTTTGTGCCCAGCCAGCAGTCGATGTGCTGGTCGAGCGCGTAGCGGAAGCTGCTGCGGGCAAAGTTTTCGATTGACTTGTCCAGGTTGTGGATGCCCTGAATGATGCCCGGTCCGCTCATGTCCTGTATGGTCTTGCGGATTTCCGTGCCGTCGCTGCCCGTAAAGACCAGCTCCGCCTTGCCCGGTCCGGGTGTCTTGATTTCGCAGTTCTTGTACACGTCGCCGTAGGCGTGGCGGCCGAGCACGATGGGCTTTTTCCAGCCGGGAACGCCGCAGGGGATGTTCTTGACGAAAATCGGCGCGCGGAACACGGTGCCGTCAAGTTCGCCGCGGATAATGCCGTTGGGGCTTGGCGTGAGCTGCTTGAGGTTGTATTCTTTGACGCGCGCGGCGTTGGACGTGATCGTCGCGCATTTTACGCCGACACCGAGCCGTTTGATTGCGGCGGCGGCCTCGTAGGTAATGCGGTCGTCGCTGTCGTCGCGGCTTTTCAGCCCCAGGTCGTAGTATTCGGTCTTCAGATCGACGAACGGTTCGAGCAGTTTTTCTTTGATGACTGCCCACAGCACTCTGGTCATCTCGTCGCCGTCAAGTTCGGCAATCGCGTTTTTCATCTGGATTTTCATAGCACGGAAAGTATAATCGCTTGCGCGGCTTTGTGCAAGCCGGTCCGTCGCCACTAGCATAATCCACCGATTTGCTATAGAATGACCGTATTATGATAGAAAGAAATCCTGGATTTGCCCACCTTACCGCGGGCTATCTTTTTCCTGAAGTCGCCCGCAGGCGGCGTGAGTATGTGGCGGCGCATCCCGACGCGCCGATTATCAGCCTCGGCATCGGGAACACGACCGAGCCGCTTTCTGCCCATATTGCCAAGGCGATGGCGGATTACGCGCTCGCTCTGGCGACGCCGGAGGGCTATTCCGGCTACGGCGACGATTTCGGCTCGGAGCGACTGCGCCAGAAAATCGCCGATGTCTTTTACAAGGGCATGGCGGACGGGAGCGAAGTGTTCATTTCTGACGGCGCGAAATGCGACATCGCCCGCTTGCAGACGCTGTTCGGCGGCAAAATGCGCATTGCCGTGCAGGATCCGGCGTATCCTGTCTACGTGGACGGCTCGGTGGTCGTCGGCGCGGCGGGGGCGGGCAAGCCGGACGGGTCGGGCTATGAGGGCGTGACCTATCTGCCGTGTACGCCGCAGAATCACTTTTTCCCCGACTTGTCTGCGATTGCGCCGAATACGCTCATCTATTTCTGCTCGCCGAACAATCCTACGGGCGCGACGGCAACGCGCGAGGAGCTGACACGGCTCGTGGATTTTGCGAACGAAAACGGGTGCATTATCATTTACGATGCGGCGTATGCCGCGTTCATCCGTGACCCGTCGCTTCCCCGGACGATTTTTGCGGTTCCCGGCGCGCGCACGTGCGCTATCGAAGTCAATTCGTTCTCCAAGCCTGCGGGCTTTACGGGCGTGCGCCTCGGCTGGTCGGTCGTGCCGAAAGACCTGCGCTTTTCTGACGGCACGCCGGTCAACAAGGACTGGGGACGCGCCATGACGACGCTCTTCAACGGCGCGTCGAACATCGCGCAGGCGGGCGGTCTTGCGGCGTTGGACGAGCAGGGCTTGCGGGACATGAAGGCGAGCGTTGACTATTACCTTGAGAACGGCGCGCTCATCAAAAAGACGCTCGACGGCGACAATTTCAGGAAAGCGGGGGTGGTCGCCCACTTTACGGGAAACGGTCCGTATGTCTGGGCGCAGTTCCCCGGCATGACGAGCTGGGGCGTGTTCGACCTGATTCTGGACAAATGCCACGTGGTCACCACGCCGGGCAGCGGATTCGGTCCTGCGGGCGAAAGTTTCGTGCGGTTCAGTTCTTTCGGGCATCGTGCGGACGTTGAGGAGGCGTGCCGCCGGTTGGCAAGGCTGGAGCTGCGCTGACGATTGCGGGGGCGGGGTGTCTGCCGGGAAGCGGCGGATGCCTCAGATCCTGCCTTTGTAGCCCACGCTCAGCTTAAAGTGGTCTTTCCAGGTGTCCGCGCTCAGGTTCGTGACGGTCGCCTGGAGCATGGTATGTACCTGACCGCCCGCAATGGGAATGTCCACGAACGGCGTGATTTTCACGTTGAAATGCTCCGTGTCTTTCACCAGATCCGCGATATGCTTCAGGTCGGTGAGATAGCGTCTGCGTCCCTGNGCGTCCTCGCCGAATGACCAGGTGGTGTGAAAGCCGAACGTGATGTTCTTGTTCTTTATGTACAGGTTGTCCGTAAAGACGGCAATGTTGAATCCGAACGTGTCGGTCACAAAAAGCAGTTTTTCCACCGTCTCCACCGGCACACTGAACATCGTGATGTGTGTCTGGAANTTTTTCGTCACGAACCGCGGCTCAACGAGCAGGTAAAGGTCTTTTGAGGCTATCTCATAACGGGTCTCGCCCGCTTTCAGCTGCAAGTTTGAAAAGCCGCTCTGCACGAACAGCGAGGTGGAATACTTGTTTCCGACCAGCAGGTTGATGCCGCTGTGCAGGTACAGCGAATCGATGAGTACGATGACATCCTCGTTCCCCTGCTTGTGGGACATCGGTGCGCCCAGTCCGATGGCAAAATCGAGCGCGAGGTACGGATAGACCGTCGCGAAACGCCAGTCGAGGTTCAGCTGGTTTTTGTCCTCCCAGTTTTCGTCGTTCACGTACAGGTATGCGCCGGTGGCGATCGGCTTTTTGTTCAGGTGGACGATATACGANCCGCCCGCCCCGTAGAACGGATAGGTCGTCGATCCGCGCAGNCCGAGCCAGCTTTCCGTAATATGGGAAGAAATCGGCTCGATGCCGAAGTGCCGTTGCAGGAAGATGTCGTTGCCGATCGGCTCAAACGAGCCCAAAAACAGGCTGAAATATTGCGTAATGCTTAAAAACGGCTTTATGTACGTGGCGGACAGCTCGTCGATGAAAAAATGCGAGGCAATCCCGCCGTCGGAGAACGGGCTTTGCTCGGTCACGTCGTCGGTCTGAATCGAAAATTCAAGCCGGAGCAGGAATGCCGGCGCGATGTTCAGCTGCCCGCCAAAATATCCTTGCAGGACGAACGCGGGGTCAAAGTCTTCCTGTGCGGGGTCGGCATAAAAATCTCCTTTTACCCCCGCATATCCGCTGAACGAAATGTCCCGTTCCGCAGACAGCCGGGCGCAGAAAAGGCAGCACAGCAGTGCCAGAGGAATCAGTTTGCCGTGTNGCGANCGATGTTTCATATAAGACTCCCNNTTCTTGCAAAAATGCAGGGTACTCCGCAGAGANTATCGGCATATTCCGGGCAAAACTTTATGGCNGGCNACAAAAGGAAAAAATCTTGCGCTATCCGGCGNTTTTTCACTTGACTTTACGGGCAGAACGGTTAAAATAGGGATATATGAGTGATTATCTAGATTCAGATAACGAAGAACTTCTGAAAGATTACTTCTCTGAAGCCGAGCAGATGATTGAGAANCTTGAGAGCAATATCCTTGCGATCGAGAGCGATCCGTCAAATCATGATGCTATCGATGAAATTTTCCGTGCGGCTCATACGTTAAAAGGAAACTCTGCGGCGGTCGAATTCTCTGAGATCGCGCACTTTGCGCACACTATGGAAGATTTGCTTGACGAGGTGCGTTCTGACAAGGTGCAGGTGACCGGCGATATTGTTGACGTGCTTTTGAACGGGCTTGATATGATTAAGACGATGTTGGAGCATCGTCAGAACGGTAGCGTGTATCAGGAGGGCGTGGACGAGCTTTCTGCAAGGATCAATGCATTTATTCCCGGCAAGGGTGGTGCAGCCCCTGCGCCGAGTGCTCCGGCGGCTGCTCCTGCAACGCCGTCCGCGGCGGCAACGACTTCTGCACCTGCCACCGTTTCGCTTTCTGAATACGAACTGGAAGAGTTGAAGCAGAATTGCGGCGCGGGCGAAAAACTATGGCAGGTAAAAGTCGTCTTTGATGAGAATAACCCGATGAACAGCGTCGGCGGCATTCAGGTGTTTGCCGCGCTCAAGTCATGCGGTACGGTTCTTAAAACCGACCCCGATTTTGACGCACTGTACGAAGATAAATTTTGGAAAGAAGTTACCTATTATGTTTCTGCTCCGGCATCGGTCGTGGCAGATCAGCTTGAGGACGCAGCGTTTTTGGACGATGTGTCGCTTTCTACCGACGCGCAGGATATTACGAATGCGAAAGTCGGCGGGGGTGAGTCTGCGTCTTCTGCTCCTGCCGCAGAGCCTGTGCCGGTTGCGGCATCTGCCCCGGTTGCGAGTGTACCTACGCCAGCACCTGCTCCTGTTCCTGCCGCTCCCGCCCCTGTTGAGGAGACGGCAAAGCCTGCGGGAGAGAAGTCTGCGCCAAAAGCGGCGGCGAAGTCATCCGGCGACCATGCCCAGAGTGCCGTACTTCGCGTGGATTCAAAACGCGTCGATTATCTGATGAATCTCGTTTCCGAAACGGTCATTACCAAGGCGGCGTTCAGTCAGGCGGCGCAGCGGCAGTCCGAACTGTTCGCGCAGTTCCAGGGGCTTTCCGCTTCCTATAAAGAAAAAATCCGCCGTATGTTTGAGTTGTTGCCGCAGTATCTTGAGCAGATACAGGATGGCGTGGCGGTCAAAGACATCAAGGCGAGTGTGCAGGATGAATTCGGTGATATGCTCACGCATTTTGATTTGTTTGAGGGCAAATTCAAGGATTTGGGCGCGCGCTTTCATTCTTCCACGCAGAATTTGGGACGTATTGCGGGTGAGTTGCAAGAGGGGGTCATGAAAATCCGCATGGTTCCGATCAGCCAGATTTTTGACCGCTTCCCGCGCGTTGTCCGTGATTTGCAGAAAGATTTGGGCAAGAAGATAAACCTCGTTATTGAAGGTAAGGAAACGGAACTTGATAAGACCGTCGTTGACGACCTTATGGATCCGCTCATGCACTGTGTGCGCAATTCCTGCGACCACGGCGTTGAAAGTCCCGAAGACCGCAAGACTGCGGGCAAGGATGAGACGGGGACGGTGTTGCTCAAGGCTGCTAATGAAGGAAACATGATTGTCATCGATATCATCGATGACGGTGCGGGCATCAACGCCGAGCGGGTGCGGCAGAAGGCGGTCGAGCGCGGGCTTATCCATCCGAATAAGGTCATTTCCGACCAAGAGGCGGCGCAGCTTATCTTTATGCCGGGTTTCTCGACGGCGGCGAAGATTACCAATGTCTCTGGACGCGGTGTCGGTCTTGATGTCGTCAAGACGATGATTGAAAAACTGAACGGCACGGTGCAGGTCACATCTGAGCTGGGGCATGGCTCAAAGTTCAGTATTCGTCTGCCGCTTACGTTGGCTATCATCCAAGGTCTGCTCGTGCGCGTCGGGCGTGAGACGTATTCGATCCCGATTGCGTCGGTTGTTGAGAGCGTCCGGGTACGAAAAGAAGAGATCAATACGATTGATAACTATGAAGTGCTGAATGTTCGCAGCGAGGTCATCAGTGTCCTGCGGCTGAGCCGTTTGTTCGGCATCAATACGGGCGAGGACGGCGAGTATTGCTTTGTCGTTATCGTCGGCTCGCAGGATAAAAAAATCGGCGTTATGGTCGATGCGCTTATCGGCGAAGAGGACGTGGTTATCAAACCGTTGAAAGACCAGTTCACGCAGTCTCCGGGTGTCGCCGGTGCGTCAATCTTGGGTGACGGTTCGGTGTCTTTGATTATCGATGTCAGCCAGCTGCTGGAACTTGGTGTCCGTCAGGAAATTGAAGCCCGCCAGGAAAATGGCTATGATGAGGAATAGGGTATGAGTGACGCGGTAATGAATGCGGCGGCAGTTGCGGAGGCGGCTGTAGAAGCACGGGAAGATAAGGTCGTCATTCTTGACTTTAAGATGGTCACGTTCTCCCTTGCGGATAAGGATTATGCTATCGACATTATGCAGATTAAAGAGATCGTAAAAGCCGACAAGGCACTCTTTACGTATATGCCGAATGCGCTTCCGTTCGTGCTTGGCGTGTATAACTCACGTGGCGATATTATTCCGATTATCGATTTGCGTATTTTCTTTAATATCGAAATGGATAATCACAAGAACAGTACGCTTGAGAATATTCTGATGGTTCGGGTGGGCGAGCAGGTGTTCGGTGTCGTCGTTGACAACGTGGATAAGGTTGTGTCTGTCCAGAAATCTATGATTCAGCCTCCGCACCCGTTGTTCGGCGACATCAATATCAAGTATATCCAAGGCGTTGTGGAAACCAATAATCGTATGTACGTTCTGCTTGACGTGGAACGTATCCTCGGCTCAAAGCTGGCGGTGAAAGATACTGACAGCACGAAAGCGAATACTGACGTGCAGATGAAACTTTCGGCTGGCTCAAAGAAGGCAAAGCAGACTGCGATGCCCAAAAAAGAGACAAAAGCGGTTGATTATTCGTTCATCACGAGCGGACTGGCAACGTTGCGGAAATTCATCGTGACCCCGATCAATGAGAAATGGGTGAAAACACGCTTTGACGAATGGTATAAAGAACGTGGCAAGGATACGTTGCAGTTTCAGGCTCCGACCGATGCCGACGAGTTCTTGAAGCCGTTCTATTCGCCGTATAATGGAACATGGTGGAAAAAAGAGTATGCGGACGCAATCTACAAGGCGTTGCCCGACAATACGGCAAAGCAGATTGTCGTGTGGAATCCGGGGTGCGGCAAAGGTCAGGAGTCGTATTCGTTGGCTTGTCTGCTCAGAAAACGCTACCCAGACGCACGGATTCGCATTTATGCGCACGACATTGATTTGCTGAGCGTGTCCAATGCGCCGCTTATTTCTATTCCTGCCGATGTGGCGAATGACTGGTATGCGCCGTATGTTACGCGAAAAACGAACGGCGACTTAACCTTTACCCCGGAAGTGCGGGAAAGCGTCATGTTTGAATACCACGATTGTGTGAACACGACGGCTTTGCCCGACTTGGATATGGTCTTTACGAGAGATTTTGTTTCTTTCCAGCCTGAGAAAGCGCAGGAGGCATTGATTGAGGACTTTGCCGACAAGCTTAAAGGCAACGGTATTGTCATACTGGGACAGAACGAAACTCTTGAGAGCAATAAAGAATGGACGGCGAAGTCTGTCGGTTCAATAAAAACTTTTGGAAAACAATAAAACAGGAGTAAAAGGCACATGAGAGTAGAGTACATTAATCCATTTGTTGAAACTTCATATCAGATTTTGACAGAGGTGCTCGGCGGTGCGAAAGTGACGCGCGGAGACTTGTACCTAAAATCTACGGCAATGCCGGTAATGGGCATTGCAGCATTGGTCGGGCTTGCAGGTGACGTGGAGGGTCGTGTTCTGTTCGACATGACGTTTGAGACGGCATTGAACATCGCATCTTGCATGAATGGAGAAAAACTGACCGAATTCGATGATTTGGCAAAGGCCACTATCAGCGAGTTGGCGAATTTGATTACGGCGCAGGCCGTTACAAAGCTCCACGAGCTTGGATTTAAATTTGACCTTACGCCACCGGCTTTGTTCGCTGGCGAAAAAATGGAAATTGCTGCTCTTGGTGGCGGGCAAAACAGCGTTGAGGCTCTTATCGTTCCGCTGATTACGGAATTCGGTAAGGTTGAGGTGAATGTTGCTATCCGCGAGAGAATGTAAGGAGGATGAACGATGAAGACAAGAGCTGATTTGCCAGGTAATGACCGTCCGCCGGAGGGGATGCTCGCAGACGGAACCAAAATGCGTGTTTTAGTTGTCGATGATTCAATGTTCGTTGCGAAACAGCTTGGTCAGATTCTGACGAGCGAAGGGTACGAAGTGGTCGCGACGGCTGTAGACGGCAAGGACGGCGTTGACAAGTACAAGGAATTGTGTCCGAACGTCGATCTGGTGACGATGGATATTACCATGCCGAAAATGGATGGTATTACCGCGTTGGAGCAGATTATGGCATTCGACAAGAACGCGCGCGTCGTAATGGTCAGTGCTTTGGGCAAGGAAGAGCTGGTGAAAAAATCGCTGCTTCTTGGCGCAAAGAACTATATCATTAAGCCGCTTGACCGTAAGAAGGTTCTTGAGCGCATCAGCGCGGCGTTGAAATAGCGTATCGTCGGGCAAAAATGATGATGAAAACCGTTCCGTCAGCGGGACGGTTTTTTGTGTTTTGTGTCGTAACGCTTTGTTTTATCGCTCGTTACTTCCTGTTTTTTAGATTTAACTCGTCAAGAGAAAAAATAATTGCAACAAACTTGGTTTTTCTTTGTCTAATCTGTAACACGAGAGAGAATAAAGAGAGGTTAAAATGGCACTTTATCAAGAATTTTTAGTCGAAGACAGAGAATTCACTTCTTACGAAGATTTGAAGGCGCATTGCCGATTGAAGGCTCCGCGCAATTTCAATTTCGCCTATGACATCGTTGACCGCTACACGATCACCGAACCTGGCAAGCGCGCGCTTGTTTGGTGCGACGACAACGGCGAAGAACATTCGTGGACTTTTGAAGACATTTCGG
>JAAVAM010000035.1 GCA_014804085.1 Treponema sp. | reverse complement strand
CGCCAACATGCGCGGCGTTGCGGAAAAGCCCTGCGGTGCTACAAAATATGGGGGGGGGTAATTATTGACAGATTATCGCGCTCCGTCACGTTCCGCACGGAGAACGGCGCGGCAGAATGCGGCCGTCCGTCCACGGCAACCGTGCGCCATATCGTGAGAGAGCTTCGTCCTGTAAGAGCGTTCGTGCAATCGTGCTTCATTGTCTACGGGTCATTCCCCAAAATATGGTATTGTAGCAGGTTTATAATTTTTTGTAGTGAGTAATTTACGCACGGTTTTTAAACATACCGGCATCCTAACAAACGCCAACACCTCCACAATATAGCGCGCTGCGCAGTTTGCCGAGTTTTCTCCGAAAACTCGTTAAGCAAGGTAACGCCTTGCGACGGGGTCTTGGGGCGGTAGCCCTAAGCCGTGCTGGGGAAGGGAGAGGGTTTGGGAGAGGGAAACCCCCGCTTCGGAAGTAGAGGGGGTTCCCTCTCCCAAGANAGTTCCCACCGCTTCCAAGCGGTAAAAAAAAACCGCNTTCATTGCAGAAATCCCCCGCTTTCGCTATAATACTCGCTGAAAGACTGAGCGNACGGGGTGGCNANATGAAAGCGATTGAACTGGAGAAGGCATACAATCCCAAGGATTTTGAGGATCGCATCTACGCGGCATGGGTGGAGCAGGGGCATTTCCGCCCGCACNGCGANGCGGAGTCNCCCGNGCACGGGNGCGCGGGGCGCACGGACAGCACATACACGGTGGTCATTCCGCCGCCGAACGTGACGGGCGTTCTGCANATGGGNCANGCGCTCAACAACACGTTGCAGGACGTGGTGGTGCGCTACCACCGTATGTGCGGCGACNANACGNTGTGGGTTCCCGGNACCGACCACGCGGGCATTGCCACGCAGAANGTGGTGGAGCGTCAGCTCAAGAAAGAGGGCAAGAGNCGCAAGGANCTGGGGCGCGAGGCGTTCCTTGAGCGCACCTGGGNNGTNAAGCGCGACCATCATGCGACCATCGTCCGGCAGCAGCNGNNGCTCGGCAACAGCGTGGACTGGTCNCGCGAGCGGTTCACGATGGACGAGGGGCTGANNNNGGCNGTCCGCGACGTGTTCGTCACGCTGTACGAGCGNGGNCTNATNTACAAGGGGCAGTANCTCGTCAACTGGTGNCCGCGCTGCGGCACGGCCCTTGCGGACGACGAGGTNGANCANATCGACACGAACGGCGCGATGTATCANCTGTNNTATGAATTCGCCGACGGCAGCGGAAANATCGAGGTCGCCACGACNCGCCCGGAGACGTTTTTNGGCGACACGGCGGTCGCGGTCAATCCCGACGACGAACGCTACCGNTCGCTCGTGGGAANGACGCTCCGCCTGCCGCTGACGGGCAAGGAGATTCCGATCATNGCNGACGCGTATGTCGATAAGGANTTCGGNACGGGCATGGTGAAGATTACGCCCGCGCACGANCCCAACGACTGGGAAGTGGGNAAACGCCACGGNCTNGAGGTGGTCAACCTGCTGAANCCCGACGGCACGCTCAACGAGAACGTGCCNNAAAAATACCGCGGGCTGACGTGCGAGAANGCGCGCGCGCTGGTCGTCGCCGANCTGACNGAGGCGGGGCTGTTCAAGGGCGAGGAGAAGNTGANGCATTCGGTGGGNCANTGCTACCGCTGCAAGACNGTGGTCGAGCCGTANCTGTCGTTCCAGTGGTTCGTGCGGATGCGCCCGCTCGCNGACAAGGCNCTCGCGGCGTGGAANAACGGCGACATCGAATTTTTCCCGCGCAAATGGGAGCGCACCTACGCGCACTGGATGGAAAANATCCGCGACTGGTGCATCAGCCGNCAGCTGTGGTGGGGGCATCGCATTCCCGTGTGGTACTGCAAGGACTGCGGGGAGATGATCGTCAGCCGCACCGACCCCGTGTCGTGTCCCAAGTGCGGCGCGTCCGCCGGTACGCTGGAGCANGATCCCGACGTGCTGGACACCTGGTTCAGCGCGTGGCTGTGGCCGTTCAGCACGCTCGGCTGGCCGGAAGACACGCCCGACCTGAAAAAATTCTACCCGACTTCCGCGCTCGTGACCGCCTACGACATCATTTTCTTTTGGGTGAGCCGCATGATCATGGCGGGGCTGGAATTCACGGGCAAAGCCCCGTTCCACGACATTTATATCCACGGGCTGGTGCGCGACAAGCAGGGGCGCAAGATGAGCAAGTCGCTCGGCAACGGCATTGACCCGCGGGATGTCATCGAGCAGTACGGCGCGGACGCGCTCAAATTCACGCTGTCGTTCCTCTGCGCGCAGGGGCAGGACATCCTGATCGACAACGAGAGCTTCAAGATGGGCAGCCGTTTCTGCAACAAGGTGTGGAACGCGAGCCGCTACATTCTGGGCAACTTGGAGGGGCGCACGCTCATTCCCGTGGCGGACGGCGACCTGACCGAACTCGACCGGTGGATGTACGCCGCGCTGGACAAGGCGGTCCGCGACGTGCGCTCCGCGCTGGGCGGCTACCGCTACAATGACGCGGCGAGCGCCGTGTACGAATGCTTCTGGAACTGTTTCTGCGACTGGTACGTGGAGGCGACCAAGCTGAGCTTCCGCGGCGATGACGAGCGCGAGAAAGACCGCGCGGTTTCCGTCCTGCTCAACGTGCTGGAAGAAAGCCTCCGCCTGCTGCATCCGTTCATTCCGTTCGTGACCGAAGAGATTTACGGGAAGCTGCCGCGCGCGCAGATTATCGCCAACCGCCGCCAGGCGGGGACGCAGCGCATTCTGCCGAACGACGACTATGATTCGCTGCTGGTGAACGCGCCGTTCCCTGCCGCGAGCGACGACCGTAAGGACGAGGCGGTTGCCGCGCGGTTTGCCGCCGTGCAGGACGTGATCCGGGCGGTGCGCGGCCTGCGCAATGAGTGCGGCATTGATCCCGCCGTAAAGCTGCATATCGCGCTGCATGTCGTTCCGGGCAGCGATGCCGAAAGCTGCCGCGAGAAGACCGACCTGATCTGCCTGCTCGCGGGCGTGTCGGACATCGACTTTGTGGACGCAAAGCCCGCGCAGTCGATCGGCACGGTCGGCACGGGCTTTGAGGCGTTCATTTTGATTGACGCTGCCATCAACAGGGAGCAGCTGCGCGCGCGCTTTCAGAAAGACATCGAGAAAACGACTGCCGAGGCCGTGCGCACGGAAGCAAAGCTGGGCGGCAAATTCGCCGAGCACGCGCCCGCGGAGCTGGTGCAGGCAGAGCGCGAAAAGCTCGACGAGGCGAAAAGGCGCATAAAAACCTTGCATTCGTATATTTCTGCGTTATAATTGTAGGAACGATACAGGGGGCGCGCCATGGGAAAATATGAGATGAAGGTCGATAAGCCGGAGCAGATGGATCAGCAGCAGATGCTCCAGCTCAAGAATATTTTCCTTGCGCCCTACATGCAGATTGCGACCGCGCTGATCGGCAAACGCCGCCGGGCGGGCGGCAATATGTTCCGGCATCAGCTGGACACGATGACCATTCTCATCGACTACGGTTATATTGATAATATCCTGCTCAAGGCGAGCATCATCCACGACGTGGTGGAGGACATTCCCGGCTTTGACCGGGACATCATCCGCTCGTGCGACGAGGACGGCTGCGAGGTGCTCGATCTGGTGCTCGAGGTGACCAAGCGCGACGGCGAGCAGAAAAATCAGTTCCTGCGCAGGATCATCGAGACGGGAAGCCACAAGGCGAAAGTCCTCAAGTGCGCCGACCGTATCAGCAACATGATTGCGCTGGGCTTCGTCACCGACGAGCAATTCATCGAGCGGTACTGCGACGAGACCGAATATTTCATCTTCCCGATCGCGCTGGAAGTTGACTACAATATGTATCTTGAGCTGATTTCGCTGGTGATGACGCGTCGCCAGGTGCTGGTGGAAAACGGCTACTTTGAGCGGAAGAAAGCGGAAAATCCTATTGTCTAACCCGGTGAAATGCGGTATTCTTGGAGCAAGAAACTTTTTGTACAGTGCCGTCTGCGGACGGTGAGAGGAGTTATACAATGGCAGATGTAAGAGTTGCTATTAACGGCTTTGGTCGTATCGGTCGTCTGGCTTTCCGCCAGATGTTTGATGCCAAAGGCTATGAAGTTGTCGCCATCAACGATTTGACGAGCCCCAAAATGCTCGCCCACCTTTTGAAGTATGATACCGCGCAGGGCGGCTATGCCGGTCGTTTCGGCGAGGGCAAGCACACGGTTTCTTTCAAGGACGCGGTGCTTGAGGACGACGGCAAGACCGTCAAAGTGCCCGGCTCAATCACGGTTGACGGAAAGGAAATCACCATTTATGCCAAGCCGAACGCGGCTGATCTGCCTTGGGGCGAGCTGAAAGTCGATGTCGTGCTGGAATGCACGGGCTTCTACGTGTCAAAGGCGAAGAGCCAGGCGCATATCGACGCGGGCGCGCGCAAGGTCGTCATTTCTGCTCCTGCCGGAAGCGATCTGCCCACGATCGTCTACAACGTGAACCACAAGACGCTGACCAAGAACGACAACATCATTTCTGCGGCTTCCTGCACCACGAACTGTCTTGCGCCGATGGCAAAGGCGCTGAACGATGCGTTCCCCATTCAGAGCGGCATCATGGCGACCATCCACGCGTACACGGGCGACCAGATGATTCTTGACGGTCCGCAGCGCAAGGGCGACCTCCGCCGCTCACGCGCGGGCGCGCAGAACATCGTCCCGAACAGCACGGGCGCGGCAAAGGCTATCGGCTTGGTCATTCCCGAACTGAACGGCAAGCTGATTGGCTCGGCGCAGCGCGTTCCCGTTCCGACCGGCTCGACCACCATTCTGACCGCAGTCGTCAAAGGCAGCGACGTTACCAAAGAGGCAATCAATGCCGCAATGAAAAAGGCTTCTGACCCCGAGACGTTCGGCTACACCGAGGACGAAATCGTTTCAAGCGACGTTATCGGCATGAAGTTCGGCTCGCTGTTCGACGCGACGCAGACCATGGTGACCAAAATCACCGACGGGCTGTTTGAAGTGCAGGTCGTCTCTTGGTACGACAACGAGAACAGCTACACGTCACAGATGGTTCGCACCATCAAATACTTCAGCGAGAACTGCTAGTCGTCCGCTGACGGCATGATGACGCAAAGCCTCCGCTTCGGCGGAGGCTTTTTTGTCGTCCGGAACAATTCGGCGGCAAGCCGGGACGTATCGTTTTTCCGGGTGGCCGTCGTGCAGAAAAATCTTGTCAAAACCGCAGGGCTTTTCGCCGATTTTATTTGACTATTCAGAATTCTTAGAGTATAATACGAATGATATTTTGTATTTTGTTCCGCAAGAAGCCGCAAGGCTTCCGGGACGGGTGCAATGCGAGGAGTTGCAATATGAACGTGATGTTGTTCATCGTGCTTCCCCTTGCTGGAATTGTTCTTGGATGGATTATTCGCTGGTTGTATGCCAGATTTCAGTTGTCTGCGTCAGAGCAAAAAGCTGAACGTGTAAAACAGGATGCGATAAAAGAGGCTGAAGCACAGAAAAAAGAAATTTTGCTTGAGGCAAAGGATCAGCTCATTCGGGAACGGAATCAGCAGGAGCGGGAGAACCGGGAGCGCCGCAGCGAAGTGCAGAAGTACGAAGCGCGGGTCGCCAAAAAAGAAGAATTGGTGGACAAACGTGCCGCCGAATTCGACAGGAAAGAGCAGGATTTTGCCGGTCGGCTTGCGTCCATGAAAAAGCGCGAGGATGCGTTTGCGGCGCAGGAAGAGACGCTCCGCACCGAGTTGGAGCGAATTTCGGGGCTTTCTCAGCAGGAAGCGAAGAATTTGATCATCAAGAATCTCGAAAACGATGCCCGCCATGACGCGCAGGTGCTGCTCAATAAAATTGAGCAGGAAGCGCAGCTGACGGCGGAGAAGAAAGCGCAGGAGATTCTGGTCTCTACTATTCAGCGCGTGGCGACGGAAGTCACGAGCGACATTACGGTCACGACGGTTTCGCTTCCGAGCGACGAAATGAAAGGCCGTATTATCGGGCGTGAGGGGCGCAATATCCGCACGTTGGAGACGCTGACGGGCGTGGACATTATCATCGACGATACGCCGGAGGCGGTGGTCATCAGTTGTTTCGATCCCGTGCGCAAAGAAATCGCCAAGCAGTCGCTGGAGCGTCTGGTGACGGACGGGCGCATTCATCCTGCCCGTATTGAAGAAATCGTGCAGAAAGTGACGCGCGAAATTCAGCAGAAAGTGTACGAAGAGGGCGAGAAAGCGTTGTTCGACCTGGGCATCCACAACATGAGTCAGGACGGCGTTCGCGCGCTCGGTCGCCTGTATTTCCGCATGAGCTATGGGCAGAACGTGCTCAGCCACAGCAAGGAAGTCGCGGAACTGGCGGCGGTGCTTGCGGCGGAAGTGGGGGCGAACCGGGAGCTTGCCAAACGCGCCGCCTTGCTCCATGACATCGGCAAGGGCGCGGAAAGCGACAGCGATCAGAACCACGCGGAAGTGGGCGCGGAAATGGCGCGGAAAATGGGCGAGGACGCAAAAATCATCAATGCGATTGCCGCGCACCATAACGACGTTGAGGCGACGACCGTTGAGGCGGTCATCGTGCAGATTGCCGATGCTATCAGTGCCGCCCGTCCGGGTGCGCGCCGTGAGACGGTGGATAATTACGTCAAGCGTCTGGAAAACCTTGAGGAAGTCGCCGAGAAATTTAACGGCGTGGAAAAAGCCTATGCCATTCAGGCGGGGCGCGAGCTGCGTATCTTGGTCAACAATGAGAAAATTCCCGACGGCGAGGTCAAGGAACTGGCACAGAAAATCGCCAAGCAGATTGAGACGGACTTGCGCTATCCGGGAAGAATCAAGCTGACGATGATTCGCGAAACGCGGATTATCGAATACGC
Organism: Treponema sp.; assembly: GCA_014804085.1. GTDB lineage: Bacteria > Spirochaetota > Spirochaetia > Treponematales > Treponemataceae > Treponema_D. The sequence goes on along the minus strand of JAAVAM010000035.1, from coordinate 15,376 downwards.
GCGGTAATTGCATGAGCAAGTATGTTTTGGTAACGAGCGGCGTCTGTTCCAGTTTGGGAAAAGGCGTCGCGACGGCATCAATCGGCAGTCTTCTGGAATGCAGCGGCCTGAAAATCGCAATGGTCAAATGCGATCCGTACATCAACATTGATGCCGGTACGATCAGTCCGTATCAGCACGGCGAAGTGTACGTTACCGAAGACGGCGCGGAGACCGATGCCGATTTGGGGACGTATGCGCGCTTTACGAACGTGAACGTGAGCGAAGGCGACTGCGTGACTATCGGCAAGGTGTACGAGACGGTCATCCGCAACGAGCGCGCCGGTCGGTATAACGGGCGCGCCGTGCAGGTCATTCCGCACATTACCGACGAAATCAAGCGGCGCATCGTGCAGGCGGGGGCGAAGACGGGTGCGGATGTCGTTATCGTGGAAATCGGCGGTACGGTNGGCGACATTGAGTCCATTCCGTTTTTGGAGGCGGCGCGGCAGTTCAGCCACGAGCAGGGCAANGGAAACTGCGTTACGGTNCANTTGACGCTCGTNCCGACGATTATCGGCGGCGAGCTGAANACAAANCCGACCCAGCACAGCGTCAAGCAGTTGCAGGAATGCGGGATTCAGCCCGATATNCTCTTGTGCCGCTGTGAGCGTGCCATAGAGGACGAGATGCGCAAAAAAATCGCGCTGTTCTGCAACGTGTCGCTCGGNTCGGTCTTTACGTCGGCNGATATTGACGCGTCCATTTATGAGTTGCCGGTGCTGTTTTATGAGCAGGGNATTGCCANGGNNATTCTGCAAAAACTGNGCATGGGCGACCGGCGCATTGCCGTNAAGCCGTGGACGGATTTTTTGGNAAAACTGCAAAAGACANAAAAAAGCGTCACGGTCGCGATGGTGGGCAAAAAGGATTATTTGGACGACTGCTANAAAAGTGTGCAGGAAAGTTTGTTCCATGCGGCGGTGACTACCCATGGCATTGGCTTGCGGCTGCATAAAATCGACGCGGANTCGTTGGAGTCCTGCACGGACATCGCGCCGCATTTNCAGGATGTGGACGCGATCATCATTCCNGGAAATTACGGGCAGCGCGGTTTTTTGGGCTTGCTTGCGACGGTGCGGTATGCGCGTGAGCATCAGATTCCTTATTTGGGCATTGATCTGGGAATGCAGCTGATGGCGATTGAGACGGCGCGGTCNTTGCTTGGCTGGGAGGATGCGGATTCGACGGAATTCATGCAGCATACCCAGCATGCGGTCATCAGNNTGCCNGANGAGCAGTCNGGCACGGNGGCGGCNGGCGTGGTCAAGNTGGGCGCGTTGCCGGTCGCCATNATGAAAGANACGAATNTGTNTGCGGCGTATCACGCTGAGGCGGTNCGCGAGCGGCATCGGTCGAAATACACGTTTGACNGCCGNTATACGGACGACATGGCGGCGCATGGTCTGGTCGTTGCGGCGACGGCGGCTGANGACAATCAGGTGGAGGCGTTTGANTGGCGGCAGCATCCGTGGGGAATCGGCGTGCAGTTCCACCCGGAATTTGTCTCACGGCCGACGACNCCGCATCCGCTGTTCAANGCNTTCATCGGGGCGGCATTGNCGCGGAAAAAATGAAATATCTGTTTCCGCTGTTTGCGGNCGGCATNCTTTTTGGCTGTTCGCTTGATTANGGGAAAACCGAGAGNGTTGAGGACATCGTNCCTGAATTCCGTTTTTCCGACGCATTTTTCTCACGNTATGAAGACAANGCGGTGACAATGGANATTGAGGCGCAGAAAATCGAGCAGTACAAGAGCGACGGCGCGTCGTATGCGCGTAAGGCGCGGTTCAGGACGTTTGACGGCGAGGGCGCGCTNGANACGGAAGGCTCGTGCAANCTGCTTGCGGCGAACACGCAGGACGAAATNTATCTGATGTTCGACGATATTTCCGTGACATTGNATNCGCAGGACATGAGAATTTTTGCGGACGCGCTCAAATACGACGGCAAGACCGAGCAGATGACGAGCGGGCGCGACGACGAAGTGTCAATCGAAAAAAAAGATACGGTTATNACGGGACGCGGCTTCAGTTCCAGCGGCGTGAGNAAGACATTTTCGTTTTTGGCGCAGGTGNCGGGCGACATCACNACGGACGAGGNCGAAGAATCGNCNGACGGCGAAGGCGGGGCGCAGGAATGAAACGGCTGTTCGCGCTTGCCGCCTGTTTGCTCACGNTTTCCGTGCTGGCTGCCGAGACTATCACGTTCCGCGCGGATTCGCTGANGGGNACGGCGGGCAGCAAGAGCGACACGACGCGCCTGCAAGGTCATGCGTTCGTCAAGACCGAGACAATGGAGATNGCGGCGGATGTCATCGAGCTGTTCGGCGACAATTTCCGCTATATCACNGCNGAGGGGGCGGTCACGGGCAAGAACACCGAAAGCCTGATGGATTTTACGTGCGGAAAAATGCGGTATGACCGGCAGACNAAAGTCGCCAATCTGGAAAGTTCCGTGCATTTNGTGGACGTGCAGAACGAAGTGNCGGCGGANGCGCAGGTCATCGAGTATAATCAGACGACGGAAATTGCCGTCATGCAGATAAACGTGACGCTCAAACAAAAAGACAACACCTGCACGGCGGCGTATGCCGTCTACCGCAAGAACGACAAAATGCTGGAAATGAGCGGCAATCCCAAAATCGTGCAGGGCGAGGACACGTTCCGCGCGCAGGAAATTACGCTTGACTTGGACACGCAGGAGATTACGTTGGACGGACGCGTGAGCGGCACGGTGACGGACACCAAAAAAGCCCCTGATCCGGCGGCGGAAGAACAGGATTCCGCGGACGAAAATCCTGCCGAAGAAGTTGCGGAAGATTCCGCAGAAACGGCAGAGCCAGTACCCGGAGATGACGGGGCGACGGACGGAGCAGTCGATGAGTGACGGCATGAACGAGCCGATGGCAGGGGAACGCGGCAGATTGCATACGTTGCGCGCAAGTAGCCTCTATAAAATGTTCGGCAAGAAAAAAGTAGTGCAGGGCGTTGATTTTTCTATGCAGACGGGCGAGGTGCTCGGTCTGCTTGGTCCGAACGGCGCGGGAAAAACGACGACGTTTTACATGATTGTGGGATTCCACAAGCCCACGGCGGGCGAGATTTTCTTGGACGACCAGCGCATTACCGGGTTGCCCATGTACAAACGCGCGCGCATCGGCATTTCGTACCTGCCGCAGGAGCCGAGCGTGTTCCGCAAGCTTACCGTCGAAGAAAATATCTGGTCGATTTTGGAGACACGCCGTGACCTGACGCGCGCGCAGAAAAAACAGCGGCTCGAAGAACTGATTGAGGAATTTTCGATCGGGCGGATACGCAAGCAGCAGGCGTTCACGCTGAGCGGCGGCGAGCGGCGGCGCACCGAAATCGCGCGTTCCCTTGCCATTGAGCCGAAATTCCTGCTTTTGGACGAGCCGTTCGCGGGCATTGACCCGATTGCCGTCGCCGACATCAAGGGAATGATTACGCTGCTTGCCAAGCGCGGCATCGGCATTCTGATTACCGACCACAACGTGCGCGACACGCTTGAGATTACCGACCGCGCNATTATCATCAGCACGGGGCAGATTATGATCCAGGGAAGCAAGGACGAGATTTTGGCAAGTCCCGTCGCCCGNGAGATTTATCTGGGAAAAGATTTTTCGATGTAATTTTTTCGGTTATTTTTAAATATGATTTACTTTTTTTGTCTGCGGGTGTATAATGATTTTCATGGCAGACTTATTAACTGATGCAGAATTTGATACGTTCCGCAAGGTCATCTATGACCAGAGCGGAATTACCTTTTCGGCCACGAACCGTTCGATTCTTGACGGCAGNCTGAAAGAAAACCTGCGCGCAAAGCAGATAGCGACCGTCGGCGAGTATTATAAGCTCATTATGTCTGACGAAAAAGAAATGAAGCAGATGCTTGATTCGGTCACCACCAATCTGACGCGTTTTTTCCGCAATCAGCCGCATTTTGACGCGCTCGTGCATTATGTTATCCCGCGCATCATCGAGCAGAAGCGGAAGACGGGCGATCAGCGCATCAACATTTGGAGTGCCGGCTGCTCCACGGGCGAAGAGCCGTACACGCTCGCGATGATTTTGTGCGACACGTTGCCGCCGCCGTATCGTTTCAATATTATGGCCTCCGACATTTCGCTGAAGTCGCTCATGGTCGGTCAGCAGGGCTTTTATCCCGATTCGCGCGTTACGGGCATTCCGCCAAAATATCTCACTCGTTTTTTCAAAAAAGTCGAAAAAGGCTATCAGGCGACGCCGGAATTGATGTCGCATATTAAATTTGACTACCACAACTTGCGCAACGATTCGGGCGTGCGCAACTTTGACATCGTGTTCTGCCGCAACGTGCTGATTTATTTTGATGAGCCTGCCCAGAAAGCGGTCATCGACCGTTTTTATAACGCGATGGCAGCGCATTCTTATCTGTTCATCGGTCATTCGGAATCGTTGTTCGGCATGGACACGAAATTCGAATTCCTGAAGACCGAATGGGCGTGTCTCTACCAGAAAAACGAAGGCTAGGAGCAGAACGATGGATGATATTTCCGTACTGGTTTGTGATGATTCCGCGCTGATGCGCAATTTGGTGAGCCGTGCCGTAGAGAGCGTTCCCGGTATGCATGTCGTCGGGCGCGCGGAGAACGGCAAGGATTTGATTGAGAAGCTTCCGCAGGCAAATCCCGATGTCATTATCCTTGACATTGAGATGCCCGTGATGTCGGGTATTGATTTCCTCAAGCACCGCAAGGAAAACCGCATAAAAATCCCGGTCATTATCCTGTCGAGCGTCGTGGAAAAAGGTGCCGCCCTCGCGATGCAGTGTCTGGAACTGGGCGCGGCCGACTTTATTACCAAGCCGAACGGTTCTATTTCGGCCGATATTACCAAAATCTCCGACCGGCTGATCGAGATGATTTCGTCTTACGGCGGACAGTATGCCCGTCTGCACGGAAAGACCGTCTACCGTGACGATTTCTATGCGAAAATCGCCGCTGACCGCGCTGTTGAACGCAAGTTGCAGGGGGTCATGAGCGAGGAGAAACTCAAGGAATTCCTTGACAAGGAAATCGCCAACAAGGCCGAGGAGGCGCGCAGGGCAAGCGAGATGCTCAAGGCGAGCCTCGCCGCCAAGCCCAAGGAGATTCCCGTCATCACGCCGGTGCGCGCCAGCGGCAAGATTGACATTATTGCCATCGGCATTTCCACCGGCGGACCGAACGCACTGCGCGATATGTTCAAGATGATTGACCCGCGTCTCAAGCAGCCGGTTCTGGTGGTGCAGCATATGCCGGCAGGCTTTACGAAGGAATTTGCCAGCAGCCTGAACCGTATCTGCGCGCTGGAAGTGAAAGAGGCGGAGGACGGCGACAAGATTGAAGGCGGCCATGTGTACATCGCGCCGGGCAGTTTTCACATGTTCGTGGAAAAGGACGGCTTGCAGTGCGTTATCAGGCTTTCGCAAGAGCCGCCGCGCAACGGGCACCGGCCTTCTGCGGACGTGCTGTTTGAGAGCGTGGCAAAAGTGTATCAGAACAAGGCGCTCGGCGTTATTATGACCGGCATGGGCAAGGACGGCGCGGTGCAGCTGGCAGAAATGCGCAAGCAGGGCGCGTGGACGCTCGGACAGGACGAAAAGTCTTCTATCGTATATGGCATGCCGCGGGTCGCGAATGAGCTGGGNGCGGTGCAGAAGCAAGTGCCGCTGGCGCAGATGGCCGATGAAATCAGCAAGCTTGCGCGCGAGCACGTGGCGAGCTAATTCGTGCGGAAGTCTTACAGCACTTGNANGATTTCCGGCTTNAAAAAATGAAGNCGGCTNCGGCTGACGNCAAAGACAATGCCGGCNGNCNNTGCCANAAAAGACATNACNCAGACGGCTTTGANAGTTTCCGTGCTTTCAAAGCCGATTTTTTTTGCGATGAGTCCTGACAGCAGGTAACCGGCAACCGCGCTGGCGACGGGAACGATGAGCGANACCAGCCCGTGCACGGCGCGCGTGAACCGTGAGCGNCCGATACGCACGACCGTTCCTGTGCCGACGGNAAAATGGCGGCTNTTNGCCACGGCGAACGGCTTNCCGCGCTGAAGGCAGCCGGTCGTGCAGGTGACGCAGGCNTGGGTNATNAGCTGCATGGCGAGAATTTCGTCGTCNTTGACCTGGACGATAAACGCGTGGCTATGCATGGTGCTTTCCGTCGGGGCTGATATGGCGCATCTGCCGTTTGCACTGCTCGACACCAGCCGTGTTCCCCAGCTCCTCGTAGGTGTCGCGCAGGTTGTAGAGCGCGTCATAATAGTACGGGTTTATNGAGACGGCCTGCTCAAAGGCATCACACGCCANNGCGTATTCGGAGCGGTTGAAATAGATGACCCCGATCGTGTTCCATACGTGCGCGTTCGACGGGTTTTTGTCGATTCCTTCCGTGCAGTACGCCATCGCCTCGTCGTAGTTTCCTATGCTGTAGCAGATNATCGCGAGCGTTTCGATGATGTCGTCGTCATCGCTGTTGATGGCATAGGCCTTTTCGAGCGCGTGGCGGGCATTTTGCAAATCCCCCGCGTCACGGTACGTAATGCCGAGGTTGAACCAGAGCAGGTGATTGTAACGTTCCAGCGACAGCGCGCGCTTGAAGCANGCGATTGCCTCAGGGTAGTTGCCCTGCTGCGCGAGTTCGATTGCCTGCGTGTTCAGGTTTTCGGGCGATTCTCTCATGGCGNNCTACTCTTTGCGCAGGGAGTCGAACAGAGNNCCGATCAGCTCGCTTGNCTCGCCGTCCGTGTGATAGAAACCGCTCAGCTCGCGGCTCTTGCGGNNCACGAGGTCGTTGCCCTGTGCGCGCGCTTTTTCAATGGCGTNGCTTTCNGANAGCAGGGCGATTGCCNGTTCGACGGCGGGCGACGNGATGCCTTCGGCGCGGGCNTGGGCGAACAGCNTTTCNANCGNGGGNCGGTCGNCGGGGCGTTCNNNGAGGTGCAGGAGCACGGGNAGCGATTTTTTGCCCTCAACGATGTCNTCGCCGCGCTGCTTGCCGGGATTGCCCGTGGTCAGGTTGGTCACNTCGTCGATGATCTGGAATCCCACGCCGATGTCCTCGGCAATGCTCCCNGCGCGCTCGGCCTCTTCCGNCGTGCCNCCGCCCGCGAGCANNCCGGTCTTGACGGCAAGGCGGGCGAGCGTTCCCGTCTTGTTGCGCACCATNGCCGTGTATTCGTCAACCGACGGCACGAGCGCGGTCTGTTTGTGCCATAGGATGTCCATTGCCTGCCCNAGGTGCAGGCGGCGCANNTCNTGCAGGTAGAGNGCNTAGAACGTNTTTTTNTGCGCTTCGGNCAGGGCGAGCGATTCGATGCACGTGGCCGCCTCAAAATAGAGCCAGCTGGCGGCGTTGAGCGCGGTGTCCGTGCCGAANGCGACGTGNGCCGCCGGTTTTCCGCGCCGCATGTCCGCGCAGTCCTCGATGTCGTCATGGATCAGNCTCGCGGTGTGCGCGAATTCNACGANCGGGGTGAGCCGGTAGGCNANTTCGCCNCTNGCGGCGCACGTNCCCTTTGCNTCGGCGGCAAGCTCCGCGCACAGCACGAGCAGCAGNGGCCGCCANCGTTTGCCGCCCAGCGCGAGCAGTNCGTGGTTGGGCGCNATAAGNTCGTTGATGTGCGCGCCGTTCACNCAGGGGNCGAGCGCGCCGAACGACNGCTCCTGCCAGTCCGGGTTGGTCTGCGGCGGCAGTGCCTGCGCGAGCACCGCCTCAATCTTATGCAGCCGCGAAAAAAAACGTGCGTCCATATCTTCTAGTATAGTGCAGGAACGGCGAAAAGTCTATGGAAATATCGCGGGTGGGNTTNCCGCTTGAAAGCGGGCGGAACTTTCNTGGAGGGAGGAAACCCCTCTACTTCCGAAGCGGGGGTTTCCCCTCCCCAAATCCCACCCTTTCCCCAGCACGGCTTAGGGCTGCCGCCCTAAGAACCTGCTTTGGGGTTTGATGTGGCGTTTTGCCCGACTCGGCGCGGTTTTCTGTGCGTGTGTTGGAGTATGAAAGACTCCGCATACATAAAAAAGTACGGCGTGTTTTTCCCAAAAATACGCTGTACTTTTTTAAAAACACGCCGTAAAATTTTTAAAGTACGGCGTATATTTGTTTGACAACGGGTGCAGAAATGGGATATAATCNTNNNTTNCTGCGCCTGCTTTTGTGTNAGGGAANACTGCCNGTTGCCGTTTTGGTTGGTTTGGTGTGTTTTTNAAAGAAAACCGCCCGCNCCTTGCGGCACGGGCGGGAAGNCCGCAGAAACTTTCAAAAACTGCGGGCTTTNTTTGCTNGGTCANGCTCTCTCCTGCCGGGCGGCACTGCGTCTGCCCGGCTTTATGCGTAATAGGCTTTCAGGTCGGACAAGTTGATGCCGATGCCTGCTGCTTTCAGCTCCGTTTTCCGTTGGTTCCACAGCTCCTCGACCAGCTCCAGCTTGTTCATGCCGTGATGAATCTCCTTGTGGCAGTTGGGGCAGAGGCAGACGATGTTCTGCTCCTGGTTGAGCGAGTTCTCAAAATCACCCTGCTTTGACAGTGGGATCAGGTGGTGTGCCTCCGTAAAGTTCCTCTCGCTGTTCGTGAGGAAGACCTCACGGTCGGCGCAGATTTCACACTTGTCTCCGGCATAAGCTTTCGCGCTTTCGGCCGCGTGTGGTTTCTTTTCGTTCGCCTTGGGGATTTGGCTGTCAAACGCGGCCCGCAGGTCTTTCCCGATCTGCCTGTCCAGCTTCCTGATTCTTTCTATGACCGCCACGCTGGAGAGCCTTTCGTCCCCGCCGTCCGTGTATACGATTCTGCCGTCCTTTTTTTCCCAGTTCTCATACGCAAGCCCTTCGGGAAGCTCTATGCCTTGGAAACTCTTATAGGACGGGGACTCAAAATGCACCTCGACAAAAGGCACGTCCGTGCGCACCCCGTCGCCCTTGACGTAGAAAATCACTTCGTAATGGCAGTCAAAGTTCCCTATTTTCGCGTCCTTTGTCTTGACCCAGATAAAATTCTCGATGTCATCGTCAAACGGGTACGTGCAGGAAAACTCCGTGTAGTCGTTGATGTCTGCTTTGAGTTCCCTGAGAAAGTCGGCTCTCTCTTGTTTTGTCATGCTGTATGTCTCCAAGGTGTTTGAGGTGAGCCGCACGGAAGAGCAATGCCCTTCCGTGCGGAGGATTGCCGCGCTATGATTCCCGCGCGGCGGGGGAGTGCGGGTTAGTTCGCGGCAGGTACTACGGTAATCTTTGAAACATCAACTCCGCCAGTACCACTTGAACCTTTTTTTGCTCCGTTTCGGCTGAATGCAAGATAGACTGTGCCGGCAGCAGAGACCGTTCCCGAAACCGTTTTTTTAGAAGATGCTTTCACATCATCGGTTACGACCTCTCCGAGGAGATTTCCATTAGCATCTACAAAAGCCACTTGGAACGGACNGCCACTTGTAGTGTCAGTTTCTTTAGCACCCTTAAAGGTTACATCCGCTGTCACTGTTCCCTTGCCGTCAACAGGAATACTGACGTAACGGTCAAGAGAATCGATTGCGATGCCGCTTGAGATGTCGCTGTTTGCGCCACCGTTGTAGTTGAGCCCGGTAGTCTTTGAGGCATCATCTGTGCGGGCACGAATCAAAGATTGCTTGCTTGCATCGATCTGCTCTTTGCAAAATACTGTTGCGTCCGCCACCNTCGTTGAANNGNCNGGAAGGTTTACNGNAGCNGCTNGCCGCCCAGCTNNNANTNNNTCCCCATGCAGATACGGCAGNTCCGCTTGCGTCNNNGAAATCTGAAGCNNNGAGTCCCACGAAGTTGTAGGTCTTTCGCGGTGGCAGGAGTGCCTGTTTCCGTTTTGTCGCCTTCGCCATCACCGCTTCCACTTGCACCCTTAACCGTGTAGNCGATTCCCTTTGCGGTGAGCGCGGTGTCGCTGGTCAGNGTGCCTTTTTTGATTTCCGCGCTNATCGTGCCTGCCGCCGCGCCCTCAGTCGCCGTCACGGTNAAGCTGATTTTTGCCACAGTGTCGCTCGTCCATGNTACCAGCGTCGCCGNGGATACGGTTATCTTCTCACCTGCTTTCAGCTCGAAGTATTCCGTCGGAATCGCTTCGCCCGACGGAATCTTTTTCGCATTGGCACTGAACGTGTCGTTCTCCACCGTTATCGTCGCCTCGACCGTTTTCTCTACGTCGATCTCCAGTTCTACGGCTTCGCCCGCGAGCGTCGCTTTCGGATCATCGTCNCCGTCATCATTGTCACACGCGGGGAANGCCGNGAGCAGNAANGCCGTCGCCGCAAACAGCGCGGCGAGNCTAGAAATTTTCTTCATCATGATTTACCTCCAGATGAAATTGTGATGATTACATCATACTATACACNNNAGAGAATATACTGTTTTTTTTTGTAGTTTTCCGACCAATTCGNGTGCGTTTTGGGGCAGAATCGCGCGNNNGGTGTTCCCTAAAACTGACAAAACCACCCCGCCAACGCACGAGCCGTTANGANGCATCGTTCTAGCCACTACGACACGTCATAGTAGCAGTTATGACGCGTCATAGTAACCGTTGTGCCGCAGTGCGATGCGCTGTTTGCCGAGTTTTCGGAGAAAACTCGTTAAGCAAGGCAACGCCTTGCGACGGGGTCTTAGGGCGGTCAGCCCTAAGCCGTGCTGGGGAAGGGTGAGGGTTTGGGAGAGGGAAACCCCCGCTTCGGAAGTAGAGGGGGTTCCCTCTCCCAAGAAGTTCCCCCGCTTTCAAGCGGAGATCCCCTACTTGCCTTGTACCCCACAAAATCGTTACTATATAGAAAACGTGTTCGCGCGGGATACCGAGGGCGAAGGAGCGGAAAATGATTGCATTGCGTGGCGCACTGACGGCGATGGTTACGCCGATGAACGCAGACGGTTCGGTGGATTACGAGGGATTTCGGAAGAACGTGGCGTTCCAGCTGGAGAAAGGAATCGACGGGCTTGTGCCGCTGGGGACGACGGGCGAGACTCCGACGCTGGCGGAGGACGAGGAAGAGCGGATGATAACGATCGTGCTGGAGGCCGTGCGCGCGCATGAGGCGCGGACGGGCAGGCGCGTTCCCGTGGTGGTGGGCGCAGGCTCGAACAATACGGCGGATGCGGTGCGCTATTGCACGAGGGCAAAGGCGATGGGTGCGGACGCGGCTTTGGTCGTCACGCCGTACTACAACAAGCCGAGCGACGAGGGCATTTTCCGCCATTTTGAGGCGGTCGCGCAGGTGGGCATTCCGATCGTGGTGTACAATATTGCGGGGCGCACGGGGAAGAACATTCCCACGCCGCTGCTCGCGCGGATTGCCGCACTGCCGAATATCATCGGCGTAAAAGAGGCGAGCGGCGACATCAACCAGATGATGGCGGTCATCGCGACGGTCAAGGCGAAGCGTCCCGATTTTGCCGTGCTCAGCGGGGACGACGCGCTGACCCTGCCGCTGGTCGCGCTGGGCGGCGACGGTATCGTCTCGGTCGTCTCCAACCTTGCCCCCGCCGAGGTGACGGCGATGACGGCAGCCGCGCTTTCTGGCGACATGGAAAAGGCGCGCGCGCTGCATTACCGCTTGCTGCCGTTCTTTAAGGCGGCGTTCGTGGATGGCAACCCCACGTCAATCAAATATGCGATGAACTGCAAGGGTATGCCCGCCGGTACGGTGCGCCTGCCGCTGGTTGAGGTGACCGACGCGGCAAAGCAGGTGATTGCGGACGCGCTGCGGGAAACCGGGCTGTAAGGAGGACGATATGGCAGGAAAGATTGCGGTCGGCGTGCTCGGTGCGACGGGCATGGTCGGGCAGAGATATATCAAGCTGTTGGAGAATCACCCGTGGTTTGCGGTGACGTATGTGGCGGCAAGCCCGCGCAGCGCGGGAAAGTCGTACCGGGAGGCAGTGGAGAACCGCTGGCTGATCGGCGCGGACATTCCCGCGGCGGTGGCAGATCTGACCGTGCAGGACGCGAACGATCCCGCGCGGGCGGTCGGCAACTGCGCGTTTGTCTTTAGCGCATTGGAGATGGGCAAGGACGCGATCAAGGCACTGGAGGAATCCTACGCCGCGGCGGGCATTCCCGTGGTCTCAAACGCGAGCGCGAACCGCTGGACGGACGACGTTCCCATGCTTATCCCGGAAATCAACGCGGCGCACCTGGACATTATCCGCGCGCAGCAGAAGCACCACGGCTGGGACAAGGGCTTTATCGCTGTCAAGCCGAACTGCAGCTTGCAGACATATATGATGCCGCTGTACGCGTTGCAGCGCGCGGGCTATCCCGTCCGGCGCATGGTCGTGACCACGTTGCAGGCGGTCTCCGGCGCGGGCTATCCGGGCGTTCCGTCGTTCGATATGATTGACAACATCGTGCCGTACATCGGCGGCGAGGAAGAGAAGACTGAGCGCGAGTGCCTCAAGATTCTGGGCGCGGTGAGCGGCGACAGAATCGTGAACGCGGCCGCGCCGCTGGTTTCGTCCACCTGTACGCGCGTCCCCGTCATTGACGGGCATACCGCGAGCGTGAACCTCGAATTCGACCTTGACGGCGGCAAGAAGCCGGGGCTGGAAGAAATCATCGCCATTTGGGAGCGGTTTTCGTCCGTGCCGCAGGAACTCAGGCTGCCGAGCGCGCCGGAACACCCGATCGTGTACCGCCGTGAGGACAACCGCCCGCAGCCCAACCGCGACCGCGACACCGAAAAAGGCATGGCGTGCGTGCTCGGCCGACTGCGCCCGTGCAACGTGTTCGACGTGAAATTCGTCGCGCTCAGCCACAACACCAAGCGCGGCGCGGCACTCGGCGGCATTCTGAACGCGGAGCTGCTCAAGGCGAACGGCTTTTTTGACGGGCTGTAGCCCCGGCGAAAATTGCGTTGACCCGAACGGCGACCCGTGGTAAAATAGAAGCATGGCAGACTTATTGGTAAAAGTACAGGTCGATAACCGTACCGACCTGTACATGAATATCCAGCATGGGAAAGTCCAGACGCTTGTCCGTGCGATGAAGCAGAAAGACTGGGCGTTCGTGCTTTCCGTGCCGGCGATTGAGAAAATCCGGCACAAGTATTGTATCCTGCCGGTTTGGGAAATCGACGACGTGGGGCGGCTGGCGACGGCGCGGCGGATTGGCGCGTATGTGTTCAATTTCTCGCTCGTCGAACAGCGTTCCATGTTCGCAACTACCGATTTTGCCACGCTTGCGGGCGAGCTTAGGAAGTCCCGCGAGCCGTTCCGCGGGTTTGTCGGGCCGCTTCCCCGCGACGAACTGACGTACCGCATGATGATGATCAACGACGAGCTTTCTATCATGCCCACGCCGCAGTAAGCGCGCCGTATTCCGCAGGAGATAAAGCATGAGTTCATTTTTCCCCCTTTCACACGACGAGCTGGTGCGGCTGACGGAGACGTATCCCACGCCGTTTTATCTGTACGACGAACAGGCTATCCGTGAGAATTTCCGTTCGTTCAAGGACGCGTTCCGTATCTTCCCGCAGTTCCGCGAGTTCTTTGCGGTCAAGGCATGTCCCAACCCGTATATCCTGAAAGTGCTTGCGAGCGAGGGCTGCGGGGCGGACTGCTCAAGCCTGCCGGAGCTGATGCTCGCACAGCGCGCCGGCATAGCGGGCGACATGGTGATGTTCACGTCGAACGAAACGCCGGCGGAGGAATACCGGTTCGCGGCGGAGGCGGGCAACATCATCAACCTTGACGACGTGACGCACATCGATTTTTTGGAGCAGTCGCTCGGAAAGCTGCCCGACACGATTTGTTTCCGCTATAATCCCGGCCCGCTCAAGCAGGGCGGGAACGCGATTATCGGCAAGCCGGAGGAGGCGAAGTACGGCTGCACACGCGAGCAGCTGCTTGCGGCATATACGCGGTGCAAGGCGGCGGGTGTGCGGCGGTTCGGGCTGCATACGATGGTCGCCTCGAACGAGCTGAATCCCGACTTCTTTGTGGACACCGCCCGCATTGTCTTTGATTTGGTGCTGGAGATCCAGCGCGAATGCGGCGTGGACATTTCGTTCGTGGATTTGGGCGGCGGTGTCGGCATTCCGTACCGCCCCGACCAGAAGAAAGTCGATGTGGCGTACATTGCCCGGAAGATCCGCGCACTCTACGACGAGAAAATCGTCCCCGCCGGGCTTGACCCGCTGATGATCAGCCTTGAGTGCGGCCGCCCGATTACCGGGCCGTATGGCTGGCTCGTCATGCGCGCCGTCCATGAAAAGCATATTTACCGCGAGTATATCGGCACGGACGCCTGCATGGCGGATTTAATGCGCCCCGGCATGTACGGCGCGTACCACGAGCTGACGGTGAGCGGCAAGGAACACGCGCCCAAGGATCACGTGTATGACGTGGTGGGAAGCCTGTGCGAGAACTGCGACAAATTCGCCGTGCAGCGTCCGCTTCCCAAAATCGACCGGGGCGACCTGCTCATCGTGCACGACGCGGGCGCGCACGGGCGGGCAATGGGCTTCAATTACAACGGCAAGCTGCGCGCGGGCGAAATCTTGCGGCGCGCGGACGGGTCGTTCCTGCAAATTCGGCGCAGGGAGACAATAGAAGATTATTTTGCGACGCTCGATTTTTCCGGGCTTGACCAGTTCTGCTGATTCGGGGGAGGCGGTATGACGGAGAAAGTCGTATGGGACGACAGCTATCTGCTCGGCATTCCTGAGATTGACAGCCAGCACAAAAAACTGCTCGTAATCGCGAACGAGCTGTATGAGATTGCGGCGGGGTCGCCCGACTCGTACCGGCTCAAGATGTCGGCCGCGCTGAAAAAACTGACGGACTACACGGTCTATCATTTTTCGAGCGAGGAAGCCTTCATGCGCTCGTGCGGGTATGCGGGAACGGACGCGCACAAGACTGCGCACGACAATTTCGTGCGCGAGGTGAGCTTCCAGGTGCAGCAGCTTTCGTCCGACAACATCGAGGACGGCATCCGCTTCTACGCATACGTGGCGAACTGGGTGCTGAACCACATCGCAAAGGCGGACAAAATCTGGGCCGCCGCCGTCAAAGCGTCGTAGGCTCGGTCGCGGTTTTTCTTTTCAGATTGATTTCTCTTTTTTACATGACACGTGCGGACAGGGCTTTGTCGGTCGGCTCATCACGCATGAGACTGACCGTGCAATATTTTTTCGCGTGTGCCGCGCAGACGGAAACGCCGGGGGACGGGGAAGTCGGGAGGAAGCCGACAGACCCCGCGCACCCCGGCGCAGATTACGGAATTGCCGCCGCGCGGGCAGGGCTGCTCCGCAAGGAACACCTGCCCGCACTGGCTGCCGTGCAAT
>JAAVAM010000034.1:111082-212602 GCA_014804085.1 Treponema sp. | reverse complement strand
TCGCAGATGAGTTGTTTCAGTGCCGCCTGATTTCCGCCTGCGCAGTAGCCGCCGGAGTCTCTTGGATACAGCACAAGGCGAATGCAGTTAGTGTTCCAGTCGTCGCGGAGCGTTTGGAATGCCGCCTTGTTGACGTAGCAGCTCATGTTCGTGCCAAAGTTTATGCCGTGCGTTGACATTCCGTACAACTGATATTTTTGATTGTTCTTGTCATACAGGTACGCGCCCGAAACGTGCAGTTTTCCGTGCTTTTCAAACGGCGTGCCTGTCTGCGCGACCGGCGGCGGATTCGGCGTGACAGTCGGCGTTGTGGGAATTGTAGGCGGTTCGGGCGTATTTCCCGACGAAGTGCCTTTTGTAACGACTTCGACTTTTGTCAGCGTCACGCCATAGCCGTTGATATACAGCCCGCTTGATTTCAGCGCAGCCGCGTCCGAAGCGGTCAACGTATAAGTGACAGTGCTTGAGGTCGGCACAAAAGCCGGGTCGTTTCCGCTGCCGGACAGTTCTGCGCCGTCAATGTTCCCCGACGAAAGGGCCTGCCATTCGCCCGTCGTGTTTTCATATATTTTTATGTTGTGATATTCTGCCGACACGATTTCAGTGAGCGAAAAAATCAGCCGGCTTCCTTCTACCACTGCGTTGAATTTTTCGGCGGGAATTGATACGTATGGATCCCATGTGTCGAATTCTTTTGTGCCTTCCCATACCGTTTGCTTGGATTCGACCTCATTATCGGGTATATTTTCGCAAGCGACAAATACCCCCCCAGTTAGCAATAGTAAAAAAACATATTTCCGTATACAAGAAATGACCTGCCGCATACAAACCTCTGAAAAGAAAGATACTTCAATTATATAGTATTTTTGCAGAAAAGCAATGCCCGCGCGGTTCGCGGCATTTTATATCTTGATTCCGAGCGAAAGCCCGGAGAGGAGCGCGGTAACGAGGAGCGATGCCATGCTCGACCCACCGGACGATACGCCGCTCCCACCGCCGCCGGACGACGACACGGAAAAATGCAGTGGAACGTAGAATGTCTTGTCGATGAATGCCCTGCCACTTTTGCAAAAGCGGATGCCGCCCGAAATGCGCGGCAACAGCAGACCGTATTCGCCCGCGCTGTCGAACGTGTAGGCAAACTGCTTCTGAATGGTCGTGAAGAGAAGCTTGATGTCGCAGGCGAACTCTGCCCGCGCAAAGCCGAGCGGCAGGAACAGGAAATGCAGCCCCGCCGACCAAAAAAACCGTTCGCCCTCGGACGAAAACTGCGCGCCCGTCCCGATTGCAAAAAACTGGTTTTCCGCGCAGATTGACGCGTCGCCGCGCTCTGTCTGCGCCCGCACTTCGCCGTCGGTGTAGAGCGCACCGCCCCACCATGAGATTGCCGCCGTGTCGAACAGATCGATTGTGTCGCCGCACAACAGCAAAAACTGCCGCTGAAAGCCGGATGAGTCGATGCCTGATTCCGCTTCGGAGCGCACGGCGATGTCGGACACGCCGCCTTGCAGCAGGACGGTGAGCGCAGGAAACGAAGCCGACGCGCCGAATAAAAAGAACGGCGACAGTTCTGGCACTGCCTTAAAGCCATAAGCCCTGCCGCCCGCCGCGCACAGCCGCCCCGCCTTGCAGAACGGCGAAAACGCGCCCGCCCCGCCGAACAGCGGAATCCGTGCCGAAACGCCCGCCGCTACTATGCCTGCCGACTCGAACGTTGCTGTGTCGCAGATGTTGATGTCATGGAATGCGGCCGCAGAGATGTCCGCGCCTATGCGCATGTCTTTGACGGGAACGTGGACGGCGGCGGAGACTGCCTCCGCCGTAAAACGCACCGCGCTGACGGTGGACGCAAGCCTGAGCGCGGACACGGAAAAGCCCGCGTCGCCGTCAAGCTCCGCGCCCGCAACGACCGCGCCGATTTCGCCGCCCCCAATGTGGAGAATGTCCGCCGCGCCAATCCATGCGGACGCTCCCTGCGGGAACAGAAGCCCCGCCGGAAGCACCGCAAGGAGCGCGCACAGAACAAAACTGCGTGCCATCCCTGCGCAGTCCGCCTTACTGGATGATGTCGCCGATATTCTCTACGATGTCCGTGATGATGTCGAGAATTTCGTTGAGGCCGGACAACTTGAGCGTCTGCTTGCCGTTGTTGTTGGTGACGGTGACCGTCGGAACGATGCCGTAGTCTTTTTCCAGTTCTTGCAAGATTTCTTTGTAGTCTGACCCCATCGGACCTTCTCCCATCATGAACGCGATAACCTTTCCGGGGTCTGTATAATTACCTTCAAGCGAGAGCGTAATAATGCCGCCCGGCACAGTCGCAGTGCTTGTAACGGTGGTAGAAACACCAACGTTAATCTTGCATGAGCATGCATTGCTTGGATATTTTACAGTCAAGAAGTAGTCTTTTATTTCTCTTCTGTGTTGCTCATACCATGCGTCCCATTCGGCATCCCATTTTTTGTCGTATTCGTAATATGCTTCATCTCTTTTCTGATAGTATTCCTTCCAATCAAATGCATTAGATTCTTCGTAATATTGATTCAGTGCTTGGTAATATTCTTCCATAACATCGGGATGAGCTTCTTCAAATTCTTGTCTTTTTGCATTTCTGTCGTTCTGCCACTGTTCGTATGCTTCTGGCGTATAATTGCTCCAGTCAAACTCAGGATAAGTAAACGGATGCTCTGGGTATTTTGGACAATACACATCATACTGGAAATCCCATTCCGGCTCATCTTCCCACCCCGGCATATCTTTGCATTTCTGTACAAAGTCATCGTACTGATTTTTTGTCAGGACGACATTTGCGTCAACATTGATAAACGGCTTGATTGCTGTTACCGGGAGATTTGCAGATGAAGGATACTTTATCGTTTCGACTTTATTACTGTACACCTTGAACAGTTCGGGAATCATGGTGTTGATTTTGGTCGCTTCTATCTGAATGTCAGCTTTTGCGGTGGCAGAAGCGTACTCCGCAGTGCCTTTGGCATCAGCATTGACTTTGAGTTTTCCAAGCAGATACAACCTAGGAACGGACGCGTATTTGTCCGCAACGTCAAGGAACGCATTTACGGTCTTGTAGTTGCTGCCGAACCATGATTCCCTAGTAATTTTTTCAGAATCAGAAGCCTTTTTAACGGCGGTGTTATACCCAGATTCGTAGTAGTCATCATCATCGTCGCTGGGGAAATAATCCTGTGCATAGTTGGCAAACTCAATGAAAGCGTCAAGCCCGTTATTCACGCCGACGTTTTTAAGGTCAACTTTGCCTTCAAAGTTAATATTCTTGGTCGCGCCCGCTCCCGTGAACAATTTGATAAAACTTTTGGCCAATTCCTCGTCGTCATGGAACGGCTTGTATACAGCATTAAAGGCATCTATCAATTGCTTTGAAATATCGTCTTTTGACGCTGTTGCCACTACTGCGCGTGAATTCATTTCATCGACTTTGTTGGCAAAGTCATAGTATTTCTTGATGATGTTTTTCACGCATTTGATCAAATCTTCTTTCTTTGTGATGAAGTTTTCGCTGGGAGATTCTTCAAGTTCGCCCTTCAAATCGGTCTTTTCATCTTCGGTAAGCGTTCCTTTGACTTGATCGTTTGCAGGTTTTCCGTCAGGTGTTTTGAGGGCATTCGTTGCTGCCGTATCTGCCTTTTTAATTGTTACGTCCTTAGATACGGTAATAACCGGCGTTGCCGTATCGCTTCCCAAAGCGAGGTTTTCTACTTTCGTTTTTTCCTCGAGTTTAAGGTTGGTTACATTTTCCCCAACAACAACGTTTCCGACAGAATTCGTATCGCTAGTTGAAGAAATCGTACAGTTTGCAAATGCCGCCACTGTTGCAACCGCAACATTTTCACCTTGCAGGGTAATTTTTGAACCACTGCTTTTTACCGTAACTTTTCCAATATTTCCCGTATTGTTAAATGTTACGTTAGCACCATTGGCGACGGTAAAATTTACGCCGTCTGCACTTCCCTTGATGGTCGTGTCCTTGCTGATGGTGTACGTCTTGGAACTTGAAAAGTCATCATACTCGTCAAGATCGACCGTTCCGCCGTCATTCAGCGCGTCTTGCAAGCTTTCCGACTTTTCATCTTGGGTGTTACAGCCGACGAACGCCAGGGCGAACGCAAGCAGAACCGCGCATTGTGCTAGTTTTTTCATATAAGCACTCCTTAGAAAAAAAGATAGGTCAGTTTACCCCCCCCATTTAGTGTTTGTCAAGACCTTGTGGAAAAAAACAGGAAGAATTATCGTTCTTGTGCGGTATCGCGTGTTTCAATATGTTTTTCGGCGTACCTATTTTGTTTTGTGCGTATGAAATATGCTGTTTTTGCGGTTAAAACACCGTGCCGTCCGCCAGTCTTACAGCTGCCCGAATACCTTTTTTCCGGCGTGGAATGTGGCGTGTATGCGGCCGGTCAGTTTTGTGCCGTTTTGCGGGGTGGATTTGCCTTTGCTCACAAAGCGTGTGCTGTCTACGGTCCAGGGTTCGTGCGGGTCAACGAGTACGAAGTCGGCGGCGTAGCCGGTTTGGAGGCGGCCGGCGCACAGGTTGAGCAGGCGGGCGGGCGCGTCGCTCATCAGGCGGGAAAGGGCGGTGAGGGGAAGCCCTTCGGTTTGTACCAGTACGGTGTTGCAGACGGCGAACGCAGTTTCCAAGCCCGTAAAGCCGGGGCTGCCGTCCGCTTTGTCTGCGGCGGTGTGCGGCGCGTGGTCGGTGGAGATGACATCAACCGTGCCGTCTTTGATTGCGTCGATGAGCGCGCGGCGGTCGGTTTCGCTGCGCAGCGGCGGGTTGACGAGCGCGCGCAGGAGCGGGGATTCCGTGCCGGTCAGGCTCAGGTGGTGCGGCGTGACTTCCGCGCTTATCGCAAAGCCTGCGGGGGTCGTTCCGGCGGCGAGCAATTGTTTTGCCCGGCGCACGGCGGCTATGCTGGCGGCAGTGCTACAGTGCGCGATGTGGATATGGCAGCGCGCGTCCTGCGCAATGGCGATGTTGCGTTCGGTCGCCGTGTCTTCGGCAAGCGCGAGCAGGCGGTTTGCTGCCGTCAGGTTTTCGTCGATTTCTGCGTTGACAGTCGCGCTCACATTTAGGGTGGGAATATCGTAGCGGTCGGCAGGAATGCCGTGCTGTTTCATCAGGGCGAGCGCGCGCAGACGGAACGGTCGGGCTGCCTGTGCGAGCGCGACATCCTCGCAGTGGCAGCTGACGATGATGCCGCGTTCGCCCGCTTTCTGCATGCCGTCGCGCATGACGGCGGCGGATGCCACGTCGTGTCCGTCCTCGGTAATCACGGGAACGGCCGACGCGTCGAGCGGGTCGAGTTCCGTGGTGTCCGCTCCGGCAAAGTCTTTGGTAATGCTGACGGTCTGGAACACGCGGGCTTTGCCTTTGGCGTTCGCTTCCTGCATGATGTCCTGCGCCATGCGCCGGGTGGAGACGACGGGCGTGGTGTTTGGCATGAGGACAACCGTGCCGAATCCGCCCGCCGCCGCCGCGTTCAGCCCGCTGTCAAGGTCTTCTTTCTGCGTCTGCCCGGGGTAGCGGAAATGCACGTGCATGTCCACAAAGGCGGGCATGAGCGTCAGCCCGTGCGCGTCAAGGCAGTCGGTCTCGTCGCCGCCGAACGTAGCCGCCGCGAGCCGCCGTGCTGCCGGTTCGTCCGTGCAGTCGCCGAGGAATACGGCGCGGATTGTTCCGCCGGAGACGGCAAGTGCGCCGGGACTGTCCGTGTGGCTGTCCACAAGATGTGCGTTGTAGACGATCAGGTTCGCTGCCATGTCAGCCCTCGATCGTGCCTGCGCTGTAGAGCGCGTCGCAGTATTCGCAGCGGTACTGCGCCTGCTGCCGGTTTGCCAGCTTGAACACGTGCGCGACGTACTGTTCGGTTGCCGTAATGCAGCGCGGGTTCTTGCAGCGGATGACTTTTTCCACGCGGTCGGGCAGTTTCATCTTTATCTTGCGGATGATTTTTTCGTCCTGAATGATGTTCACGGTGATGTTTGGGTCGATGTAGCCGAGCACGGAATAATCGATGTTGATGATGTTGTCGATTTTGATGATGTCCTTGCGCCCGCTTGTCTTTGACGGAACGTTCATAATGAGCGCGCTCGTAAAATGCGCTTTGTCCAGGCCGAGCCAGTGAAAAATCTGCGAGCCGTAGCCCGCCTTGATGTGGTCGATGACCAGTCCGTTCTTTATCGTATCGACGTTCAGCATTACAGCACCCCTGTCAGTTTTGCGATCAGCGCCATGCGCACGAACATGCCGTATTTGACCTGCTTGAAATATGCCGCGCGCGGGTCGTCGTCCACTTCGGGCGCAATCTCGTTGACGCGCGGCAGCGGGTGCAGCACGATCATGTTGGGCTTTGCCTGCCGCATTTTCGCCTTGTCCAGAATGTAGCTGTCCTTGAGGCGTACATAGTCCTGCTCGTTGAAGAAGCGTTCTTTCTGCACGCGCGTCATGTACAGAATGTCAAGGTCGCCGATGACGCTTTCGAGCCGCTCCGCCGTCGTGTAGCGGATGCCCGCCTCGTCGAGCATCTGCGTGATGTATTCGGGTACTTGCAGTTCCTGCGGGCTGATGAAGATGAACTGGTTGCGCGGGTAGCGGCTCATCGCCTCCGCAAGGCTGTGTACCGTCCGCCCGAATTTGAGGTCGCCGCAGAAACCGATCGTGTGTCCCTCAAAGCCGCCCTGCAACGCGCGGATAGTCAGCATGTCGGTGAGCGTCTGCGTGGGGTGGAAATGCCCGCCGTCGCCTGCGTTGATGACGGGCACGTCGCTGTACTTTGAGGCGAGGAACGCCGCGCCTTCTTTTGGGGAGCGCATGGCAATCACATCAACGTAAGAGCTGACGACGCGGATCGTGTCCGCCATGCTTTCGCCCTTTGTGGAGGAGGAGGAATTGGCATCGGCGAATCCTTCCACCGCGCCGCCCAAATGTAGCATTGCCGCCTCAAACGAAAGCCGCGTGCGTGTGCTCGGCTCAAAAAAAAGTGTCGCAAGAATTTTCCCGCGACACACGTCCTGAAAATCAGCAGTATTAACAATAATTTGTTCAGCCAGTGCGCATATCTCGTCGATTTCGCCCACGGTTAAGTCACTCGGCTTGATTAGATGACGACCTTCCAACATGGCGATATTCTAGCACAACGCGTCGTAAAGTTCAATCGAATCTTTGTTCGCACGGTCGGCAAGCGTTTCGCTGATAGTTTGCGTCAGGCGTTTTGCCGCCGCCGGTGCGGGCAAATCTTGGTACGGCGCGGGCGAGATCTCCGGCTTCATGGTCACGACATAATGGTAGCGGCGGCGCGTGTTGTAGGCAAGCCATGAGTCGTGCTTGCGCAGCCCGCGCTTGTCGTTGCCGCCCATATACACGGGCAGAATCGGACAGCCCGACATGAGCGCAATCCGCGCCGCGCCTTTTTTGTACGGGTGCTGTCCGCCCGGAAGGCTGCGCGTGCCTTCGGGAAAGATAATCAGGTTGTTGCCTTCGCGCAGCGATTCCGCGCATTTTTGCATGATTTCTTCATGGGAAAGCGACGTGGGAATGTACAGGTTGCGCACGATGATGTGCAGGATATTTTTCCCGGTCAGGTACGCGTTGACAATGCAGTCTGCATTGGGAACGAGCGAGATGAGCATCACCACGTCGAGCAGCGACGGGTGGTTCGCCACGATGATTTTTGACGAAAGGGTGCGGAATCGTTTTCTGTCGGGCGCGGTCAGCCGCGCACAGCCGATGACGGTCATAAAGCCGACGAAAAAGCGGAACGCCGCCGAAATAAAGCGGTGCCCCGCCGTGCGGAATCGTTTGGGATCAGGAAACAGCAGTTTCAGCACCGGAAAGGCGACGATAGAAATCAGCACCGACCCCACGCCGAACACAAAGAACGACAGCCATTTGACGAACACGTGCCACCAGTACAGCGGATAATTGCGCACGGGCGGCGGATTTTCAAACATCATGCCGCCGCTCCCGCCACGGGCGTTCCGTGTTCCAAAAGATACGACAGGAACTGTTCCGCCGTCATTGTCCGCACGGATTCCGGCACGGGAATGCCGCCCGCCGTCTGCCGCGCGGAAAGTACGGCGGCAAAGGCAAGCGGGAATGCGCGTTTTTCTTCGTCGTCCAGAATGGCGTTGTATTCGGCGGGAATCTGCTCGTCCGCATACACAAAAATCACGGACGGCTCACTGCCCGCAAGCACGGAAGCGGCCGCCGCCACGAACGCATTATAGAACGAACGTCCCGCCGGATAAACTGCCGAGTAGCCGTTTTTCATGCCGAGCGCAATCGTTGCGGCGGCGGGCGGCGTGTTGAACACGGAAAGCGAGAACTGCGCGGGCAGTATGGCAAAGTCGTCCACCAGTCCGCGGTTGATTTTCACCTGCCGCGCAATTTCCCCGCGGTACGACGCGAACACGATTTTTGCCTGCGGGGCAACGTCCTTTACCCGGCTCACCACTTCTATCGTCATGCGCGAAATCTGGCTCAGCCTGCGCCGGAACAGCGGATCGACAAAAGCGAGTTTGGGCGCGTCCTGCGGCGATTCTTGTGGCGGCCGATAAAACGAAAATGCCTGGACGCAGAGATTCCCGGACATTATTTTTTCCTGAAGTTCAGCAGCGAGTAGAAATTCGTGCCGAGGTTGTGGTGCGCGGCAACGAGCGAAAATCCCGCCCGCTCAATCGCGTCCACCAGCTCGCCGTAGCGGTACATCTTGCTGTTGCCGTTGGCGATGCACGTAAAATAGAGCGACGTTGCCTGCAACGCATACGCCGCGCCCTCAAACGGCTGCATATCCCACAGCGGCTCCAGCACCCAGATGTCGCACTGTTCGTCCACGCTGTCGTGGATTTTCGTCAGGATTTTGGTAATCTGGTGCAGCGAAAAGCAGTCAAGGAACTGGCTCATCCACACGGCATCCGCACCGGCGGGCAGCTTGGTCGCCGCGTCCAGCACGTTCCCGGAAACGGCATCAATGCGGTCGGCAAAGCCCGCGTCCCGCGCGTTCTGCAAGGCCACCGCCGTCTGTCCCGGCAAGTCCACGATTGTTACGCGCACATCGGGATTGTACGCGCATGAGGCGATTGCCCATTTTGCCGTGTTCCCGCCGATGTCGAACAGCCGCGCGGGCTTTTTTGCGTACACGATCGGCAGTGCTTCGGGGAACGCACAGTCCGAATAGAAATGGTCGAACGAAAACCAGCTTTTCTTTTCGCGATCGGGGAGCGTCGCGAGTGCTTCGTACACCGTCGTCCACTGCTCGCCAAAGACTTTCAGCCCTTCGGGCTTGCCGTTCCTGACGGAATCGATCAGGTTGAACGCGCCTTTGTAGCAGATGTCGTTCGTAAAGTCAAAGTTCACGCGGGTAAGGTCGTCCTCAAGCAGGAACCAGCCGATTTTGCCCAGCACCAGCTTTTCTTCGCCCCGCGCTTCCGCGTCCTCATTCAGCTTGACCACGCCCATGCCGAGCGCCATTTCCGCCAGTACGCCCACGCCATACTCGCTGATGCCCGTGTCCGCCGCCAGCTGCGCCACCGAAATGCCGTCGTCGCCCGCCTCGTCCACGCGCCTGAGCAAGCCCAGCTCCATGAACGCGCGGATTGCCTGGAACGTGAGCGGCGCGAACGCGATTTTCTGCGCCTCAAACTTTGCGTCAATCGCGCGGATTTTGTCGCGGTAATATGAGGGGTGTTTGAGTTTCATACCGACCTTAGCCGACGATTGCCTGTACGGCAGCCACGATGTCCTGATTTTTTGCGTCGCGGGAGAAATATTCCTTGAAATGCTCGCCCGCCAGCGCGCCTTTGACAAAATCCTTGTCCAGTTTGCCGAGAATCGTGGGCAGATCCACATAGGTCAGCTTTTTGATGCCGTCCAGAATCTTCTTGTTGCGCTGCTCCGGCTCGACACGCTCCTTGGGATAGCCCTGCCCGTGCCCAAAGCCGAACAGCTGCTCAAAAATGTACTTGAGCTTGAGTTCCGCACCCCAGCCAAAGTCCTTGGCGAACGGCAGCGCGACGCAGTTGCCGTCGTTGATGTGCGCGAACATATACCCGTCGCTCGGATCGACCAAATGACCGCACAGCACGCCGGGAAAACTGTTCGCCGCGAGCATAAAGCCCTCGCCCGTTCCGCAGCCGCCCACCACGTAGTCCGCCGCGCCGCTTTCCAGCAGGACGGAAGCGAGCAGTCCGCACTGCACGTAGGTCGTGCTTGCCGGGTCGTCCGCGCCGTACATACCGTAGTTCACCACGGTATGCCCCATCGGCTCAACCACGGACTTGAGCGTGTCATAAATCAGCGCGTTCTTTGCCGCCTGACTGTTTTCGTTAATCAATGCGATTTTCATAAAGTTCTCCTTGTGGACTCGTCCTGCGGAGACAGCCGCACAATCAACCGGCTGCCCCGAATGCCGACGTGTTATTGTCCGTTACGGTTTTACTATAACAAATCCTGCAGACAATGTATAGGGGAACGGATTGGGTGAAAAATTCCTGTGTTAATTTATTCATTCTTTAATCAAATATTTTCCAAAAAATAATGCTTACGCCACCAGAAACGGCACCGGCTGAATGAGAGTCAGATTTTTCATCAGTATCTAAGCTATATGAATAACCTTGCGGTTTGCAAAAAACATCTATTGAGAGGCGCGGGGAAAGTCTTAATTCAAGTCCGCCCTTGGCATATCCGTATACGCCGAAGTCGGCATCTTTACTAATATTTACGCCACCTAGACCACCGCCTAATTCGATATATGGGCGTATTCGTTTTAATGGTACTGAGTAGCCAAAAAGAAGGTAAGTACACAAAGTGTCCCAATCCCCATTTTTCCACCACGTATTTATACCGCCTCCTAGATAACCACCTTTAAAAAATTGAGCTATGCGCACGAATGGAATCCATATATGGTTACCATCCCCACCATTACTGAAATACTTCATTTCAAACGCATAGTTTTGTATCGACGGAGAGAGATCCCCACTAAAAGCAAATCCTAGTCGGACAGAATCATATAGTGCATCTCGTTCTACTTTTTTCATCCATTTTTCCGTTTCTTTCTCTTGCCTCTTTCGTTCTTGTTCATCTGCTTTTGCTTTGGCTTCCATACGTTGCCGTTCACGTTCTTCTGTTTCTTTTCTTTCAAAATATTCTAAGGCGGGCGTATACTTTTTTTCTGCGGCGCGGCGCATCAGATTTGAGGCTTCAGCTTCATTCCCGTTTTTTTCAGCTGTGAGTGCAAATTCATACAGCAAATAGGTCGGAATGTTTTTGTCTTTCGGTGTTGTAATCTGAGCATAATATGCTGTTTTGATTTGGCATTCGGTGAAAGACACGATTTTGTCCAAATCCGTTATCTCTTCTTTGCGCAAGAGTTTTCCGTTTTGGGTGTCTTTTATACGGAGTTCTTTGAAGCAAATCCTATATTGTGACGGAATAATCCACGGGTCTACCGTGTAATCGACTTCATACGTCAGCACCGGCACGTTCCGTGCAAACAGGGAGTTGTACATATCAACGGTGTCAAGAAATTCATTGTAGCTGTCTTCTTCTTGTTCCGTATTACGAAAACTCATTTCTGAAAAAGGTTTCTTTTCTGTCACAGCTTGATATGAAATGGAAGTCTGATACTGCCCGATGCTTTCTTTTCCGTCGTTGTAGAAATACAGCAGGACTGGCCAGTAATTTTTATCTCCGTTAAATGTGCCTATGCTATACTGTATGTCTCTTTCATTTCTTATTGATGAAATCGTTACGGTCGTCTTTTCAAGGAATTGATAGTCGTCAATGATTTCTTTCAGTAATGCATTGCTTGTTGGCTGTAGTTCTTTTTCGACTGCGGATTTTTCTTTTTCTGACTGTCCTTTCAGTTTTCCTAGAATGGATACAATTTCCTTATTCTTTTGTTCTTTTGCTTTAGTGGTTGGTTCTCCGTCTGCAAGCTCGGCGGCTCGCCATGGCCGCGCTTCGATTTCGGCTTTCTTCAGGTTAAATTCTTCGTCAGCCGCATGATCGATTTCTTCCTTGCGCTTGGCAAGTTCGTCCTGCAAGTCATTAAACGTCTTTTTCTTTGTCTCAAGAAACGCAATACGTTCCATTATGTTGGCATTCTGCACTTTGGCAGTACGCAATTTTTTTACTTGACGATCAATTTCCGCGCTCATAGCATTGCGCCGTTGTATTGATTCTTCCTTGCGGCTCGCTTCCGCTGCCATATCAGCCAGTTGCTTCTTCTGATCTTCACGAAGCCGTTTTTCGCGTTCCTGCGCGGCTTTGAGTTTCTGTTCGTTCATCGCACGCAATGCTTCGAGTTTTTTCTGTTGCGTTTCCGCCTCTGCTTCTGTGGATGTTTTTAATGCGACAATCTGATTGTCAAGGTCTTTCATTTGCTGACGGAAACGTTCCTGTTCTTTCCGTTCCAGTTCAATTTGCTGGTTCACGGTAAGTTCGGCTTCGCCATGTTGAAGGACGTATTTTTGCGCCGTACTCAGGATAATGCCGAGACGCTCGCATAGTGCAAGCGTTGCTTCATCCACCGCGCCGGGATGCGCATACAGTTCTTCGAGTTTGCTGTACTGTCGGCTTGTTATGCTTGCGCTGTGAACGCCTGTGGTCAGATTTGTAAACTCAATCGTAAGCGTATAGACGCTTCCCGCTTTTCGCGCGTATGAGAACAACGCATACTTTGCATTCACCAACTTTCCGATTTCGATAATGTCGCTTTCGCTGTGCGCCGTTGATTCCGACCTGCGCTGCTGTTCTTTGACTTTCCGTTCCGCCGCTTCGTCAACGACGGTCGTAAAATCGGTGTATTTCTGCAAGTTCTCTTCAATAAGATTTTGCAGATGACTGGACAGCCATGAGTCTTGTATGTTCGTGAGTTCCGTCTGTAAAACGACAACGCTTCCGCTTGTCTGTGAGAATCCGACAAGACAGAGTGCTACCGAAAGAAAAATAACCGCGAATGTTCGCTTTGCAAGCATTGTATACCCCTTAATTTAAACCGCACTGTTATGAATAAGGGCAGTTGCCCCATTTATTTTTTTATCAAATGTGCTATAAATCTACCTATAAAGATTATAAGCCTAATTATTCCTTCCATAATTAGACCAACAACACCCAAGCTTATTCCGAAAATAAGTGCATGAGAAATACCTTGAGATACACTTTTTCCTTGTATTCCAATTACTACTCCCAAAACGATACCTAATCCGACTCCTATTTTTCCACCCAAACTTGATAAGATAAACTGCCATATACTTAAGAATATATATACAATCCATCCAAGCAAACCGACAGGTTCTTCCGTTGTATTTGTATAAATTTTTTGCTCGGCATGTTTGACAAGCAAAGATAAAACTGCATATCCCGTAACATCACCGATGTGGTTTCCATACTTGTCGTAAACACCGTCGTCGTGGATTTCACCAACTTTATTGCCATAAGTATCGAATACGCTGTTCATTTCATCAATCCAACCGAGACGACTTCCAAATTTGTCATTGATTACGTAGTCGCTGCCTGACTGATACCCTATTTCATTACCATACTCATCTACAATTTTCATTTTTATCTCCTATGAATATTACGGGCGTATGCCCTCATAGCCTTGTAAAAATTGTCCGTTGACTGTTTCCGCCAATTTGGGAAGCGCGCGGCGCGTTGCGGTTTCAAGCGAATATGCGGAAGTCTTTTCTTCTGCCCGGCACTGGAACGAATCAACTGCCGCTCCCGTTATGCCATGTACCGTTACGGTGAGTGCGGGTCGCACGGCTACCGGGTCGCTTCCCTCTGCGTTCAGGTCGATTTTTGCTTTGGCAACGCAACGGCCGTCTTCCGAAACGGCGAAACCGGCTTCTTCAAATTTCCGCGCGAGTGCGCTCCGAATAATTTCATTTGTGTCTCCTATGCATTCGATTCGCACGGACACGTTTTTCTTTTGTTCGGCAAGCAGCGACGGCACGGAAAGGGCGCGCGCCTTGCTTTCGGCAAAAACCGCGTCCGCTTCGCTGTTGATGAGCCGTCCATAATCGAGCGCGGAAAAGAAATCCTGCGCGCTTTCCCACGCATTTTTATAATAGGCACACGCACGGAACGGCTCGTTTTCGCCCTGCGCTTTTTCCATGAACGAAAGGAACACCGCCTCTTTTGCGCGAACATCGGGAATCGTCTGCTCCCACGCCTTGTCACGGTTGAAATATGCGAGGCAGTACCAGATTTTTTCTTTTTTGCTGAACCACGGCTGCGTGTACTCTAATGCCCGGAGCGTAACGTCAACGCTTATCGTGGCGGACTGGGAAATTTCGCTCTGCACGTCCGTAAAGCCGCCGCTGTTTTTCATTGTCCTTTTTGCATCCGTCACCGAAGAAACATTCGTTCTAAGATACCGGGCGACCGCGTTTGTCGCCGCAACCTTTGCTTCCTGTTCGGAAGGCGCGGTTTCCAGTTGCGCCACATATTTTTCGTTCGGATACAGTGTGCGCCAGTCCGTCACCCACGCGGGCACACGCTCCTTTGCCGCGGCGGAAAAGCATATCAGGCAGAGAAAAAGGCATTGTATCAAACAGCATTTGGCTTTCATATACTGTGTTGTGTTAGTTGTTCTTTGTGTATTTTATGGCGTAAGTGCCTGTGTTTTGTTCCCAACCACCATAATAACCGTCTTTATATGATGCCGCCGTTATGGTAATGCTGCCGGTGCTTGGTGCGGTGAATGTATATGGCTTTGAATACAGGCTTTTTGCATTGCTGTAATTATTGCAAATGATAGGATTATCGCTGTGTGAATTCTGTCCATATAGGATTCTCAATCCTGTTTGTGCAGTCTTTGTTCCATCTCCCTCGTATACATTGTTTAAATATATGGAATATTGTCTTCCGGCGGTCACATTTATGGAATATTTGTTTGTCTGACCTTCTGCGATTATGATGTCATCTTGCCACACTCCCTCGGAAAGCGCAATATATTCTGGTCGAGAAGTGTATTTTATGGCATATGTACCTGTGTTTTGTTCCCAGCCACCATAATAACCGTCTTTATATGATGCCACCGTTATGGTAATTGTGCCGGTGCTTGATACGGTAAATGTATACGGCTTTGCATACAGGCTTTCCGCACTACCATAACTACCGCAAATTATCGTACCGTCACCATGGGTAATTTTTAATCCTGACTGTGCGGTCTTTATACCGTCTCCGTCATAGGCATTGTTCATATAAATAAAGTATCGCGTTTCGTTGATAACATTTATGGAATATTTATTTGTCTGACCTTCTGCGATTATGATGTCATCTTGCCACACACCTTCAAAAAGTTTATCGCACTCTGGTCGAGAAGTGTATTTTATGGCATAAGTACCTGTGTTTTGTTCCCAGCCACCATAATAACCGTCTTTATATGATGCCACCGTTATGGTAATTGTGCCAGTACTTGATGCGGAGAACGTATACGGTTTTGAATATAGGTTTTTTGCATTATTATAACTACTGCAAATTATCGTGCCGTCACCATGGGTAATTTTTAATCCTGACTGTGCGGTCTTTGTTCTGTCTCCGTCATAGGCGTTGTTCATGTAAATAAAATATCGCACACCTTTATTGACTGAAATACGATATGTATCTATCTGACCGTCTTTGGAAAATTTGCCATCCGTCCATACGCTCTCGGAAAGATAGTTTTTACTTGTTCCTCCGCTAGAACTTTCTCCTTTTGCGGATGTTTCGCTTTCGTCAGATACAGTATCGCAACTGATGAGGACCAATCCAAAAATAAGTACACAAAACGCTCTCACCTTATTAAAACTTCTATGCTTCATATCGTACTGCCCTCAAAATGACTATCTGTTAGTTGGTAAATACATACTGACAATATTTTGATTATCTGTCAATCCGTTGGTTATAATTTTTATACTGATAGTGTACAAAAAATTTCTATATTGTTATGACAGAACACGAAATACGAATGGTACTTGGACAAAATTTAAAACTTTTTAGAAAAAGAAGCGGCATTTCTCAAATGCAGCTTGCAGAAAAAACAGATCTTACGTTCAATTTTATAAATGACATTGAGAACGGGAAGAAATGGATTTCGCCGACGACACTCTCAAAATTAAGCGAGGCACTTGGTGCTCAGCCATATCACTTTTTTCTGCCTGTTCAGAATGTACAGCAGCACGGTAAAAACGAACTGCTTTCGGCGTTCTCAGATGATATTCTAAATCAAATCAGCAAGATTTTTCGTGACACGGTGGAAAAATACGAATAGGTTGTAATTCATACGCTTTGTGTACTCCCCCGCCGCTCCGTTGCAAAAATCCCGCAGACGCGCTAAAATATCCCCACTATGGAAAAAGCAAAGAGGACGGTTACTTGCGGCGAACTGCGCAAGGGCGATGTGGGAAAGAAAGTGGTGCTGAACGGGTGGGTGAGCCGCACGCGTGATTTGGGCGGGATCGTGTTTATCCGCCTGCGCGACCGCTACGGAATTACGCAGGTGATGGTGGGCGACGGCGCGTCCGACGAGGTNAAGCGTNTTGCCNCCGGCCTGAAAAGCGAATATTGCATTGCCGTGGCAGGCGTTGTGGCCGCGCGCGCGGAAAAGGACGTCAACCCCGACATGGCGACGGGCGAAATCGAAGTGGAAGCGTCCGACATCGAAATCTTTACGACATCGCAGGAACTGCCGTTCTCTATAGAAGAAGTCCGCCAGAAAGACGGCACGGTGGTGCTGCCCAACGAGGATTTGCGCCTCAAGTACCGNTACCTTGACCTGCGCCGNGAGCCGATGAAAAATCATATNGTCCTGCGCTCGCAGGTGACGTTTGCGGTGCGCGAGTANCTGACCGAACGCGGNTTTTTGGAAATCGAAACGCCNACGTTCATCAAGTCCACGCCCGAAGGCGCGCGCGACTATCTGGTGCCGAGCCGCGTGCATCCGGGCAAATTCTATTCGCTCCCGCAGTCGCCGCAGTTGTACAAGCAGCTGCTCATGGTCTCCGGCTTTGACAAGTATTTTCAGATTGCGCGGTGCTACCGCGACGAGGACGCGCGCGGCGACCGTCAGCCCGAATTCACGCAGATTGACATGGAGATGAGCTTTACCGACCGCGACGAAGTGCTCGCCACGACCGAGGGAATGCTCGGNCATGTGTTCCGCAAGACGNTCGGNTATGAGCTTCCCGCCACGTTNGACCGCATTGCATGGGAGGACGCGTTCGACCTGTACGGCAGCGACAAGCCCGACCTGCGCTTTGACCTCAAGATGCAGGACGCGGCGTTTATGGCGGNGCTTTCGGANTTTGGCGCGTTCAAGGCGGGCGCGGCAAACGCGGACAAGTCGATNGAGCGGCACCGGCGCAGCGGACTCAAGGCGCTCGTCGTCAAGAACGTNGCGGACAAGTACAGCCGCAAGATGATAGANTCGCTTGAGAGCGTCGCAAAAATCAACCATGCCAAAGGGCTTGCCTGGATGAAAGTGGGCGCGGACGGCANGTTNGAGGGCGGCATCAGCAANTTNTTTGCGGGAAAAGAGGGCGACATCTGNGCGCGGCTCGGCGCGGAGAAAAACGACCTGCTGCTGTTCGTGAGCGACGAAAAATGGCAGGTGGCGTGTGTCGCGCTCGGCGCGGTCCGCAAGCAGCTCGGNAAGGATTTGCGCCTGNACAATCCCGCCGACCAGTTCCATTTTGCCTGGATCATCGACTTTCCGTATTTCGCCTGGAACGAGGACGANCAGCACTGGGAGACGGAGCATCACATGTTCACGCTCCCGCAGAAAAAATACTGGGACACGCTCGAAAGCGACCCCGGCAGCGTCAAGGGCGACCTGTACGACCTGGTGCTGAACGGCTACGAACTNGCTTCCGGCTCAATGCGTATCAACGACCCCGCCTTGCAGCAGCGCATTTTCAAAATCGTGGGCTACAGCGCGGAGCGGGCGGAAAAGGCGTTCGGCTTTNTGGTGCAGGCGTTCAAATTCGGCGCGCCGCCGCACGGAGGCATTGCNCCCGGCCTTGACCGCNTGGTCATGCTGATGTGCCACGAGGANTCGATNCANGAAGTCATCGCGTTCCCCAANAACAACCTTGCGGCAAGNCCGATGGACGAATGCCCCGCGCCCGTGGACGACCAGCAGCTCAACGATTTGCATATCGTNGTGACCGAAAAAGANGCGTAGCCCGGCGGGCGACCTTGCACAAAATGTCGTTTTGTTCTAATCTTACGGTATGGGTACGGATGCCATAACGGAATTTGTAGAGGAAAAAGTCGTCGATGCGNTGCGCGANTTGCTCGCGACGGACGATATGGACAAAGTGCGTGAGGACGCGATGATTGTCGCGGGCGCGTTTGTGGGCGGAGGCAGTCAGCCGGACGACTTGAAGGCATCCGAGCAGCGGCTGTTGCAGAGTTTTCAGAAGAACATTATCCTGCTCGTGCAGAAAACCTGGGTGGAAAAAGACGACGTGTCGCTCAAAGAGCAGGTGCTGTACAAGCTCGGTCAGTTCTGNACCGCNATGCANGACAACCACTGGACGGCACTGTATCCGTCGTTCCGCGAGATTATCACCGATGTCGTGTATCTCATGTTCGGTACGCAGGCAAAAAGCAAGGATTTTGACGAATACGCCTTGCGCATCGACCCTGAGTTCGGCATTTTCTGGTGGTATTTTACCCAGCTTCCTGCGAGTGTGGACTGGTCGGACGAAAAAAGCCTGTACGTGCTGCTCGTGGGAATGTTCTTTTTGGCGAATTATTGAGGCGAATCGCTCATGACGATTACCGAAACCTGCAAGGCATTGCGCACCGCGCAGTCAGCGTTGGCACTGCACACGGCGGCGCAGAAGAACCGCGCGCTCCAGTGCGTCGCCGCCGCAATCGACAAAAACCGAAACGAAATCATTGCCGCAAACAGTGTGGACGTGGCAGCCGCGCGCGCGCGTGGCATGAGCGAGGCATTGCTGGAGCGGATGCTGCTTGACGGCAAGCGGATTGACGGCATTATCAGCAGCATGGGCGTGGTCATCGCGCAGACCGATCCCGTGGGCGAGGTGACGGGCGGCTGGAACACGCCCGGCGGGCTTGCCATAAAACAAGTGCGCGTGCCACTTGGCGTGGTGGCGATTATCTATGAGAGCCGCCCCAACGTGACGGTGGACGCATTCTGCCTTGCCTACAAGAGCGGGAACGCCATTCTGCTGCGCGGATCGTCGAGCGCGCTCAACTCAAACCGTGCGATTGTCGCGGCGATACGGCAGGGCTTGCAGGACGCGGGTGCGGACGGCATTGCGGGCGCGCTCGCCTTGTGTGAGCCGCAGGCAGACCACGGCGACGTGGCGCAGATTCTGGGCGCGGTCGGTCTGATTGACTGCGTGCTGCCCCGTGGCGGCGCGACGCTCATTCAGAACGTGGTGCGCGACGCAAAAATCCCCGTGATTGAGACGGGCGCGGGCGTGTGCCACCTGTTCGTGGACGAAAGCGCGGATGTGGACGCGGCGGCTGCCATTGCCGAAAATGCGAAAATCCAGCGTCCCGGCGCGTGCAACGCCATTGAGTGCATTTTGGTGCATGAGCGGTGTGCGGAATCGTTCCTGCCTAAACTGTGCGCCGCGTTCGCCGGTCGCGTGGAAATCCGTGCCGACGAACAGGCTTTCGCCATCTTGCAGAAAGCGGTCGGCGCGAATGTCGTCGCTGCGGCGGAAAGCGATTTTGGGTACGAGTTTTTGGATTTGACATGCGCCGTAAAAATAGTCGGCGGCGTGGCGGAAGCGATTGCGTTTATCAACGAGCACGGTACGCACCACAGCGAGACGATCTGCACGAATGACCGTGCGCATGCCCGCGCGTTTCAGGCGCAGGTTGACAGCGCATGTGTCTACGTGAACGCGAGTACCCGGTTTACTGACGGCGGCGAATTCGGCTTTGGCGCGGAACTGGGAATCAGCACGCAAAAACTGCACGCGCGTGGTCCGATGGGCATCCGTGCGCTCACCACGACCAAATTTCTGATTGACGGCGACGGTCAGGTGCGCTAAGGAATCGGTATGGCAGAAACAGCGGCAATGACTATCAAAGAGACGATCGCACGCGCGCGGAAAATCGTCATCAAAATCGGCTCGAACACGCTGGCAAAGGCGGACGGCACGATTAACCACGACTTTCTGCACAATCTTTCGGCTTCCTGCGCGGCGTTGATTGCGCAGGGAAAGCAGATTGTCATCGTGTCGTCGGGCGCGCAGGTGGGTGGGCTTTCCACGATCAGCGGCTGGGCGCGCCGCAAGGACATCCATTACCGGCAGGCACTGTGCGCCATTGGGCAGGTGGAGCTGATTGACAAGTGGCGCGAGGCATTCAACGCGCACGGCATTCATATCGGGCAGCTGTTGCTCACTAAGGACGATTTTAAGAACGACCACCGCTCGCTCAATATCCGCAACACGCTGTTCACGCTTGTGGACGAAGGGGTCGTTCCCGTCATCAATGAGAACGATTCCGTTTCGATTGACGAATTTACGATTGGCGACAACGACAATTTGAGCGCGCAGACGGCCATTCTGTGGAGTGCGGACGTGCTTATCCTGTTCAGCGACATTGACGGCGTGTACACGGACAACCCCAAGACGAACTCGCAGGCGCATATCATTGAGACGGTGCGCGACATTTCCGCGTTGCGCACGGAAATCAGAATCGGTGCGACAAACGACTTTGGCACGGGCGGCATTGAGACAAAATTGCAGGCGGCGGAAAAAGCCGCGGGCTTCGGCATTCCCACAATCCTTGCGAACGGCGGCAAAGCAGACATCGTGACGCGCCTTGCCGACGGCAGCGAAAAAGCGACGCTGTTTTTGGCGGACGAAGACTGCCTGCGCCGCGTGCTGGGCAAGGCGTAATTGACGTGCATAAAATGGTATCTGTTTTGGAGGCTTGTGTGGGGATGAAGCATTGGGGAAAATCGGCTGTCATCATGTCGGCGGTTGTGGTAGTCGTGCTTTTTTGCGCTTGTCAGAATACTCGGCAGGACTCTGCGGTTGCTGTAATCGGCGGGGCGGACGGTGTGCGTCGTGTGGAAAAGGATTTCGGGACGTATGAGGTGCCAGACGGTTTTGTCGAGGACGCGGTGTATTCCCGTCAGCAGGCGGGCAAGTGGTTCTATGTTTCGCAAGCCGACGAAAAGAAGCTCGCGCGATCCCGGAAGCAGTTTGTGAACAATATTTCGGTGAACAAGGGAAGCTGCCCGTATTCGGTGGAAGAACATAAAGCGTTCCGCAGTGCGATTCTTGCCCAACTTATGATGCAAATGGACTTTTTTGCAACGCGGGTTGCCAATTATGAGGCAGGGGAAGTCACCGGTGGCGGCTCGTTCACTGACGCGGACGACATCCTCTACACGTTTACGTCCAACTACAAGATTGACGGAATCGCAGAGACGACGACACAGCATTACATCGTGGGCAATCAGAAATTCGTCCTTGTGCATGAGACTGCCCGTGGCGACAGCGAAGAGACTGACCGCGCCGCCCTGTGCATTGCGGAAAGTTTCCGCTGGGCGGACTAACGGCGGAGCGGTTGGCATGAAGATGAAGCATTTGGGAAAACTGCCCGTCATTATGCTGGCGGTTGCGCTCATTGTGTGTCTTTGTGGCTGCCAGAAAAACCGGCAGTCTGCGATTACCGTGATCGGCGGGGCGGACGGACCGACATCTATTTGGGTTTCTGCGTTGGGACTGCCCGGCGGCAGGACGCTTGAGTACGAGGACATCGGGTTTTTCACCGTGCGGGAAATCGGCGACAACGCGGCGGCACTTGAAATCTCCGGGACGTGCATGAGCAGTGCCCTTGCAGTAAAATCCGTGCGCGTAAAAAGAAAGCGCGATTCGCTTGCCGTATATCTCAGGACATCACTTTGCGTGAAAGAAGGCGATTCCGGCGCGTTCCGCTACGAAATCAGCATACCGGCGGGCGTGAATCAGGTCGTCTTGGGAACGCAGGCAAAAGAAATTTGGCGCAGGGCAGATGACGCGCGCTCGGCTCTGCGGGCAAACTGATATTTCTTTCTGCCCGCTATCTGTTTTCCTGCGCAAAAATCGCGGTAACCGTGTAGCCGGTTTCGTCGTCTTGCTCCCAGTATTCGTAGACGGGCGAAAGGCCGCTCACCGTCCGTGCGTCGCTTTCCGCACCGAGGGCTTTTTGCATGCAGTCGGCGGTAGCGTAGTTTCGCGCGCTTTCTAGGTCGGGCGCATTTCCCGTGCCGTAGAAAAGCCGGGCGTTCTTCGCGATGTCAAACTTTTTTCGCACGGGGCGTTCGTCGTGCTTTTCGACAAGGCTTCTGAGCCATTTCGGATTCTGCTCAACGCCGAATTCCATGCCTTTCCAAGCGACGACTTCGCCAAAGGTAAGCGCGCCCATGGCAAGGCACGCAAGCAACGCGATGTTTTTTTTCATGTAATCCTCCCAAAAAAACGCAGGATTAACGACCGATAGCGTCGTCAGCTTGTGTCGCAAACGCTCTTATGTAGGTTACCGCTATTTGACTTGCTCTGTCAATTGAGACCCGATATGCCCTTTTTGCGCGGACGGTTCAAATGCGATTTGAAGTCACTTCCCGGACTGCGGGAACACCTCAAATGCGATTTGATGCTACGTTCGGAACTGCGGGAATACCTCAAATGCAATTTGATGTCACTTTCCGACTTGCGGGAATACATCAAATGCGATTTGAGGGCATTTCCCGGCTTGCGCGGACGCATCAAATGCGATTTGAAGGTATTTCCCGNNNTGCGNGNACNCNTCAAATGCGATTTGAAGNNANNTNCNGAACTGCGGGAANACCTCAAATGCNATTTGAANNCACNTTCNGANCTGCGGGAANACNTCAAANGCNATTTGAANNCACTTNCCGNCNTGCGNGNACNCATCAAANGCGATTTGAAGNNANTTCCCGNNNTGCGNGNACNCATCAAATGCGATTTGAAGGTATTTCCCGAACTGCGGGAACACATCAAATGCGATTTGAAGGCATTTCCCGGAGTGCGGGAACACACAAAATGCGATTTGATGCCACTTCCTGATTTGCGGGGACACATCAAATGCGATTTGAAGCCACTTCCCGACTTGCGGGAACACATCAAATGCGGTTTGAAGTCACTTCCGGGTCTGCGGGAATACTTCAAATGTGATTTGATGCCACTTCCTGATTTGCGGGGTCACTTCAAATGTGATTTGATGGTACTTCCCGATTTGCCCGGCAACAAAAAAGGAGACTTTCGTCTCCTTTTTTGTCTTTCCCACTGTCGCGTCCGTTAGTTCGTGTTTTGGATTTGGCGGATAATGTCCGTATACTGCTTGCCGTATTTTTCATAGAGCGGCTGCATTGCCGCCTGGAATTCGGCAAAGGCGGTGGACGACAGTTCCACGATAGTGTTGCCGTTTGCGCGGACAATCTGCTCGCTGGAAAATTCCCGTTCTTTCCATTTCTTAATCTCAAACACTTGCGTTTCTTTGGCGCACTGCTTGATGATTGCCACGTCCGCGCTGTCGAGCCGGTCGAGGACTTTTTTTGACGCAATCAGCACTTCGGGAACGCGCGTGTGCTGGT
Source organism: Treponema sp. (assembly GCA_014804085.1). Classification (GTDB taxonomy): domain Bacteria; phylum Spirochaetota; class Spirochaetia; order Treponematales; family Treponemataceae; genus Treponema_D. The sequence continues at coordinate 188,984 of JAAVAM010000034.1, read as the reverse complement.
CGAGGACGTAAAAGGGAGCGACAAGATAATCGCCGCCGCTTTGGTACGTCGGCCAGTTGTTCTCCGCGCCGTCAATCGTACCGTCCTCTATTGCCCGGCGCACCGCGCCCACGCCGATTCCCGTAACGCCCCGCGCGCCGAGCGCGGAACACATATCGACCATCATCTGGTTGTTCTGCACACGGATTTTAAGTCCTGCCATATCAGACACGCTCCGCACGGCACGGTTGATGTAGAAATTCCGTGCGCCGCCGTCGTAGTAGCACAGCCCCACCAGCCCTGAGCCGGAGCGTTCAATGTCGTCGAGCATACCTTGTCCGATTGGACCGTTGAGCACGTTCCACATGTGGTCGGACGAGCGGTAGAGGTAGGGGAGCAGAATCGCGTTGACTTTTGGGACGAATTCCGCGACAGGCGACGCAGACACGCGCGTGAACGCAAGGTCGCCTTCCCTGAGCGCTTCGATTGCGTCCGACTCATTTTCCGCGAGCGCACCGCCGGAGCGCACCTCAATCTTAACACGTCCTTCCGTGCGCTCTTCCACGAGCCGCGCGAATTCTTCGTCCGCAAGCGTGGTGGGGTAGCCGCGTGCGTGGACTTCCGAAAGGCGGAGCGTAACCGGATGCTTAGTTACGGAAGCCTTGTCCCGGTTGCATGAGCCGAACAGCGTACAAAGTGCCGCCGCCGCGATTGAAGCCGTAATTATTTTTTTCATGTCGAATCTCCTTCATGTCGGCGCGCATAAAGCGCGCCTGTTCGTTATTCCGTCTTGAATCGGTCGATCTGGCTTCCGATTTTGTTGATTGCCTGCTGCACGTCGCCGGAAATGCCCGCGAGCGCGTTGCCCGTCTCGTTGATTTTGCGCGCGCCGTTCTTCATCTCATTCATGCCAGTCTGCATGCTTGACGTGGAATCCTGCAACAGCTGCATTTCGTGCATGATCCGTTCGTTGCTCTGCGACATTTCTTTGGACGCTTTCTGCACTTCCACCGTGCTGTCATTCATGTTGCGGATTGCGTCGCCGATTTGCCGTGAGCCGGCGTTCTGCTCTTCCATCACGTTCTTGATTTGCCGGACCAGTTCGTCCGTCTGCTTGATGTGCGCGGAAACCGTGCCGAATGCCTCGCTCGCCTCATTTGACGACGCGACGACCTCGCCGATTGCGTCGTGGATTTTGGTAAGCTGCTCGCCGATAGAGCGCGACTGCATACTTGAGGTCTCGGAGAGTTTCCGGATTTCGTCCGCGACGACGGAGAAGCCTTTGCCCGCATCGCCCGCGTGTGCCGCCTCAATTGCCGCATTCATGGCAAGCAAGTTCGTCTGCGCCGCAATGGAAGCAATCGCGAGGTTCGCCTCGGAAAGCTGATCGCTCTGTCCTTCAATCTGCTGGATTCGTTCATTCACGCCTTGCTGTTTGGCAAATCCCATCTGCATATTTTCGTTGAGTGCGCTGAACGATTCTGCCATTTTGTCTACGTTCGCGGTGACGGTGGCGATGTTCCCGATCATCTCTTCGATTGACGCGCTTGCCTCTTCAACGCCCGACGACTGGTTTTCGACCAATGTGTCAAGGCTTGTGATGTTCGTGGAGATTTCGCGCACCGCTTTTGCTGTTTGGTCAACGCTGGAGCCTTGCGCCGTAATCTGCTGATGAATGCCGTCGATGTTCGCAAGGATCTGCGAAATCGCGCTTGCCGTGTCCGCCGTTTCGGCAGAAAGGTTTGAGCCGCTTGCGTTCAGCTCGGTCTTTGTGCCTTTGACCTCGGTCATAATCTGTTGCAACTTGTCAAGGAAGAAGTCAAAGTGAATGATAAGGTCGCCGATTTCGTCGCGGATAAAGAGTTTGCACCGCTTGGTCAAATCCGCGTCGCCCGTCTCAAGCTCCTTGAGGAAGTTCGTCACGTTGTAGATACGCCACATGAGCCACTGCACAAAGCGATAGCTGAAGAACGCGAGCAGCGCGATGAGCAGCAGTGCGCTCGGCGCGACGAGCAGGAGCGTGTGGTTGCGCACGTTGTCAATAATCGTCATAGGACGCGCAATGAACGCCATGCCGGAAATGTTGCCGTTACTTGCCATGAGCGGGAAGTACACGCTCATGTATTTTTTGCTGTTGATGATGATATTGCCGTGGTAGATGTTCCCTTCCCGGAGAACCGTGTTCATCACGAGCGCATCATCCATGGCCGTGCCGATGACGTTGCGCCCTAACGAGGACGCGACGCGTATGTTTCCCCTGAAAATCGTACATTCCGCCGAATAAGAATTCCGCACTTGATCCACGATGTCGCCGTTTTCGAGCGAGTAGGCGGCGATGACCGTGCCGATAACCTTGCCGCCCGAACGTACCGGCGCGACGGCGAGCATTGAGTAGCCGATGCCGCTGATGACATCGTAGGAGTATCCCGCCGTGCCGCGGAGCGCGCTCTGCACTATCGCCAGTGACGAGAGGCTCGACCCTTCTTCTGCGCCCTCGCCGACCAGCACCACACCGCTCTGATCCGTGATGACCAGCACTTCCACGTTGAGCGTTCCGTTCGCGTTGTTCAGAATGGAACGCAGGTTTGCCAGATTTGATGTTGCTACTCCGCTGGCGATGTCCGGGTGGGTTGAAAGCAGCATGACATCTGCCTCCAACGTGTCGCGCCAGTCTTTGAGCGTCATCTCAAGTCCCGTCGCATAGCTCATCAGGTCGTTGTCCGTGGACGAGCGCATGCCGCGGTCAAAGATGTTCAGTTCCAGGACAGCGACACCGACCACGCTCAGCACGACCGAACCGACGATAATTCCCATCAGCTTCGTCAGAATCTGCATTCCCCGCTTTGCATTGGTGTCGAAGCGATCCAGTTCTTTCTTCTCTTTTGCCATAGTTTGATTTCCTTAAATAAAAAATGACTGCTTTTATTATACCCCAGTTTTTTATAGAGTGCCAGTATTTTTTGCGTTGATTGCGCATATTTTATAGAAAAAAGTGACTTTCTGACGCGCCCGTGCTTTTTCCGTTGCGGAATCGTGCCGGGCAGTGTATACTTTTCGGTATGAGACGATTGCTTTTTTCTGCGCTCTGCGTGGCGGGGCTGATTTCCTGTGCGTCCACAACCGTTGCGGTGGATAGCCGAAAGGACGAGACGAACGACGAATGGAAGGCGAGGAACGAGGTTTCGTACCAGCCGATTTCGTTGCGCCCGTTCAATGATTCTATCAACCATGCGCGGAACGGGTACAAGAACCGCATTCCGCCGTATCCGCTGTACGACGAGAGCCAGATTGTGGGCATTGCCGAAAATATGCTGTGGCTGCAAAATCCCGACGGCGGCTGGAAGAAAAACTACGACTGGGCGCGGAAATATTACCGCAACGAGCTGGAAGGGCAGCATAATTCGTTGCAGCGCGTGCCGCCGCTCACCTATCAGCTNAAGACGAACGGACAGCAGAGTACGCTCGACAACCGCAACGTGTACGCGCAGATTGCCTACCTCGCGCAGGTGTACCGNCAAGTGCCCGACCCGCGCTATCGGGCGGCGGCAATCCGGGCGTTCGAGTGGATTCTGAACGCGCAGCACCCGGTCTCCGGCGGGTGGACGGGCGCGGACGTGTACGGCATTACCTACAACGACGACGTGATGACCGGGACGATGGCGACGCTGCGGGACATCGCCGACGGCAACGCACGGTACGCGTTTTTGGGCAANGACGCGCCGAAGAAAGCACGGAAAGCGTATGACCGCGCAGTCCAGTGCGTCATCAATACGCAGATTGCCGTGCCGCAGGCGGACGGCACGGAACTCCTGACCGCTTGGTGNCAGCAGCACGACCACGAGACCTTGCAGCCGATATGGGCGCGNGCCTTTGAGCCGCCGTCAATCACCACGAGCGAAAGCGTGGAGCTGGTNCTCATGCTCATGGAAGACCCGAATCCGTCCGACGCGCTCAAAAAAAGCATTGCCGCCGCATGTGACTGGCTGTTGCGCGANGACATCGTNATCCNCGGCAAGAAAATCGTGCGCGAAAAGCGGGNGGGCGAGCTTTCCAGCGCGGGGCAGTACACCGACTACGAGCAGGTCATGGTNGACGACCCGTCCGCNCCCGANCTGTGGGCGCGTATGTACGACTTGCAGACCATGCAGCCCGTTTGGTGCGACCGCAACCGCANAATCTGCGCNGACTTCAACGACATGAGCAAGGAACGGCGCAACGGCTANGCCTACACGGGAACNTGGGTCAACAAAATCCGCAAGCCCTATGCCGAATGGAAAGCAAAGCACACAACCGGCGACNGAAAAAGTGTTGCAGGCTGTTGCGGNCTTTTGGAACAAAGTGTTTCACGCNGTGAAACAAACTGTTTTACGGCGTGAAACACTTTGTTTTACCGCATGAAACAGTTTGTTTCATGCGGTAAATTTCCGGGGTTTTACGGCATCGCCCAAAAATCNAAGAAGTTGTACCATTGGTAGGGATGCGCAAGGCAGTGGCGTTCCAGNTCGTGCGCGTATGCCGCAACGGTCTGGCGGATGCGNTCCTCGCGTTCTNTGCGCCCGCAGTCAAANGTGACGGGGNNTNTGNGCGCATAAAAATCNTACTGCGGGCGGAGGCTCACGTCTTTTTGGCGTATGCCGAACACAAAATAGGTCGGCACGTTGAGCAGCGCGCACAGNAGGTAAGCCCCGTAGGCGAANGGTGCTTGCTCGNCCAGAAAATCCTGCGCCACAAAGCGGGTTTGCGTNTGNGCGCTCGTGCGGTCGCCGGCAATCACCACCATTTCTCCGCCCGCGACTTTTTCTTGCAGCATGATCATCGTGTCGGGNGAAATNTCGTCCGCGCTGATGATATTCATCGTGGCATCCGCGTTGATTTTTTTGAGCAGCGCNTTAAATCCTGCCGTCACNGACATATTTATGATCGAGTTGANCACGAACGGCTTGGTCACGCCCGTCTCATGTGCGNTNGCCAGTCCGCGCAGCAGTTCGCTGTTCCCCANGTGNGAGATGAACAGCATGACNCCGCGCCCGTTTTCNANGTTCTGCACCANGTCGTCCGTGTCGTCGTCCTGAAAATGAATCTGCNTGAACGAGAATTTNCCNGCCCAGACTTCNAGNTTTTCGGTNAGCGTNATGGCNAANGANANGATATGCTTGAGCGTGCTGATTNTGAGCGGCGGCTGTCCGTTTTTGACGCGCACGGCNTTNACNTGGCGCAGGTACTGNCTGCTGACGGCGCGTGTCTTTTTGCCGAACAGCCAGTAAAAAAATCCCACGGGAAACGCGATTGCCCGCACCGCCGCAGACGGCAGGATTTTGAGCAGGGCGAACGTCAGCGCAAGCCCTGCGGCGTGATGCTTTTCTTTTATTTCGTACCAGCGTTCTGCCGGGTGTTTTTCGCTCACGGCGCGCGCTTCCGTCGGATCATTTTTGCGAGCAGGAACGGCAGGCGCAGTATCATGCCGATACAAAGCCGGGTGTACACCCATGAGATGCGCGCGTTGTCGCGCACGACGTGGAAATTGCTTACGCCGTCTGCGGGATACGTGACGCGCACGGGAAAAAACAAACACGGAACGCCCGCCCAAATGAGGCGGATAAGGATTTCGATGTCAAATCCCATGCGTTTGTCGCAGTAGCTGTGCCGGAAGACTCGGAGCGTCGGTTCGACGGGATAGACGCGAAAGCCGCACATCGAGTCAACAATACCGCGTTCAAAGCTGACGATTTTTGCCCAGGTGTTGGCGAATTTGCGCCCGTTCTTGCGGTGGGCAGGTACGCTCGCGTCGTATTCGGGATAGCCGCAGATGAGCGCGGCGGGATTTGTTGCTGCCTGCGCAAAGAAAAACGGCGCGCGCGTCAGGTCGTGCTGACCGTCGGCATCGATTTGCAGGGCATGCGTCCAGCCCATTTCGTGTGCCTTTGCGATGCCCGCCATAACCGCCCCGCCCTTGCCCCGGTTTTCTGGGAGCGTGACGAGCGTTATGGCGGGGTTGCCGTCCGCAATCTGCCGGAGATATGCCTTTATCTCCCCGTCGTTGCCGTCGTCAACCAAAATGATGGGATACGAATACTGCGACAACCCGTCCACCACGGTGGCACACGCCTTGCCGTGCTTGTAGACAGGAATGATGATGCCCCCGGTCATGGCAAAAAGCAGCCCTAGCGGTTGAAGACTTCTTGCGACTCAGAAAAATTGTAACGGATATTGCCGTTTGGGTCGGCCTTTTTCTTGTAGTTGATAACGATGTCGCTGCCGTTCTTGCCGTCCATCATGGCGAACAGCCGGTCGCTCGCCTGCTCAAAAAGCGCCTCGTCTTCCACAAGCTCAAAGCGGACGAAATGCCTTTTTGCGTCCGTCTCAATGACACGGGCAGTGCCAGTGAACAGGTCGTCGGCTTCTTTCGCCGCTGTCTCCGCGTCCGCNGCCTGGGCAACGGGTTCCGGCTTTTCGGCTTCTTTTTCCACCCGTGCCGGATCTACCACGAGNGTGTCTTTTTTATAATCGCCTTTGACGAAATAGGGAACGACACCAACCCCCACAATCAGCAGAAGAATGGTGATGTACGAAATGAACAGGATACGAATTCTCGGTTCCATAATTGCTACCTCACTGTCAGTATATCACAAATCAATCAGTTTGACAAATTATTCCGTTCGTTTGCCAACTGCTTTCAGTCGCCGTTTTTTATGTCAGATATATGCCGCCCGCATACGTGACGGTCGCGCCCAAATCCTGCACTTTGAATGAGACGCTTTTCTGCTCGCTGTCATAGGTCAGGTGAAAGACGACCGTCGTGTCGGGCAGGAGCTTCTCCGAAAACTTGCTGCGCTTGATATGGGAGACGGTGCGTTCTGTGCCGAAATACCGCTGTGCGAACAACGTGACCAAATCAACCTGCGCCACGGCGGGAAGCAGCTTGAACTGTGGAAAATGCCCGTCAAAATATTCGCTCGTGGCGGGAATCGTCACTTCCAAATCCACGGAATGGTCGGTCTTGTGCAGCACGCGTTCTGCGGGAATGCCATGGGGATTTTCGGGGGCGAACAATGCCTGAATGTCGGCTTTTTTCTTCTTTCCCTGCGCGTCCATNGGCAGCGCGTCCAGAAACCGCCATTTTTTGGGCAGCACGACGTTCTCAAAGAACTGCATCAGATAATCGTGGAAATGGCGGTTTATCAGGTATTTTTCCGTGCGGGCGAACATGGCTTTGCCCGCGTCGTTCAGCACGACTGCGGCGGCAAGATACTGGCGGCGGTCGCTCATCGGCACGACGCACACGTCCTGCACCAGCCCCGACTGCACGAGCCGGTTCTCCACTTCCGTCACCGATATGCGCTTCTCTTCGATTTTGACGATGCTGTCCGCCCGCCCTTTGAGCAGGAATCGTCCGTCGTCGTGGATTTCCACCAGATCGCCCGTGGCAAATCCGTCCGGGTTCTTGATGTACGGCGAGATGATGACCAGGCAGCCGTCGTCGTTCTTCCAGATTTTTGCGTTGTCGAACGGCGTCCACTCTAGGCCGTTCTTGCTCTGCCGGTAGGCAATGCCGCTCGTCTCCGTGCTTCCGTACACTTCCATGGGCCAGAAACCGAACACGCCGTCGGTGTCCCGCGCCACTTCGGGCGTGAGTACGCCGCCGCTCGTAAAAATCCACGGGTCGGTGAGCGGCAGTTTTCGCCCGGCGTAGTCGGCGCAGGTACGTTTGAGGAACGCGGGCACGGCGATAATCATATAGGAAGTGTCGTCCAGCTGCTCGAATGCTTCGGGCAGTTCGATCCTTGTGCGGCGGAACGGCACGGCGGCGGTGAACGGCAGCATGATCGTGAACAGCAGGCCGTAAATATGATGCTGGCTGACGGTGGCGCACAGCTTGCGGCGCAGGAATTCTTCGCCCCATTTGCCGAGCACGAACGCGTTGTCCAGCTCGAATTCGGTCAGCCGCTGGCGTACCGCCTTGGGATGCCCCGTCGAGCCGCTCGTGTACAGGATAATGTTCGTGTCGTCCGCGCTGATGTGCGGCGTTTCCTGCGCGGATTCTGCCGGTTCTGCGCCGTGCGCAAGGATGTCCGGCACAAAGTCGCTGTCGCTCATCGTCAGGTCGGTCAAAAAGCGGATGCTTGGCTCGTTGCGGATTTCGGCAAGGAAGCGGGGCGACACGTTTGCCGTGAGCAGGATTTCCTTGCCGCATTGCAGCAGCGCGGTAAAACTCACCAGAAAATACCAGTAATCCTCGCAGTGCAGAATCCATTTCTGCGCGTCGTCGTGGGCGCGGATAAAGGCACGCACTTTTGCGCTGTCGCGCAGGAAATCGCGCCAGGTCAGATACACACCGTCCGTCCATTTGCGCTCGTAGCACAGGATTGTGTCCGGCGCGCGTGAAGCCGCGTCAAACCGGGAAAGAGGAATCGCCTTGGGCATNGTTGCGTTCACCACCTTTCTGACAATAAATTCTCCGGCAAAGAGCAGTCCCATGAGCAGATAGGAAATGCCGCCGTTGTAAACCGACCAAAGCAGGTCGTTGNGCNCGAANACCGTGATGAGNGCGACCGTGCCGTTCAGCACNAAAAAGACGCACCACACGACCGTCACTTTNGNGCAGTACGATTCGANCCGCTTTTCCGCNAGCGANCCGACGATTGACTTGTCCGTCATNGTGGCAAGGCGGAACACCATGGTCGGGCGGTCGAACAGCGTGTAGCCGAANGCNCANANNAAAATCNCGCTGATGACCACGGGATAGCATTTNAANAACAGCGCGCTNCCCGTTATCAGGCAGACAAANCCCGCCGCGAGCAGCAGCCCGGAGGAGACGAGCAGCCGCANNGTCTTTTTGCTGNGGTGCTGCGTCGCCACCAAAAAATACGCCGCCGCAATCACGATNACGAACAGCGAAAAAATCCGCACCGGCACGTGCAACAGNACCANNCAGNNNAACACCAGCACGGGATACAGCGCGGANATGACGTAAAAAANCGGTTTGGGCAACCGCATTACCGNGCGATCGGCTCAAGNATGCTCACCACGTCGGCGAGCGTCTTNGCGGACTTGAACGCNTCCGGCTCAATCCGCGCCGTCAGGTACGGCTTCATCTTGACAATCAGNTCCACCGCGTCGATTGANTCCAAGTCNANNTCNGTCGCGATGTTCGCGTCCGGCGTTATGATCGATTCGTCCAGATCAAATTCGTGCGTCAGCACTTCTTTGAGCTTGTCAAACAGTTGTTCTTTCTGCATCGTCTTACCCGATTTGTTTTTCTTTTGCGATGAATTCCGCGAGCGCGTTGACGGANGCNAAGTGCTTTTTGTTGTCCTTGCTCTCCGCGNTGAATTTGACCCCGAATTTCTTTTTGAGNGCGACGCCCAGCTCAAGCGCGTCGATTGANTCCAGCCCCAGCCCCGCGCCAAAAATCGGCTCGTCGTCAACNATGTTTTCCGGCTGAATGTCCTCAAGNTCCANAGATGATACGATAATTTCCTTAATCTGTCGTTTCAGTTCGTCCATGTTTTGTACTGTAGCGATTTTTGAGCGAAATAGCAATACAAAGCGCAACGAAAACGACCGCCGCGCCCGCCATAATCGGCACGAGATACGCGCGCAAGGCAAGCGACGTGACGACCGTGTGCAGGTTGACAAAGCCGAACACCGCGAACACCGCAAAGGCGAGCAGCTTGAAGAATGTGTCGGGCGTTTTTCCGTGCAGGACGAAGGCGAGCACAAGCCCGATCATATCGGCGGCAAAGAAGCCGATGGACGAGGCAACCCACACAAAGAACAGCCCCGCGTTCAGCCCGTTGGTCGCCCCAAAGGTGATGGCGGACAGCTGCGTCTTGTCGCCCAGCTCGGCGATGAAGAAAATGCAGAACACGGCGAGCGCGGCGAATTTGATTTTGCTTTCGCCGCCTTCTTCCTCGCCCGATTCCTTGACGAGCGACGTGAGCGAAAAATAGAAGAACGCGACCGTCGCAATCAGCTTGACGATCCACAGGTGCGACTTGAGGAATTCGTTGAGCAGTCCGCCCGCACAGACGGAAACGCCGTTAATCACCAGAATCGCCGCCGCCGTGCCGACTACGATCGAGCGGATTTTGTACTTTGACGTGAGCGCGAACAGCATGAGCTGCGTCTTGTCGCCCATTTCTGCCACGAAGAACGTGAGCAGCACCGTAAAAAAAGAAGCGATTGTCATGTGCATAATCCTTGTCGGTAGCGTTCGTACAGCAGCACGCCCGCCGCCACGCTTACGTTCAGGCTGTCGATTTTTCCGCAGGTGGGAATGGAGACCGCGCCGTCGCACTGCTCGCGCAGCAGCCGCGCAATGCCCGTTCCCTCGCTGCCCATGACGAGCGCGGTTTTCTGCGCGAACGTGACCGACTGCACGCTCTGCCCGCCCGCGTCCGCGCCGTACAGCCAGAAGCCCGCCGCCTTGAGCTGCTGTGCGGCGCGCACCAGGTTGGTCACCACCGCGACGGCAACCCAGCTGCTCGCGCCCGCGCTCGAACGCGCGATGATTTCGTTGGAAGTGATGTCGCTCATGCCGCGCCGTTGGGGCATGACCACCAAATCCGCGCCGAACTGGTCGCAGGAGCGCAAAATCGCGCCCACGTTGTGCGGGTCGGTAATAGAATCAAGGAGAAGCACCGTCCGCCGCGAATCGTCCGCGCAGGCTGCGACCCATTGGTCAAAGTCCACGCCGCCGCGCGCGCCGTTTTCTCCGGCGGCAATCAGCACGATGCCCCGGTGGTCGCGGGCGACGGGTGGCAAATGCTGTACGAGCGCGTCGAGCGCGCGGTCGTCCGTTGCCTGTGCGGGAATGCCCGCCTTTTTTGCCAGCTCAAGGATTTTTTTGACGCGCGGACCGATCGTCCCGTACTGCACGGAAAGACCCGCTGCGCCGCTTTCCGCCGCCCGGCGGATACGCTCCTCAACCGCGTGGAAGCCGGTGATGATGTGATCAGGCATTTATCGTCCGCAGCATTTTTTGTATTTTTTGCCGCTGCCGCAGGGACACGGGTCGTTGCGCCCGATTTTTTCGCCCTCACGCACGGACGGTATCGGCTTGACCACGCCGTCGGAATAGAGCCATTCGCCGTTGACTTTCTTAAAATTGCCCGTCTCATGGTGAATGCCGCGCACGCCGGACTTGTCGGTGTAGATCGCCTCGAATTCGACGATGCCCCGGTCGTCCTGCTCGCCGCCTTTTTCGGTGCGGAGGATGCGCAGCCCGTGCCAGGTGGAACGCCGGCTCCAGTCCTCGGTCGCCTTGCGGTCGATTTCCGCGATTTTGTCGCCTTCTTCGCAGGAACTGATGATGAACGGAATTTCGTGCTTGACATATGAGGAGTAGCGTGCGCGCATCAGCGCTTCCGCCGTCGCCGCTTTTGCCGTCCCGGTGATAATCGGCTCGCAGCATTCGTCATAGGCTTTCCCCGAACCGCAGGGACACATATCTTTGTCTGCCATAATGCGCGTAGTATAACAGAAAGGGGCGGGGTTGCGCAATTGGTTTTTCCCGCTTGGAAGCGGGCGGAACGTTTTGGGGAGGGGAAACCCCTCTACTGCCGAAGCGGGGGTTTTCCCTCCCCAAACCCCACCCTTTCCCCAGCACGTCTTGGGGCGGCTGCCCCAAGACCCCGCTTTAGGGTTGGGTGGACGGCTTGCCCCGCACTACTTCTTTGCCACGCTTGCGTTTGCTTTGACGATTTCTACGTCGGCTTTTGCGGCGAAGTCGGCGTACTCCGCATTCACTGCGGCCATGGCCGTGAGGTAGGGCACGAGTTTCTCATTGATTGCGGCGAGCAGAGGCTTCTTGACGGCGTAGGCGGACTCGCCCTTGGCGGTGAGCGCGGCGGTCGCGCTGTCGTTGGCGGCGTTGAAGTCGTCCTGCGCGGTGCGGAGCGATGCGATTAAATCGGCAACGCCGTCGAGCGACTTGATTGCGTCGGCAAGGCTCTCCGCGGCGAAATCCTCCAACATCGATTCAATCAAAGAAGATTCGCGCGCGTAACTTTCGCCCGCAATCGACTTGCCGTACTTGTCGTAGGTGGCGAGCAGTTTTTCGGCGGCGGCTTTCTTTGCGGCGACAGGGATTGCCCCGTAGCCCGCAAGCAGCGTGCCGAGCGAGCGGATCGCCTCGTCGCGCTTTGAGTCCGCGTCCTCAAGCGACCGGGAAACCTTGTCCGCCTTGATTGCCGTGGTGATTTTGGCGGAGAGCGTCTCCACCTCGCCCATAATCGTTGCAAGCGCGGCATCTTTTGCAACCGCGCCGTCCTTCGCGGCCTCCCTGTAGATGCGCACGAGCGCGTCCGATACGGTGTCCGCGTCGGTGATGCGGATGTCAACTTTTACTCTCTTCATGGTTTGCCTCCTGTTGAAGATGTAGCTTAATGTATTTTTCCCGCTTGGAAGCGGGCGGAACTTTCTTGGGAGAGGGAAAACCCTCTACTTCCGAAGCGGGGGTTTCCCTCTCCCAAACCCTCTCCCTTTCCCAGCACGTCTTGGGGCGGCTGCCCCAAGACCCCGCTTCGAGTTTTGTGCGGCGTTTTGCCCGCCGTGGCGCAATTTTCACAAAAACGCGCCGCGTTTTGCTTGTCTCAGCGTGATTTCCATGAAAACGCGGGACGTTTTGCTTGTCCCGACGCATTTTTGGCGAAAACGCGCGGCGTTTTGCTTGACCCGGCGCAATTTTCGTGAAAACGCGGGACGTTTTCTTTGTTCTGGCGCATTTTCTGCAAAAACATGCCGCGTTTTGCTCGCCACGGCATGTTTTCTGCAAAAACGTGCGCCTCAAAGAAAATCGCCTGCGCTTTGCGGTGTGGGCGGAAAGCCCGCAGAAACCTTCAAAAACTGCGGGCTTTGTTGGTCACGCTCTCTCCTGCCGGACGGCACTGCGTCTGCCCGGCTTATGAGTAATATGCTTTTAGGTCAGACAAGTTGATGCCGATGTCTGCCGCTTTCAGATCCGTTTTCCGTTTGTTCCATAACTCGGTGACCAATTTTAGCCTGTCCTTGCCGTGATGAATTTCTTTGTGGCAGTTGGGGCAGAGGCACACGACGTTCTGCTCTTGGTCAAGCGATGTTTCAAAATCACCCTGCTTTGACAGGGGAATCAAGTGATGACCTTCCATGTAATTTTCGCCGTCGTCCGCGATAAAGCTTGTATGTGTATTGTCAATCTCGCATTTGTTGCCGGCGTAACAGAGCGCATTTTCAATCACAGCGGGGTTTCTTGGGTATTCAGGCTCTCTCTGTACCGTTTTCTTTTTTGCCTTGGGAATTTGGCGGGCGAAAGCGTCTCTCAGATCCTGCCCGATAAGCCGTTCCAGTTTTTTGAGCCTTTCTATAATCGCCTCTTTGGAGAAGTTCTTGCCTTCGTCCGTGTATACAATACGGCTGTCTTTTCTGCCCTCCCAGTCAGCATACTCAAGCCCTTCAGGAAGGTCTATACCATGGAAATTCTCGAAAGTTTCCGGATTTTCAAAATGCACTTCGACAAAAGGCACGTCAGTGCGCACCCCATCGCCACGGGAATAAAAAATCACTTCGTAATGGCAGTCAAGGTTTCCTATCTTTGCATCCTTTGTCTTGACCCAGATAAAATAGTCGATGCGTTCGTCAATCGGATAGGTGCAGGAAAAGGTCGTGTTCTCATTGATTTCTGCCTTGAGTTCCCGCAGGAAATCGATTTTTTCTTGCTTTGTCATGCTGTATGTCTCCAATATATTTGGTGAGAGCCGTAGGGAAGAGCATTGCTCTTCCTTGCGGATATTTGCCGCGCTGTGACTCCCGCGCGGCGGGGACGCTGGTTAGTTTGCGGTGGGAGTTACGGTAATTTGGGTGACATCCATTCCGCCGCCAGTAGTATTTTCATTGCAGCGGCTGAACACGAGATATACGTCCGTCGCAGCAGTTACCGTGCCGGTTACCGTCCCAGACTGATTGTTAGTGCCGGTGATTTTTCCGGTCTTGACATCTGCGGTCACAGGGTCTTCGATACACTTGCCCTCTCCGTTAACGAAGGCAATCTGCAATGTTCCTTCTTTTTTGGATGAAGCTGTGATCTTGATTGACGCACTAACAGTTCCTGCGCTGTCAACGTGGATTTTGATGTATCGGTCAAGTTGATCGATTGCGATGCCGTCAGAGATGTCGGTGGTCGCACCGCCATTGTAGTTGAGTGCCGTAGTCTTTGAGTTTGCATCTGTGCGGGCACGAATCAGGACTTGCTTGTTTTCGTTATCTCCGGTTTGTTTTTCGCAATATACCGTTGCACTTGCCACCGTCGTAAAACCGCCGGGAAGGTTTACCGCTTCGCTTTTCTCCCATTTTGAGCCAGCACCATCTTTACTCATTCCCCATGCAGATACGGCATTTCCGTTTTCGTCTTTGAAATCTGAAGCGGAGAGACCTACGAAGTTGTAAGTCGTTGTCTGCGCACCGCTGCCTGATTCATCGTCACCGCCGGTCTTGTCGTCCTCCTGTTCGGTCTTGGTGTCATCGTCCCCGTCATCATTGTCACATGCGGGGAATGTCGCGAGCAGGAATGCCGTCGCCGCTGCGAGCAGGGCGAGTTTTGAAATTTTCTTCATCATGATTTACCTCCAGATGAAATATTGTGATGATTACATCATACTATACGCCGTAGAGAATATACTGTTTTTTTTTGTAGTTTTCCGACCAATTCGCGTGCGGTTTGGCGGGCGTTTTCCTTGCCCCGACACGATTTCCGCCAAAACGCGCCGCGTTTTGGTCGTCCTGATGTGATTTCTTTGAAAACGCGGGACGTTTTGTTTGACTTGACGTGATTTTTGCCAAAATGCGCCGCGTTTTCTTTGCCCCGGCGCAATTTCCACAAAAACGCCCGTCATTTCCGCTTTCCCCGTGCCGCAGTGCGATGCGCTGTTTGCCGAGTTTTCGAAGAAAACTCGTTAAGCAAGACAACGCCTTGCGACGGGTTCTTAGGGCGGTCAGCCCTAAGCCGTGCTGGGGAAGGGAGAGTGCGAGTTTTGCAAAGCAAAACTCGTTAAGCAAGGCTTTGCCTTGCGACGTTTGGGAGAGGGAAACCCCCGCTTCGGAAGTAGAGGGGTTTCCCTCTCCCAAATAAAGTTCCCTCCGCTTCCAAGCGGAGAAAAAAATCCGCCGCTTGACATTCCGCACCCGGTCGGTATGATGACGGTATGGACGTATTTTTGGGGATTTCGGCTTCCGGCGGGATTGGGCTGGGCAAGGCGTTTGTCATTCCTGCCGCGCAGGAACGGGTGATTCCGCAGGGGCAGGTGGCGGCGGACGAGATTCCGGCGCAGTGGGCGCGGTTTCAGGCTTCGGTGCAGGCGGTGTCGGCGCAGGTGGCGCAGGACCTGGCGGCGGTCAGGGGCGACAAGGTGCAGGGCGAGATTTTTGAGACGTATTTCCTCATGCTCAACGACCCCGAATTCCTGGGCGACCTTGAAAAGACGTTCCGCGCGGGCGACCGCACGATTGAGTACGTCCTGCTCGCCAAGACGAACGAATATGCCGACAAATTGCGCAACAGCGGGAACGCCTATCTTGCCGAGCGCGCGCAGGACATCTGCGACATTTTCGGGCGCGTACTTGACGACCTGCTCGACTTCCACCCGTTCGACATCAATCAGGTGCCGGACGGCGCGGTCATCGTGGCACATGCCATGGCACCGAGCGACACGATTATCCTTTCCCGCCGGAACATCGCGGGGCTTGCGCTGGAAGAAGGCGGCGTTTCGAGCCACGTGGGCATACTTGCGCGCAACTACGGCATTCCGGCGGTGTTCGCGCTCCACCAGATTACCCGGCACGCAAAGACGGGGCATACGGTGGTGGTGGACGGCGTGGTGGGCGAGGTCACGCTCAACCCCGACAGCGATTCCGTTGCCGAATTTGAGGCGAAGCTTGCCGCGCACAAGCAGCATGCCGCCGAGCTGACGGCGTTCCGCGACAAGCCCGCGCTGACCAAGGACGGCACGCGCGTCACGGTGCTGGCGAACATCGGCACGGTGGAAGAGGCGGGTGTCGCGCTGGAAGAGGGGGCGGACGGCATCGGGCTGTTCCGCACGGAATTCCTGTTTATGAGCGAGAACACGTTCAGCGAGGAATCGCAGTTCAATGCGTACCGGACGGTGCTCGATCTGATGCAAGACAAGCCCGTCACGATCCGTACGCTCGACGCGGGCGGCGACAAGCTCGTCCCGACAAAAGACCCGCTCGCGCACGGCGAGAAAAACCCGCTCATGGGGCTGCGCGCCATCCGCCTGAGCCTTGCCTATCCGCAGCAGCTCAGGACGCAGCTGCGCGCGCTGTACCGGGCGAGCGTGTTCGGCAACCTCAAGATCATGCTGCCGCTCATCACCGACGTGGCGCAGGTGCGCAAGGCGCGCGAGATTGCCCGCGAGGTGCGCGAGAGCCTGCTTGCGGACGGCATTCCGTTTAAGGCGGACGTGCCGATCGGCATTATGGTGGAGACGGCGGCGGCGGCGGTTGCGGCGGATCTGCTCGCGTCCGAGAGCGACTTTTTTTCTATAGGAACGAACGATTTGACGCAGTACACGGTGGGCGTTGACCGCGAGAACGCCACGGTCGCGCCATTGTACGACGAGTTGCACATCGCCGTTTTGCGTCTGATCCGCGCGACGGTCACGCACGGGGCGAACGCCGGCATTCCCGTCAGCGTGTGCGGCGAAATGGCGAGCCGCGCCGACGGCGCAAAAATCCTTGCGGGCATGGGAATCCGCTCACTCAGCATGAGTCCCAAGCTGATAAGCGGCACAAAATCGCTGCTCGCCCGCCATACCATTGCCGAGCTGGAATCCTGCGCCGCGCAGGCACTGCAAGAGGCCTAGCCGAATCCGCGCGGGCGCGCACTTTTTTCTTGTGCATTCGCTTTTTTGGCTTTAAAATAAAGGCAAGACGACAAGGACAGGTGGACGCTCATGGCAGTAACGGTGTATTCGCTCGGCGCGGCGCAGGAAGTGACCGGCTCGAAGCATATTTTTGAGATTGACGGGCGGGCGTTCATGGTGGACTGCGGCGCGTTTCAGGGCAAGCGAAAAGAAAGCGACGAAAAGAACCGCACCTTTGAGATTGCGACGGACAAAATCGAGGCGGTCATCCTGACCCACGCGCACTATGACCACTGCGGGCTGCTGCCCGTGCTCGTGCGCAAGGGCTTTAACGGCAACATCTACGCCACGCCCGCCACGCGCGACCTTGCCATGCTGATTATGATGGACAGCGCGCGCATTCAGGCACGGGACGCGGAGTACCTGCGCAAGCAGGCAATCAAGAAAGGCGAGAAATTCGTCTGGCAGCCGCTGTACGACGAGGCGGACTGCGTGAAGGCGGCGGACCAGATTGTCACGCAGTCGTACAACCGCAAGATGATCGTCGCTCCCGGAGTCGTGCTGGAATTCTTTGACGCGGGGCATATCCTCGGCTCGGCGTTTGCCTGCATGACGATAACGGGACAGCGCGCGGGCGCGGACGGCAGCGACGGCGAGATGCGCATCCTGTTTACGGGCGACCTGGGGCGCAAGCGCAAGCCGATTATCCGCGACCCGGCCACGGACATTCCCGCGCCCGACTATATCTTTCTGGAAAGCACCTACGGCGACCGCCTCCACGAAGGCTCGGAAATCGCCATGGAAGAGCTGCGCAAAGTCGTTCGCCGCGCCATTGACAAGAAAGGCAAGATTATCATTCCCGCGTTCGCCATTGAGCGCACGCAGGAGCTGGTCTACTACCTGCACCTGCTCGTTGACCAGCGCAAAATCCCGCAGATTCCCATTTACGTGGACTCTCCCATGGCAGTGAACGCCACGGGCATCTATCAGGTGCATTCCGAATGCTACAGTTCCGCCGTAAAAAAGGCGTTCCTTGACCACCACAAAAACCCGTTCGGATTCGGCGCGCTTTCGTTCGTGTCGAGCGTGGAAGAGTCGAAGAGCCTGAACGACAAGCCCGGCCCGATGATTATCATCAGCGCGGACGGCATGTGCGAGTCGGGGCGCGTCCAGCATCACCTTGCCAACAGCATTTCCAACCCGCGCAACACGATTCTCATCGTGGGCTACATGGCGGAAAACACGCTGGGGCGCAAAATCCGCGACGGCGAAAAGGAAGTGAACATCATGGGCGAGCGGTACGCCGTGCGGGCGAGCGTGGAGACAATCAACGCGTTCAGCGCGCACGCCGACTACAAGGAATGCGGCGAATGGCTCGATGCCATAGACACGTCCCGCCTGAAAAAAATCTTTATGGTGCACGGCGAAAAGAACGCGCAGGCGGCATTCACGGAATACCTTGCGGGGCGCGGCTACCAGGACGTGCAGGTGGTCAAGTACGGCGAGACCTACGAACTGACCTGACGCGCCGCGCAAAAACGGCATTTTTCCCCAAGTTTTTTTCAAAAACGGGTTGGGGGGGTAGCCTTGTTTACCGTAGCATGCTATAGTCAGACTAACAGCGTATTATTTATGGAGGATACGATATGAAACAGACGATGCAAAAAATCGCCATTGCGCTGTGCATGGCATTGGCGTTTGCAGCATGCAAAAACGACGACCCCGAAACGGGGGGGGTGTTGAGACTGTTACGATTGAGCCGACGACACTAACACTTGAGATTGGAAAAGATGCAACGCTTCAGGCAAAAATTAACGGCGTTGTTTCTGCCGCAGTAACATGGTCGTCAAACAAGTTGAGTGTCGCGACCGTTGATAGTAATGGAAAAGTTACGGCGGCAGGGGAAGGCACGGCAACGATAACCGCTACTGCAAAAGCTGATGCGACGAAAAAGGCGACGTGCAGCGTTACGGTTGAGGGCGCAGATGTCGTCCAGCCGTCAGGTATTGAGGTTAGTCCAACTTCGTTGAGCCTCAAAGTGGACGAAACGGGGCAGATTACGGCTACGATTGGTAATGCGGATGCTCTTGACGCAGCACACAAAAAGATTACATGGACTTCTTCAAATGAAAGCATTGCCAAAGTGAGTGGTAGCGGTCTTGTTACCGCAGTCAGCGCGGGTGAAGCGACGATTACCGCAACGACGACAAACGGAATATATGCGACGTGTACGGTTACCGTTACTGCGCAGACATCTACGTCCGTGACGGCAAGTGACGATGAGTGGAATTTTACTAATAGAACAGATATTACGTATTTGACCACAACATCTCAAGAACTTACCGAGAATCATGAAATTGATGGTGAAAAGAAAGCGTTGATACTCGTGCTTTCAAAAGATGGAACAAAAAAAGGAACGACACAAGGTAAGCCTGCATATCGTTATGATAGCGATGCCGGTTTGTGTATTAAAAAAGATGCTCTCAAAATAGACAACGTTAAAGGTGCTGTTAAGGTGACTATACAGTGGTATTTTAATGGCAGTTCTGATAGGAATTTGGAAGTAACCGTGGGCAACGGTGAAACGAAAAAAGCAACAGCAGTAGTGGCTGATAAAGGCATGTCGTTTGATTATACAGATACGTTTGACGGTGGCGACGGCACAACTTTGTACATCGGCGCGTCAAACGAATTGTATATCAAAAGCATCACGATAACGCCGCAATCAGGTAGTGGCACGGGTACGCAGCCTTCAACCCCGACTGACCCCGACCTCAGCGGCAAAACTATCTCCCTGACCGACACTCCGCTCGGCTACGCAAGCAAGGGAACGAGTTATGTGACCATGGGCGGAAAGACGGTTACCAATCGGGCAGATTTGCTGAGCGCGATTAAGAGTGGCGGCGTGATTATTATTGACGGCATGATTGATATGTCAGACGGAATGCTTCCTGCCTCAACCAGTGAATTCCCCAATTTAACGACATTGGATGCATTTGTTAAAAAACAAGATAAAGGATATGACACGTATGCCGCATGGGTAAATGCGTATGCTTCGGCTTGTACAAAGGACACGGAGGATAAATCGAAAGATTCTTCAAAGAACAGTTCCCTGTATGATACTTTATGGGAGTTCAATAAAGCATACGGAAATATCATAAAGGTGTCAGTACTATCGAATACGACGCTCATCGGTGCAGGACCTGGGTGCGGTATCAAAGGCGGTTCAATTCAGATTACGAGCGCGAAAAATGTTCAGATTCGCAACTTGACAATCAAAGATGCATTCGACCCGTTCCCTCATCATGAAGCTGGTGATCAGTACAATGCGCAATGGGATGGCGTTGTCGTGGAAGGGAGCGAGAACGTTTGGATTGACCATTGTACCTTTGAAGATACGCTTGCCGTGGGGCATGTGTATACGGCCGGAACACTTGATGAAAAATGGCAGATGTACGACGGTTTGTGTGATATAAAGAACAGGACAAACCCGGCAAGTAAGACAACAAATGTCACCGTCTCAAACTGTATCTTCCGCAATCACGACAAGACTATGCTTATCGGATCAGGTACTTCTGACGGTAACAACGCTGAACGCTTCGTCACATTGCAAGGGAATTACTTCTACAACTGCGGTCAGCGTCTGCCCATGGTGCGCAACACGACGATTCACATTCTGAACAATTACTACAATGCGGACAGCAATGCGGTGTATAAGAATTCGTATGCGGTCGGTTGTCGTGAGACGAGCATTATCTACACGGAGGCAAATTACTTCGACTCGGGCATTCAGTACAGTTTTGATAATAATCAAGGTACGGTACACGCTTCGGGTGATAAAGATAATTCTGCAAAAGGGAAGAACAAAACTACGATAGCAGATTCAACATTGTTCAGCACGGCGGTCAAAGTATACACCTACACCCCCGTCACTGCGGAGCAGGCAAAGACGAATGCCATGTCTTCCGCCGGAGCGGGCTACACGCTGAAACGGTAACCCCGTTTGCGCTGCAAACGTTCTGCCCTTACGCTGCCATGGTTCGCCGTGGCGGCGTTTTTAGTTTGCGGAATTCGGCGCGGCGGTGTATAATGACTGGCAATGCGGAGGTTCACTATGCAGAAAAAACGGACGTTGCCTGTCGTCGCGTTGGCGGCACTGATAATGGCATTGACAGCGTGTGCGGAAGATGACGTTGGGGGGGGGTATATTGCTGTTACCGCGCCCGACAACGGCTATGTCAAAGTAGGCGGGACGATTACCCTTACGGCACAGACGACGGCAGACACAGCGGCGGCTTACGCATGGACGGTTACGCCCGCGTCCGGCATTGTGGACTATGAGCCGAGCACGACCGGCACATTGACGCTGACCGCACAAACCCGCGGCACGGCAACCGTAACGGTGCGGCAGGGCGACCTGACAAGCAACGCATACACGGTAACCGTCGCGAACGAATGTCCCGCAGCTATCACTTTGGACAAAACGGCACTGGAACTGGAGACGGGTGCGACAGAAAAACTTGCCGCGACTATCGACAATGCCGATGCCCTTGATGGCGACAGCCTCAAGGTGATTGCATGGGCTTCCTCAAACACGGGCATTGCCGCCGTGTCGCCCGCGCAAGGAAATACGGTGACTGTTACCGCAGTCGGCGCGGGCACGGCGACGATTACCGCAATGACGGTGAACGGAAAAAAGGCGGCATGCACCGTCAAAATTGCCAAAGGCAGCATCGCCTTGACCGACGCTCCGCTCGGCTACGCAAGCTTGGGAAAAAACTATGCGACCACCGGCGGCACGGAAGTCGCCACCAAAGACGCATTGAGGGCTGCGATTGCAAAAGGCGGCGTGATTGTCGTCACCGCGATGATTGATATGTCGGACGGAATGCTCCCTGCCGCAGGCGGCAAGTCTACGGACTCAACGCCCGCGCTGGACGCTTTTGTGAAAGAAAATAGTGACTATAGTTCATACAAAGCATTGCGAGAGGCGTATGCCACAGGGTGCTCCACTTCTACGGACGACAAATCATCGTCCAGTCCGCAAACCGCTGTGGGAAAAGTTATATGGTCGCTCAATAAAACGCATGGCGACCGCATAAAATTGAATTTGAAATCGAATACGACGCTTATCGGCAAAGGACCCGGCTGCGGCATCCGTGGCGGCACAATCCAGATTAGCGGCGCGTCAAATATCCAAATTCGCAACCTGACCATACAGGATGCGTTCGATCCGTTCCCCCACCACGAGAATAACGACGGCTACAATGCGCAGTGGGACGGCGTCAATATTCAGAACACAAGCAAGAATATTTGGATTGACCACTGTACGTTTGAGGACACGCTGACGCTCGGTTACGTGCAGACCAACGGAAGCAGCCAAGAAAAATGGCAGACCTACGACGGCTTGTGCGACATGAAAGACGATTCCACGAACATCACCGTCTCAAACTGCGTGTTCCGCAACCACGACAAGACCATGCTTATCGGCTCTTCCGATAGCAACGGCGACAACAAAAAACGTTTCGTCACGTTGCAGGGCAACTACTTCTACAACTGCGGCCAGCGACTGCCCATGGTGCGCAACACGACAATCCACATTCTGAACAACTACTATGACGCAGACAGCAATCCGACATATAGCCAGCAGTATGCGGTTGGCTGCCGCAAAGACAGCATTATCTACGCGGAGGCAAACTATTTCGGTTCGGGCATAAAATACAGCTTCAAGAACAATGACGGCAAACTGTACGCTTCGGGCAACTCCGACAGCGCAAAGTGCGACACCACGGTTGCCGGTTCAACATTATTCAGCACGGCGGTCAAGGCGTACACTTACACCCCCGTCAGCGCGTCGCAGGCAAAGGCAAACGTCGTCGTCTCCGCCGGGGCAGACTGCATATTGCAATAGGATTTTCCCGCATTGCAACACTTTTCCTTTGCGCGATTGCAGGTTATAGTGTAGAATGATAAAAACATTACATTGAGGAGATATGTATGAAGATTTCTACAGGACGCATTGCGTGCGGAATGCTGTGCGGCGCGCTCGCGCTGACGCTTGGTTCGTGCGGCTCTACGAGCGGGGCNNGCNCAAAGAAAAACGCTATCAGCGCGGNGGACACGCCCCTCGGCTGGGCAAGNTACGCGCAGACAAAGGANCTGACGGGCAAGNCGACCACGCCGCCCGACGCAGTAAAAGGCACGATCGGNGGCTTNGGCGGCAAGGAAGTGACCGTCTCCACGCGCGCCGACTTCATCAAATATGCCGAATCAAGCGAGCGGCTGGTCATCTACGTGGACGGNCTNATCGACATGACCGACACGGGCAGCGGCTCAATGGTGCCGGACACNATCAAAGGCTCAACGCCNGCCCTTGACAAATGGATTGCCGACCGCACGGCGGGCAGCGCGCTCCCCGTATCGTCCTATGCGGAATGGAAAGTGCAGTANGCCGCGTCGCAGGACAGCCACTTTGACGAATCCGGCCCGGGCGCGGAAATCCGCGCGCGCATGGANCGCGAGTGGGGCGANCTGATTGACGTGCGCATTGCGAACAACAAGACGATTATCGGCTTGGGCGAGAACTCCGGCATNTTCGGCGGCTCGCTGTTCATCGTGAACGCGGAGAACGTCATTCTGCGCAACCTGAACGTTACCGAATGCTACAACCCGTTCCCCGCAGTCGAGGCGGACGACGACNTGAACGCGCAGTGGGACACGATTACGGTGCGCACTTCAAAGTACGTGTGGATTGACCACTGCACGATCAGTTCAAAATTCTCCCCCAAAGAAATTGAGACTGACAAGTACAAGAGCAAGGACGGCCACCCCATGAAATGGCAGGTGCACGACGGNCTGCTCGACATCACCAACGAAAGCGACTTCGTGACCGTCTCTTGGTGCATCCTGCGCAACCACGACAAGACCATGCTCATCGGCTCAAGCGACAGCAGGAAAGGCGACGCGGGGCATCAGACGATTTCGTTGCTCCACAACTGGTATGACGGCTGCGGTCAGCGTCTGCCCATGGTGCGCTATGCCACCTTGCACATCGCCAACAACTACTACAGCGCCGGTCCGAACGACACCTGGCAGCGTGGCATTGACCGTCGCAAGGACTGCAAGATTTATTCGGAGGGCAACTACTTTGACGACGAGCGCAAGTCGATTACCTCGAACAAGAACGGCTCGATGTACGACGTGGGCAGCGTGAACCTGAACCTGCGGAACAATCTGGACGCATCGCCGTCATGGAAGCCGAGCGACTACTACCCGTTCACGGCAGAAAAAGCCGAGGCCGCAAAGAAGTCCGCCATCGCCTTTGCCGGCGCAGGCAAAATCCCCGCAGTCGGTCCCGCCGTCTACGACCCCAAATAAGTCCCCGTGACTTAACTAAAAGAGCCGCCCACCCAGGCGGCTCTTTTTTTCGCCTTTGACGAGAGACTGAAACATCTTGAAATTTATTTGCCGTCATCTGCGTTGTTGGGGTCTTGGGGGCAACCCCAAGCCGTGCTGGGAAAGGGAGAGGGTTTGGGAGAGGGGAAACCCCGCTTCGGAAGTAGAGGGTTTCCTCTCTCCCAAAAACAGTTCCTCCGCTTTCAAGCGGAAAATCCCGGCGGGGGAAGCCCTTGCGCACGGGGCGGTATTGGTGTAAAATAAAAGCACGATGAATCAGAATGATACAGACGAAACCTACGCGCGTTTGCAGGAGATGTACGAGCTGATGCAGCAGTTGGGGCTGACCGAGGAAATCGAGAATGCGATCTTTGACTATGAGGACTGCGTTTCCGATGAGGATTACGCCCGCTGGCGGGAAAAGTACGGTCACTTTTTATAATCGGCTCTGCGTTCGGTGCGCCGCAAAGACGGCTGCCGGTAGGGGACAAGCACATGAAGAAAGAGACAAGTCGGAAAATCGGGCTGTACGTTGCGGCGGCGGCCGGTATCGTAATGGTGTATTTTGTGGCGGTGTACGCCGCGCTGTTTTTGCCCAGCTTTGGGCGCGCCCGCCCGTCGGAATCGCAGGAGTCGCTCGTCAGTCATTTTGGCGGCGAGGAGCATTTTGACCGCAACCGNGTGGACACGGAATGGTTTTTGGCGGGCAATCCCGCGCGGCTTGAGCAGACATCGTTTGACGGGCTGAAGCTGGTGGCGTTCTTCCTGCCCGCGACGGACGCAAAGGGCGTGGTGCTGCTGATGCACGGCTACCATTCCGCCCCGCTGCGCGAATATGCCACGCTCGCGCGGTTTTACCACGACCTTGGCTANCATGTGTGNNTGCCCTATCAGCGGGCGCACGGCGAGAGCGAAGGCAAATACGTGACGTTCGGCATNAANGAACGCTACGACTGCCGCGACTGGATTCTCCGTCTGGACGAGATGTTCGGCGGCGAACTGCCGATTTTTGTGCAGGGCATCTCAATGGGNTGCGCCACCGTGGTCATGGCGAGCGGCTTTGACGACCTGCCGCTGAACGTGCGCGGCTTTATTGCCGACTGCGGCTTTACCGACCCAAAATCGATGTGCTATTACGANATGGTCGCGCTCCGCCACATTCCCGCCTGGCTTTCANNNATGCTGCTCGCGACGGGCGGCATGTANACCAAGCTGTTNGCGGGCTTTGCGCTCGACGAGTACAGNACGCTGACCGCCCTGCGGGACAACCGCCGCCCGGTGCTTTTTATCCACGGGACTGAGGACAAGCGNGTGCCGATTGAGATGACGCTCGCCAATTACGAAGTCTGCTCCGACCCCAAGGAACTGTACCTCGCCGAGGACGCAATCCACGCCATTTCTTACTTTCAGCAGGAAGAGAACTACGACCGGCGCGTCAGCGACTTCTTGCAACGCTACGGCGCGCGCTAGCCGGAAGACATGGCGGCAATAAAAAAGACACTCCCNNGGGAGTGTCTTTTTTCGTCTGCGGTGCGGGCTAGTAGGTGAACGCTACGCCGAGCCGGAGGTCAATGTTGAAGCTTCCGGGACTTACGAGGGTGAATCTGCGCTTTGTCTCTTCTCTCCACTCTTTAGAATAAGATTCGTATGTCGGATATTTAACTTGATAATAGCCAAAGCCGATGAGGTTGGTGTAGATGTTTATGCCCGCNAACACGCCNAAGTTGCCCGTAAANTTGAANGCGGCATCCACATTTNCGCCNGCCGTTGCCCAAAANCCNGCAAGCAGCTGGTCGATTTCAAATTTGTCGCCGACTTCCTCCGTGTCGCCCGCATACGCGGCGTTCAGACCAAACGTGCCGTGTACCGCGAGCGTGAGCAAATCCGTCACGACCGGCGCGCCGCCCAAGCCGAACATATACCGCGTGTTGACGCCGTTCAAGTCATTGATGGCTATGCGGTCATCCAGTCCATAGATTTCCTTGATAGAATATGACTTTCCGTCGCGCTCGATTNCCTCAAGCGAAAAACGGGAATAGCCGATTTCTACATCGGTGAACGATGAGAACCGATTTTCGCGCACTTTGAGGTGGTGGTAAGCAAAATCCGTGGCAAATGCCGACCAGTTGTAGTCCGAGTCGCCCTTTCCCACGTCCATCCAGGAATGATTCCAGAATGACGCGTCAAACGCAATCGCATGAATTGAACGCTCGTTCTGCGCGGATACGGCGGTCATTCCCAAGACGACTGCCGCCGCCACTGCCGCAAGTTTTCTCATAAAATCTCCTTACGCCCCTGTACGGGACGCTTTATTATAGTGTATTTACGATACAAAAAAAAAGTATTTGTGCAACTGGCTGTGCAATTTTTCGGGAGAAGTCCGCTTACCATGTGACCTTGCCGACGTTTCTATTTTCCTTGCGTCCGGGCGGTTTTGGGGGTATAATATGCGTAATGCTGGCATTGAAGGTGAGCGCGGATACGCCGCGGGCGATTGCGGCGGCGTTCGAGAAGGTACGCGACATGGTGCGCACGGGGGCGTTGGGCGCGGATGAGCTGGTGCGCGTCGTGCTTGCGCCGGGGCAGTACCACGAAATCCTTGCATACAATCTGGCAAATCCGCTCGTCATGGAAAGCGTTCCCGGCACGGCGGCGCANGACTGTGTGGTGNGCGCGGANAACTGCGAGCGGTTTCATAAGGACACGGAAAACCGCGCGGTGTTCGTCATCGGNCCGAACGCGACCAANGTGACGTTGCGCGGCTTTACGGTTGAGAACACGCACGTCAAGACGGACGACGATGCCGCGCTCGGCAATCAGGCGGAGGCGTTGTGCTGGCACAACAGCGGCGGCATTCTGCTCGCNGAGCGGATGNGCTTTGTCAGTCGNCAGGACACGGTACACGTCAAGGGCGTTTCCTGGTTCAGGGANTGTTNNNTTNCNGGCGATGTCGATTTTATGTGGGGCTACTGNGNCGTAAGCCTGTGGGAACGTTGCCATATTCATGTGCGGCAGGACAANCGGGGCGACGGGCGGGACGCATACGTGCTGCAAAGCCGCGCGCTCAACGGNACGCCGGGNTTNGTNNTGAGCGNCTGTACGNTCACTGCCGANGCGCGCGGGAACGGCGCGCNTATTTANGTTGCCCGNTCGTCCGGCACGGGCAGGAGCGACAGCCCCGACCGTTGGGACAGCGTTGCGCTNATCAACTGCACGGTCAGCCCGGAATACGACGCGNCNNTGTGGACGGACGAGGGCGGCAANCGCGCGGTGTATCCTGCGGGNAGCGNGGCGGTCGGGTGGCGCGAATACGGCACNAAGTCGCCCGGCANNGACGGNATTCCCGTNGCGGCGGACACGGGCAGNCGCTCGCCGCANGGNTATGTGCTGTCCGATNANGAATATCGCGCNNGGTATGCGGATTCGTCGCTCATTTTGGGCGCGGCNGCGGCGCGGTATGCGCAGTGGGAACAGGAGACAAGATANNAAGTTGNCNGCAATNTCGTCAGCTTTTTATCTTTAATAATAAACGCACNNTANAAAAGCCGANGNGGTTTTGTTCCGCTTCTGGNCAAAACCGNCGGGCTTTTTATGGGAGACGGCATGAAAGACGTACACATTGAGGATTTCGGCGGCAAGAACGACGGGTCGTTTGACAACACCGACGCGTTCAGCAAGGCATTCGCCGATTTGCAGGNGCACGGGGGCGGNACGCTCACGGTGGGAAAAGGCGTGTGGCGCACGGGGGCAATCACCCTGTTCAGCGACACGACGCTCGTTTTGGAAGAGGGCGCGGAACTGTCGTTCATTCCTGAGCCGGAACGCTATCCGCCGGTCTATACGCGCTGGGANGGCGTGGAATGCTANGCCATGCACCCGCTCATCTATGCGGATCGGCAGAAGAACGTCACGATTACGGGCAAGGGCACGGTNAACGGCAACGGCAAGCCGTGGTGGGACTTGCGCAACGCAAAGCGGAACAAGCAGTTTGAGCCGAAAGAGCCGTATGAGTGCGCGCTGGCAAAACTCAATCCCGACTACAAGACGCAGCCGGGCGGCGGCGGCGGACGCGAAGTGCAGTTTTTGCGCCCCAGTTTCATTGAGTTCATCAACTGCGAGAACGTGACGCTNGAAGGCATNACCGTAAAGGACAGCCCGTTCTGGACGATTCACCCGCTNTACACNAANGGGCTGACNCTCAAGGGNCTGCACGTGGAGAATCCCAAGGACGCGCCCAACACGGACGGCATCGACATCGACTCCTGCGAGGACGTGAAGATTCTTGGCTGCAACGTNAAAGTGGGCGANGACGGNATCTGCATNAAGAGCGGCAGCGGNGCGGACGGCATNCGCGTGAACAAGCCGACCCGCAACGTGGAAATCCGCGACTGNAAGGTGCAGTGGTCGCACGGCGGCATCGTCATCGGCAGCGAGACNGCCGCGCCNATCAGCCATATCGTNGCGGAGCACTGCGACCTGAGCGGNACGGANCGGGGCATCCGCATNAANAGCCGTCGCGGGCGNGGNGGCGACATCTCCGACATNCGGCTGACGAATCTGGACATGTCGGACACNCTCTGCCCGATTGCNATCAATATGTACTACAANTGNGGCGAGAACGACCCGGCAAGCCCGCTGTTCTCATTGGAAAAGCAGCCCGTTACGGCGGAGACACCCAAAATCCATGACGTGCATATCAGCGGCATCAAGGCGACGGGGTGCAAGGCGAGCGCGGGATTTATCGTGGGGCTTCCCGAAAGCCCGATTACCGGCCTGACGATTGCGGACTGCGAAATCAGCACTGACGAAGCGAGTACGGCAAGCCCGATGGACAGCGATATGTTCTTCGGTCTGCCGGAAGTGCGCGTCAAGAGTTTCCGTGTGCGCAACACGCCCGACGCGAAATTCGAGAACGTGCGGATCAGCGGGCCAAAAGAGGCGTTCATCTACGAGTAGGTCGCCCTAGACTATCGGAAAAAATTGCACTATAATAGGGCAGTTTATTGTATACAAACCGCAAATGCGGGATTGAGGAGTGTACTATGGCAAAAGTAGTTACTTTTGGTGAATTGATGCTGCGCATTCAGCCGGCCGATTACTATCGTTTTGTGCAGGTTGACGCGATGACGACGACGTTCGGCGGTGGCGAGGCAAATGTTTCTGTTTCGCTCGCGAACTACGGACACGAATCATATTTCGTGTCAAAGTTGCCGACCCACGAAATCGGTCAGGCGGCGGTGAACAGCCTGCGCAAGTACGGCGTTCACACGGAATATGTCGTCCGTGGCGGTCCGCGCGTGGGCATTTACTACAACGAAAAGGGCGCGTCTCAGCGCGGCTCAAAGTGCGTGTACGACCGCGCGGGTTCTTCAATTCAGTTGGCAAAGCCGGAAGAATTCAACTGGAAAGAAATCCTGAAGGACGCAAAATGGTTCCACATCACGGGCATTACCCCGGCACTCGGCCCGAACATGGTGACCGCGTGTGTTGAGGCATGCAAAGTCGCGCNCGAACTGGGCGTGACCACTTCCTGCGACCTGAACTATCGCGGCAAGNTGTGGACAAANGACGAGGCGCGCAAGGCGATGACCGAAATCTGCAAGTACATNGACGTGTGCATTTCCAACGAGGACGACGCNAACGACGTGTTCGGCATNAAGTCAGAAGGCACGGACACCACCAAGGGCGAGCTGAACAATGACGGCTACGTTTCTGTGGCGCGCCAGCTCAAAGAGAAATTCGGCTTCAAGAAAGTGGCGATTACGCTGCGCTCTTCAATCAACGCAAACCGCAACGACTGGCAGGCACTGCTGTACGTGGACGACAAGGACTACGCGTTCTCAAAGAAATACGAGATGTGGATTGTCGATCGCGTTGGCGGCGGCGACTCATTCGGCGGCGGNNTGATCCACTCACAGCTGAAAGGCATGAGCACGCAGGANTCAATCAACTGGGCGGTCGCGGCTTCTTGTCTGAAGCACTCAATCATCGGTGACTACAACATGGTCAGCGAGGACGAAGTGAACAAACTCGCNGGCGGCGACGGCAGCGGACGCATTCAGCGTTAAGCGAATGTCTGCCTGACATAAAAAACACCGCTCCGTTTGGGGCGGTGTTTTTTTATACTTGTCCTGCCGCGCGACAGTCGCTTACTCTTCTTCGGGGAGCGTCTCCAACGGTTGCTCTTCGGGTTCTGTGGCAGGTTCGGGCGCGATTTGAGGTTGGGGAGGNAGCGGCTTTATTTCTGCCAGTGCTGTCTTGAGCGTAAGCAGGTCGCGGAGACTGACGGGCTGCGCATAGCCTGCGACGGCAAGGATGATAACGTCGCCACTTTCTGCGGTTTTCAGCTGGATTCTAATCAGTTCGTCTTCCTCTTGGAATTCTTTCATGCTCTTTGTTACGATGTTGTCTTTTTCCGAACCGCGTGACGTTATGCTGTCAACAACCATTTCTTGGTAGGTGTAGTCGCGGACAATGGCAAAGTCATACAGTACGGCATCATCGCGACCGCGCGTTTTTTCTGCATAAGCGTCCGCCACTTGGTCGATGAACGAGCAGAGCGCGTCGGCGTTCTCTTTGGTGATGACGACAAAATCGGTGAGATCCGCTACCCGTGCGCCGTCTGTTCGCTTGCCGATGTCGGAAATCGCATAGAAAGTTTGCTTTCCCGGCTGTTCGGTCAGTTTGTACACTTTGCAAATCGTGTCTTCCGAGCTGATGACGTGTATGTCATACGACGTATTGATGTGCCGTGCGGTTTTTGCNGTAAAATCGGTAAAAAGGCTGGCTTCCGGCGTTGAGGCGCAGCTGACGACCAACAGCGATGCCGCAAACGCGGTGAGAGCCGTTCCAAAAAACTTTTTCTTCATAGAGTATTCCTCCTGCGTGATGTGTATTACGATATAGAAAAATAAATGAAAATACAATATATCCCCGTTGAAAAAATGCTTTTATTTTTGTATTGTTAATAACATTTGCCGCCGTTTTGCGGGCAAGGAAAGGATTTCGTATGAGAAAAAATGTTGTGGTGGCGGCATTGCTCGCCTTGTGCGGGGCAGTCGTTTTTGCGCGGACTTCCCGCGCTTCGGTGGAAGCAGAGACAAAAGACGCGCGCTCCGTGCATGCGGTCGGCTTCAGCGCGCCGATATGGAATCAGACGTGGGGCGACGACGTGCAGTGGTCTGCCGCAGGTATTGACTTGATGTATCATCATCTGACCGTCCGCCCGAACCGCTTTTCTACGTTCACGGACGTTGCATTCGGATACAGCAACTTCTCTTTGGACGGAGCGGACGGCAGTGCGGGCGGTTTCAACACGCGCTATGCGTTCGGCTTGGGCGGTGCGCCGGTTGTTATGAGGAATCTTGTAGTCGCCGTGCACGGCACGTTCGGCGCGAACCTTGCCTATGCGGCTGACAGCGACTTCTGGCTTTTCGGCCTGTGGGCAACCGTCGGCATGAACGCGGAAGCATCGTATACGTTTGCGAAAAACCTTGCCGCCTTTGCGGGGGTCACCATGTACACCAATGTGTTCGGCATTGGCGTGTGGGACCAGGCGGCGTATACAAGAAACGCGTACACTATTTCGCCCGGAAGTTTCAACGTTGACTTTCGCCTGGGCGTCGCCTTTGTGTACTGAATGGCGACATACTAGCCTTTGTGACGCATCATACTAGCTGTTATGACGCGTCATATTAGCCTTTGTGACGCGTCATATTAGTCGTTGTGACGCAACATATCAGCCGTTATGACGCATCACAACAGGCTGATAAAACCGCTGTCCGTCAAATAGACCGTTGTAATTACAGGTGCTTTGTTATCGAAAACCCTGCGGGCGATAGCGAGATTTGGGTGTCTTTGGTGCAGAGCGTGTGCAGCCAGGGCACAAGAAAGCCGACTGCCGTTCCGACCGCCGCGCCGACCAGAACGTCCGTGGCAAAATGGCAGCCGGCATAGACGCGCGAAACGCCCGTGAGCGCGGCAAGGCTGTATGAGACTGCCGCGAACGGAATTCTGAGCGGCGATTCAGGAAACCACGTGGCGAACGTGTACGTGCCGAACGTTGCGGCGGCAAACGCCATGGTCGTGTGTCCGCTGAAAAATGAGCGGTCCCAGTCGTCCTCTTTGCCCTCGTCGCCGGGATAATAATTGTACGGGCGGACGCGCCGGACAACCGGCTTTGCGATGTGCGGGAGCGTGTGNGCCATAATCAGCGTTTCTGCCGCAATGGCAACCTGCGTGAACAAATCCTTGGTCGCATAGTTTTTGTAGACAAAATANGAGCTGAACAGAACCGTACCGGCGGGCAGNAGCACCATCATGGCATCNCCCGTGAGGTCGAACGGCTTGCTGTAGCGGTGCATGAGCGCGCGGTCAAAGGCATTCACGTCGCTTTTGTCGTAGGCTCGGCCGTCCCATTTGTCCGTGGCGGCGGTAAAGTCATAGATATTGTGGAACAACTCGCCCGCAAGCAGTGCCGTGCCGATCGGGATTTCGGTCTTGAGGCTGAGCGTGAACGGCTGTGCGNCGGCGCGCGCGACGAACAGGCAGATCAGGGCGGAAAAGATGACGTGTTTTTTCTGCATGGAAGTAGTGTACCACATACCGATTTTTTTGTATACTTCGGTATAATGGTGCTGAAATGTATTTATTTCGCCGGCAGCNTGTGCTTNCTTTTGTACGGCATGAAGCTGATGAGCGACGGAATTCAGAAGGGCGCGGGGCAGAAATTGCAGAAAGCCCTTGCGTTCGTGACGGGCAANCGCCTGGTCGGGTTGCTGACGGGCATGGTGCTGACGATGATCATTCAGTCGTCGGGNGCGACGACGGTCATGGTCGTTACGTTCGTCAACGCCGGGNTGATGACGTTGCAGCAGTCAATCAGCGTTATTTTNGGCGCGAACATCGGCACGACGATTACAGGCTGGATTGTCGCGCTGTTCGGCTTCAACTTNAAAATNGAGCTGCTCGCCGTCCCCATTTTCGGCATCGGCTATCTGCNTTCTATTATCAAGCGCATTCACAAAGAGAACGTGGGGCACGCGATTATGGGATTCGCGCTCCTGTTCATCGGNCTGGGCTGGCTNTCCAGTTCGTTNCAGCTGGAATCGGGCGGTGCGTTCGCGCGGCTGTTGGTACGGGTGCAAGGNTATGGCGCGCTGACCGTGCTGATTGGCGTGGCGGTGGGAACGGTCATCACGGGCTTGCTCCATTCGTCAAGCGCNATGAGCGCGATNATCATCACTATGGCGTACAACGGGCTGATTACCTGGGAATTCAGCGCGGCAATGATTATTGGCTCGACAATCGGCTCGACGGTGGACGCGATTATGGCTTCGTTCGGGGCAAAGCCGGATGCAAAGCGCGTGGCGGCGGTGCATGTGCTGTTCAATCTTTCCACGGCGGTCATTGCGCTCCTGCTCTTTACGCCGTTCCTCAATTTTGTGGACTTCATCACGCCGGGACATGCCGCCCATCAGATTATCTACCATATTACAATGTTGCACACGGTCTTTAAGGTGTTCGGCGCGGTGCTGTTCCTGCCGTTTACCAAGCAGATTGAATGGCTCATGCGCCGGCTGATCAAGGACGACGCGAACGCCATTCCCACCGAGTATCACCTTGAATTCAACGAGCGCATGGCGGCGGAATCGCCCGAAGGCTGCGTGTTCCGCGTGCAGCGGGAAATCGCGGCGTTCTCCGATGTAGTGGTGGAGATGTTCGATTCGTTGCAGGAAGGGCTGCGCGCGCCGAGCCGGGAATTCGTGGAGCATCAGCTCCCCCTCATCGAACAGCGGGAACAGTACACCGATCAGATGCAGGACGAGATCCTGCACTATCTGGTGCGCTGTACGCACCTGCACTTGAGTGATGAATCCAAGGACAATGTGTCTTTGATGATGCAGCTTGCGGGCGAAATGGAAAGCATGGCGGACGGCTGCCTGAATATTGCCAACCAGATCAAGAAATCCGTTGACCGCAACATGACGTTCCCGGCGGAGGACGTTGACCGCCTGTTGCCGTACTTTGAGCTTGCGCGGCAGTTCCTCTATTTTATCCAGAAAAACATTGCCAACATGCAGTCGCTTTCTGCCGAGCAGTTCCAGTTTGCGAGCGACCTTGAGCAGCAGATTGACGATGAGCGGCGCAACCTGCGCCGCGTGGCGCGCGACCGCTTGGAGAACGGCGGCGACGTGCGCTCCGAGCTGCTCTACATCGACATGGTGCGCCAGATAGAAAAATTCGGCGACCGTTGTTTTGACGTTGCGAGCGAGCTGGGAAAAAAGGTGCGCGCGACCGCACGGGCATAATAACAGCGAGGTGAGGTATGTACAAATCGGGCGAAGATTACCTTGAGGCGATCCTGCGCTTGCAGGAAGAAAACGGCTTTGTCCGTTCCGTTGACGTGGCGCACAAAATGAACGTGTCGCGACCGAGCGTGAGCCGTGCCATGGGCATCCTTGAAAAAGACGGCTACATCGAGTTCGCGCTCGGCAACATGATCAAGCTTACCGCAGAAGGCTTGGCAAAAGCGCGCGACATCTACGGCCGCCACAAACTGCTNACGACCTTTTTGCGGCTGATAACCNGNCTCCCGCAGGATCAGTGCGAGGAAAACGCCTGCCGCCTGGAACACGACATTGACGCGGACGTAATGGACGGCATCCGNGCTTGGGTGGAACGCCATTCCGAAGANGCGTGACCNAGGNCGNTGAGCGTATCAGACTANNTNNAGAGCGAGGTTTGTGGTGNATTCTCCGACATTTGCGTTTGACGTGCACATGCATATNATTCCTTTGCAGCACGCCTGTCTCTCTTCGTTTGTGGAGCGTNCCCGGGCGCGGGGCGGGCAGGAAGTGTTTGCCCTTGCGTCCGCAAAGGATTATATTGCCAAAGGCGTNCTGAGCGGCAAGGGCGATGTGTTCAACCTGCTCAACGCCATGGAGCGGACACCCGCGGACGAAATCGCGCTGTATGAGGACGACCTNTGCGGTGCGTTCGACGACGGCACGCTCGCCCCCGTGCTGGACGAAAGCGGCGTTCATATTGACGGCGACGGCAAGTGCCTTTCGTATGAGTATCTGGTGCTGTGTCCGCAGATTATGGACTTCAATGCCGACGTTCCGCTGTCCGGCCGCTACAAGGACGCGCCCCGCCATGACCTCTTTCAGCAGGCGGCGCAGATTTTGGACGGCATTGCCGAATACAAGCAGACGCATCCAGAAAGCCGCGTCATTGTGCGGCCGTTCATCGGCATCAATCCGCTGCTGTACGAGCCGGATTTTATCCGCCGTTTTCTGGAGACCTGTTTTGGCAAGAAGAGCGGCTGGAATCCCCGGCGCGAAAAAGTCCTTGCTGACTGGAAGCTGGTTGGCAGCCGCCGTGCGGGGCAGTTTGACGAGACGCATCTGCCGTACAAAAATGCCTTTGCGGGCATAAAACTCTATCCGCCCATGGGCTTTGACCCGTACCCTGACGACGCGGCGCAGCGCGAAAAGACGGAAATCCTGTTCAGTTTTTGTGAGGAACACGGCGTTCCGCTGGTAACCCACTGCGACGACCAGGGATTCCGCACCGTTTCGCTCGAAGATTCGTTCAAATATACCAGCCCCGAACGGTGGGAGCGCGTGCTTGCGGCGCACCCCCGGCTGTATGTCGATTTTGCGCATTTTGGGCAGCAGTACTATAAGGGGCTTGGCCCTGACAAGGAGCGAAGCCTGCCACAGAAACTGCTNGACATGATGACAGGATCGGTTGCGTCATGGCACGAGCAGATTCTGCGCCTGATGGATACGTATCCGCACGTGTACAGCGATTTTTCGTTCAGCGGCACCAAGACCGACTGCTGGAAATGGCTGCGGCAGGTGCTGGACGACAGCAGCGGGGAAGCGCGCTGCCGGTATGCGCACCGCCTGCTGTTCGGGACGGACTGGCCGCTCTGCCTGACTAAAATTTCCGGCGCGCTCGAATACTGGCGCGCCTTTGCCGACGGCCCGCTTTCTGCCGAGCAGTGTCATCTGATGCTGAGCGAAAACCCGCAGAATTTTCTGTTCAGGTAGGAGATTGCGTGGCGGACTGCCCGTCAGTCCACGCCTTCTTCGTAGAAGTGACAGCCGCGCTTGCCTTGTTCTTTTGTTTTGTACAGTGCCTTGTCCGCCTTTTTGTACAGTTCCTCGCTGTAGCCGGTGGGGGAGAACGCCGCGCCCACGCTCACGGAAACGGGCTTGATGCCGTCTTTCATGTTGGCGAGCTGTTCGTTTACGGACGCGATTTTTTGGACTACGATGTCGCCCGTGAGTGCCTTGTAGTCGGGAAGCACCGCCGCAAATTCGTCGCCGCCGATGCGGGCAACGTAGTCGCTCTTGCGGAACGTGCTCTTGAGAATCCGCGCGAGTTCTTTCAGCGCGGTGTCGCCGCCCGCGTGTCCGTAGGTGTCGTTGATGTACTTGAAATTGTCCATGTCGATGAGGAGCAGCACGATAGGCTGTTTCTCTTCGGCAGAATTCCGGCAGATGTCGTCGAACGCGCGGCGGTTCAGAATACCCGTCAGCGCGTCGTATTCCGCCTTGATGATGAGCTTCTTTTCGTTCTTCGCCTTGACCTCGTAAATCTGATTGTATGTCTTGGCAAGATACTTGAATTCCGTCGATCCAATGACATTGAGTTTTTCGTCTTTCTTTATGGAGTTGAGGAAATTCTTGAGCGGGTGCAGCACGAAATACGCAATCGCAAAGAAGATGAGTGCCGTGATGATGAGCAGGACGAAGAACAGGAAGCGCAGCCGCTGGAGATAGCTGCCCAAATTCGCGGAGTTTATCCGCAGGTCGCGCTGGATTTCGTCCTCAATGCTCGTGACCGTCAGATTGCAGTTTTCGTTTACGCGCGTCTTGTAAATCAGGTAGCCCTCGCCAAAAAGCATGTTGATTGCCGCGTCTTCCATTTCCTCTGGCGTGAGTTTTTGGTCGGCGCTTCTGATTTCCATCTGCCGTATCTCTTCCGGCATGTCCGTGATGCGGCTTTTCATGGCCTCGTAGCCGAGCCTGATGGCGTACATCTCTATGTTTATGAGGCTTTCGGACTGCTCAATGGCGATTTGCAGCCGCTGGTACGCCAAGTCGTTTACGGAGCACACAGTCCGCAGGTCGTCGAACGCCCGCATACGCCGCCGCGTCACGTTTTTTTCCTCAAGGTATGCCGCCGCGTATGCCGGGTCGCCGTTCACGACAAAAAGCCGCGCCCGCTCGGTCATAAAGTTTGCGGAATCCTTGATAGCCTTTGAGCTTTGCTCGCAGATGATGAATTTGCTGATCGCGTCCTCCACGGCATCAAACCGGCGCAGGACGCTGTTTGAGATGAACAGAATGAAAAGGAACACGATTGCCGTGATTGCGATGAAAAACGTAGTGAGCAGGGTGATGTTTATTCCGCTGATTTTGTCGTCGGC
The DNA here is from genome assembly GCA_014804085.1 of Treponema sp. Taxonomy (GTDB): domain Bacteria; phylum Spirochaetota; class Spirochaetia; order Treponematales; family Treponemataceae; genus Treponema_D. Next base: position 151,313 of record JAAVAM010000034.1, on the reverse strand, counting down.
GGTGACCGCCACTTTGCGCTCGTTCATTTCTTCTTGCATAGCAAAATCCCTTTAGGCTTTGGACAAAAGCGGGAACGAGTCCCGCCTTCGCCCGCTACTTTGCGAGGTCGAGAATTTTTTGGTACAGTTCCGGGTATTCCTGGGCGGCTTCCGCAATCATGTCCCGGCAGGCTTCCTGCCACGGCGTGATGTCGTCAACGGCAGTTATCGTCGCGCCCTCCGCCACCAGCTGCTGCTTGATGCCTTCTTCAGACTCCGCCACGATTTTGCGGCAGTAGTCCGAGGCNTANTTTCCCGCCTCCATCAGAATGCGCTGCTGGTTCTCCGAGAGCGCGTCCCANGCCTGCGACGAGATGACCACCTGCACCGCGCCGAGCATGTGCCCGTCAAGGATNAGGTACGGCGCGACGTTNTAGAAACTGTTGGTGAGGTAGTTNGAGATAGGCTGCTCGCCCACTTCGCATTTTCCCGTCTGGAGCGATCCGTACAGGTCGGTGAACGGCAGGTCTATCGGTTCTGCGCGGAGCGACTTTGCGAGTTCGGTGAGGACTTCCCCCGAAACGCGCGTCTTCTTGCCTTCCATGTCGCCGATATTGGAGATTTTTTCCGTGCTGAAGAAATGGCGGAAACCCTCTTCGCCGTAGAACAGCCCCCGCATACCCAGGTTCAGTTCTTCCGGCTCGTTCAGCAGTTCCTGCGCAATGTCCGACGACGCGAATTTCCAGAAATGCTCCGCATTGGAGAACGTGAACGGAATTGAGATGAGCTTGGACTTCTTCCCGCCGTACTTGGCAAGGCTCGCAGAAATCCGCACGAGCTGTATCGTCGGGTTCTCCGACATAAAGACTTTCATCACCTGGCTTTCGTCGCCCAGAATGCCGGAGCATTGCAGGTCAATGGTGATGTTCCCGCCCGAAAGTTCCTCGACTTTCTGCTTGAACGCCAAATCCATCTGCCCGCAGATAGAATCCTCCGGGTTCACCTCCGCCATCAAAAGCGTGACGGGCTTGTCCTTTTTCTGGCCGTCTTTCTTGCACGCGGCAAAAAAGAACAGCGGCACTGCCGCTGAAATCAGAAGCAATTTTCGTATCATGCGTAACTCCCAAAATTTTAGTATTTTCTGTTTCTATTTTAACACATTTTTTACTTATTACCAAGAGCAATTGTGCGAAAAATGGCGGGGTGGGGCAGGGCGATTGCCCCGCCGCAAGCTTTTAGACCACGCTTAGTGCGTTAATAATCTTATGCTCTGCGTAGCGTTCCACTCCCGGCTTTGTACGAATTGTCAGGTGGTATGTACCTTGAGGTATGGTACTTGGAATCACCGTGTCGATTACGTTTGTTCCGGAGCGTGAGTACCTGTTTGCCCGAATGGTATCTGTTTCGGACTCAAAGAACACGCCCTGCTTCTCATCGTCATAATCGATCGCGAGGTTTTTTCCGCATATTTCGATTATGTCCCCGGCGGTGAAATTCAAGTCATTGCTCTTCGTTCCATCCTGCAAGATTGAAAATACGCCGGTTATCTTTGGATCCATAATATACCCTGCGGACAACTGCTTGTATTCCACATCGTCGGTCATGTCAGTAACGGCGTCGTTTTTGAGCGCAACGTTTACGCCGATCTTGTTGTTGTTCACTCCGTTCACGAATGAATCAGTGGGCTTGCTGCAAGTTCCTTTTGCACTCAGGTTTAGATAGGCAAAAGGAAGTTCCACGCGATACCCCTTGTTCACATACTCGCGGACTTTGTTGTCTAACACGGAGAGACATGCCCTCACATCCGCTTCCGTCAATGTGGAATTGTATTTCACGATTTCCTTGATCAATTGCTCCGTTGAGAGCGTCTGATCAACACTGCTTCTAAAGCAATAAGGATTGCTTTTTTGGTTTAAGTGATTTTTCACCGTTGTTATATTTAACATTGTTATTCACCTTTCCGTAGCGATGCGCCTACGGTGCGCTTTTTTTGCAGAATGCTTTCTGCTGTAAGTTGACATTAAAGCGCGGATGATTATAGAATGGACAAAGTTTAGGCGTCGGATTCTATAATCTCGTTGCTGACTGAGCCGCTTTAGAAAGTACCAGTTTCTAAAGCGGTTTTCTTCTTTCGAAGAAAGTTCCTGTTGAAAGGCGGTCTGCCTCCTTCAGACCCGCTCTCAAACAGATTGCTGATTGTTCCTACCCATTCCGAATCCTGCATTGAAATTCTCCGTGTAAATGCATTGAAATTTTCGGCATAGCAAGAACAACCGTAGGTTTCCAATTCCAAAAAGCCGTCGCTGCTTGTAAGGACAGCGTAATAACTGGCATCCGTGCCGTACAGCGCGTCAATTTTGGAACACATCTTTATAAAATCATCCGTGTTTTCAAGGCGTTGTTCGCAAAGGGCAAAAACTAAGTCATAGCCGTCACTTTGGTATCGGTCTTGATAACATGCGGAAACATTTGAAATATTCTGAGCGTCTATCGTCTTGAGCAGATATATGCCGGCAGGCGGCCTGTTCAAAAGGAGCAGGTTGAAATTGCCCGTCAACGTTTTTGATAAGCATACCACGCAAATTTTAAATGAAAGTCTATTTATCATCAGTCACCTCCAAGAGTGTGTTCAGAAGATTCGGTTCTGGCAAGGAAGAAAAAAGACCTTTCTTGTATTTTTCGATTATGTCCGAAGTGTCCCGCACTCCGTCATCGGCGGCCGTGAATTTTGACAGCGAATATAAATCCGGGCCTTTCTCGTCTTTATTGACGAACCATATTTGTTCCTTGCGGAAGAGCCTTTTGCAGTCCAAAAGGCTTATGTCGTGCAACGTGAAAATCAGCTGCGCTTTGTCGTTCTTTTCATTGTTGAAGAGATTGACTATGGCGCGGGTGAGCTTGAAGTGCAGGCTGGAATCCAGCTCGTCTATCACAAGGATCTTGTTTGCGCGCAATGCTTCTATGATGTAACTTGCTATTGCGATTATTTTCTTTGTTCCGGTGGAGTCGTATTGGAAACTACGAACTTTAATGCCATGATATACCGATGTTAGGCGTAGCTGGTCTTCGAGGCTCTGGCGGATCAGTATTTCCTCCGCCGGGTGAATCGGGGGATTCATGGGGTTCGCCGTTAGCTTCATATCCTCGGAATAGGTTATGTCCTCCAAGTCCAAGTCTGCCTGGCGGATGAAATCCTTTATCTGTTTTTCGTCTTTTGTGTGGTTTTTTATCGCGCTTATCGTCTTCAAAATGGGAATGTTGTTCATGTCAACTATGACGATGCGGTTCGCAAAATTGCGCAGGATTCTCCTGACTTTTGTCAGCAGCAGAAACTGCGTGGTGTCCACCACATTTATGAGAATGTTGCCCTTTGACATAATTTTCAGTATCGGCGTGATGTCTGACGACGCGCATTCAAAGTGATCGTTCTCAAAGTCTCGCAGGTATACAATCTTTCTCGCCTTGTTGGAATACGCGTCCTTTGTTATCTCCGCGAATTCCTCGTAGAGAATCCCTCTCGCGCTCTGTTTTACGGCAAACCGCCATACGCTGCCCCGTTCCAAAAAAGTGACCGCAAGCGTTACGTTTGGATTTTTAGAAAAGAGATTCGCGCTTATTTCTGTGGGCTGGTTCATAATCAACCCCCAAAATACGCGGATTGCCTTTACGAGGCAGGTCTTGCCGGAATTGTTCGCGCCAAATATTGCCGCAGATTTCAGTATGTTCCAGCCGTTTTCTTGGTGGACATTCGGGGCAAGCCGTTTTGATCGCATGTCCGCTTCCATGGAGAACTCCACTGGCTTTGAGTATATGCAGAAATTGTCAATCTCAAGGTTCATCAACATGATAATTATAGTATAGCAAAATTTAAAAAATATGCAAGTTATTTTCATAAAAAATCTACACTTTTCTTGCAGATTTTTTATCAATACACATGGATTCTAAAATTGCCGGTATTTTGCTTTCGAATCAAGCGTATTTTGGCTTGGAATGCTATTCATTTTAAGTCAAAATGCTGCTTATTTGATGTTAAAATCAATAGCATTTCATCTTCAAATAAGTAACATTTCAAGTTGAAATACAGTATGATTTTAACTTGAAATACATGCTGGGGAAATCCAATGATTGTGTTTCTGGTAAATTTGTGCTACACTTAATGGGGTATAAATGAAGTGCAACCACAACAACAATTTGCTGGTGCTTGTCAAGAAATTGTACAGAAAAACTTGTCTTGATTAGGAAAGTTTTGTATTTTGTCTAGTCAAGAATCTGATAAAAATTTTTATGGTAAAAGAATGGCAAAAACGACAGGTTTTGAAAATGACACGGAAGTTTCGAATTTAAAATTTCTGTCCGCCAATATTTTTTATTGCTATAATTGCAATATTCCTATAATTCAAAGCTTTGAAGAAAACGGCAATTTTTGTCCACTCTGTGCTTCAAAGGTAGAATATCTTGCATCGGACTTGCGCCCTGTTTTTCCCGAAGAACGCCTGCTTTTTGAACTGATAAAAAATCGTCCCCTTGAGTTCTCACAGGATTCGGTTTGGTGTGCGAATAGCCGCTATTATGTGAATGGAAAGGCGATTAATCTAGCAACTAAAGAATTTGAAAATGCAGATATAGAGAAAATTGTTTTTGAATTAAAAAAATATTCTGAAAAAAATGAAAATGATTTCGACTTTCATGTGCAGAAATTTTGCAAGGCGAACAAGATGCGCCTGAAAGAACTGACAGACGAGGCTTTTGCGTTTGTTCAGGATGTGGCTAAAAAAACTGATGAAGAGCATTTGGTTATTTCGTTTAGCGGAGGAAAAGATTCTACTGTTACGGCTGATGTCGTTACAAGGGCTTTGAGCAATCCGAGCATTGTTCATATTTTCGGAGATACAACGCTTGAATTTGAAACTACTTTGAATTATGTCACTCGTTATAGAGATTCTCATCCGTATGCAATCTTTATGATGGCAAAAAATGAAGAGCAAGATTTTATGGAAGTAGCGGATGATATTGGACCTCCTGCAAGAATGATGCGATGGTGTTGTTCAATGTTTAAAACTGGACCTATTTCTAGAATATTGAGCAATCTTTTTGGAGATGATGCAATTACTACATTTTATGGGATTCGCAAGGTCGAGTCAGTTTCACGAAGCAAGTACAGCCGTGTGACGAGCGGTGGTGAAGATGTAAAAATTCAAAAACAAACCGTAGCTTCTCCGATTTTTTACTGGAAGGACATTGATATTTGGCTTTATTTGCTTTCAAATAATATTGATTTTAATGATGCATATAGACTGGGGTACGACCGCGTGGGCTGTTGGTGTTGCCCGAATAATAACACGCGGGCACAATTCCTTTCAAAAATCTATATGAAAGAAAAGACTGACAAATGGCGGAATTTTTTGATTGATTTTGCAAAGCGTATTGGAAAGCAAGATGCAGAAAACTATGTAGATTTAGGAAAATGGAAGGCTCGGCAAGGTGGCAATGGACTTGAGGCGGCTGATGATGTAAAGATAAAATTTACAAATTGCACGACAGAAGGCAATGCGAAAATTTATCAACTGAACAGACCGTTTGATGAATCACTTTTAAATCTATTCACGCCGTTCGGAAGGGTCGCGCCGGAACTAGGGCAAAAATTGATTCATGAAACTCCAGTGTTCGACTTAAAAAACAATATACAAATTATTTCAATTCAGCCGTTTTTTAAGGATGGATTTACGCACGCCGTAAAAATAAAAACGATGAATGTTGACAAGAAAACTCATGAAACTTTGCAACGGCAGATAGGCTATCAGATTAGGAAATTCAATTCATGCCGACAATGTTTGAAATGCGAAGCACTTTGTAAACATGGGGCAATAACGATTTCTGCTGGAGGATATTACATTGATGAAAAAAAATGTGTTCATTGTAGAAAGTGTGTTTCGCAAAAATATCTTGCTGGGGGATGTATGATGGAAAAGTATCTGAGAACGAAATTAGGAGAGTCAAAGTGAGCGTCAAATTTAAAGCCCATGAAACTTTTTTCATTCGCAAGGGATGGCTTTCAAAAGGCATGAGGCATATTGCAAACAAGCCGGATTTGTTCGTTGACAAGAATGAAAATCCAATGGATATTCTGGGACTTGGTTCAAATATGGTAAAGTCTCTTCGTTATTGGTTGCAAGCGACAGGACTTGCGGAAGAAAAAATTGAAAACAAAAAACATATTCAACGGCTTACGGAAAATTTTGGTCAAGTGATTTTTGAAAATGACAGATATATTGAGGAAATAGGAACATTACTATTGATTCAATACAAACTGGCTTCAAATCATGACAATGCTTCCGCATGGTATTATTTTTTTAATCATTTTAATTTGCAAGAATTTTCAAGAGAGGATTTTATCGTAGAAATAGAAAAAACTCTTTTAAGCGAAAATGAGAATGTTCCGCCACACACAACTATAAGCAGTGATTTTGATTGCATCGTAAGCACATACCTTCCTCGTTACAAATTACGAAAGGCGGAAGTTGATCCTGAAAATAATATTGATTGTCCTTTTGGGGAATTGAATTTATTGGATGTTCTTGACAGAAAAAAAGGTGTCTATAAAAAAGCAACACCGCTTGTCTCAATTTTTAATCCATGGGTTGTGTTGGCTGTTATAGTTGCTAATACGGACGGTCGAAGCGAAATACGTTTAAATGATTTGCTAATCGGAAAAAACAATATTGGACGTGTATTTAACTTGAACTCTGGATTAATGCTTGAAATCCTGTATAATATAGAAAAAACAGGACAACTAAAAATTATCAGAACTTCAGGACTGGATGTTATCCAGTTAAAAAAGAATTATACCTTTGAAGAATGCGTTAAAAATTATTACAAGGATATTGAAAAATGAGCGATTGTAATATGATAAATATTGAAGGCGATTTTCAATACTCTGTTAATATTGCCTATGATTTGAATAATGAAAATAAGTTAAAATCATTTATTCCAACAAAATCATCTTTAAAATTACTTGAAGAAATTTTGTTGAGCACAAACAAGACTTCTTCTGATCGTTCTAGGGTTTTAGTGGGTGCTTATGGAAAGGGAAAAAGCCATATAGTGCTTGCAATTTTGTCTTTGCTAGCTGGAGCTTCAATTAAGAAATTTGAAAAACTTGAAAGAAAGATTTCAGGTAACGAAAAATTAAAAATATTGATTCAAAAGTATAAAGAAAATAGGACAAAATTATTGCCTGTTTTAATCACAGGAACAGGAAACAATATTTCACAGAATTTTCTTTTGGCATTACAAGGAACTTTGAGCGAAAATAATTTGCTTGATTTGATGCCTGAAACAAATTTTGCGGCTGCGGTAAAAACTATAGAAAGGTGGAGAGTGTCTTATCCAGATACTTATGCGCAATTTAAAAAATTGCTTTCTAAAAATGCTGATGAATTTGTTTTGAAACTGAACAATTTTGATAGCGACGCATATAAAGAATTTGAAAGAGTTTATCCTGAGTTGACTTCAGGAAGCACATTTAATCCATTTTTGGGCTTTGATGTGGTCGAAATCTTTGAAAGTGTTGTAAAAAGCCTAAAAGAAAATACTGCATATTCTGGTGTTTATATTGTTTATGACGAATTCTCAAAATATCTTGAAACAAATATTTCTACGGCTACAGTGAGCGACACAAAATGTCTTCAGGATTTTGCGGAGAAGTGCAATCGCTCTAAAGAAAATCAAATGCATCTTATGCTAATTTGTCATAAAGAGATTAGCAATTATATTGACAATTTGCCCAAACAAAAAATAGATGGTTGGCGTGGAATCAGCGAACGATTTACACACATTCATTTAAATAATAATTTTACGCAAACCTATGAAATTATCGAAAGTGTAATTTTAAAAAACAAAGAGTTGTGGAGTGAGTTTTGTGATTTTCATAAAGCCGATTTTGCAGCCATTGTTGATTTATACGGTTCTGATCCAATTTTTAAAGACATTAAAAAAGATGAGCTTGAAAAAATATTTAAGGGTTGTTTTCCGCTTCATCCGCTCTCGATTTATGTTTTGCCTAGGCTTTCCGAGAGAGTTGCACAAAATGAACGGACGCTTTTCACTTTTTTATCCGCATCAAATTCAAATGGACTTGTGCGTTGGCTAGAAGAAAAATATTCTGGTTTTCGCATGCTTTCTGCCGATTTGATTTATGATTATTTTGAGCCGCTTCTAAAGAAAGAGGCTTATACAGAAGATTTGTATAAAATTTATACACTTACAACTGTTTTATTAAGTAATCTTTCTGCGAATACGTTGGAAGCGAAAATTGTCAAGTTGCTTTCATTGATTTATATTTTGTCACAGTTTGAACGTCTTGCTCCGACAGACAATACCATCCACAAAGCCTTTGAGGATTCTTATTCATCAAGAGAGATTGATGATGCGTTGAAAAACCTTATTGAGAAAGAGTGTATTGTTTATTTGAAGCGGAGCAATAATTTCTATGCGCTGAAACAGACATCTGGAATCGATGTGAATGCAGAAATACAAAAGATGATTCAAAAGCAAAGTGCGAAATTCTCTTTGAAAGAAACACTCAATTCGTGTAATTTTGACAAAGCGTTTTATCCCCTGCGTTATAACGATGAAAGGGAAATGACTCGGTATTTTTCTTTTGTTTTTATCAATGAGGATGAAATTTCGGAAGATGTAGATTGGAATGAAAAAGTAAATACACAAAAAGGCGATGGTGCTATTTATGCTGTATTGCTTGAGACTAAAAATGACTTGCATTGCTTTCAAAAGAAATTGCAGAATCTGACATATCCAAATTCGAGATGTCTTTTTATTGTTCCTAAAAAATATGTTGCCATAGAAAAAATTGCAAAAGAATTTAGCGCGGTGAATGAACTCCTGAAACTTTCTGGCGACGATTATGTCTTGCATGATGAATATGAAATAATTTTAAATGACCTTCAGGAAATTATAAATGATTTTATTTCATCATATACGCATCTTGAGAATCAGCAGTGTTCGTTTTTTTATGGGAACGAAAAATTTACCTTTAAGCGAAAGGCAGATTTGAGTGAAAAACTATCCAAAATTTGCGATTCTGAATTTTCAGATACCCCGATTATAATTAATGAGTCATTGAATAAAAATGAGATTTCTACGACGGCTTTTAATGCTCGAAGCAAGATAATTTCGGCGTTGCTGCGCAATGAACTTGAAAAAAATTTGGGACTTACTGGCGGACAAGAACTTGGTATAATGCGAAGTTTGCTTTTAAAGACGGAAATAATAGAGGAAATAAGCGGCTTGCCAAGTATTAATTTAAATCCTCAGGATATTTATCTTGGAAATGTTTTAAAAATCATAAAGGATTTTATCGTAGAATCTAAGTCAGGAAAAAAAACATTTTCTATATTATATGAAAAACTTGTGGGCAGTGAGAATAAGATTGGAATGCGGAAAGGAATAGTTCCTGTTTATTTGGCTTGCGTTTTTCATGAGTTTAGAAAGCAAACAGTTTTGTATAGAGATGATGAAGAAATTGATTTGTCGGCAGAAATGATTTGTGAGATTGACAAAAATCCTGAAAATTTTTCAATAGGGTTTATGGATTGGAGCGAGAATGAAGAAAAATTTATTAGTGAAATCTTAGAAGTTTTTTCAGACTTCGCAAATGAGAATGAAAAATCAGATAACGTTTGTGATTGCGCCTTTAATGCAATGCGTAATTGGTATATGGATTTGCCGAAGTATGTAAAAGAAGTTAAGATTACTTTTGCTGGAGACAAAATAAATCCTTCTTATTTGCGATTATTGAATGATTTAAGATTGGCACGAAATGGAAGAAAGTTTATCTTTTCAAGATTGAAAAATGTTTTTTATACTATTGATGAACTGTCAAAGGCAAAACGTTTCTTTGATTCCATCGTAAAAAATGCGTTGGAGATTTTTGCAGGTAAAATATGTGAAGTATTTAATTCTGACAATCCTTTAAATGAAACATTAAATGAATGGGTGGGCACATTAAAAGATTCAGTGTTTGATAAAGTCTTTGACAGTGGAACAACAAGATTTTTAAAACTTTGTAAGAGCGAGGGTAATTCAAATCTTTATCTTGCAAGACAAATTGCTTTTATATCAACAGATTTAAATATCGAAGATTGGAATGATGGAACTTTAATAACGGCATTGGGTAATATAAAGAGTTTTAAGGATAATGCTGAAAAAGAAAATGCGAAAGACAATGACGATGATTCTAGTTTTGCAAATTCGTATGAAATAAATTTTGTTACTGCTTCTGGTGTCAAAAAAAAGAAGATAGAAAAAACAAAAATTAGTGAACGTGGAAAAATCCTTGAATGTTCGTTAAGAAATAGTGTAGCCAATATGGGACTTTCGATAAGCGAGAGCGAAAAGCGACAGGTTGTTATGGACTTGCTTTTAGATTTATGTGGGGGTGAGTGATGGCATATTTTGACAATGCGGCAACAACATTTCCAAAGCCAAATGAAGTTTATAACTTTATGGATGAATTTTATCGGAATTGCGCGGGAAACGCTGGGAGGGGAAACTATTCACAGGCAATGAATTCTGCCGTACTAACAGAAGAGACAAGAAAATTGATTTTGAATTTGTTTCACGCACCGGCACGCCAAGTGGTTTTCACTTCTAGCGCAACAGTCGCTTTGAATATGATTATTCAAGGCGTAATTGCTAGTGCGCTAGGCAGTGAAGTACCTTTAGCCCAACGCAATGAAGTGACACGGGTGACTATTGGGGAATCGCAAGATGGTCTACTTGAAGCAATGACCAATGAAAAATTCACGGTGTATATTTCGCCTTTTGAGCATAATGCTGTAACGAGAGTTTTGAACGCATATAAAGACTTTATAACCATAAGAATTTTACCCGTGTCAAAAGAATTAGATTATGATTTTGAAAAAATGCGAAAGGACTTTGAAAATGAAACGCCGGATTTTGTAATTGCAAGCCATGCAAGCAATGTGTTTGGATTTATTTCTCCAGTTGAAGAAATTTTTTCACTTGCAAAAAAGTACGGTGCTATAACATTGCTGGATATGGCGCAGACTGCCGGACTTGTTGACATTCCTTTGGCGAGTGAGATTTTTGACTTTGCAGTTTTTGCAGGACACAAAACATTGTATGGGCCAACGGGAATTGGCGGCTTTTTGATGAAAAAAGAATTTGCACTGCCGGCAATTTTGTTTGGAGGCACTGGATTTGAAAGCGAGAATCAGAAAATGCCTGAAAACTTGCCAGAAAGATTTGAGGCGGGAACTCAAAATATTTTAGGAATTGCGGGATTGAATGCCGCGCTCAAATGGATTTCAAAAATTGGAGTAAATGAGTTTTATAGACAAGAAATAAAGAATCGTGCTACATTAATAGATATATTCAAAAAATATGATTATATAGATATTGTTGGAAATATAGACGGCAAGGACTATGTTGGCATTCTTTCGATTTTATTTGATTCAAGTTTAGGAATTGCTAGTGACAGCGCAGGAAGTATTTTTGCTGAACGCGGAATCAGCGTGCGAAGTGGTCTGCAATGTGCGCCCCTAGCCCATAGTTTTTTAGGAACAATGCCAGCAGGTACGGTAAGGTTCAGCGGAAGTTGGTTTACGACGGACGAGGAATTTGAAAACTTGGACGCGGTGTTGCGATACATTGGAGATGAATTGTAATAAATCTTGGAGAAATTATGAGCCTGAAAGATTGCAAAATAAAACTAGAATATGTTTCTTTGAAGGACAATGTTCCACGCGATTTTTTCATTCCGCTTTTAAAGGAGGCGACGCTTTACAAACGGGCGGTGGGTTATTTTTCTTCAACGGCATTGATTGAACTTTCAAAAGGAATTTGTTCGCTTGTAAAAAATGGCGGAAAAATCCAAGTCATCGCGTCACCTGATTTGTCCGACGAAGATGTAAACGCAATCAAAGAAGGTTACGAATTTAGAAAAATCATTGAACAGCGGCTTTTGGAAAACTTGAGCGAACACAAGGATTATGAATCGATGGAGCGGTTGAATTTGTTGGCTTCATTGATTGCGGATGAAAAACTTGACATAAAAATCGCTTGCACAAAAACATTTGGAATCTATCATCAAAAAATAGGAATCATTTTTGATAACGAAGGAAATAAAGTTGCTTTTTCTGGTTCTGCAAACGAAACGCATGCGGCAATGGTTGAAAATTACGAATCGTTCGATGTTTTCAAAAATTGGGAAAACGAAGAGCAGTTTCAAAGGGTGGAATCAAAGTGTGAGATTTTTGATTCAATTTGGAGCAATAATGAAGACACGCTCATTGTGATGGATTTTCCTGATGTAAAGACAGAATTCATAAAAAAGTATCGTAACTTCAATTACTCCCATTCGGTGAGATTGGATTTGGATGAAGTGATGGAGAGGCAAAAGGATAAGGACACATTCTTTAATTTTGCTGACGGAAAAGCACCTCGTCCGCATCAGAACAATGCGATTGCAAAATTTAAAGAGAATGATTTTCAATGCCTTTTTGCTATGGCGACGGGAACAGGCAAAACTTTAACTTCATTGTTTGCTGCAAATGAATTATGTAAAAAAAGAGAACTTGAAGGAATTTTGATTTTAGTGCCTCTTTCTGATTTAGTCGAACAATGGGGAAGCGATGTTGAAAAATATTTTGATGGGACTATTATAAAAGTTAATTCTATAAATTCTTGGCGTGAAGCCGTTTCAAATTTTGCATTACAGAAAATCTTAAATTCAAATGTTTGTAAAAAAATTGTATTGATTTCAACTTATACTTCTTTTTTACAAAATGTAAATAGATTATTGAAAATTTTCAATTTAGAAAAAACTCTTATTATTGCAGATGAATGTCACAAGGCAGGAGCAGAAAGTTATAGAAAAATTCTTCCCGAAAACATTCCTTACAGAATTGGACTGTCTGCAACTCCAAAACGCCCCTATGATGACAATGGAACAAGAGCCATTTTTGATTATTTTGACAAAAATGAAAATCCTTATGAATTTGGAATTGAAAAAGCAATAGAAAACAAAATGCTTTGTCCATACAGTTATTATCCGATTTTTATTGAACTTACAATAGAGGAAATGGAAGTCTATGCAGAACTTTCTGAAAAAATTTCAAGAATGTCAATATTCATTAATTCTGATTCTGCGAGCGATGAGGATAAAAAAAGTCTTGAGCAACTTTTGAAAAAGCGTCATAGAATAATAGAGCGAGCGGAAAATAAATTTTTCGAATTTGAAAAAGTCTTTTTGCATGAAGTAAAAAAATATCCAGGTAATACGATTGTGTTTGCTCCGGATGGTACAGACGAAAATGGAAATGACTTGCTTTTGGCCTATAAAAACTCTGTCATTAAAAAATTGGAGAATGAAAAAATTTATATTACTGCGGTGGAATATGTCCAAGGAACAGAGAAAAATTTGCTCGATTATTTTGCAAAAGGAAAAATAGATGTCGTTTTTGCAAAGCAACGACTTAATGAAGGAATTGATATTCCATCTGCACGGCGAGCGTTTTTCATTGCTTCGAGTACAAGTGAGCGGGAATTTATACAACGGCGCGGTCGTGTTCTGCGTTTGTGCGAAGAAAAAGATTCGGCTGAGATTTTTGATTTTATTGTAATTCCTCCAAAAAATTCTGAAAACTTTTTTGATTCAAAAATCATCAGATTGATAAAAGAAAGTGAATTCAAACGGGCGTTGGATTTTGCAAAAACAGCAAACAATTTTAATGAGATAGCAAATAACTTAAAAGAACATATCTAGGGGATAAAATTATGGCATTGAAAGATGAGTTGCCGAAAATAGTGAAGTCAGCTCTGAAAAACGAAGACGATGCGACACGTCTTCTGGTCAACAAATTGATTGACTTGACTAGAAAAAATGAAGGCAAAGCTAATCAAGATCAGATCATAAAAGCGGCTATGTTTGCGGAGATTGAGAAATGCCTTAATAGCGGAATTATAAAAGAAGAGGGATGAAGTGTTTGCAAAATTCTTACAACGACTTTCGTCTTGGAAATAAATTCTTATTTTTTATTTATGGAGAAGAAAATGGAACTCAAACAAATAAAGATTCAAAATTTTTTGTCATATTTCACAGAGACAGTTTTTGACTTTGCTCCAACCACAACAATAATACTTGGTCAAAACAATACAGGAAAATCAAAACTTTTTGATGCAATAAACTGGACAATCTATGAGCGCGTTTACGATACGCTTAAAGAAAAGTGGATTGATGACACTTACGAAATTTCAGAATTGATTTTAAACAAACGCGCACGACTTGAAGGCGAAAAAGAAAATCGAGCCGTTTTGAAAACATACACCGAACTCAATATTGACGATGGATCTGAGAAAATAAAAATTTGTCGTGAATATTCGTACAACTTTAGAGATGCAAATTATTATTTTGCAAACAGCAATTTATCGATTACCGTTCAAGACCTCATTTCTGGCAAACCTTATTTTTATGAAGGACAAGATGCATCTAGTTTTCTTTCTCAAAAATTTTCGCGGCACATTTCCGATTTCTTTTTGTTTCAAGGCGAGGCTGGTTCTCGAATATTGAAATTGCAAAAAGGAAATCTTTTCAGAACAGCGGTTCGACAAATTGCACGGCTTGGAATCTTTGAAGAGTCGGTTGAATTTGCAAGAAGATTTGAAGAGTCTGCAAAACTAAAAATTACCAAGCAAATGAACAAAAACAAAAAAGAGAAAGAAGAAATTGATTCGTTGGAATTGGACATTTCAAAACTTGAAGATGAAATTCAAAATCTGCAAGATGAAAAAGAAGAATTGCTTGAAATCAGAAATAAATGTCAGGAAGAATTTGACTTAATTTCTGAGAAAGTTGAATCAATGAAAGAATTTGAATCGTATTTAAGAGACAAAAAGCAACTTGAAGAAAATCGAAAGAGAATAGAACAGCAGGCAAAAGATGCGGATTCCATAAAGGCTACAATTTCTGAAGATGCAGTTTTCTACAAAGTGCTAAAGAAAATTTCGTCTTTTAAATCTTTTTATCAAAACTTGGCTGACGAAGGCAAAGTGCCGCCAAGCATTCCAATTTATGAAATAAAGAAGGCGTTGACATCGCCAAAAAAGCGTTGTCCTATTTGTAATGGCGACTTATCTGAAAATTCTGAGGGAAGAAAATTTGCAGAAAGTTGTCTTCCGAATTATGATGCGGACAGACTTGGAAAATATCTTACAACTCTCAATTCCGCTATGGGATATTATGAAGAGGAAATTTCAAAAATTCCAGAAATTTTGCGGAATAAGTTGGAAGAAAAATCGCGAATTGAAAAACTCAAATCATCTTATACGCAAAATTTAAAGCAACTAGATGAGCAGTTGGAGCAAATTAATATTACAAATCAAAGCAATGAAGAAAAGAAACAGGAACTGGAACTAGCGAAATCAACTTATCGAACAAAAGAAGCATTGTTAGAAAATGCAAAAACGAACTTATATAAAATAGTGGGTAAACTTGAAGATAAACAAAAAGAATTTGATTTAAAAAAGAAGGAATTGAATTCAAAAATTCGTGCGACAGATGATGATGTTGACGATTCAGACAAAGTTGCTCTCACGTATGCAGAGAAAATTCACGATGCTATGAAGCGTTTGAATCAAGTTGTGCAGACAACGACATACAAAGAAATCGAATCGCGTGCAAACGAATATTATCATGAAATGACCGAGGAAAATGCTTCGCTTGTGGGTTCTGTTAAAATTGATATTAATAACTCCGATATTTACACTGTTGATGAAAATGGGAATAAAATACAAAATATAAATCAAGCAAACCGTATTTCAATTCAAATTGCCGTCATTGCAGGAATCCTCACGATTGCAAGCGAACAATTTGAAATACAATATCCGTTTGTTACCGACGCTCCTGTTTCCGCTTTGGGTGGCGACAATAAAACTCCCACAATAAAGACGATAATTAAAGCATTTGATCAAGCGATTATAATTTTAAAAGATGATGCAAACACTTTTTCAGATGGAGAGGATGAAATTCGACGGTTAATAAAAGAAAATGCAGATGTTGAAGTTGCCTATGAATTGAAAATTCAAAAAGCATCTACAATAAACGAACAATACACGATTATACGAAAGATAAAATAAGTTTAGGAGGCTTTTTATGTTAAATGAACAAAATCCGATTTCTGTTCCCGAAACGACAAAAATTCGCATTGCAGATGAATACTACAAACGTTTTATGAATCAGACGGCTACAGGAGAGACAGAAAGCAATGTTGCCAATGCCAAAAATAGGGAACCTCGAGAGGTTTTTAAAACTGATTGGCAACGTTTTTTGTGGGCTTTTATTCTTGGGCTAAACAATGGCGAGCGAACAAAACTTCCTCCATCAAAAGACTGCCGCACACCATTTGGATTTGATGTTTTTAAGAATCATAAGAAAATGCTTGATGTGATTTTTGCGTTGTGTATTCAAGAAAGATACAAGGACAATCCCACAAAACTGAAAGAAGATTTTGAACTTGCTGAGAAAAAGAATGAAAATCTCGGCACAGAAATTCGCACTGCTATGGAAGAATATGCCAATACAGGTTTTGCAATAATGTCATACAGAAACAATGAGGTTCCTGGCTACATTGAAAATATGGAAGAAATTGTGATGGATATTTTGGCAGAATAAAACAACAAATCTGAAATTTACTTTGGCGAACTTTCTGCTTTGTTATGCGCTCCCCTTGTGTAAGATTCAAAAATTGTCGCTAAGATGTAAAAATACTTTTAGCGAATTTGCTTGCATTGTATGCATCTATTGCTTATGATGAAGTTATAATTGACTGTCTGAAGCATAAGCAACAAATGACGTTTTTGTGAGAGAAGTATTATGAAATTTTATTAAGATGGAGTCTCATTTGAAACCTACAGAAAAACAAACGTTCATTCTGCACGGAGATGTATGTGGGAAAAAAGAACATAAGCGGCAGTGAGGTTGCGAAACTGTTTTGCGATTCCAGCGTGTTCGACTTTTTGGAGGAAAACTACATCGAGCTTCACACGCAGGGCAGGGAGTTTTTGAGAACGAGGTCAAAATGTTCCCCTGCAAGATTTCA
Source organism: Treponema sp. (assembly GCA_014804085.1). Classification (GTDB taxonomy): domain Bacteria; phylum Spirochaetota; class Spirochaetia; order Treponematales; family Treponemataceae; genus Treponema_D. The sequence continues at coordinate 134,199 of JAAVAM010000034.1, read as the reverse complement.
CCGCAAACAGCGACATCAAGTGGAACAAAACCATTGCAGGCATAGACCGCTAGTTGTATAAAAAATATAATTTGAGCGAAGAGGAAATCGCATTCATAGAAAACAAAGTCAAGGCAATGGAGTAGAATATATTTCAAGGAGAAAAATAATGGAAGTAGCAATACAAGAATTTGATGAAGCCTATATATTGCGTAAATGTCATAGTGATTTGTATGAGAATATAGATTTCTTCTTAGGAGCTGGAGCTTCTATAGAGAGTGGAATCCCAAGTGGTCATGATATTGTTTGGATGTTAAAAAGAGAATTGTATTGTTCTGAAGAAAGAAAAGATTCTTCTTTATACGAAAATTTGCAATCACAATCTATAAGGGATGAATTGCAAAAGTATTTTGATTCTAAAGGTGATTATCCTGCTAAAAATTCAGATAACGAATATTCTTTTTATTTTGAGAAGTGCTTTCCAAAAATAGAGGAAAGAGATGCTTTTATACGAAATTTGATAAAAGATAAAAAACCTAGTTTTGGTTATAAAAACTTAGGGCGTGTCTTAGTTTCAAACTTTTCAAAAACAGTTTGGACAACAAATTTTGATAATTTAATTTCTGTAGGATTAAAAGATATAGGTGAAATTGATATTAGAGAATATAGCAATGATAGACCTCCCGAAATAAGTAAGCTTAGAGACGAAGAGTACCCAACAATTTGCCACTTGCATGGTGATATAAAATATGATCATACAAAAAATACGGCAACTGAACTTGACAATCTTGATTCCTCTATGGAGGAATGTTTTAAACATGTTCTGACAAAAAAGGCACTTTTTGTTATTGGATATTCAGGAATTGATAATTCTATAATGTCTTTTTTTGAAAAAAATATAAATGATTCGGATTTCCTCTCAAAAGGATTGTATTGGTTTAATGTGAAAAATGGATGGATTTCAGACAGAGTAAAACGGCTGTTATTAAAACTTCAAGAAGGTGGCAAGCCCTGTGGAATTGTAAATATAAAAAGTTTTGATAGTTTTATGCAAGAACTTATTAGCCATTTAGGATTGCAAGATGTTGATAATTCAGATTTGGATAAGGCTGCTTTAAATATCAAGATTGGTGATAAAAATTTCCCTGTTCGTAATACCAGGCCTGTTGTGTATAAAAAAGACGTAAGAAAAATAAATATAGACATAGAATATATATATGAAAAGTTTTTATGTACAGAATTAAATGAAGTTATAGGATGCGGTATTTTGGAATTTCAAAAATACTTTTTAAATATGCTGGATAATTTTAAGTGGGATGATTTTCCTAATATAGTATTAAAAGGTATGGCTGGGATTGGAAAAACAACAGAAATGAAATTGTTATATAACAAAATGGTTGATAATTATTCTGATAAATTTTTCCCCGTGTTTTTAGAATTACAAAACTACACATTAAATATGTTTAATTTAACATTCTCATCAGATTTTAATTATTTAGTTTTCATAGATGGATTTGAGGAGTTTAAAGATAGCCTTTTTATACAATTATTAAAAGATATAAAAAATATTCTTCTTTTACATAAAAATGTTAGAGTTGTTGTTTCTGGAAGAAGTTCTTCATTCATAGAAAAATTCGAAATTGGAGTTAAGTCTAAAACCCTTGTTTTAAAACCATATAAAGATACAAATCAAAAAGATATTAGAAATCTTGTTTATAAATTTGATAATACTTTAATTAAAAATTTTATTGAAATTCCTGTATTTAGAGATATGGCAGAATCTGGAAAAATCGATATAAGAAAGTCATATTTTGAACAATATAACTATTTGTTAAATACAATAATATCTATTGACGAGAAAAGATTTCGGTATACGCTGAATATTTCTGAAAGAATGGATAATGAAAAGGATGGAAATCTTTTAGTTATAACAGAATCATTAAAAAAGCTTTCTCAAAAATTATTGGGTAGTAACAAATTATCTTTTTCCGAAAAAGATTTGTATGATTGTTGTAATAGTTATAATGAATATGAATTTTTATTAAAGTCATCTCTCTTTAATTATATTGACAAAGAAAGTATAGAATTTGCTTCAAAGTATTATTTTTATTATTTTTTAAGTTTTTATATATCTGAGTTTTCTAAGGAAAAGATAGAAAAACTATTTTTTACAAGGACAGGAAAAATAAAAGAAAAATACATAGACTTATTTTATAATGTGTTGAAAATTATTCAACCAAATAGTGTTTTATATAAATTGATAAAATACAAATTGGCTTTTAAATCACCTACATATATCTTACTGACTGATTATACATATCTTTCATGTAATAATCGTTTTGAATTTTATAAAAAGATAATCAATGAATATAATAGAGATGAAAAACTTATTTACTATGGTCGTTTTAGACAAACACATGACTTATTAAAAAATATTGATTCCTTGTCAGACTCCATGCATAAACTTTTACCGGAAGAATTTTATGATGATGCAATAAGAATGCACTATGATGTCATTTTCCATTTTATAGAGAATCCTTCATTTGATGAAATAACGGAATTTGAAAATGCTGTTATTTTGTTGGGCGTTCATGATAAAATTTGGAAAGAAAATCAACAAGTATTATTAAAAAAAGTATCTATTCCGCTTATAAAATTTTTTAGAGAAAATAAACTTGCAAGGGAAATGAAAGGACTTTTGTCTGAGGATATTATCTTTAGTTGGTATGAAGATTATGGATGGACAAATGATTGGGGTGAAAATGAATGGGAGTCCTTTGTAAAAGAAATAACTGGTATTGAAACGGTTGATTTTTATCACTTTAGCCTTGAAACAGAATTTCGTTTAAAACTAAAACTGTTTATACATTTCCATAAAAATGAATATATAAGAAAGCTTCTTGTTCCTCTTGTTATGAAAACTTTAGAAAGTAAAAACGATGACATTGATGCTGCGTCTTTTGTTCCAAGCAGCCTTGATGACGAATTTAAAACGCCGACAATACACTTTGACAATGACATATCATATTTTACTTACGCAATAAAAAACTATGAAATACAAGTTTCAGATTTGTTATTGATTTTGACTTCTTGTATCGGCAATTATATACACCATAGTCTGTCCTATCAGTTAGAAGAATTATACAAAGAAATTATCAACCTGTTTAAGAATAGTATTCATAATATTTCTGATAATGAAATGCCGAAACTGTATGAACTTTTTAAAAAATATATTGATACTGATTCGGGAATGTATATTACAGATTTTAGGGTATATATAAATTTGCTAGATGATAATCAAAAAGAAAAATTGTTCGTTTTGTTATTAGATGATTTAAAACAAAAAGAAGGGTGGCAAAAATTATGGATGTTACACAGCCCTATCATTTTGCTTTTAGATATTTCTGATGAAAATGAATCTCGGTCACTTTTTGAGGAACTAAAAGAAATTGACAGTGTATATCGTGAATGCATTGCGGATATATACATTGCAAAAAGAAACAAACATCCATTATATGACATTGCAGTTGCTGAATATCCGCGCTTGTTTCCAGAACAAGTGGAAAAAGAAAAGCGTCGTGCAGAATGTGTTTCTCGTTTTGAAACTGAAAAGGAAGCAATGCTTAATAAAGAAATTGATATTATTTCAAGCAAAGAAGATTTGCTTGATGAAATGCAGCGCGTTTTTGAATATCTTGATAAAGGTGAAAATGTTCCGCAAAAAGACACAGACCGGGGGAAACTGATAGAGTTACAGGCTGACTATATTGGTAACAAAATTCAATATACTTGTTCAGAAGAATGTTTTGCTCCGCCCGTATTTTCTAGTTTTACAATAAAGTATTTATTCAATTGTACAGATGATGATAAAAAACTGAACCGCGAGCAAGCAATAAAAAATATTGAAGATTGGTTTTCTGACGAAAAATATTTTTGGCGATATTTTTTCTGGCTGTTTATTTGTCATTATAAGAAAGAAGAAACCGATACATTTTTAGAAAAATATGCAGAATTAGCTGAAAGAATTAAAAGTTCAATGGAAAAAGAAGTTTCTTACTTTTTGGCGAATGATGGAATAGAAGCGTATGATGGTGGTGGAAATCGTTATTGGGTTGTTCCTTTTGTTCACTATATAGGACGTTTTTATAGTAATATCTTGCCGGATTGGATAGATAAGAAAAAAATTCTGAATTTTATTGCATATCCTGCATGGAAACTTTCCACTGGTTTTGGAGTTCATGTTAATGGCGAATTTAAGTGGGAAAAATGGAATTCCGTTTTCGATTGGATAGAAGAAGTTTCTGAAATTGATAGAGGTTCTATTATCAAATATGCATTATATTTGCTTCCGCAATTAACATCTGACCAATCCCAATCTCAAATTATCACTATTTTTGTTGAAAAAGTAAAATCAGAATCCGCATATAAACAGCAAATGCTGGATGCTATTATCGAAAAAACGATTGTTGAAATACAAAAAGATTACAAAGACATTAATGGTACGTTCATTATGAATGGCGGGGCACTCTCATCGTTTTGGAGAGAAACAGAAGAAAACCTGATTGATAGAATTTATCCATATATAGATTTTTCAAAATATAATGTTGATGATGTGAATTATTGTCGAAAAAGTGTATTGGAATATTTTTGCAAAGTCGCGACAGAAAAACAGAAGATAAATGCTATAAAAACGTTGAATAAGAAAATAGATGATGAAAATATCAGGATATATCTTGCAAAACTGGGATATGACAAGGCAATTATCAAGACCATAAACAAATTTTTGGCAGGCGAAAATCTAAATACAAATCTTTCTTTTTATACTCCGTTATTTGGGAAAACGAAAAAAACATTTCATTTAGTATTGAAGTATTGCCAATTGTATAAGTATTCGTTTGAAAAAAACAGTGACAGAAGGCAATACCTGACTGAATATGCAATATCGGGAATTATGCAAACTGTTTCAAGACGTAATTTTTGGCTTGTAAAAAGATTTTTGAACAACCTCATAGAAGAGCGGAAAAGAAAAGGCTTGTATTATGAAGGCATATATGATTTTTTGAATGAAATCGAACAAACTGTATTCGGAAACGATACCATATAAAGGATTCCCCTATGCAAAACAAACACCCTTACGAACTGGATTTTGAGCAATATGTCCGCAACGCAGAGCCGGAAAAGAAGGAAAAGTCGTATGCCTGGTCAACGGCGATTGGGCTGCAACAGGTGGACGGTCTCACCCCGTCGAAATATCTTTTTGACACGGCACGGCGCAGCATCGACGGTGAAATCACCATTGCGGAGGCAAAGGCGATTATCGACACGTATTATGAGTCGAAAACGGCGCGGGTCGATGATTCGGAAGGGCGGACTGAAGAAGCCGACAAGGTTTCCGCAAGAATCGCCCAAATCTTGAGTGAAAAGTCCTTTAATTTTTCTCCCTCGCACTTGGTTGCGATTCACGGCAGGCTTTTTGAAGGGATTTTTGCATGTGCCGGAAAAATCCGCGACTATGATATTTCAAAGCCCGAATGGGTCTTGGACGGCGATTCCGTCATATACGGCGCGGCATTTGAGTTGTGGGCGGCACTGGACTACGACTTTGAGCAGGAGCGGAAGTTCAGCTACAAAAACCTGAGCATGGAAGAATCCGTAAGGCACATCGCCTTTTTTGTCTCGCGGATTTGGCAGATTCATGCGTTCGGGGAGGGAAACACGAGGACGGCGGCGGTCTTTGCCATCAAATATCTTCGCTCGCTCGGCTTTGCTGTCGATAACGACATTTTCGCCGAAAACGCTTGGTACTTTAGGAATGCCCTTGTCCGCGCGAATTACACGAACCTTAAGGCGGGAATTGAGGAATCACCCGAATTCCTTGAAAAGTTTTTCCGCAATCTTTTGATGGGCGAGCGCAATGAACTGAAAAATAGGCTTTGCCATGTCCGCGCGGAAAATCTGCCTGTAAATGCGGATACAGCGGAAAAATCGGACAGAATTCTGCCTGCAAATCTGCCTGTAAACAAAACCCAGCGGGCAATTCTTGCGCTTCTGCTTGAAAACAACCGCGCTACTTACGATGAGCTAGCCGAAAAACTCGGCAAGACAAGGGAGACGGTGCGGGCAAACCTGCGCATCCTCGAAAAAAACGGCCTGATTGAGCGCGTCGGTGCGGACAAAAACGGCTACTGGAAAATAGCTTTGTCGCGTGAGTGAAGTCTGTCGCCGTCAACGGTCAGCTTTAAACAGCCTTAAAGGCGGCATTTGTCGTAAGTTCCTTATAAACTGCTTCGGGAATAAGTGCTTCTCCAAACAATTTTTGAAGCAAGTCCAAGCGGTTTATCTTTATGAGCGAAATAATCGGAGTCGTATCAGAAATTATGCAAAAAGATGTAAAGTCAGTTGTACAAAAAGCGTTGCTAACAATTTTGTTCTCTTTTGTGCTGTTCTTTAGCTTTGATGTCGCTTTTACCCTGTATCTAGGGGTTTCATTTGCCGTTTTTTTATTATTCAATGTCAGTTTCTGTGTTCGGAAAAATAGTAAGTTTTATATCTCGTATACAATTTGTGCATTTTCTAATTTGGGAGTATTCTTATTCAAGAAATTCCAAGAAGGATATTGGATTTGTTGGGATAAAGAAGATTTCTTTTTTATAATTTACGCCTTTTTGCTTTTGGCAATTTTTCTCACCGTTCTTGTTAAAAAAGTGTCAATGAAAAAGGGAAACACTGTAATCGAGAATTATTTTAGCGAAAGGAAATATGATTTAGAAAGGCTTTGCGAATACATAAATAAATTTCCTATGGTTGGCTTAAATTCGATTTGGGGAGACGGAAAGACATATTTATACAAGTTATTTAAAGAAAAATACGACAAAGAATATTACCATGCTTCAATTTGCGTGATGACATTGACAATCGACAGCATAGAACAGTTTATTGCGAACGAAATAAATTACATACTAGAAAAAAATATGATTTTTTCAAGAACGTCAAAAAAGTTCAATTCATTATTGCAAAATGACATCTTTTATGGATTTGGTAATTTGTTTTTAAAAAACAGTTCTTATACGGAAATATTTCGCGAATTGATTCAAGATGTAGAAAAACTGGAACGACCAATTCTGATTACATTTGAAGACATAGACAGAATACAGGAAAAAGAAACCATTTATAAGATTTTTGCCATATCAGAATTGCTCACATCTGAATCAAAACGAATGAAAATATTGTTTCAATATGATGAAGATAGATTGTTGGGAATTCTTGAAGAAGAAAAAAAATACATTGAGAAGTATGTCCCATACAAAGTTGAACTCACTCCCATTGGTTTTGCAAGGGCCTTGAAAGTTCTTTTGTCCAACGGAAAAAAGCAAAACAGATATTCGAACATATCAGAAAAAGATTTGGCTTTCTTGACACAAGATGTAATTTCTGACCATCACATAGACAAAACGTTTGGCACAAATTGGTCCTTTTCTATACATGCATATTTTTCCATAAGAACAATAACCCTTTTTTTGGACGAATTGGAAAAACTTCTAGAAAAAAATCCTGCTTATTCGGAAAACAAAAGGATTGTGATTTCCTTTCTTTACATCAAGCATTTTTTGCCTGATTATTATGATGAGATTTCATTTGAGACGAGATTCATAGATTCTTGTAATATTGCATATAACGAAAAGACATACAACATTTTTGAATTTATGGATTTTTGTGCTGACGAAAAGAATAATATTGATGTTGAATCATTACAAAAAATATTTGCACCGAAATCAAAGAACCTGAATCATTTGACTTTGTTGCATCTTTTTGAATATGATTTTAGAACAGAACGGAAAATAAAAGAAAATGAAAATCCTGAAAATAGAATGATAAGACTTCTCAATGAGGATGCTGAAAGCATAAGAAAAAAGGAACACAATGATAAAATAGACAGATTGATTTGGAATCTGCTTGCCAATGGAAAATCTGAATTGACGAATTTGGAAAATGCTGTTTTGGAAATGGAAAAAGTTTTGGACAATCAGGGAACTGAAAGGGAAGAGGCGTATCGAAACTTCTTGCATAGTTCATATTACGAAGATTTTGAAAAGGCAGATAATGGCACTGTGTTCAGATTTGGAGTTTCCTCTTTCTTTCCTTTGTTTCAGGGATTTAGAATATATGAAAGAAAGGCCGGTTACTGGATTAAACTCTTAGATCTTTGTTTTGAAAAAGAAAAATTCAAATATATAACGCCAGAAGTGATACACATTTTGAATTACTGCGATATTTCGCAGCGAAAGGTGTTTCTTCACACTTTGAAAAAATTTAATTCATTGGGAATAAAAGGCAATCTGAACAATACGGAATGTTATCCCAAATTTATAAAATCATATTTTGTGGCATTTGGAAGTCTCAGATATATTGATACATGGGCAATCAGACCATATAGACTTGACGACACCAATTTCAAGCAGATTGTTAATTGTCTAATCTCTGAGTTTACTTCTGAACTTGAAGATTTGAAATCCTCCGTTCCCATAGAAGAAGCAAAAGAAGAAATTTCACTTATGATAGAATTTGTGGCGAAAAACAAAGAGTTGACACAGAGCGGGGAAAGTCTAAAAGAATACACGAGCAAGATAAAAATAGAAACAACAAGTAAAGATTCTTTGGAAGACACTTTCAATGAACTGGATAAAAAACAATTGCCTAGGACAGAAATGAGGAAGTATCTATCCGAGAATTACAAAAATGAAAAATTTTCTGCTTTTGATGTGAAAAGGATTTGGGAAAAATATTTTCCAAAAAACGAATAAAATCTCCCAAGGCGCGAAAGTTCAGAGCAGATTATGAGGTCGCCTTTTTTCACATTATTTAGCAGCTTTCCAAGCTTGTGATTGTCGTAGTTCTTCGTGCCGCTGATTGTCTCTTCAATCCACCCGTCAATTCCTTGGCGCATGTCGTAACATGCTCGGCATGTCATTGTATCAAACTGCATTCTCGCTGAAAATGCGTGGTACTTTCGGAACGCCCTTGTCCGCGCGGAAAATCTGCCTGTAAATACGGACGTGGCGGAAAAATCAGGCGAAATTCTGCCTGCAAATCTGCCGGTAAACAAAACGCAGCGGACAATCCGTGCGCTTCTGCTTGAAAACAACCGCGCTACTTACGATAAGCTTGCCGAAAACTCGGCAAGACAAGGGAAACGGTGCGGGCAAACCTGCGCATACGTCGCTTCGCGCCGTTTGCATGAGTGGAAGTTATTTGACACGTCACTTTTGCGACTTGCGCATCCTCGAAAAAAACGGCCTGATTGAGCGTGTCGGCGCGGACAAAACAGGGCACTGGAAAATAATTTTGCCGCGTGAGTGAGGTCATTCGCCGTAAAAAAATTACGGCGGCATTGATTTTTTTGTGTTTTTTGACGATACTTAAAATATGCGGGGTAATCTATGTTGGTGAAATTTGCCGTCAAAAATTACAGGGGCTTTGAGAACCGTATAGAATGGGATTTGTCAAAAGTCCGAAATTATGAATTCAACACATCTGCTATAAGACACGGTGCTGTAAAGAGCGGCATTATTTATGGTCCGAACGGAAGCGGAAAAAGCAATTTCGGCCTCGCTATTTTTGATATAGTAAATCACATTGGGCAAAAATGGAAAAAAGCGGACTATTATTTTAACTTTGTGTTCGCCGGAGCACAAAAGCAGATGGTGGACTTTGAGTATACGTTTCAATTTGGCGACGCTAAAATTGAATACAATTATTCAAAGACATATCGAGGAGTGCTTAAAAAAGAACGGCTTTCTTTTGACGGTCAACAGGTGTTTAATCGGAGCGAGTCGAATTTTGAGTTGGACGAAAGTATGTTTGCTATGGATGCCAGCGTGAAAGTGGGGCTTTCCAGCAACGCGAATAATGTTTCAATCGTAAATTTTTTGCTCACTTCTTATCCTTTGCCAAAGGAACATTTTCTCTTGCAGTTGCAAGATTTCGTGAATTCCATGCTGTGGTTTAGATGCCTTGAGCAACGGGAATTTATCGGTCTTGAAAGCAATGCTCATCTTATAGAAGAGTATATCATACAAAAGGAACTTGTCAAAGATTTCGAAAAATTTATGGAAGAGGTGAGCGACCAGCGATTTGATTTCGTTTATCCCCGCCAAAATGACAAGCAGCTGTTCTGCTATATAAAAGGTTCGCCGATGCCTTTTTCTCTTGTCGCGTCAACGGGCACGCATTCGCTGGAATTGCTGTATTTTTGGCTTAAACATTTAGAGGACGCGGCATTCGTTTTTGTCGATGAATTTGACGCTTTTTATCACTTTAAACTTTCTCAAGCCGTATGCAGGAAACTTTTCGCCCTTGACTGTCAGGTGTTCATGACTTCTCACAACACGCAGTTGCTCACCAATGATTTGCTTCGTCCTGACTGCAATTTTCTTTTGGAAAAAAACGAAATTCGAGCCTTTCACGACTGCACGGAAAAGGAATTGCGGGAAGGGCACAACATCGAAAAACTTTATCGTGGCGGAACGTTCGCGATATGATTCTTTTTGTTTTTGAAGGTGAAAAAAGAGAAATAACGCTTTTCAAGACTCTGGAAGAATTGTATTTTAAAAATGAGGGCGACGAGCGCATAATTTGTTCGTTTTGCAATAATATATACAGTCTGTACGGACGGATTTTTGAAACTGGCGAAGACATTGTTTCGGTTGTCAAATCTCAATTGTCAAATTCTGACAAAATCAATTGGAGTAAATTCAAGGTAAGCGATTTTTCCCAAGTGTTCTTGTTCTTTGATTATGATTGCCATGATTCAAGCGCAAGCGATGAAAAACTGAAAAAGATGCTTGAGTTTTTTGACAATGAAACTGAAAACGGAAAACTGTATATAAGTTATCCAATGATTGAGGCGATACGATATACGAAAGAATTGCCTGACAAGGATTTCCATTCGTATACTGTGCCGGTTTCAAGTTGTTGTGATTTTAAAGATTTGGCAAATGAATTTTCGCCCTACAAAAACATGGACTTCATTTTACTTCGCACGATAAAAAAATCTGGCATGGTGCAAATTCCAAATGAGCAGAAACTGGAAAGAATAAGGCGGAATTGGCGATTCATAAGGGAACAGCATTTGGCAAAGGCGAACTATATTTGCATGGGTAAAAACGAAATACCAAAAAATAAAATTGATGTCAGCCAGTCTAATATCTTAAAAAACCAAATTGAAAAATACATTGTTCCTGCAAAGTCCGTAGCCATTTTATGTGCCTTTCCTTTATTTTTGTATGAATATTTCAAGATATGAATATTCAATGTAATGAGGATGTTTGCAATGATTCTTGTCCTTTTTTGGGAGCGACGGAAATATGGCAGAAATAACGCAGGGCAAAAAACTCACGCTCAAAGAAGCCTACAGGACATTCTTTGCCTCGGAAATCTACCGGCAACTGGAAACCGAAGAAACAAAAAGATGGTGGCAGAGCGCGGAACAGATTTTTGAAGACGGAAAATAAAAAGCTGTGCGTTCGGAAGATGTTTATATGAAGTGCGGGCAAAACAGGGCAATCGCCTTTCCCCCGTCCACCGTTTGCAAATCTTGTGAAATGTGGTAGAATAATCGGGCGCGCAATCCGTGGCACGGGAAACGGCAATGCATTGGCAGGCACGGTTTGAGGCGCATTTGGAGGTATTTGTATGGACATCAGGTATTCGACGGGGAAGATTCCGTTCCGCACGATGACGACTGAGGAAATCCGCAAGGAATTTTTGGTGCAGAACATTTTCGTCAAGAACGATGTGAGCGCGGTGTACAGCCATATCGACCGCATCGTGACGCTGGGCGCGATGCCGGTTGACAAGAAAATCAAGCTGGACAAGAACATCGACGCGATGAAAGATTTTGGCGTGGACTATTTTTTGCAGCGTCGCGAGCTGGGCATGATCAACATTGGCGGTGACGGCATTGTGGTGGCGGACGGCGTGACGTTCGAGGTGAACCATTACGACGCGCTGTATTTGGGCGCGGGAACGAAAGACGTGACGCTGGAAAGCAAGGACAAGAAAAATCCGGCGAAATTCTACATGAACTCAACGCCGGCGCACTGCACGTACCCCAGCCGTATCATCACGTATGAGCAGGCGAACCATATTCACATGGGAACGGCGGCGGAAAGCAACGACCGCACGATAAACCAGTACATTCATCCGTCCGTGCTGGAGACGTGCCAGCTTTCCATGGGCATGACGCATTTGGAGACCGGCTCGGTTTGGAACACGATGCCCGCGCACACGCACGAACGCCGCATGGAAGTCTATTTCTACTTTGACTTTCCTGAAGATCAGGTTGTCTTCCATTTTATGGGCGAGCCGCAGGAGACCCGGCACATCGTCATGCACAACGACGAGGCGGTCATCAATCCCAGCTGGTCAATTCACAGCGGCTGCGGTACGAGCAATTACACGTTCATCTGGAGCATGGGCGGCGAGAACCGCACCTATACCGACCAGGACTGGATAAAAACGCCCGACCTGCGCTAGGCGGTTGCCGGATGACGTATGTACTACTTCCTGATTTCTGACCACGGGGGTAACGGACGCGCCGTCCGGCTCTTCCCTAAGATTGAAAAAATCCTCAGGCGGCGCGGCATTCAGTACGCATACTGGCTGTCGTCGTCCTCTGAGCGGGCGGCAGAAATCGTGCAGGACGTGTGCGCTTTAGGCGACCGGGACGCGCGGCTCATCGTGATGGGCGGCGACGGCACGGTGAGCGCGGTGCTGAACGGCATCCGCGACTTTGGCGCGCTCAAACTGGGGCTGATTCCTACGGGCAGCGGCAATGATTTTGCGCGCGCGCTCGGCGTGACCAAACGGTACAAAAAGACGCTCGCAAAAATCCTTGCGGCGGACGGGACGCGCGCAATTGACCTGGGACAGGTGACGCGGGCGGACGGCAGCATGCGGGTGTTCGGCATCAGCGCGGGGCTGGGTATGGACGCGATAATCGGGCGCAAAGCCGACCTTGCGCCGTACAAAAAAGTGCTGAACAAACTGCGGCTCGGCAAGCTCATCTATCTGTTTGCGGCAATCAGTACGCTCGCGCACTTGACAAGCACCGACATGACTGTCCGCGTGGACGGCGGCGAGCCGTTCCGCCTGAATCGCGTGTTCTACCTTGCGTTCATGAACTGCCGGACCGAGGGCGGCGGCATTCCAATGGCACCGGGCGCGGTAAACGACGACGGCAAGCTGACGGTGGGCGTGGCGCGCAACTTGAGAGGGCTGATGGGATTCGTGTTCTTTCCGTTTATCTGCGCGGGCGTGCAGAACAGGTTTCCGTATTTCAGCGAGATAGTGTGCTCGTCAATTGAAGTGACGTGCGACGAGCCGCAGACNTGCCATTACGACGGCGAAGCCTTGGGCGAAAACACTACGCTCAAACTGCACATTCTCCCGCAAAAACTGCGCGTTTTGTGCTGAAAAACGGCGGTTTTTGTNGCGTTTTTCGGCATATCCGGGCNTTTTGNNCNCTGTCTGCCTTAAAATCGNCNTGAAACGGGGCAAAATCGGCTTGCATTCGGCAGAAAATTCGGAAAATATCGCCGGAATGACGGTCAATCAGCGGTAAAATCGTCAGAAATCNGNAAAAAGGCGAAAAAAGACGCGAAANTCGCATGANTTTTCGTCTCTTTTATTGACAGACGGCGGATAAAACGGTATACCTTANTACGTAAGCATCAAAGGCGATGGAAACACGGTTTTGCGGGGCAGAAAAGTGTTTCCGTCGCCTTTATTTTTTGTGAATCGTGGCGGAAGNCNCGGAGGAGACATCATGGCGGAATCGATTCCCGAATTGTTCGGAAGTTTGGTTTTTAATGACAGCGTTATGCGCCAGCGGCTGCCGAAAGAGACGTACAANTCGCTCAAAAANACGATGAGCGACGGNACGCCGCTCGAACTGGGCGTGGCAAACGTGATTGCGAATGCGATGAAAGACTGGGCGATTGAAAAAGGCTGCACGCACTACACGCANTGGTTTCAGCCGCTCACGGGCGTGACCGCAGAAAANCANGAGTCGTTCATCAATCCNACGAGCGACGGCGGCGTGATTATGGAATTCAGCGGCAAGGAGCTGATCAAGGACGAGCCTGACGCATCGTCGTTCCCGTCCGGCGGNNTGCGCGCCACGTTTGAGGCGCGCGGGTATACGGCGTGGGACCCGACCAGCTACGCGTTCGTCAAGGAAGGCACGCTCTGCATTCCGACGGCGTTCTGNTCGTANACGGGCGAGGCGNTGGACAANAAGATTCCGCTGTTGCGNTCCATGGANGCNATCAACAAGCANGCGCTGCGAATCCTGCGNCTGTTCGGCAANACNACGGCAAANCGCGTGACGACGAGCGTCGGCCCGGAGCAGGAATATTTTTTGGTGGACAANGAANTGTACGCCAAGCGCAAGGATTTGCTGTTCTGCAAGCGGACGCTGTTCGGCACGNTGCCGCCGAAAGGNCAGGAAATGGAAGACCATTANTANGGNACGATTCAGCCGCGCATNGTGTCATANATGCACGANCTNGACAAAGAGCTGTGGAAATTCGGCATTCTGAGCAAGACCAAGCACAACGAGGTCGCGCCCGCGCAGCATGAGATGGCGCCGATTTACACCAGCTCGAACCTTGCGACCGACCANAACCAGCTGACGATGGAGATNATGAAGAANGTCGCGCTCCGGCACGGGCTGTACTGCCTGCTGAGCGAAAAGCCGTTTGCGGGCGTGAACGGCAGCGGCAAGCACAACAACTGGTCGATGAGCACGGANGAAGGCGCGAACCTGCTTGATCCGGGCGACACGCCGCGCGAGAACGCNCAGTTCCTGCTNGTGCTTGCGGCGGTCATCAAGGGCGTGGACGAATTCCAGGATCTGCTGCGGGCAAGCGTGGCTTCTGCGGGCAACGACCACCGCCTGGGCGCGAACGAAGCCCCGCCGGCGATTATCTCAATCTTCTTGGGCGAGGAGTTGCAGGCGGTGCTGGATTCNATCGAGCAGGGCATTCCTTACGGCGGGCGCGTGAAGCAGCAGATGGAAGTGGGCGTGACCGTNCTGCCGAANATTCCCAAGGACACNACCGACCGCAACCGCACGTCGCCGTTCGCCTTTACGGGCAACAAGTTCGAGTTCCGCTCGGTCGGCTCNGCGCTGTCCATTTCCGGGCCGAACGTCGTGCTGAACACGGTAATTGCCAAGGAGCTGGACGATTTTGCGACCGAGCTTGAGGGTGCGGCGGACTTCAACACCGCGCTCACGGANNTGATNAAGCGCACGATCAGCGAGCACAAGCGGATTATCTTNAACGGCAACGGCTACGACGAAAAATGGGTGCANGAAGCCGAGGCGCGCGGGCTGCTGAACCTGCGGACGCTGCCCGACGCGATGGAGCATTATCTNGACAAGAANAACATCGACCTGTACACCAAGTACGGCGTGTATACCAAGAACGAGATGAAGAGCCANCACGCGGTCAAGCTGGANAAATATTCCAAGATCCTGAACATCGAAGTNAACACGATGCTCGACATGATTTACAAGGATATTCTTCCGGCGGCGTACCGCTTNATGAACGACGCGGCGGAGACCGTGCTCAANGTGAAGCAGGCGGCAAAGGGCGCGAAATGTGCGGCGGGCGTTTCGGTCGTCAAGGAGATGAGCGAACGNGCCGACGCGCTGGCGGCGGAGGCGGAAAAACTCGCCAAGCTGCATGACAAGGCGGTNAANATCAGCGACGAGGCAAANCAGGCGCGTTTCTACGCGGACGAAATCCTTGCGCAGATGGCGGCGGCACGTGCGGCGGCGGACGCGATTGAGCCGCTGCTCGGCGAAAAATACAAGCCNTATCCGTCNTATGCGGACTTGCTGTTCAGCGTGTAAGCANNAACNGCACAAANANNAAACAGTGAACAATGGCGTTCGCGGGCAGATTTCTTTGGAATGTGTCCCGCGTGCGCCTTTTTTTTCGGCATAGTCTTGGAGGTAAAAAATGGATGTTGCTGAATCGTTGGCCTNGCTGAACGGCGAGGTCTGGGGAATCTGGTTCTTGGCGGGCGCGGCGCTGGTCTTCTGGATGCAGGCGGGCTTTGCCATGGTGGANGCGGGATTTACCCGTGCGAAGAACACGGGTAACATCATCATGAAAAACCTGATGGACTTCTGCATCGGCACGGTCATGTGGTTTTTGATCGGCGCGAGCTTCATGCTCAGCTACACCGACCCTGCCACGGGCGAAGTGAGCAAAGGCATCTGGTCGGTGATCGGCAAGCCGGGATTCAGCGTGTTCAGCGAGTACGCCACGTTCGATTTTTCGGGCTTTGTGTTCAACCTCGTGTTCTGCGCAACCACGGCGACGATCGTTTCGGGCGCGATGGCAGAGCGCACGAAGTTCAGCACCTACTGTATTTATTCCGCGATTATCTCAGGCATCATCTACCCGATTGAGGCGCACTGGACCTGGGGCGGCGGATTTTTGGCGCAGTGGGGATTCCACGATTACGCGGGGTCGGCGTGTATTCACATGGTGGGCGGCATCTGCGCGCTCATCGGCGCGGCAATCCTCGGCCCGCGCTTGGGCAAATTCAGCCGCGACAAGAACGGAAAGGTCATCGGCGTGCGCGGCTTTCCCGGATGTAACATCGCGATGGGCGCGCTCGGCGTGTTCATCCTGTGGCTGGGTTGGTACGGGTTCAACGGCGCGGCTGCCACTGACCTGCCCACGCTCGGATCGATTTTCCTGACGACGACGGTCTCGCCTGCGGTGGCGACGGTGGTCGCCATGGCGTTCACCTGGATAAAGTACGGCAAGCCCGATGTCTCCATGTGCTTGAACGCGTCGCTTGCGGGGCTGGTCGCGATTACCGCTCCGTGCGACGTGGCGGACTGCGCGGGTGCGGCGGTCATTGGCGCGGTGGCGGGGCTGCTCGTCATCCTTGGCGTGTGGCTCATGGACTACAAGCTTCATATTGACGATCCCGTGGGTGCGGTTGCGGTGCATCTGATGAACGGACTGTGGGGCACGGTTGCGGTGGGGCTGTTCGCCACGGAGACTGCTCCGGGATTCGCGCTTGCGGGCATTACCGAAGGCGTGTTCTACGGCGGCGGCGCGGCGCAGCTCGCAAAGCAGCTGGGCGGCATGGGAATCATCATGCTGTGGACGGTGGTGACGATGACGGTCGCATTCCTGATCCTGAAAAAGACGGTCGGTCTGCGCGTCACGGCGGAAGAGGAAATCCTCGGTCTGGACAAGCTGGAGCATGGGCTGGATTCAAGCTATGCGGGATTCTCCATTCCGTATACGGCGGACGAAGTGGCGGAGGCCAAGGAAGCCGGGGTCGCGCTGCCTGCCGAACAGGCGATTCCCGTGGTGCGCCTGTCGAGCGTGGACGGCAAGAAGATGAGCCAGGTGACGATTGTCACGCGGCAGGGCAAATTCGACGCGCTCAAGCGCGCGCTCAACGGCATCGGCATTACGGGCATGACCGTGACCAACGTGATGGGCTGCGGCTACCAGAAAGGCGCGGGCGAATTCTACCGCGGCGCACCCGTTGACATCACGCTGCTGCCAAAAATCAAGGTGGAAGTGGTGGTGAGCAAAGTGCCCGTGGACCACGTGATTGACGCGGCGCGCAAGGCACTGTACACCGGGCATATCGGCGACGGCAAGATTTTCGTGCACGACATTGCCGAAGTCGTCAAAGTCCGCACCGGCGAAAGCGGCTACGACGCATTGCAGGACGAGGACGAAAACTAGCGCACTCGTTTGGAAGAAAAAAGGTTTGAAAGGGAAAAGGAAACCTTGCCAAGGTGTCCTTTTCCCTTTTTTTGCCGCCGTGAAAAAATCTTGGAAAAAGCGCGGAAGTTGTGGTAGAATAAAATTGCATATCTTTATGTTTAGGAGATTTTTATGAACACACTTTTCAAGTTGCGAAAGACGGCGATGGTTGTTGTTGCGGGGCTTGCGGCAGTTTTTATGATCGCGGGGTGCAAGGGCGACGACGGAGACGGAGTGGGGGGGGGTAATACTTCCTCGACTGCATCGCTGACCGGTGTTTCAATCAAGGGAACTTCCGAGATTGCGGCTGATGGAACAAGTGAGTTGACTGCAACACCTACCTATACTGGTGAGATTACGCCGCAAATTACGTATATATGGGATATTAATGATAAAAATTCTGCCGAAATCGTTGGTACTGGCTCAAAAGTCACTATAAAGGGAAAAAACACGACTACCAAGAATCAATCCGTCAAGGTTACGGTGACGGCAACATGCAATGGCACTACAAAGACTGCTACGCATACCGTTACCGTCGCGGCAAAGGACACCATGGAAAATAAGACATGGATATGGAATCCGTCAAATGCTGCGGCTGTTGCTGCTGTTTCTTCTGATACGGCTTCTGAGGATTCAGAACATAATACGAGCGTGACTTTGATAAGCGGTGCGGCGATTAGTGAATCTTCCCTGACGGATTCTGAAGGCGCAACGTATTCAAACGCTTTGTCTTTCAGTGGCGGTGGTTCTACAGCATCAAAAGCAGTCAAATTCGCTGTGGACGGTGTGTGCAAGATTTCTGTCGTCGCGCGCTCCGGTGGCAGTTCTGAAAGGACTTTGAAACTTACCGACGGTTCAAAAGACTTGACGACATTCTCTGCCGTATCAAATTCTACGACTCCCTCACCCCAGTCTTATGAGTATACCGGCGGTTCGGGAAGTTTGTATTTGTTTTCTGCGGGGAGCGGAATAAACGTCTACCTGATAAAAATCGTTTATGGCTCTTCTTCCTCATCGTCCGTTACCACAGTCACAATCAGCGGCAGCCAGTCGGTTGCGATTGATGGCTCGGTCACACTCACGGCAACGCCGAATGCCACACCGACAGGCACGTACAAATGGCAGGTTACAGAGGGGGCTGCCTTTGTAACGCTCGGCACAAGCACGACGAACAAAGTAACGGTGACGGGCAAGGCTGTGGGAACGGCGAAAATTACGGCGAGTGTTGACGACGTGACAAGCGCGCCATATACGTTGACGGTGAGAGAGGCAGGGACAAATGTAATCAGCCTCACGGACGCTCCGACGGGATATGCGGGAACAGGAAAACTTTCGTACAAAACAAGCGGCGTTACCCCTGTTACAATTAACGCGAGTGATTCAGACGCTATTGGGAAACTTAAAAACGCAGTAAAAAACGGAAACGCAATCGTCTATATCAACGGTATGATTGACGCGACCGCTAACAGTACTTATGGCGGATCGATGTTGCCAAGTTCATATACGGACAGTTCCGAATCTTCACCGTTGGGAAAATTCATTGCGGCAAAGACAAACAATGCGTATAAATCATGGGATGCATGGCGACTAGCGTATGCTGCGGCGTGTGATCCGACATCGCATTACACAACTGGCAAATACAAAGATAAAAATACGTTGGAAACAGGGACAAACAATTCCACGTTGGACGATTACCAAACAAAACTTGCGAATGACTGGAAATCTCAGATTCAGATTCCTGTTGGCTCAAATACGACGATTATCGGTGTGACAGACGAGAGTGGTATCAAGGGCGGAAACATCAGTATTTCTGACGCGTCAAATATCATTATCAGAAATCTTCATTTGCAGGATGCCTTTGACCCGTTCCCTCACCATGAATTCAATGATGGATGGAACGCCGAGTATGATTGTATCACCGTACAGAAGCAAAATGACCATATCTGGATTGACCATTGTACCTTTGAGGACACTATCAGCGTGGGCTGGGCTAAATTTGCAGGCGTAAAAACAGGCACAAAGGAAAGTACGATACGGGCATATCCATGCAATGAAGGCGGCACGGCGACAACAACCGGGTATGAGATGTGGCAGACGTATGACGGTTTGTGCGACATCAAGGGTAAGACTACCAATGTCACGGTTTCTTACTGCGTCTTCAAGAACCACGACAAAACCATGCTGCTTGGCTCTGACGATAATGAAAAATATGATAATGTCGTGCTTGACCATACGGCAAAGACCATAACCTTGCACCACAACTATTTTAACGGTTGTGTGCAGCGTCTGCCATTCGTGCGCACGGCACATATCCATATTTACAACAATTATTTCACACACGCTGGTACGAATGGATATGACCAAAAGGCTTCTATTCAGATACGCGCAAAGGCATGGGTGATTTCCGAAAAGAACAATTTTGGGTCGGGCATTTCGTATCGGTACAAGGGCGATAGTGCCACAGAGTCTAAGGGGTATCTTTCTGACACAAAACTGTATGATGCAAACAATGTGGGTGTGTCCAAGGCTGCTACAGAAAAATGGACAGCAGTAACAACGAAACCGTTTGATCCGGGCTATACTCCGGAATATGATAATGCAGATGACTTGCCCATGCTTCTTCTCAATAACGCCGGTGCCGGCGTGTGGACGGTGCAACAGTAATCGCCGAACCTCACCCCTTTGGGGTGAGGCGGCACACCGCGCTATTTCCGACTGCGATGACCGCCGTATGCTCCCGCCAGTATTCGCATGGTGCTACCGGCGATAGACAAAGTGTGCTATCGTAAGGCACATATCGTGCGATCGCCATAGCACGACTGTGCGATAACAAGAGACGTTTTGTGCGATAGTCAAGCGCACATAGTTTGCTATTGTAAGTAGCACAGTTTGTGCGCTTGGCAATAGCACATACTTTGCTACCGTAAGTAGCACACTTCGTGCGCTCGGCAATAGCACATACTGTGCTACCGTAAATAGCACAGTACGATTGCTCGCGGTGATAGCGCGTGTCGCGTTGTCTTTGACGAAAGATACAGTGTTTTAGCAAATCCTCTTGTGCCATTAGGAAAACTATTCTATTCCTTGTTTAATATAACTTACATCAAGCGTTTTATATACTTTGTACGTATAGGAAATTTGTTGTTTGTGCAGGGATAGCTTCGATGAAGGGCATGGCGTTTCCTCCTTTTCTTTTTCGGTTTTTCCTGTAAAATATTCAGTATGAATATCGCGAAACTTATCGGTGCCGCCGTGCTTGCCATGGCATTTTTGGGGTGCAGGGCGGAGCGTGCGGGGGCGAACAAATCTTCCGTCGCGGAAACTGTTCCTGCCAAGGCTTCGGAGAAATCCGGGGAGCAGAACCTGCCGAAAAAGGAGTACGGCGGGCTTTTTTCCGATGAAGACCTTGACTGCTTCTTAAATTTTGGCGAACGCACGGGAATCCTGCTTTATTCCGATGTGGATCTTGACCGCATAAAGGATATTGAGCCTCTCGCGTATTATTATGCGGGAAACCGGTGCGCGGACAAAGGGGAATATCAGGAAGCGGCAAAGCTGTATGCGATGGCGGCGGAGAAATTTGAATCCGGGCTGTTTAAGTATAGCCAATGGCGCTGGGACAACAAGTGGGAGGAATCGTATCCCGGGACGCTCGATGAGAACGGCGAGTGCAAGGAATTCTATTATTCCATTTACAACCTTTCCTGCTGCATGAGCCTTCTGGGATTGCTGGAGCTTTCGGAGGCGTATCTGTACAACGCGATCATCGCGGGCTACCCGCACTTGAATCACCTGCTTTCCGATCCCGACCTCGCGAACTTGTACGGCGGACCGAACGGGGAGGCGGTGAAAGCGCGCGCGAAGGAACTCTTTGCCTGCGGCAACAGCGCGGAGTTTTTTGCGGGAAAAGAACTGGGAATAATGGACGGGAATGATGGATGGTATTTCCATTTTGGCAGCAACGGAAAAGACGTTTTTAATTATGGGGATTCAAATTTTTCCGGCGTCTTTTCTGACGAGCGGTGGTGCGTGCACGGAACGTACACCGTAAAGAATTTCCACGTCCTCATGCACTTCGATTCCCAATGGGAAAGCGACCCGATCGGAAACCCGATGTGGACCGGCGCAACTTCCGAGCGGTATGATGCCTATGCGCTGCCTGTCCTCAAAGAACGGGACTATCGGTATATGCTCTCTTACGTCGATGCGTTTAATAATGCGTGGTATGGAAAGAGGGAAATTTCAGCCGACAGCGATTTGGTCCGCGGAACGTTTTTGGAGGGCGTTTTGGATGACTGGTATGAACGTGCCTGCTTTTTGCGCCTTTCCGTCATCGACTCTTTTGACAAAATCCTTGTNAAGAAAAANGACGTGGAATGGCATCCCGAAGATGACGAGAAAAACCGTGAGCAGAACAGGCTGGANGCGGAGCGCAGGAAAGAACGGGCGGCCACCGCNCTGATCNANCTTTCCAAAGAAGAGATTGANGCGAACGNACGGCGGCGGCTTGCGCATTACCGCGCATTTGCCGATCCGATTATNCANGGCTACAAGNAAAAAGGAACGGTCGTCACGNTCGANGCGGAGACGTTCGCGGATTACAAAAAGGACNCGCAGCCGGAAACGGAATTCTGCTATGTCGTCATCAAAGGNACGCTGAAAAATTCNGCTGCGTTTNAGGACATCTACAAATCAGCGGAGAGCCTTTTTCCCGCCGGCTGCTTCCTTGACTTTACGGACTGCACCTTTGCCGGACGAAGGCATTTTGAGGAGGGCGATTACAATTCTCCNGAATGGTTCCATTTTGAAGTCAACGATAGGANCGNTTCCTCCCTGTCAGATCGTGACGGCGAGACTCCCCANGCANTNGGCATAAAGGGAATCATCTTTCCCNAAAATATCCCTGACCGTATATCTNTNTACTATGCANATTCTTCGCTGGAAATCATGGAATTCCAGGANAGCGCGTTCCCCCANGNCATAGACTTTGGATACTATAAAGATCATGAAAACAATTCGCTCAAGGCGGTTCGCCTGCCGGAAGGACTGNNNGANATNNACGACTTNGCATTTATGAACTGCATTGAGCTTAANCAAGTGTACGCGCCGAAAAGCCTTGNGCGGATAGGNCATCATGCATTTNNNNANTGCAATGGNCTCACCTTTGAGATTCCNGAATACGTCCGTTATGTGCAGGAGTATGNGTTCGGNNNTTGGGCAGAAGTNTATATACCNGCATACCGCCATCACCCNGAAAACTTCGACTGGTACNACAGNTGCTTTGAGGGAGAGTGCATTCACTGGGGAGCGGGCATGGAGTGAGTT
>JAAVAM010000034.1:0-111077 GCA_014804085.1 Treponema sp. | reverse complement strand
GGNGCGGGNNNCCTCCCTCCGCCCCGCCACCCCCGCGCACTTCCCCCTTCGCTCTTTTTCTGCTAAAATAACGCATGGACTTACTCAAGAAACTTGACGAACTGGCGGCGCGGTTTGGGGAAGTGGGCGAAGCGATTCAGAATCCCGACCTCGTGAAAGACCAGAAAAAATACAAGGACATCATGCGCGAGCACGGATATTTGAGCGAGGTGAACGCGCTGGGCGACGAATACCGCAAGATGTTGCAGGGCATTGAAGACGCAAAGCTGATGATTACCGCCGAAGACGACGCGGAAATGAAAGAAATGGCGCGCGAGGAACTGAAGACGCTGGAAGAGCAGCTGCCGCAGATGGAAGAGCGGCTCAAGCTCAAGCTGATTCCGCCCGACCCGCTCGACGAGAAAAACATCATCCTTGAAATCCGTTCGGCGGCGGGCGGCGACGAGGCGAGCCTGTTCGTGCGCGACCTGTGGGAAATGTACTGCCACCTTGCCGACCGCAAAGGCTGGAAAACCGAGACAATGGAAGCGCAGGAAACCGAAGTGGGCGGCTTCAACAAAATCGTCACCGCAATTGCGGGCAAATTCGTGTACGGCACGCTGCGGTGGGAAAGCGGCGTGCATCGTGTGCAGCGCGTTCCCGCCACGGAAAGCCAGGGGCGCTTGCAGACTTCCACGGCAACGGTGGCGGTGCTGCCCGAAGCGGAGGAAGCCGACATTCATATCAACCCGAACGACGTGCGCGTGGACGTTATGCGCGCGGGCGGTCCGGGCGGGCAGTGCGTCAACACGACGGACAGCGCGGTGCGCCTGACGCATATCCCCACGGGCATCGTGGTCATTCAGCAGGATCAGAAATCGCAGATCAAGAACAAAGAAAAGGCGTGGCAGGTGCTGCGCGCGCGGCTGTTCGACTTTGAGCAGAGCAAGCTGGATGCCGAGCGTTCTTCTGCCCGCCGGAGCATGGTGGGCAACGGCGACCGCTCCGAAAAAATCCGCACGTACAATTTTCCGCAGGACCGGATAACCGACCACCGCATCAACCTGAGCGTCCACAACCTGCCGGGTTTTATGATGGGCAACATGGACGACATGCTCGACGCGCTCAACGTGTACGCCAAGGAAGAGCAGTTCAAGGAAGCGGCAGGGGCATAGCGCGTGGACGCGGAATTCCCGGAGGGGGAACGTCTTCCCCCTGGTTCGCACTGCGTTGCTCACACACCCCCTTCTAACGGGGAAACTGCCGCGCCTGTTCCGGGCGGTCGCCCTTGTCCCCGTAACGCCCCGCATACCGTCGGCAGCATGAAGCGGCACATCGCCGCCCTGCTTGACACTTCCCCCACGCCGCAGCTGGACGCGGACTGCATTCTGCAATGGATTCTGCATTGCGATAAAACCCAACTATTGTTGCGCCGCAACGAGCCGCTGACCGCCACGCAAGAAGCCGCCGCGCAGGAAGCCGCCGCCACGCGCCGGACGGGCTTTCCGATCGCGTACATCACGGGCAGCAAGGCGTTCTTCGGCAATGATTTTTACGTGACCCCCGCCGTACTCATTCCCAAGCCGGACACGGAACTGCTCGTCGAGCAGACGATCGTCGCCGTCAGGGCAGTGCAGGCGGCGCGGCCGCAGGAAAAAATCGCCGTCTGCGATATGTGCGTGGGAAGCGGCTGCGTCGGCATTTCCGTGCTGCGCGCGCTCGGCGGCGGCATTTCGCTCACGCTTGTTGACGTGAGCGAGGATGCATTGCAGGTGGCGCGGACAAATGTCCGCCGTCTGCTCGCGCCAGATGTACAGGACGACGTGCAGTTCGTGCAGTCAGACCTGTTCGCGCACGTGCCGCAGACATTTTTGGTGATTGCCGCGAATCCGCCGTATGTGCCGCACACGCAGGCGCGCGAATTGTTGCGGGACGGCCGCCGTGAGCCGCTGCTCGCGCTTGACGGTGACGTGGCTGAAAGCGGCGGGTGGAGCGGCACGGAAGACGGGCTTGCGCTAATCCGGCGGCTCGTGCCGCAGGCATATACGCACCTTGCGGACGGCGGCATGGTGCTTGTGGAGACCGGCGAATACAACGCGCGGCAGGCGGCGGCATATTTTGCGCAGGCGGGACTAAAAGATATTCGTATAGAAAAAGATTTGTGCGGGCAACTGCGCAACGTGATCGGCAGGAAATAACACGTACACAAAAATACCCCGCGAATGGCACGGGGTTTTAGGGGCGCGCCCCTAGGTGAAGGAGGTATGGGCGCAACGGAGTGCGCCCTAGGGGGAAGGCTTTCCCCCTCATGTCTTAGAATTTTTTGCCCATGATTGCGCGGACGATGGCAATCAGAAGGCACGTGCCGGCAATGCGTATCAGCACGTCAACAATAATGCCGCCACTCAGGCTGATAATGTTTGCGATGCCCCAGCCCAAAAACGAGCCGACAATACCGAGCAGGCAGCTCATCCAGAAACCGTGGTGGCTTTTCATCAGCAGACCTGCCAGCCAGCCGATAAGCGCGCCGATTAAAATGGTGATAAGAATGGATACTATCATGTGTTGACCTCTTGTTCAGCATATCATGGGGCACGGGACATGTCAATCTTCCGCGCGAACCAAAAAGAGCGTTATGCCTTCGTCCGCAAAGCGTTGTTTGATTGCCGCGACGATATGCTTGACGGCCGGTACGTCCGCGTCCGCAAGGTAGGCGAACAGGACAAAATTGGTCTCCGGCCAGGTGGTGCTGCCCAGTTTGCGGTCAGAGCCGCCGCGTCCGTGCGCGAGCGGCACAATCGTGTAGCGCACGCCGGGAATGGCNGCTTCCAGTGCTTCGNTNATGTCGTCCTGCACGGACTGGTTGGCGATGATTTCGGCGCGGTACATCAGTCNGTCTCCTTGCCGNCTGTCGCGTCCGCAAGCGCGAACGNGAGNGGGCTTTCTTTNGGNTTTTGCTTCATNACGAGCGAATAAAGCACGGGNATGAAAAACAGCGTGACGAACGTNGACGATGCCAGTCCGCCNACGACNGCAACGCCAATCGGCTGCACCATGCCCGCGCTGCCGCTCGACGCAAAGCACATGGGGAGCATGCCCANAATCGTGGTGAGCGTGGTCATNAGGACGGGGCGCAGGCGGCTGCATCCNGCTTCAAGNCAGGCGGCTTTGAGTTCGCGCCCGCGGTTGACNAGCAGGCTTGTGTAGTCNACNAGAATGATGCCGTTGTTCACGACNATGCCCACCAGCATGATCAGCCCGATTGCGCTGACGGTACTCATCGCCTGGTCGGTCACTTTGTAAATAAGCACCACGCCGATGATAAGGAACGGAATCGTGCACAGGTTGATNATCGGTGCTTTGAAGCTTTCNTANGTTCCTGCCATCACGCCAAAGACGAGCAGGATTGCCATGAAGATGATGCGNCCGTACACGAGCCACTGTTCCTGCGTGTCTTTCCAGGAGCCTTCGTAGGCAATGGTCACGCCTTCGGGAACGATGAACGTGTTGGCCACGTTTTCTTTGAGGTCGTCGATGACGACGCGCACGTCCTTGTTGGTCAGCACGTCCGCGGTCACTTTGACGATGCGCATCTGGTTGTCGCGGCGGATAGTGACGGGTCCTAATCCTTTCTGCACGGTCGCAAAATTCGCCACGCTGACCAGGCCGTTCGTGCCGCGCACAAAAATCTGATCCAAGTCGGCGACTTTCTGGCGGTCGGCGGGCTGGTACATCACTTTTACATCGTATTCCTTGCCGTCCTTGCGGTACGTGGTCGCCGTCACGCCGTCAATCGCGTAGTTGATTTCNCGCGCCACGGTCGTCACGTCCACGCCGAACGCATACGCGCGCTGGCGGTCAATGTCAATCACCACGGACGGCANCCCTTCTTCCGTGTCGATNGTCACCTCGCCGATGTCGGNCATGTCGTCCATAACAGATTCCAGCTGGTTCGCTACCTGGAGGGCAAGATCGAGGCTGTCGCTGCGCACTTTCAGNTCAATGTCGCTTCCTGCCATCTGCCGCGCCGTGCCCTGCCGGAAACTCANGCGCACGTCGGCGGGAAAATCGCCAAAATGCGCGCGCAGTTTGTTCTGAATGGTCACGTCGTCGTCAATCTGCTCGTCGCTGTCGGGCAGCTGAATCTGAATCGAGCCGCTGTANGACGACGTTCCGCTCCCTGCCGTNGAAATAATCGTCTTGTAGCCGTTCACCTCNTGCGTGATGATGTCCTCAAGCTGGTTGAGNACGGCCTTTGTCTCCGAAAGCTGCGTACCGATGGGCAGGCGCACGTTCACCGTCACGCTGTCGTCATGCCCGCCCGTCATCATCTGTGTGCGGATGGTCGGCACGAACGCAATGGCNACGGCGAGCGCGCAGACGCAGATGAGCGTGGTTGCCTTGCGGTGTCCGAGCGCGCTTTTGAGCGCGCGCCGGTACANTGCCGTAATCGCGTTCATCGGCACGTCAAACGCGGCGTACAGCGCGATGAGGAATTTGCTTTTGAGCGGCTTTTCCTTNCGGTTGGTGAGCGGCAGNAAATGCCCCGCGAGNACNGGCACNAAAAAAATCGCCACGAACANNGACGANACGAGCGCGATGACGACCGTAAAGATNATGCCCTTGAACATCTGCCCCATGCGTCCCANNTCGCGCATAAAGAAAAGGAACGGCACGAACACGCAGATNGTCGTCATGTTGCCGCTCAGNACGGACATGACCATTTCGCTTGAGCCGAGTACGGCGGCGATTTTTGGCTTTGCGCCGCGNGCNCGGTACACGTAAATGTTCTCAATCATCACGATTGACGCGTCAACGATCATGCCCACGCCCAGAATCAGCCCCGTCATCGTGATCATGTTGAGCGTGATGCCGGCAAAATGCATNCACAGCAGCGTGATGACGATCGAAAGCGGAATGCTGATGGCGATGATGATCGTGCTTTTCATGCTTTTGAGGAAGACGAACAGCACCAGCACCGCAAGCAGCANNCCCTGCCACGCGCTGTCGAGCAGGGTGCTCAGCGTGTCGCGGATTGCGTCGGTGTCGTCGCGGATAATCTGCAAGGTCACGTCGGTGGGGAGCATGTCTTTGAGTTCGTCGAGTTTCTCATACACGGCGTTGGCGACCGTAATGCTGTTTGAGCCGGACTGTTTGGTGACGCTNACGTAAATGCCCGGCTCGCCGTTGATCGACACGATATTGGTCGCGTCGGCATANCCCATGAATGCCGTGCCGAGGTCGGACAGNTTGACGGCGTAGCCGTTGACGGTGGCGATGACGGTATTGTTGATGTCCTCAATGCTCGCGAATTCGCCGGTGGTGCGGATNGTGTAGTCTCTTCTGCCNTCGTTGATTTTTCCGCCGCCCAGNTCNAGGTTNTGCTTGCTCAGCGCGGAGGAGACGGTCGCGATNGTCAGNCCNTAGGCGGCNAGGCGGTTCTCGCTCAGTTCGACGCGCACGATTTTGGTNCGCCCGCCGTACACGCTCGCTTCGGCAACGCCATCCGCCTGCTCAAGGACATCCACGATCGTGTCTTCGGCAATCTGCTTGAGGTCGTCATTGGAGCGGTTNCCGCGCACGGCAATGNGCAGAATCGGCATNGCATCCGCGTCCATCTNAGAAGATTGACGGCGTTACGTCGTCGGGNAGGCTGCGCGTCACGCGGTCAAGCTTGTCGCGCACGTCGTTCACCGCCTGGTCAAGGTCCGTGCCGTAGTTGAATTCAAGGTTGACGCGCGAACGCCCCTCGCTCGACGTGCTGGTCATCGTCTTCAGGTTGCTCAGGCTGACCAACGCGCCTTCNAGCACTTTGGTAATCGATTTTTCGACCGTCTCCGGTCCGGCGTTCGTGTACGTNGCGCTCACGCTCAGCACGGGATAGTCGATGTCTGGCCACAGGCTCATCGCCACGTTCTGCAACACGAACATGCCCATGATGCCGAGCAGCACGAACACCATGAGCGTCAGGACGGGATGTTCGAGGGTCTGCTTGGTCACGCTCATTGCCCGCCCCCGTTCGTGATGTCGCGGACTTTCGCGCCGTCAGAAAGCGCGGCCTGCCCCTCCACGACGACGGATTCGCCTTCCGCAAGCCCGTCCAGAATCTGCACGACCGAATCGACCGTCCGACCGAGCGTCACCTCGCGCCGCTGGACGGTGCTGTCGTCCCGCAGCACGTAGGCATAATAATGGTCGTCCTTGCTCACGAGCGAGTCCACGGGCATGACCACAAAGCCGGCATAATCCACCGTGTACAAGATGACCTTGGCGAACATGCCCGCATTGATCCGCGCGTCGTTGCGGTCGAACGTCAGTATGATTTCTTTTGTCCTGCTCATGGCATCGACCACGGGGGAGACGTGGCTCACCCGCGCGGCAAACACGACGTCGGGATAGGATTCCAGCATGACGTGCGCCGTCAGCCCCGGCTTGAGCAGCGACACGAATCGTTCGGGAATGTTCGCCGTCACCTGCAAATGCTTGATGTCGCCGATTGTCGTGATGACCGAATTCGTGGAGACTTTCGTGCCGACTTTGAGCGGCGTGGTGACGATGCTGCCGTTGATCGGCGCGTACACCGGGTTCTGCACGTAGCGCACGCCCGGCTCGTTCGGGTCGATATAGGCGATGACCTGCCCGACGCGGACGGAAGAGCCGAGCTGCACCTCAACCGAAGCGACGCGCCCCGCCATGTCGGGAAAGACTTCGACCGAACTTTGCGCTTCGACTTCGCCGTTGGTGGAGATGTAGTCGTGCAGCGTCGTCTTTTTGAGCGTCATCGTCCTGACGCTGAACGTCGTGCCGCCCCTGCCGCGCCCGTTCTGTGTGCCTTCCTTGTTTTTCTTGACAATGCCCAGGGCGACCATGACCAACGCCACGGTCACTGCCGCCGTTATCAGCATGACGATATAAGATTTTCGTATTTTTGCCATATCCGTTCCTATTTTTTGTCTGAAAGCGTCCCGAACGGAACGCCGATTGTATGTTCCAATGCGAGCACCGCGCTGATGAGCGCGCGCTGTTCGCTCATCAGGCTCACCTGCGCCGAAAGCAAGTCGTCGCTGGCGTTTTGCAGGCTGAGCAAGTCTTTTGTGCCGCGGTTGTACGCCTGCAAGGTCATGTCGTAGGTGCGCTGCGCAAGCTCCACGTTTGCCCGCCGTGCCGTGAGCGACGACTGCGACTGGCTTATCTTGCGCAGACTGCTCTGCGTGGAGACCGCAAGCGACCGCCGCGCGTCGGCAAGCTGCAATTCCAAGTCGGCAATCGTGTCCTGTGCGCTGGCAACGCCGTCCGCGCGCTGCGACCAAGGAAGCACGCCGTCAAGCGGAATGGTCGCCGTGAGCGAAAGAGAGCCGCTGTCCGTGGTCGAGCGATCTCCGTTTGCCGGGCGGGACGAAAGCCCGTGCGACCAGCGCGCGGTGATTGACGGCGCGTAGGCAGAAAACCGTGCGGCAAGCAGGTCGTTCTGCGCTTTTTCCAGTTGCTTTTGGAGCGAGACGACGGCGGGCGCGTTGATTTCCACGCCGTCCAAGGTCACCCGCCCGGAAACCTGCACGTCGTCGAGCGAGCCTTGCAGGTCAATCTGCGCCGTTCCGTCCATGCCGATCAGCTGCGCGAACGCCTCAAGGTCGTTCAGGAACGTGATGTGCGCGTTTTCCACCGTGGGCTGCAAGCTTTTGTAGCGCACTTCCGCGCTCAGCACGTCCAGCTCGCTCATGCGCCCCTGATTGTATTTGGCGAGGTTCTGCTCGTACTGGTCTTTTGCCGTCTGCAAGT
This sequence comes from Treponema sp., assembly GCA_014804085.1. Classification (GTDB taxonomy): domain Bacteria; phylum Spirochaetota; class Spirochaetia; order Treponematales; family Treponemataceae; genus Treponema_D. The sequence continues at coordinate 103,319 of JAAVAM010000034.1, read as the reverse complement.
TGCGTTCCTGCAAGGTGATATTCTCTTTCTCATAGAGCAGCCCGTAGAACGCCTCGCGCACGTTCAGCTCGACCGTGCGGCACGCCTGCTCATACGAGACGACCCCCTGTTCGTATGAAATCCGCGCTGATTTAATAGAAGTAAACAGGTTCGGCGAGAACGAAAGGCTGATTGCGCCGCTCAGTTCCGCCGTATAGTCGGACGGACTGCCGCTGTCGCCAATNCCGTCGGGAANGGAAAGCCCGCCCGAAACGCTCGCGGACGGACTGATNCTGTTCCANGCATGTGATTTTGCNCGNTCGTTCGCGCCGAGTGAGATNGTGTTGCGGGCNATCGTCACGTTGCGNTCAAGNGCCATNTCCACCGCGTCCGCAAGGGAAAGCGCGACGCGCCCGTCACGGGCAGTCTGCGCCGGAATGTGAGCCGCACACGCAACCGCGAGCGCAAGCAAAACCGATTTTCTCATCAGTACTCCCTTTCTCTCTCATAAGAAATAACACCGAAAATGGGTAAAAGTAATAAAANAAAATNTTCGTTAAAAATGGGGCGACGTATNCGCCCGTGCGAACAGGTCGAAAACAACAACAAAACTGTCGTATTGTGTCCCATAATTAAGAATCGTATTTGATATGTTCGCAGAAAAAGCGCCACGGCATCTACCGTGGCGCACTTCCTTTAATTACTCGTTTTTGTGATGCTTCCGTGTTTTGTGTATGTAGTGCCGCTGATAGAGAGATTAGTAGTTAAACTGCCGCTGTATGAGGGCAAACGGTATTTAGATAAAGATACCGCGCTCGGCCAGCTTTCTCCGTCTCCCCATGCTGAATCTCCCGTAAAAGTGATTAACGATCCATTTGTTTTGTATGTACCTATCTCTAATATTGGTTCTCCAATATATGGAGAGCCTTCATAAGTCCGCTCATACGATCCGTCTTCATACAGGTTGTAGGTATCGGTGTACGAAGTAGCTTTATACTGGTATGAAGTGCCGCTTTTTGTATTGTCACCGCACCCGACGAAACAAAACACCCCCCCTGTTGCCAAGCAGACAGTCGCCACGGCGACCGCCAGTTTCTTCCATAATTTTTGCATGATATGCTCCTTTCGACCTTCTCGGTCATGTTGTTTTTTTCAGCGATTCCGACGAACCGCTGTTTTTTACTTATGTTCTGATCCATTCCGTCCCGCTGCGCTGGTACACGCCACGTGCCGCCATGTACGAACCGACTCCGGGATTCCCCGAACGCATTGCCGCCTCACGGAACTTTGCGCCGCCGGGAAACACGGTGTTGTCGGCAACGCGCGTACCGTCTCCCTTGAGCGTAACGCTGCCGAGGTTGGCGCAAGACGAAAATGCGTCTCTGTCGATGTATTCCACGCTTGCGGGAATGGTTATGTTGTCAATCAGCGTGCAGTTATGGAACGCATACTCGCCGATTGTCGTGACAAAATCCGGGATGGTGACGTTTTTGAGCGACGTGCAGTAATAGAACGCGTAGTCGCCAATCGCCGTGACGGAATTCGGAATGGAAATGGACTGTAATTGTCTCCACCCTGCGAACGCCTCGTCGCCGATTTGGGCAAGGTCGTTCGGCAGGATAAGCGAGATAATCATTGCTGAGCCGGTCAGATATGGTGACGAAACGAAGTCCGTGACGGAACTTTCCGAAAGGTCAAGATTGACATACTTTCCCGCCTCTGCCAAAACGGCGTATACTGCCGATGCCGTTTCTTTCCCGTCAAACGCGATGTCAACGGGATCGTCCGGGCTTGCTCCGCCCTCGGCGCTTTCCAGCGCGGCTTTCAGTTTTGTAAGCGAGTGCAGCGCGTCAGAATCAGTGTCGGATTGGATGGTGACATTGCATCCTGCCGTGAGTATGACGGCGCACAGTGCGGCAACTGTTGCCGCTTTCTGCGCATATCGTCGTATCCGTTTTAATCCAGTCCTGCACATAATTCTGCCGCACTGTTTCTGTTATCTCTGCATCTGTTCGGCAGCGCGCTGATTTGCCGAGTTGCGCTGCCGCATTTCATTCAGCATAGACCATGCTTCCTGGTTGTTGCTGCTTTTTGCGACTGCTTCCATGAGGACGACCGCCTTGTCCGTACCCTCTGCAACTTCCGTCATCACCGCTTGATTGTAGCCTGCCGCAAAGTCCTTTGACTGTGCGTAAATCTTGCCGTAAGCGGCCGCGGCGTTCGCATAATCTTTTGCGTTGGCCAGTTTTTTCGCCTCGTTCATCGCCGTCTTGACGTTCGGGTCGGTGCTGTCAGTCTTTGCGAGCTTCAGCGAAAGCGTACGCTTGGTGGGCACCATGTCGCTGATGATTTTCTTAACCGTTTTGCCTCTTGCGGAAGCGATGACCGACGTGTCGGTCGGTAGTTTTGACCGATCCGTATTCGACATACCGGCGGTCTTCCCCGATGTTGCGGTGCCCCTGCCGACAGATGCCCCGGTGCGTATACGGATAAGTTCATAATCAATATTTACCGTTGCAACTTTGGTATAGTATTCGACCATTTTGTAGACGGTATTTCCGGCGGCATCTTTGAGGATTGTGCCGTCTGATTTTTTCGCCGCTTCTTTCTTTTTTTCGGTCTCAATGTTTGTCGAGCCGTCCGTCTTCAGTGTAAGCAATGCGTCAACTGATCCCGTGTACTCAGATCCGGCGAACAATGCGTTCGCCACGTTGACATGTTTTCCGCCGCCCAGAATGCTGAACAGTTCGCCCATGTCCCTTGAGTCGGGCTTGTCAAGTCCGTAGCAGACACCCACCAAGTCCACTGCGCTGCCTTTGCTCAGCGTGGCGGCTTTCTTGACCTCTGATCTTTCAATGTACACATCGACCGAATCGTTGCCCACGCCGAGCCGGATAGCGCGTTCTTGGATTTCCGTGACCGTGCCGTAGACTTTGACGGCTTTTCCTTTGTAGGTTTCGTTCGCTGCCATTGCGTTGGCATCGTATGCTTTCACCATGCTTGCGGCACTTGTTTCTGTGGCGTCGCGCAAAAGCCGTTGCAGCCGCAGCCACTGTTGCACTTCGCTGATTTCTGACGAGGTGGCAATACTGTACAGTCCGGTGCCCGTCAGTGCCGTTGAGATTTCTGCTGCTGTTTCGGAATCATTGGAAATAATGCCGATTTTGCTGATTCCCCGCATGTCCAGCCGTGCCGGTTCTGTGTAGGATATGGGAACTGCCGTTTGGCATCCTGTTACAAGTACCGCCGTAGTCAGCGCGGCGGCAAACAACATTGCTGTTTTCTTCATATAAAACTCCTATTACCTTTACTTTTTCGCTTTGTTTATGTTCTTCAATGCCTTTTTGCCGTTCTTCGTCGTGGCATTAACGGACATGCCTTCTTGTATGGCCGTGCCTGTATACGCGCCTTTGGGATCGACCTTGCACCGCGCAACACCCATGTTCATTTCGTACACGATGATTTCAGCAACAAGGCTGTTTTCGCTGACGACATCGACGACCGTTCCCACGGACACGCCTTGGACGGGGATTTCTATGATTCCGCCGGAAACGCTCAGAACGGTGGGCGGGCAAATCGTGTTTGCAACGTCAAGGGCGATTGTCTGTGCGACCATCTCTGCCATTTCCTTTGGGGAAAGCACTCTCGAAATCATTTTTCCCGGATTGGCGACATGACCTTGATTGAATTTCTTGTCAAAAACAATCTCGCCGGTTTTTGCATCCGCAACTTTTGCGGCAACCGTCAGGGCATACGTAGTGCCCGGAACAAAATACTTGGGGATTTTGCCCTCAAGGACTTTTTCGGCTCTTGTTCCCGTAAAATCATCGATGACTGCTTCAAAAACATAGGCTGCATTACTTTGACCATTTTCCAAAACCTCAAACGTTCCCGTTTTTAGCAACTCCATAAAAAGGCTGGAATGCAAGACAGAAACAACGTCTGCAAGGTTGGCAGGCGTTTCTGCTTCATACAGTAATTCCGGGGCGGCGGCTGTTTGTTTTATATCCGTTACAGTAATCACTCCGACAGCCGAAGCCGTTCCGGGTACTGTCGCTTTTGTGCCATAAAAAGGTCCCCAATACCCTTTTGTCTTTGTCTCACGCTGTGTTGCGGTCGTTTCCGACATCACAACCGCAGGCTTTTTGTTCTGCGCGGATATTGTTGCGCATGCCAATGCCGCCGCAACAAAAACCAAAGCTTTTTTCATTTTTTCCTCCAAATCGTTTTGACGCAAAAATATACCTATTAAGTCTATTTTTGCAGGATTTCAATAATACTATCGCATTAAAAAGGTGTTGTAAATACCTATTCGATTGAATATGGTATGATTATTCAAATAAATATCCTTATTCGTGCGGAAGGTTTCATACCTTAATGCGCTGCCTTGGGGTATATCGATTAGTTTTAGATATGACGAATATCAGAAGCGTTTTGTCCTACAACATGAAGTCCCGGCGTAAGGTGCTCGGGCTTTCTCAGATAGACCTTGCCGAAAAGACGGGCAGCGCGGCAAACTATATTTCCAAGATCGAAGCCGGGCGGCAGTTCCCGTCAGTCGAGATGATAGAAAAACTTGCGAGCGCGCTCCAAATGGACACGGTGGAGCTGTTCGCGCTTTCGGGGCAGCAGCAGGTTCGTATGCAGGCGGAAAAGTCCGCGCTTTTGCGGCGCATTTCTGACGAAATAGACGTATTTATAGAACATATCAACACGCCTGTTTCTCCGTAGGAAGCAGTGTGTTTCTCCGTAAGAAACAAAGTGTTTCATTCGTAGGAAACAGAATGTTTCTTCCGCAGGAAACAAAGTGTTTTCTCCGTTGAAACAGAATGTTTCCTCCTAAGAAACACGTATGTTCCTCCGTAAGAGACATGCCATACGGAGCGGTTCTGCGTGCGCATTGACGGGGGCGGGATTTCGCGGTATACTGGCAAAAGATACAGAAACATGACCGAACATGACGTGATGGCGCACCGTCCGTTCGCCGGGGCGGGGGCATTTCTTTGATGAGACGGATACCCCTCAAACGACGGCCGCTTTTTTCTGCGGATGCGATTCCCGATGACAGCCGTGAGATACTCGAACATTTTGACCGCGTGGCAGCCGACGTGCTGCATTTGAGCGGCAAGCACCGCGTGCAGTTGGGCGGAACGATAAAACGGCTTTCGCACGAGCTGACCGACCGCCGCTCGGCTCGGCGCGTTGGCTACATGAATGACAGCGGTTTTGTGAGTGCGTACATCAATTATTTTATGTGGTGGAATTTGGTGCGGCTCACGCGGCTTTTTGNGCCGTTGCCATACGAGGCGTTTTCCCTTGCGGANGGCGATGTGGTGCTTGACGTGGGGAGNGGNCCGCTCACCGTGCCGATTGCGCTGTGGCTTGCCCGTCCCGAACTGCGCNCAAAAAAACTGACCGTGTACTGCATGGACTTGTCGCAGACNGCGCTCGCGAGCGGNGANGAACTNTATCTTTCGGTGGCGGCAAAGACGCTCAAGGCGGGCGGGTCGCCCTGGAACATCGTGCGTGTCCGGGGCGAGCTGGGGACGCACATCAAAGAAAAAGCCGCGCTCGTCACCTGCGCCAATGTCTGCAACGAATTGCTGCAATCAAGCACGATGCCCCCCGACTTTCTGGCAAAAAANTACAGCGGCGAANTGCTTTCGTATATCGATGAGGAAAAAAACGATGCGGGAATCCTGCTCGTTGAGCCGGGCGACCCCGTTTCCGCGCGGTTTGTCGCGCTNATGCGGGANGCGTTGCTGCGCCGTTCGTTCGTTCCGCTCGCGCCCTGCCCGCATGCGGNGCGNTGCCCGATGACGGGCAATGCGAAGAANGGCGGCAAATGGTGCAATTTTGCCTTTGCCGCCGATGACGTGCCGCCTGCCCTGCAAAAAGTCTCCGCAAAGGCGGGCTTNCCCAAGGAGCGCGCGGTGCTCAGTTTTGTGCTGGCAAAAAANGGCGCGCCCGCGCAGAAGCCCCCGGCNGAACCGTCCGGGGANCAGCCCAAAAAACGGCTTGCCCTGCGCGTCACNTCGGATTTTATCCGNCTGCCCGAACTGCACAAGAGCGGTTACTATGCGTGCAGCGAGCTGGGCTTGGTGCTTGCCGTGGACAAGACGCACGTGCATCCGCAGAACGGCGAGCTGCTTTCCGTCGCCTATCCGGCAGACACGGGTGCGCGCGACAAGAAATCGGGAGCGATACTGCTAGAAATATAACGTGCNGACGGGGNGGGACGCTTTCTTTGGCGCGTCCGTTGTGCTATACTACCGGTGCACGGGAGAATCATACAGATGAAATCAAAGAAGCGGGACAGCATAAAAATCGTTTCAGTTTTCAGCGGGTTTGTCGTCGCCATTATTTTTGTGGTCGGTACGTTCTGGTCGGGGCGGCGCGCGAGCGATGATACGGAAAAAGCCGTGCGCAACGTGAGCCTCTTATATATGAACGANCTGACCAANCGTTANGAACAGGTGGTCGCGACNACGCTTTCGACCTACATCAACGACATGGAAATCGCGCTCGGTCTGCTGAAAAAAGAGAACCTTGCGAGCGACGCGGCGTTGCACACGTATCAGGCGGAAATGAAACGGCTGTANGGGCTGGAAAAATTNGCCTTTGTGGACACGCACGGCACTATCTACACGTCGCGGGGAACGCGGACGGACATCGGNCTGTATAAATTTGACTACAACGCGCTTTCTGCGCCGGAAATTTCGATTAAGGACGTGGGCGGCGACAAAAAAGTCGTCGTTGCCGCGCCNGTTGACCGCCTGCCGTTCAACGGCGACCTGCTCGTGGCGTGTTTTATGGAAATCGACATGGAAAAAATNCTGGCGGATTTTTCCTTGCAGTTCGTGAATGTGGGCATTACGTTCTGCACGATTTACACCAAGGACGGCGTTTCGTTCTCCAACACGTTCCTTGACGGNCCGGGCAACGACGCAAACCTGCTCGACGCATTGGAGAACGCCCGCTTTGAGAACGGCTATTCGCTNNAAAANATGCGCCGCGANTTTCGCGAAGGCAATGAGGGNATCGCCTCGTTCACCTACAACGACATTCGCGAGACGATGTATTATAAGCCCGTGCGCAACACTGACTGGATGCTCACGTATCTTATCCATGAGAGCGTCATTTCCGACCAAATNATTTCTATTTCAAACGGCATTATCACGCGGAGCCATTGGTTTTCGGCGTTTGCCATTGTCGTCCTTGTCGCTTTGTTCATCGGCATTTTCGTGCAGATGCAGAAAAGCACNAAGCTCATGCTCGAAAAAGAAGTGGCNGACACGGAAAACCGCATTACNCAGGAGGAANTGCGCAAGCAGCTCGCCTTGCAGCAGGAGATTTCGCGGCAGGAACNGCGGCACTGCGCGCAGGACAATATGATTACCGCGCTTGCTTCGGATTACCGCAGCGTCTATTACGTCAANCTTGACACCGACGACGGCATCTGCTACCGCACGGACGGCTCGGTCGAGATTGCGGTCAACGAGGGCGACCATATTCCGTTCCGCCAGACGTTCATCGCNTATGCGAACGAATTTGTGGCGGAAGAGTACCGGCAGAAATTCCTTGATTTTATCGACCCGGAGAACATTCGCTCTGCGCTGCACAAGAACGCGCTCATTTCGCTCCGCTATCTGGTGAACCANAAGGGCAAAGGCACGTATGAGATGCTNCGCATGGCGGGCGTGCGGAANGAAGANGANCGCGTTGACGGNAACATTACGCTGATTGGCGTGGGCTTNTCCGACATTGACGAGGAAATGCGCGAGTCGCTCGCCAAGAATCAGGTGCTTTCCGANGCGCTCAAAATGGCGGANGAGGCGAGCAANGCAAANACGGCGTTCCTCAGCAGCATGAGCCACGAGATCCGCACCCCGATGAACGCGATTATCGGCCTGGACACCATTGCGCTCAAAAACAAGCAGTTGCCTGCCGAGACGCGCGCGCAGCTGGAAAAAATCGGCATGAGCGCGCGGCATCTGCTCAGCCTGATCAACGACATTCTTGACATGAGCCGCATTGAGAGCGGGCGGATGGTACTCAAGAACGAGGAGTTTTCGTTCCGCATGTTTCTTGACCAAATCAACACGATTGTGGACAGCCAGTGCCGGGACAAAAAACTGCGCTACGAATGTTCGGTGAGGACAAAAATCGACGAGCATTATATCGGCGACGACATGAAGCTCAAGCAGGTGCTGATCAATATCTTGGGCAACGCCATTAAATTCACGCCGTCGCCCGGAACGGTTTCGCTCGCGATAGAACGCACGGCGACGTTTGAGAATCAGACGACGCTGCGTTTTGTCATTTCCGACACGGGAATCGGCATGGACAAGGAATTCTTGCCCCGTATTTTTGACGCGTTCGCGCAGGAAGACGACACGACGACCAGCAAATATGGCGGTTCGGGCCTGGGCATGGCGATTACCAAGAATATCGTGGAGCTGATGAACGGCAATATCACCGTGGAAAGCGAAAAAGGCAAAGGCTCGACGTTTACGGTGACGGTCACACTGCTCAACACGGAGCAGAAAGCGGCGGCCGCTTTGTTCGATGTCAATCCGGCTGATCTGAAAGTGCTCGTGATTGACGACGATGAGGTTGCCTGCACTCACGCGCGTATCGTCCTTGAGGAAATCGGCATTGCGGTGGACACCTGCCTGGACGGCGAGGCGGCGTTGAAGCTGATTCAGAATCAGGTGGCGCGCCATGAGCCGTACAACCTCATTTTGGTGGACTGGCAACTGCCCGATGCGGACGGCGTGGAGCTGACGCGCAAAATCCGCGAGCGTATCGGGCAGGAGACGACGGTCATCATCCTTACCGCGTATAATTGGGCGACCATTGAGACCGAGGCGAAGGCGGCGGGGGTGGACAGTTTTATGAGCAAGCCGCTGTTCGCTTCCAGCGTGATGAGCGAATTTACCGCCGTCTTGCGGAAAAAGCACCGTGCCAACGTCGCCGCCGAAACGCCCAAAGTCGATTTGCACGGGCGGCGCATCCTGCTTGCCGAAGACATGCAGATCAACATGGAGATTATGAAAGAGCTGCTGGGCATGGAAGGTATGGAAGTTGAGCATGCCGAGAACGGGCAGATTGCCGTGGATATGTTCCGGGCGAGCGAGCCGGGGCATTTTGACGCGGTGCTGATGGACGTGCGGATGCCCGTCATGGACGGTCTCAAAGCGACTGCTGCAATCCGTGCGCTCGACCACCCCGACGCAAAGGACGTTCCGATTATTGCGATGACGGCGAACGCGTTTGATGAGGACGTGCAGCATTCGTTGCAGGCGGGCATGACGGCGCACTTGACAAAGCCCGTTGAGCCGGAAAAATTGTACCGTTCGCTTGAGGAATTGATCGGCGCGCGGCTCGCCCGCTGACGGGCAAGNCGTTACTTGTACAGGCTTTTTATCTCTTTTGCGTACAAATCGTTGATTTTATAGCGCATGATTTCCTGCTTGGCGGAAAGTTCCACGCCGACTTCAAAGGGCTTTTCNAGNAGCGCGACTTTGTTGATTCGCTCGTACATCTTAAAGCCGTTCTTTGCGTTCACGCGCAGNCCGACNTCNTTTTCTATCAGGTGGTTGACCTCCGTCGTTCTGAGCAAATCGGNATANGTCTTGTACGCAAGCCCGCTTTCTTTGGCAAAGGATTCCACTTCGTCNTTTTCGGGNACGATGAGCGCGGCGAGGTAGCGTTGGTCCTGCCCCACGACGACCGCCGTCTGCACAAAGCGCGATTCCTGTATCTTCATCTCAATTGGGAGCGGCTCCACGTTTTCGCCGCCGAGCTGCACGATCGTATCTTTGGCGCGTCCGCGCAGGACGATTTCGTTGTGGCGGGTCAGNANGGCNATGTCGCCCGTGNTGAACCATTCGTCTTCGTTTATCGCTTTTTTGGTCAGGTCGGGGCGTTTGTAGTAGCCTTTCATNACCGTGCCGCCCTTGATTTCGAGCACGCCTTTCTTGCCGCGNCCTANGTCNTTTCCTGTCTCAAAATCGACGACGCGGGCGGAAATGCCGCGGATAGGCGAGCCGACGTTGCCGAACACGGGGTTTTTGATCGGGCGCACGGAGATAATCGGNGCGGTTTCGGTCAGTCCGTAGCCTTCTACCAGTTTTACGCCGATTGCCCANAAGAACGCGTCCACCGCGCGCGGCAATGCGCCGCCGCCTGCCACGCCCGCGCGGAATCCCGTGCCGAGCATCGCCTTGATTTTGCGGAACACGAGCACGTTGCCCAAAAGCCTGATCGGGTACAGCNCGAGCCANGGAATGACGAATCCCGGCCATTGCAGCCACCGNTTGTCAATGCCGAACCGCGAGGTNTTGTCGAACAGCACGCGGTCGATTTTNGCATGAATCAGCGCGACGCGCACNAAAAACCTGAACAGCAGGTANACGATACCGCCNGTCTTGCGCATATTGCGGTAAATGCCGTCGTACACTGCCTCAAACACGCGCGGCACGGCGGGAAGCACTTGCGGGTTCAGTGCCTTGAGGTCCGCGAGCAGTATCGGGCCGATCGGNTTTGANTAGCAGATTGTNGCCGCCTGGCTCATCACCACGTATTCTACGGCGCGCTGGAANGCATGCCACACGGGAAGCACCATCAGCCCGCGGTCGCCGGGATAGAGGAAAATGCGTTCGTCCACTTCGTCCAGNTGCGTGATNAAATTGCCGTTGCTCAGCATAACGCCTTTGGGCTGCCCGGTCGTTCCCGACGTAAAAATAATCGTCACNAGGTCGTCCCACTCGCCCTTGTCGATTTCTTCGTTCACGGCATCGGGGTGCTGCTCGTTGAATGCNTTGCCTTTGGCGATGATGTCGNTGAACGTGAGCAGGACGATTCCNGCNTCTTTTGCGGCNTTGGTGTCCTTGTCGGTNGGCTCTTCAAAGCAGATGAGCGTCTGAATGAGCGGCAGCTGNTCGCGCAGGGCNAGCAGTTTCTGAATCTGCGCGGAATTCTCCACTACGACCATGCGGCATTCGGCAAACGAAAGGATATATGCCAGGTCGGCGGGNGTCGCGTCGCAGCCGCGCGGAATGTCTATCGCGCCGATCGCCATAATGCCCATGTCGGCGTGTTCCCATTCCCAGCGGTTGTCGCTGATGAGGCCGATGTGGTCGCCGCGTTTTACGCCCAAGTCGAGNAGTCCGCCCGCAAAATCGACGGCATCGGCATACGCGTCCTTGTAGGAAATCGGCGTGAACGTGCCTTCCTGCTTGTACAGTTGGAAGGCNGTTTCGGGATAGTCCTGCGCCTGCTTTCTGAAAATCTTTACCAGTGTTTTTTCCATGCGTATGCTCCCCTGCCGTCAGAACGTCAGCCCGCCGGTTNGTGAAATATCTTTCAAATTATATACGTGAACNNCATAAAAATCTAGGAAAAAAGGCGGGTTTGCGCTATACTTNNTGCCATGAGACGGCTGTTTTTTATCGTCGCGTTTGCCTGCGCGCTGNTGCCCGGCGTTGCCCGCGAGCGGATTTTTNTGTGGGAAGGCGTTGCGGGCATGGANACGAACGTGCGCGACACCGTTCTGTATCCGTCGGTGGTGCGGCGCGACGACGGCAAGAAAACGGCGGCAGTCATCATCTGTCCCGGCGGAAGNTATCATCATTTGGGTATGCCGCACGAAGGCTTTGCCTCGCAGGAATGGTTTTGCTCCGTGGGAATCAGCGCATTCGTTTTGCGCTACCGGGTGGCGTACAATGCGCATCATCACCCCGAAATGCTTGAGGACATACAGATGGCAATCGCTTTTGTGCGGGAGCATGCGGACGANTGGAACATNGACAAGACGAAAATCGGCGCGATNGGCTACAGNGCGGGCGGGCATTTGGTGACCATGGCGGGCGCGTTCGGGGCAGCAAGCGAGCTTGAGAAATGGGGCGTGCGGACGGCAGAAAGTGTGCGGCCTGATTTTGTCATGCCGATTTATCCCGTCGTTTCCATGCAGGACGACATTGCGCACAGACGCTCGCGCAAAAGCCTGCTGAGCCGCGATCAGTCGCCGGAGCGCAAGGAGCGTTTCAGCATGGAGCGGAACATTCCCGCCGATATGCCGCCGGTATTCCTGCTCGCCTGCCGCGACGACCCCGTGGTGCTGTTCGAGAATGCCGTCCGTCTGGATGCCGCGCTCACGGAAAAGAGCATTCCGCACGTGTTCGTGTCGTATGACACCGGCGGTCACGGGTTCGGCATGAAAGCGCGGTCGGCAATCATGCAGGCGGAGCATTGGAATGACACGGCACTGCTTCCGTGGCTGCGGGAAATCGGCGCGGTGGACTGATGCTGACAGATTGACGAATAATGTCAAACTGGATATGATAAACGATATGGCTGCAAGGCCGAGGAGATTTTAATGGCTGTTATTAAACCGATGGTTCGTTCAAACATTTGTATCAACGCGCACCCGATTGGCTGTGCGAAAGACACCNTGCGTCAGATTGACTATGTGGTCGCGCAGAAAAAGAAGCGNGGCACCAAAAGCCTGAAAGAGGGCGGCAAAGGTCCGCGGACGGTGCTGGTGCTCGGCTGTTCTACGGGCTACGGACTTGCAAGCCGCATTGCCGCCGCATTCGCCTACGGCGCGGACACCATCGGCGTTTCGTTCGAGAAAGAAGCGACCGAAACNAAAGGCGGCACTCCCGGNTGGTACAACAANATGCAGTTTGAGAAATCNGCAAANGCAGCCGGTTTGCGGACGACGACGTTCAACGCGGANGCGTTCAGCGACGANTGCCGCCAGACCGTCATTGATGAAGTCAAAAAATGGGGNGCAAAGTTCGACCTTGTTATCTATTCGCTCGCGTCTCCCGTGCGNACCGANCCCGATACCAAAGTNCTCTATAAGTCAGTGCTCAAGCCGATTGGCGAAGTGTACGCCGGTCCGTCGCTNGACATGATGACGGGCGCGATGTCTCAGCTTGACGCGCAGCCCGCCACNGAAGAAGAGATTGCGAACACCGTNAANGTCATGGGCGGCGAGGACTGGGAACGCTGGATCCGGCAGCTTGGCGANGCGGGNGTGCTTGCGGACGGCTGCCGCACGGTCGCNTATTCGTANATCGGNCCAAAGCTGAGCCACGCGATTTACCGNGACGGCACGATTGGCGCGGCAAAGAAAGATTTGGAAGCGCGCGCAAAGACGATTGACGCNCAGCTGAAAAAAATCGGCGGCGCGGCATACGTCAGCGTGAACAAAGGACTGATTACGCGNTCGTCTGCGGTCATTCCGATTGTCGTNCTGTACTTGAGCTGCCTGTTCAAGGTGCAGAAAGCGCAGGGCAAGCANGANGGCTGCATTGAGCAGATGGAACGCCTGTTTGCCGAACGCCTGTACACGGGCGCGGACAATGCGCCCGCCACCGTGCCGGTTGACGCGGACGGCAGGATTCGCATTGACGATTGGGAGCTTGATCCNGCCACGCAGGCAGAAATCGANGCGAAAATGGCGCAGATTACNGCCGAAAACGTCGCCGAAATCGCCGACCTTGCGGGNATTCGCCACGACTTCTTGAACATCAACGGCTTTGATGTTCCCGGCGTGGACTACGAAAAAGACGTNGCNCGCATGGATGTCATCGAGTAACACGNAATCCCGCGCNAGNCNGGCGCGGGATTTTTTTTGCTTTCTGCCGCCGAAAGGATTTGCAAAGTTTGGCAAAGCCGTATATAATAGATTGGTAAAAAGATATAAACGTATTTCAAAACATCATCAGTTAAGGGAATTTTTCATGCAACAACGTCATGAAACGGAGGAACGGACATCATTTGTCGTGCCGATTATCGTCGGTATNATCACGCTTTTTGCCGTCGTGTTTGTCATCTATCGGATGCAGGTGGATGCNATTCANGAAAAGAAGGCGCGTACGCGCGGTTTGGTGCGNTCGGTCAGTTACAGNTTGCAGATTACGCTNGACGANTATTTTGACATTANGCAGTTCCTGCGCACGTACATTGTCAAGCACGACGGCAAAGTGATTGACTTTCAGAACATNGCCGANTCGCTGTACTTGGAATCCTCGTGCATTGACAGCATTCAGCTTGCGCCGGACGGAATCGTCNCGTATTCGTACCCGCCGCAGCGCGAGAACGAGCGGGTCAACCTGTTTACGGACTCGCTGCACCGCGACGACGCAAAGTATTCGCGCCTGACGAAACAAACGACGATTACCGGTCCGTTTTCCCAGCGGCGCGGCGGACGCGGGCTTTCGATCCACACGCCCATTTATCTGAAAAACAGCGAGGGGCAGGATTTGTTCTGGGGCTTTTCGGTCGTTACGCTGCGCATGGCGGAGGTTTTNCGCGCGGCGCACGTCGCTGACTTGCGGGACGAAGAGTTCAATTATCAGCTCAAGGCAATCAATCCGCACAAAGGCAAATTGGAGATTGTCGATTGCACCACGTATGAGCCGCTGNCCGATGCGGTCACGCACGATTTTGCNATCCATAACACGGCGTGGGTGTTTTTTGTCATGCCGAAGTCCGGGTGGATGGANAAAAACATGCTGCTCCTCGAAATCTTGATCGGNTTCATCTTCTTGCTTGTCGTTCCGTTCAGCGCGAATTCGCTGTGGAAACTGCTCCAGCGCGAATCCGTGTTCAAGCGGCTGACGTACATCGANACGCTGACNGGATTGTACAACCGTCGCAAGTTCCATGAAATCCTGCGCGAACTGGATGAGAAGAAAAAGACGGCGGGNATTCTGTATATCGACCTGAANAAATTCAAGCCCGTGAATGATACGTATGGNCACAAGACGGGCGACGAGCTGCTGTCTATCGTGGCGAAAAAGCTGAAGAATGTCGTGCGCAGCGGNGATGAGGTGTTCCGCATTGGCGGCGACGAATTNACGATTGTCGTGTTCAACGAAATCACCGTCGGCGGGCTTTCCGGTNTGACGCAGCGTATCAAGACATCGGTCGCCCGCGAGACGGTGCTTGGAAACGCAAAGGTTCACGTGACCGCAAGTATCGGCTACGCCCGCTATCCGCAGGACGGCGCGCGNTTTGANAANGTCATTCAGATTGCGGAAGAAATGATGTACGCCGACAAAAAAGCAATGGGCGAAGACCGCTGACATCTGCCTGCGNCGCATGGAAANCCGCATATCATTAAAAACGCCCCGCACGNTGTGCGGGGCGTTNGTGTAGGAGGCGAAGCGGTAGAAGGGAGTCGAACCCTCCTCACAGGCTTGGGAAGCCCGGGTACTACCGATGTACTACTACCGCATCTCATAGTAGCATAGCGCAAACTGTTGAAAAATGCAACTGCTTTGACTATAATAGAAGCATGAAAATCACGCCCGATTATACCGTCCTGTACAGCGATGACGACATTGTGGTGCTCAACAAGCGCAGCGGNNTGCTCATTGCCGCNGACCGCTATGACGAGACNGCGCCCCGTTTGGACGTGATTGCAAAAGAAGCGTTCGGGGCGTTGTTCGCCGTGCANNGGATTGACAAGGACACNAGCGGCTGCGTGATATATGCGCGCAACGCGGANNCGCACCGTGCGCTTTCGGGGCAGTTTGAGCGGCGCGACGTNCAGAAATGCTANCATTGTTTGGTGTACGGNCGTCCGCTGTGGGAAGAGACGCGCGTGGACGTAAAACTGCTNCCCGACGGCGACGCNCGGCATCGCACGGTCGCTCATGCGCGCCGTGGAAAAGAAGCCGTCACGGATTTNCGNCTGCTTGGGGTGTGNGGTCCGTACAGCTGGATAGAAGCGCGGCCGCTNACGGGGCGGACTCATCAGATCCGCGCGCACCTNAAAGAAATCGGTCTGAGCATTGTGTGCGACCCGCTCTANAGCNGAAACCAAAAGCCCGTGCGCCTGAGCGAAATCAAGCGTTCGTGGCGCGGCGANGCGGACGANGAACGCCCGNTGCTCAACCGGCTTGCGCTGCATGCNTATCAANTGACNNTNGCGCANCCAAAAACGGGCGAGCAGATGACGTTCACCGCACCGTATCCNAANGACATGGAAGCCACGCGCCGGCAGCTCGCGTCGATTTTTGGCGCAGATCCGTTGGGAAACGCCCNGTGAAAGANCGCGTGGTGCGTGCCGGTGGCAGCCGTTTTCCGNGCGGGCGTGTTTGCGTTGCGGCTGTCTTTTATCGCATATTCGTTGGGGAGAAGGTATCGTTGATACGAAAGCCGCTCCTGNTTGTCCTTNTGCTGTCGNTTTGCCTTTGTCGTATTNTTGCCGANGATTATGTTGCNATTGANCCGCGCATTGGTATTATGGGNGGCACGGTGGGCGAATANCTGTTCATGCAGAAAAGCGACGGCCATTGGAATAAGAATTCGTATTTGGAATGGGAAGAAGTGCTNTTGCCNANGCTNGGGGTGGCGGNGACGGGNNNGTTCGGGTCGNTCTCGGTGTCGGCGTATGTTGACGGNNTGGTAAGCCCGCGNTTCCGNGGANTCCGTTCGGGCAACATGTACGATTCGGATTGGAAAATCGAAGGCATAAAGACCAATTATTCGATAAGCGAAAACGTGGCGACAAGCAACGTGCAGACGGGCGTNGTGNTGCGCTACGANTTTNCGNTGCTNCCGTTTTTGCGCGTCGCGCCGTTNGCGGAAATNTCGTATGGCTACAAATCGTTTGAGGCGAANAACGGCTATGGTTGGTACGGCGATACGGTCGCTTGGGACGATNCGAGCGCGCATTATTACCCCGACGGAAAATANGTGCTGTGCGGGATTGATTATNACTGCCATACGCTTTCGGTGTANGCGGGGCTGTCGTTCCGCTTTCTGTGNTCCGCGCGCGTGTCGGTGNNGGCGGACGCGGCGTTNTTGCCGTATGCCTANGTGTATGCCGAGGACTGCCATTATACCAACGTGGCGCGCACCAAAGGCCGGTATTATGTGGACATCGTTCATGCGTTCGGCACGCGGTGCAAGGCATCGCTTTCCGTTGCGTTCCGCGTCAGCCGNTTCTGGGAACTGGGCATTACGGTGACGGGGCTTGNGGGCGGCGTGGAGCGGGGCGATACCTACGAAAGAGATACCGCCACAAACAGACTGTANCAGAACAAAGGCTATCAGGGCGGGTTTTCTGTATACGAAGCGTCCGCGCGGCTTTCNGCAAAAGTNTTCCTAAAAGNNNNTCAAAACTAGGCGTTCGTTTTTGAGCGCATTTTTTTAACGNTTTTTTNTTTTTCNTGNTATAATTGAAGTGCTGATATACGGCAACGGAGGCGCACCATGAAGANAATCATTACTATCAGCCGCGAATTTGGCTGCGGCGGACGTGTTATCGGTCAGGCAGTGGCAAAAGAACTCGGNTATGATTTTTACGACAAAGAGATAATCGACTTGTCGGCAAAGGAGAGCGGGCTTTCGGCAGATTTTATCGCGAAGAACGAGCAGAGCATTTCTTCCGGGTGGNTGTACAATCTGCTGTTGGGNTCGAGCTATGCGGACGCGCACATGGGGTCGCACACGCATGCCCATTCCGCGCAGCCNGCCGTGCTGCCGCTTGCGGATCAGGTGTTCAACGCNCAGCGGCGGACAATCCTGTCGTTGGCNAAGAAAGGCCCGTGCGTCATTGTGGGNCGGTGCGCGGATTATATTCTGAGNACGTCCAATGAAATCGACCAAAGCGAACTGCTGGACGTGTTCATCTATGCCGATATGGACGACAAGATACAGCGCGCCGTGGCTTGCTATGACATTCCCGAAAAGGACGCGAAGAAAGTCATCCAGCAGCGGAACAAACGGCGCGCGAATCATTACAATATGTTCACCGAGCATGTCTGGGGCGAGCGCACGAATTACGATTTGTTGGTGAACAGCTCCGTGCTCGGCTTGGACGGCACGGCGCAGTTTATCGCGCAGTTTGCCCGGCAGGCGTAACAGCGTAACATAACGTTCCGCTACGCCGTTACGTTATGCCTGCGGCANNGTAATGCGCACGCTNTTNATCCGNCGNTGGCACTGNTCCTCAATGCGGTAGGCAATGCCGTCCACCGTGATTGNCTCGCCGCTTTCGGGCAGNGCGTCAAAATGNTCNAGCAGGTAGCCGCCGAGCGTGTCATAGTCCTCGCTGTCAAGGTCAAGGTTCAGCANNTCNTTNACGTCGGTCAGGCGCAGGTCNCCGGGAATGATGAACTCGGTGGGCGACAGNGCCTGAATGCGCTTTGCGGGCAGCGGCTCTTTGGTCGGGTGTTCCATAATCGTGCCGCCGAACACCGCGCGCAGAATGTCGTCCATGGTCACAATGCCGCTGTTGCTGCCCGTCTCGTCCACGGCAACGGCAAAATGNACNTGCTCCGCCTTGAACGTTTGCAGCANCTCAAGCGCGGTCAGCGTTTCGGGNACGAACAGCGCGGGGCGCATACTGCGCCTGACAAACGACGCGCCGTTGCGGCTGGTCAGCAGCACGTTCTTATAATACAGCATGCCNACCACGTTCGTAAAATCACCGTCGCAGACGGGCAGCCGCGAATAGCCCGTGTCGGCAAACACCTTGACCACTTCGCTATATGTCGCGTCAACCGGCACGAACTGCACGCGGCTGCGGTGGCTCATAATNTCGCGGATNCGCAANTCGGTGAACTCAAAAATGCGGTACAGCATCCGTTTTTCGCTGTGTTCGAGCGTGCCTTCCGTCTCACCCACGTTTATCAGCGACTTTAGCTCCGCCTCGGTAATCAGCTGCTTGTCNTAATGCAAGAAGCGGTTGATGATAAGCGTAATGCCTTCGGTCAGTTTGGTNAANATCCACACAATCGGCATGAAGATTTTTTGCAGGACGATNAGCGGACGGGAATTGCGGCTTGCAATGCCCACGGGATTGACGGTCGCAACGGTNTTCGGCACGATTTCGCCAAAAATGGTCAGCACGAACGCCATGACAATCGTNGCGTAGGTCGTGCCCTGGCTGCCGGCAATGGTGATTGCCACGGTCGCGCCCAGACCCGACGCGAGCGAGGTGACGAAGTTNATGCCGATAAGCACGAGCGAAAGCAGGCGGTTCATGTCGCTTTTGAGGTANGCAATCCGCTTTGCCGGCGTGTTGGCGGCGTTCCCGTTTGCGTCATGGCTTTCTTTTTTGAGCAGCTGCCGCANCGTAATCTTTGAGATAGAAAGGTACGCNGTCTCAGACGAGGCGAAAAAGCCGACGACNTACACGAGGAGCGCGGTTACGNNAACCGGCANGACGACGGAAAGAATCATAGTGCGCCCCCGTTTTCGCGGACGCAGTGGATTTGCGCCACGCGCAGCCCGTCCATGCGGGTGACGACAAAGCGGTAGCCGTTCGACTTNAGNACTTCTCCCACGCNGGGAATGCGCCCGAGCCGCTCGCAGACAAAGCCCGCCACGGTCTCGCTGTCGCCCGCTTGCAGGCGGACANGCAGCAGCTCNTCAAAGTCGCTCAGGCGGGTCGNGCCGTCAATGAAAAAGTCGTCGGTGTTCGTGACTTGCAGGTCAGCGGCNTGTCCGCCTTGCTCCTTGTCATCGGCAATGTTGCCAAGGATCTGGTGCGCAATGTCCTCNGTGGTGAGGATGCCGTCCGTCCCGCTGTATTCGTCAATGACAATGGCAATGCTCTGCCGGTCGTTGTGCAGCAGTTCCTGAATCGCGCTCATTTTGGTGCTGCCGGGAATAAAAATCGGCTTGCGCATGACCTTTTCGGCAGTGCAACCGGCGCGGTCGCCCTCATAGAACAGCANGTCCTTGACGTACAGCACGCCGATAATGTCGTCGATGTCGTCCTTGATGACGGGAAAGCGCGAATAGCGCGTGCGCTCGCTCAGCTGCACGATGTCGCGGTAGCGCATGTCGGCGGGAATCGTGACGACGCGCGTGCGCGGNATCATAATGTCGGTCGCGTCNAAATCGGTGAATTTNAACACGCGGCTCAGCATGGTTTTCTCACCTTTCTCAAGCACGCCTTCTTCGCCGCCCACGTCAATGAACGTCTTGATCTCTTCTTCGGTGAACGACACGTGCTTGGTCTTGGTGTTGATGCCGAACAGCCGCAGAATGCCGCGGGAAATGCCCGTAAAAATNGCGACGAACGGCTTGAGTACGATATACAGCACCGTCACAAAGCGGCTCACGCCAAAGGCGAACGGNTCGGGGTGGCGCGTGGTAACGATTTTTGGGGTGATTTCGCCGAACAGCAACAGCAGAATCGTCGCCACGGCGGTTGAGACGCTCAGCCCCGCCGGACCGAACAGCCGCAGCGCGATTGACGTAAGAATGACCGAAAGCATGACGTTTACCAGCTCGTTCGCCACGAGCAGGGTGTTCAGCAGGCTTTCTTTGTGGTCGAGCAGCTTTCCCACGCGCACGGCTTTTTTGTCGCCCTGCTCGCGCAGGAAATGCACGCGCAGCTTGTTCACGCCAAGGAACGCGCTTTCTGCCGCCGAGAACAGCATGGAACAGACGACACACGCCGCGGCGGCNATCAGCAGGACGACAAACGAATCGGACGGAGGTTCGGGATCCATGGTTACTCCGCCGCAGGCGCGCCGGAATCGGTNNCGGTCGCGTCTGCCTCGCTTTCGTCCTGTGCCGGTTCGCTCATGCGGTCGTCAATCGCCTGGAGCAGCAGCGCAATCTGCGGGGCGCGGTCGCTGTCGGGNGCGGCATCATACGAGGCCTGCACGTATTTCTTGATCTGCGCGTAGTCCGGGTCGCCGCTGCCCGCAAGGAAATAGCCCGCNTAGTAGTACGCCTGCTGCTTTTCTTCCGGGGAAAGCAATTTGTTCTTTGCCGCGTCAACAAAAGCCGCCGCCATGCCCTGCGGGTCATTGTCAAGNGCGGCGTTGGTTGCCCGCGCGTCCGCAAGGGCAAGCACGTATTTTCCGAGCAGCCCCGTCTTGTTCTTGGGGTCAAGCGCGAGCACCTGTTCGGCAAGCGGCGCGAACACATACGTCTGGCGCGGGTCGGCAATCTCATACAGCGCGTCGATTGCCCGCACCTTGTCTTCGTCCGAGCCGACGGTGAGATTTGCATACGCCGCGTCAAAAGCATCGATCGCCTCGGCGTTCTGTGCGATTTCGTTCCTAAAGTCGTCGGCCGTCTGGAGCGTGGTGTCGTAGAACAGCGCGGTGATCGGGTAGCCTTCTTTGGTCAGCAGGAAGAACATCGGACTCATCTGCACGCCATACACGGTGGCAAGCTTCATGTTCTCTTCGAGCGCGGCGGACAACGCCTCGTCCTCCTGCGCCTGCTCATAGCGGCTGTTTGAGAAATCAAGGTTGACCAGCACGTAGTCGCCCGTAATGTCCGCAAGGAATTCGTCCTTGTTCAGCAGGTTTTCTTTCAGAATGACGCTGAGCTGATCCTGATCGTCCGCGCTAAAGAACAGAATGATTTTCTTGTCTGCCTGCTGCGCGGCAATTTTTGCGTCGTCAAGGTTGTCAAGCCACTGCGTCGCGTCAACGCTCTTGGAAAGGTCGAGCTTCGGGGCGAACGACGGCTGCGCCGTTTTCTTGCACGCAACGAACGAAAGTGCCGCACCAAGCGCGGCGGCGACCATCAGCATCTTTTTCATATTCATAGACATCTCCCTAAAAAGTCTTTCGTGATTTTATACTATTATAGCAGAATCGCGCGGGATATGCTATACAAAAACGATAAAAATGCCCCCGGCAGCACGTCAGCCGCTGCGGCGTGGCGTTTTAGTTAGAGAGACGTATCATGCTAGTTAGAATCACGCATCATATTAACTAGAATGACGCGTCATATTAACTAGAATCACGCGTCATATTAACTAGAATCACGCATCATATTAGTTAGAATTACGCGGTTCGGTTATGCAGTCTTGACAGTGAGTGCTGTGAATTCAGTGGTTGCGTACGCAATTAAAGGCTCCTTTCGGAATACCTGCTTGTTGCCACTGTACTGTGTCACAAGCCGGAGCCGGTATGAGCAACCACCTTTAAGGGTAGTTGGAATAATGAGGCACAGAACATTCTTGCTGTTCGTGCTCATGTCCGTTTGAGAAACCTTGACGATTTCCGTCGTGTCATGCACGTTCTCAAAGTACAGTCCGACTGCCTCATCATCGCCGACGAGGCAGATGTTCCTGCCTTTGATACTGAGAAGCCCGCCCGGCGTAAGTGCCGTATCGGTCTGCGTCCGTATGTCCTGTACGCTGTCAATCACGGGGTGGCAGGTGTTGCCTTGCGTGATTGCCGGCGTGAGGTTTGCCATAGTCTCGGAGACTTCCTCACTCGCCCGCAGGCGGACGGTGATGGTATGAACACCCTTGATGTATGGCGACTGGTCATCGGCGAACGTGCCTTTGACCGACGGATACAGCGTTCCGAGATCATCTCGTGAAGAGATACCCTCGGCGAGCCGTTTTTTCCGCGCCTGACAGATGTTATGCCAGATAGTCTCAATTTCATCTGATGACAGACCGCAATTGTTGCCGGAAGCAACAAGGTCATTACAAATATCAGCCATAGAAACTGTGGCTCGGTTCACTACCTTCGCATGGTAAGTGACCTTGCCATCTTTTTTCTGTAAGTGGGTGGGGTATAATGCTATTGAAAGCCGACCCACTTTTAAGTTTGAAGTATTATTCATTTTTAAATATCCTCGAATATTTAATATACAAAAAATAAAACAGTTCCCGCGCGCTGAAGTGCAACGGCAACTGTAAACAACAAAAAAGCCCCTGTCAATGAG
Source organism: Treponema sp. (assembly GCA_014804085.1). Taxonomy (GTDB): domain Bacteria; phylum Spirochaetota; class Spirochaetia; order Treponematales; family Treponemataceae; genus Treponema_D. The sequence goes on along the minus strand of JAAVAM010000034.1, from coordinate 80,654 downwards.
ACTGCTTCCTCATACGCGTAATTCCATCCCTATTGGTTTCAAAGAACAAGTTGCGTGTACTGCCTAAACGATACCTAATCAATAACGATAGGCTTCCACCTGTTTATATATCGTATCACATTTTTGCGTAAAGTCAACCATAATATTGAAGAAAGTCAAGGTTTCGTGAAAAAATAGCGATATAATATATAGAATATATCGATAAGGAAATGCACGATGACGGAAGCAGAAATCAGAGAGAATCTTGCGCGGAATATCAAGACGTTTAGGACGATTCAGAATATCTCGCAGGCGGAGCTTGCCGAGCGGGCGGGGATTTCTATTCCTTTTCTGTCGCAGATTGAGTGCGCCAACAAGTTTCCGTCTCCCGCAATCCTTGCCCGCCTTTCCGACGCGCTTTCCGTGACGGCTTCGGACTTGTTTAAAGGCAAGGAGAGCGTCCGTTCGCAGGACTTCACGTTTACGATTGACGCGATACGGGCTATCCTCAACGGTCAGGCAAAATCGTTTGAGACGTTCTGCGAGCAGTATTTTGCAAAGGCGGAGTGAGATAAAATTATAGCTTGCGGGCGGTTTTCGCCCGCCACGCGGTGTATTCCCCTAGCTGAAATACCTCACGCCGGCACGGAACAAATTCTGGCACGAATTCGCGCTTGGGTCGCAGGCGATGTTCTTGATGAGGTCGGGGGCAAAGCCGCCGATTCCCACGGTTCGCTCCGAATGTCCCATTTTGCCGAGGACAAGGCCGTCCGGGCTGGTGAGACCTTCGATTGCGAACGCCGAGCCGTTCGGGTTGTCCGGCTCGCTTGTGGCGGGAACGCCGTTTTCGTCGCAGTATTGGCTGTAGACCTGCCCGTTCTTAAACAGTGTTTCCGCAAGCGATTCCGCAATGAGGATTCGGCCTTCACCGTGGCTCACGGGAACATAATGCGGGCGCGGGTCAAGTATGCTCGCGTCCAATGCCCACGGGCTTGTCGCGCTTACCATGCGGGTGCGCGCCACGCGGCTGATGTGGCGGTGAATCGTGTTGAATGTGAGCGTGGGCGTTTCCGCGTCCGGCTCGATGATCTTTCCGTAAGGGACAAGCCCTGTCTTGATGAGTGCCTGGAAACCGTTGCAGATTCCGACGATGAGGTGCTTTTTCTCCAAATGGGCGGTGATTGCGTCGGCGACGCGCTTTTCGCGGATAACGTTGGCGATGAATTTGCCGCTGCCGTCAGGCTCGTCGCCCGCGCTGAATCCGCCCGCAAACGCGATGATGTGTGCGCCGGTGATTGCGTTCCTGAACGCTTCGAGCGACTCTTCCAAATCCTTGCGCGTCCGGTTCCGGAACACGAGGATTTCTGTTTCCGCGCCGGCAAGGTTGAACGCGCGCGCCATATCGTACTCGCAGTTCGTGCCGGGGAATACGGGTATGAGTACGTGCGGTTTTGCGGTGCCTGTCTTTGCCGTGAATGAGGCGCGCGCCTGTGCGAGCGACGGGTGTTCTGCGGTGGCAAAGGCGGGGAGCGGTTGCTGTGCCGGTGCGCCGCTGACGGGCGGGAACACGGTGGCGAGCGTGCGTTCCCATGCGGCGTACAGGTCGCTCAGCGGAATGTCGGTTGCGGGCATGGGGTGCAGTCCGCTCATTGCTATGGAAATGACCGGGGCGTTCTGTGTGTTGCCGATACGCACGACGGTCGTGTTGACAAAGGCGGGGTTGTTGTCGAACTGCGGGTCGTCGGTCTCCACGATGATTGAGCCGTACAGCGGCGTGAACAGGTCGGCGATCGTGTTGTTCACGTTGCGGTGGAATCCGAGTGCCGTCGCGCTTGACGGGATTGCCGTCAGCTGGCAGCCGATATTGTTGCCGAACGCCATTTTTGCGACNGCTTCGGCAATGCCGCCNGCGCCCACGGGGTACATCGCCTTGATTGTGCCGGTTTTGTTCAGTTCATAGAGCGCGTCGCTGTTTTTCTTGAACGTGCCGAAGTCGGGGGCGAGCGTGTTTGCATACGGGGTCATCACNAGGAACANNTAGTCGCCGCTTTTCTTGAATGCGCCCGACGTGACGTGCTGTGCCGTGTCGTGGGTNACGGCGAACGAGACGAGCGAGTGCGGGACGTTCAGCTGCTCAAACGTGCCGCTCATGCTGTCCTTGCCGCCGATTGCCGCGCAGCCCATGGCGTTCTGTGCGTCCACNGCGCCGAGCAGCGCGCTTGCCGGGTAGCCCCATGCCTTGTCGCTGTTCGTGCGNCCGAAGAATTCTTGGAACGAGAAGCGGCAGGTCGTCGNCTTGCCGCCGACGCACGTTATCTTTGCGAGCGANGANAGCACNGCNGTCTGTGCGCCGTGCCATGGCGACCATTCCGCNACGCGCGGGTCGTAGCCAAAGCTCATCATGCTGACGGTATTCGTCTCACGCGGGGTNAGCACGGGGATTTTTGCCACCATTGCGGCTTCGGGNGTGCCNTGGTACTTGCCGCCAAANGGGAACAGCACGGTTGCNTGCGCCGATTGANCCGTCAAANCGTTCTCCNANTCCGCGCTGGCTGCAACACGCAAGGTCGCTGAGGTTTGCCACGAACGCGTCGTGAATCTGCTGTGCGGTCGGCATGNCGNTCGCGCTGTCGCCCGTCGCGCTTGCNCANGCGCCTAATGCCNGCGCCACGGANTCAAGCGGNTTGACGAGCGGGCTTTCGTGNTGCGGTGCGGGGCTTTCAATGCGGGCAACGGCTTCGTGCCGTGCGCCNGCNGCGTCCAAGAACGCGCGGTCAATGTCNACNATTGTCTTGCCGCGCCANNGCATGACCANTTTGTCGCGGTCGGTGACGGTCGCCACNACGACGGCGAGCAGGTTCTCTTNCGCGCAGGCNGCGATGAATGCGTCCNCNTCNGTNTTGCGCACGACGACTGCCATGCGCTCTTGGCTTTCGGAAATGGCGAGTTCCGTNCCGTTCAGNCCTTCGTATTTTTTGGGAACGGCATCAAGGTCNATGTCAAGNCCCGGCGCGAGTTCGCCCACGGCAACGGAAACGCCGCCNGCGCCAAAGTCGTTTGAGCGGCGGATCATNNNGCTNACGGCGGGATTCCTGAACAGCCGTTGGATTTTGCGTTCTTCGACGGCGTTGCCTTTCTGNACTTCCGCCGCCGCCGTGGTCACGGACGNTTCGGTGTGCGCCTTGGANGAGCCGGTCGCGCCGCCAATGCCGTCCCGTCCCGTTCCGCCGCCGAGNAGNATAATNACGTCGCCCGNTTCCGGCGTTTCNCGCCTGACGGTGGCNTAGGGGCTTGCCGCAATNACCGCGCCNANNTCCATGCGCTTTGCCACGAATCCGGGGTGNTAGCATTCCGTCACCTGTCCTGTCGTCAGNCCGATTTGGTTGCCGTAAGAAGAAAAGCCTTGCGCNGCNTCGCGGCACAGCTTGATTTGCGGCAGCTTGCCGTGCATGGTCTCGCGCATCGGCACGGTGGGATCTGCCGCGCCCGTAATGCGCATGGACTGATACACCCACGACCGCCCNGAAAGCGGGTCGCGGATTGCGCCGCCAATGCAGGTCGCCGCGCCGCCGAACGGNTCGATTTCCGTGGGGTGNTTGTGCGTCTCGTTCTTGAACTGCAAGAGCCANCGTTCGGTCTCTTCNCTGCCNTCNGCGAGCGGATTGCCGTTTTTGTCGGTCGTNTAATGNACNTCGATGAACAGCGAGCAGGCGTTGTTTTCTTCGCTCACTTCCAGGTCGTCGAGCTTGCCGTGCTTGCGCAGNTATTTTCCGCCGATCGNCGCCATGTCCATGAGCGTGNGCGGCTTGTNCGTGCGCTTNGCGTAGATGTCCGTGTGCATGGCCTTGTATTCGTCGAGCGANGNCTTGAACAGCGNCGNATACGGTCCTTTGTCNATNTNTATCTTTTTGAGGATNGTGTTGAACGTGGTGTGGCGGCAGTGGTCGGACCAATANGTGTCGAGCACGCGGATTTCNGTTTCCGTGGGGTCGCGCCGTATCGACTTGAAATAGTCCTGCAAGAACGCGATGTCCGCGCCGTCCATTGCAAGCCCCATGCGCGCGCGGTAGGCTTCGCGCTCTTTTTTGCCCCAGCCGATAAAGCCGGTCACGGTCGGAATGTCGCCCGGCTCGTCGGTTTTCATNGCNANNGTTTCGGGGAGCGCNTCGTCGGTCAGCCGTGAGTCCACCGGGTTGATCAGATACTGCTGGATTTTTGCGAGGTCTTCCGCGCTGACGTTCCCGCGCAGCAGGGCGACTTTTGCGCAGCGCACGCGCGGCGGCTCTGTCCCGACGGTCACGCTGTTTTTCACCGCCTCGCGCAGGAGCGTCAGGCATTGTTCCGCGCTGTCCGCGCGTTGGTCGTACTGACCCGGCAGGTATTCCCAGATGATTTCCGTTTCGTCGTTGCGCAGCGCGAACGGCGGGTAGTGTACCGTATCGCTCTGCGGCTCGCTGAAAATGCGTTCCACGGCTAGTTTTGCCACGTCGTCCGAAACGTGCTCAATATCGTAGCGGTTCAGATAGCGGACGCCCGTTACGCCCGTAATGCCCAAAAAACCCGTGATTTCCGAAAAAATGCGCGCGGCTTCGCTTTCAAAGCCGCTCTTGCGCTCAACATAGATACGAAACATTGNTCCATTGTAATGAAAAAAGAAGCGTGTTTCAATGCGCCGTGCNCGNCCTTGCTNGGAGAGCGATTGAGATAGTNTNCGCCGCGTCCGGGCTAAGATAGACTTTTCTTTGCGCGCTTGNTATAATGACGGCATGGACAAGAACAAATTTTTTCTCGGTATTATGGTTGCGGTGGTNGGNTTNTTTATGCTTATTTCGCCGGAGTCGTTCATCAAGTTTGCCGTGATTATTTTGGGTATCGCCCTGATTTTTGACGGCATTTTTATCCTTGTTACGGTGCGCACGCTCGTGACGGACGCGAGTTANGCNNGGGTCATGGCGATACACGGGTGGCTGAGCATTGCCGTGGGNGCGCTCGCGGTGCTGCTGCCGCTCGTGCTTGCNGNTNTTTTTTGGACGATTATGGCGTACACCATGGCGTTCTATCTGTTGGTCGCCGCGGGAATGGAAATATACGCTATCAATATCTTGAGCCGCAACGGCATTTCTACCAAGAAATCTATCTTTGAGGTGCTTGTCTGCGTGATTCTGGCGGTCGTGCTGTTCATGCTGCCGTCGCGGTCGCTGGGCAATGCCTTGGTGCGCGTGTTCGGCGTGGTGCTGCTTGGCGCGGGCATTCTGTTTTCGCTCGTGCAGTGGAGAGTCCGCTCGATTGTCATTCAGCCCGACCGCATTGTCACGGTGGACGAGGAAGAAATCCCGGCGGACGCAGAAAGCAAGCGGGACGAATAGCNATGCTCGAAGTGAGGAACGTGGACGTGTACGGGCTTGACCGTGCGCTCAACGCAAAAGGCAATTCGTTCAGCGTGGGCGACATCGACACGACGGTCGCCTTTGACAAGTCGGACGGAAACCGGCAGTGGCACGTGGCAAAGCTGCTCGGCGCGAACAGAGAGCCGCACCAAAGCCACGACGCGTTCCTGAAAGGCATTTTGGTCACGTTCGATTTGAAATACAGTCAGGCTTTTACGCCTGAGCTGCAACGCTATCATTTCTTGGAAATCGTGATGAGCCAATCGACCATGCATTCGCTCAAGAAATTCATGGAGAACGGGCTTGATCCGTACAGCCGCTATGTGACGCAGGAAAGCAAGAATCAGGTGCGCCGTCTTTACGAAGATTTTGAGCGCGCGCAGGACGCGCTCAAGGCGGCGGACGTTCCCGGCGCGGACGAATCGGCGGTGCGCACATTGCGACGCGCGCAGTACGAGGCGTTCATGCGCCTGCGGCATAATATTCCCGGCGGCTTTGAGATGTGGGAGACAATCACGACGAATTATCTGCAACTGAAGACAATCTGCATACAGCGCGCGAACCACCGGCAGCGCGAGGACTGGAACGCCTTTATCCGCGCGTGTTTTGCGCTCCCGCATTTCTGCGAGCTGACCGGCTTGGACGAAAACTCGCTCGGCTTGCGTGATATTGGCTAAAAGCGCGTCAGGTTTTAGCCGCAGTCTCCGGCGCAACCGGCTTGCCCGCCGCGTCCGTGTTATCGGCTTTTGCAGAGGCTTCTTTCTGCTTCTGCACGGCGGCTTTTACCGCGTCCGCAAACAGTTTGTTCTGGTCNCTGCGGAGCGGCACACTGAACGCCGGACCGCCATCCTTTTCGTTGATGCGGTAGATTTTTGACGAATCCGTAGAATACGCGGGGCTGTCCTTGCTGTTGATCCACCAGTCGAGTACGGAAAGGACATACGCGGCATATTTGATGAGGTTCGCGTTCGTGGCGGCAGTCTCCTTGTCGCCACGTTTTGCGCCCAATAGCACGTCCATGCGCTTGGAGACGATGTTCGGAATGTCAAATTCGTAGCGATCCCACGGATTCGCCACGCCGACGACCGTGCCTTTGTCCTTTGCCGCATTGTCCGCCCCCTGCGACATGGCAAGGAACGCATCCTTGAGGAATTTGACGCGCAGNCAGAGCGGTCGTTGCTTGCTGTCATTGTTCGGTTTTTCCAGCAGCAGCTGCTCAAATTCAAAGTGCGGCAAAAAGTTGTATTTCGTCTGCCACAACAGCGACATAATCAGTTTTTTGCCCGGTTGGCTCGACTTAAATTCGTTCTTAGTGTACTGCTTGTTCACCAGCTCCAGAAGCTCGTCCAGATAGTTCTTCTCAAAGACGATTTCGCGGTAGGCAGACCATTCGTTGAGCGCGACGGCAAGCGTATCCTTGTCCGACTTATCGTTCTCAGGCTCTTTGGAGAACTGAATGTTGCGGCAACCCTGGAAAATATCTTCCGAAATGTGCAGCAGCACCATGGTAATCATCAGCGGGTTTTCGGGCGCGATGACGTTGTAGCCGTCGTCAAAATCGTACATCGGCTCAAAATACGGGAACATATCGGGCATGGTCTCCAGCTGATTGAAGCCTGCCTGCGGGAACAGCGTGTTCAGCAGGTTCAGCCCCGCCCGCACCGTGTCGTCCGCCGACCCGGTTTTCTGCGCTTCTTTCGTTTCCTCGTTCTCTTCGGTTTTCTCCGCGTCCTCTGCCTGTCCGTCGTCCGTCTGCTCGCCTTTTTTCTGCGGCAGGAGCAGGTCGAATTTGTTGATGCCCAAGAAACTGAAGATTGCGCTCGTCTGATTCATGAAGAAATACGGGAACGCTTCGTATTTCTGGCTGCACATGCGCATGAGCAGCGGATACAGTCCCTTGATGACCTGCGTGTACACGTGCAGCCATTCCGTCAGCGCTTCCTTTGACAGCTTGAGCAAGCGCGGTTGCTCCGCCTTGGGATATTTTATCAAATCCGCGTATACGTCCTTTATCAGGTTGGGAATGTTCGTTTCGCCCAGATAATAAATCTTGAGCATGTCGCGGTAGACTGCCTTGATGAAAGGCGACATCATGCCGACGGTCACGGTATCGGCATGCGTCTGCAAATCGACGAGCAGCGTCCGGTACGTGCCCAGCGTCCAGTTGCCGATGGCGCGCAGCAGGCGGAACTTGTCGTTATCCTCGTTCATGATTTTCGCCTTGTACGAATCGGGCGCGAGCTGCACGATTGTCTTGACGGACGCGGCGAGTGCCTGAATGTGGTCAACGTCCGCCTTGAGCGAAAACTCGATGAAACTCTTGCTCACCAGCTCCGTGCCGTTTTTCTTGAGTTTGCGCACAAAATTGAAGATGCCGTAGTTCTGCTTGATTTTGTAGTCGTCGCTCATCATCAGCTTGTCCATCTTCGCGGCTTCTTTTGCCGGGATTTCGGGCAAGCCGCTCACGCTGACGGCTTTTTTCTGCGTCTCTGNTGCCGGAGGCCGTGCGCTTGGCGCGACGCTTATGCTGCTTGCGGACTTTCCCGTGGCGCGGTGCGCGTAGGCGGGTGCTTTTTTGGGAAGCGCGTCATAGTTAATCGGCGCAGATTTTTCGGTAAAGACTTCGCCGCCGAGCACTTTTGCCATGCGCGCGGCTTCTTCCGTGGAAATGCTCCCGATGTTGCGGCGGGTGTTGTCCAGTGTTCCCGGCTCCCATTTTGCCTGCGGTCTTCCGTCGTTCATTACGTTCCCCCGGTTTACAGACGAAGCATCTGCTTGCGGACAATGCCCTCAAAATTGTGCAGCACGACCGGCTCATTGTCCTTTGTCTTGAGCACGCCCTCAAACTTGCCGAGAATCGTGTGTACCTGCGTCCGTGCCACAAAAAACGAGTTGTCGCGGAAATGGTCGGAGCAAGGCGTGAACGTCAGATCGACCATGTTTTCCGTGTCCTGAATGACCCAGTTTTCTGCAAGTCCGAACGAATGGGTAATCACCACGGGCGGGAGCGGCGTGCCGTGTCCGTCTACAAACAAAAGATTTTCGTTTATAGTATCACTATCGACCGATTCTTCTGCCTGCATGACGATTTTAAACGACACGTGCCGTCCGCCGACCGTTCCCGTTGCCAGGCAGATTTCGCAGGCAGAAATGAAATTNTANTANGNACGGTTGATGTTCAGCAGCGCGTCGCCGTCCGTCTTTTNCATGGGAACGGCNTCGCCATGCTTGTTNTTTTCCAATGAAAGCGCGCCGTGAATTGCCGCNGCGCANGTNTANGTNGCATTGCANCGGCTTCTGGTGGGCGAAGGNACGACCGNNGTCATCTCNCANGTGTNCGGNCCGCGGAAATGNGCCAGNAACGCCGCNTTNGCCGCCGGGCGCGCCGAATCNCCTTGCATNTTAAAAATNAGCGAAAGGCGGTCGCGGTCATGATCCCAGCTGANNCNGATNTACCGTTTCTTGCGGAACGTCGCGCAGTANCCGGCGNCAAGGCTGTGCGGAATAAAACGNCGNCGCGGTCCCATGAACGAACGGTATGCGTATTTNCGNCCCGTCTCCTTGTTCCANAAAAGGACTTCNGCNTAGCCGAATATTTTTNGGTCAAAGAATTCNACCGTGCCGATATACGAGCCGATANTGAACNTGAACAACAGCGANCTTCTGATGCGGATATTGGTGAGGACATACGGAAATGGAATGCCGCCNAACGGAGCGTGCATATTACGGATGTCAAGCCGNTGCGGAAATCCCGCGAACGTCCCGAACATGCACNCGCCATGCTGAATAATCCGCTCCGGCGGCTCTGTCACTGGCCGTGAATACAATGCAACCTTCCTGNNGCTATTATAACGGAAGATTTTGCCGAGCGCAACTAAAATGCGGNCNGTCAGCCACACGNCGTNCGNGCGGTATCTNACGGCGGATTTCTTTCCAATCTGCTTGACACCGTTCGGCATTATGCACTANAATATNGTNAGCTTGTAAAAAGCTGATAAACTCTCTCCGATGTCCACTTCGGTGGACGGCGTGGGNTTTTTGAATGCGTTGCGTTCAGAAATCCCACGTTTTTTTTTTCAANGNCNGAAAATAATGTTTTTANGCGNNCAANGACGCATNNGNCGNTACGAACNGTGCTTTGTNGGCTGCTGGCGAAAATAATCGTGCTGTTTTCGCTGTCGTTTTTANTCGTGCGTCGNGGTATGTTAATTGTANTAATGCGTGTTCGGCGGCACGGACGCGGTGACCCAGGTGTTGCCGCCAATCGTGCTGCCCCTGCCGATGACGGTNTCNCCGCCCAAAATCGTGGCGTTCGCGTAAATNGTCACGTCGTCTTCAATAGTAGGGTGNCGTTTTTTGTTCATCAGTGCNTTGGTTACGCTCAGCGCGCCCAAGGTCACGCCCTGGTACANCTTGACGTTGTTCCCGATGACGGTNGTCTCNCCGATGACGATGCCNGTTCCGTGGTCGATGAAAAAGCGTTCGCCNATNGTCGCGCCCGGNTGGATGTCTATGCCCGTCCTGCCGTGGATATATTCGGTCATAATGCGCGGAATGACGGTCACGCCGTTCGTNTGCAGGAAGTGCGCCACGCGGTANACCGTAATCGCGTCAAGGCCGGGGTAGGAGACGATGACTTCNTCGTCNTTCCGNGCCGCCGGGTCTCCCGCAAAAATCGCCTGCGTGTCNANNTGAATGAGGCGGCGCAGTTCGGGNATTTCGTCGATGAGNGCGATTGCCGTTTTTTCGGCAAGCCCNAAGCAGTGNGAGGTCTTTGCCGCGTCCCCCGANCCGTCCTTTTTGCTNACTTCATAGACGAGCGCTTTCTGGATTTCTTTGGTGAGCATGGCGATAATGCGGTTNATCCGCTGCCCGGTNACNTAGCGCAGGTTGCTTTCGTCCACGGTNTCNGCNGTNTTGTAGCCCGGATTGATGAGGCTCTGCAAGTCGTGCACCACGGCGACCACGTTNTCNCGGTTGGGAAAATTGTCCGCNCCGGCGCAGTTGATGCCGCCGTATGCCTCATAGGAGGCGAGAATCCGTTCCACCTGTTCGTCTATGCCCATCNTGTCTCCTCGTGCNTTAAGACGATACCATAATTGNNCGGAAAACGCTAGGGGAGNATCNGCCGAATTCCCGCGCAGCCCTCTTGTTGACAGTGTGCTTTTTTTGTNTATAGTGAGTAGGTTTTGCCACACGGCGAACGACATCACTGTTTTTAGGNGGATGACCATGACAGGCATCAAAAAGTATCTTTTTATTATNGCTGCGCTCGCCGCAGTTTTTGGCTTCGTTGCGTGTGGCAACGACGAAGAAGAGGACAATATCGTAGCGGTGTATACGGCAACTATGACGGAGGATGGTATTGCCGTGACTGAGACGATGACATTCTANGGCGACAACACGTTCTTGGTGACTGACAGTGCAATGAGCATAACGGTGACTGAGGTGGTAGGAACGTATACAGGAGACCCTTCCAAAGACGGTAGGATCATAATGACTATCGAAAAGATAAACGATGACGGGNTTCTTGTTGACGTAATGGTGCCGATATCTATGACGGTGTGGAGTTTAGGCGGAAAGTGCACAATTTACGACNNGGTGTANACCCGTATGTAAGCTTTTCCAAGNTACATGACCATACGAACGCCGNCCTAAACGGTCGGCGTTCGTNTTTTGTCGGCAGCGGCTTCTCCGTAGCATGGTTGCCATGATGACGAATATTATCAAGTTGTTGATAAAAGACACGTGCNTCCCTTGACTAAAATCGNTCGNTTNGGTATAGTGTTAGAACACGTCATTATCTGCGTGTATGCTCTTGTAGCTCAGTTGGTAGAGCACCGCATTGGTAGTGCGGAGGTCAGCGGTCCGATTCCGCTCGGGAGCTGTNAGATTTTTCANTCTTAGGAGAATAGNATGGGCAGCAAAAAAAAGACAGCGATTGATATTATCGCGCTTCAGTGTACGGAATGCAAACGCAAGAACTACACGACGACCAAAAACCGCAAGAATATTCAGGGCAAACTGGAAAAGAACAAGTACTGCCCGTTCTGCCGCAAAGAGATTTTGCACAAAGAGACAAAAGCAAAGTAAATCACGCTGCCGGTTTGCGGCGGCTTGAGATATTTTAGGCCTGTAGTTCAGTTGGTAGAGCATCGGTCTCCAAAACCGAGTGTCGCGGGTTCAAATCCTGCCGGGCCTGTATTAGAGAGGACGGGGCATTTTGCCGCGTTTTGCGAGCGAGGATAGGTATGGCAAAGGTAATGGGATTTTTTAAAGAGTGCGGTGCCGAATTGCGCAAGGTCGTGTGGCCGACGCGCGACGACGTGGTGTCTTCGGTGAAAGTCGTTATCATCTCTACGATTATTATTGCGGTTATTCTCGGTGCGCTTGACCTGTTGTTTACGACGGGTATGCGTTTGGTGTTCTAGGATTGGCAGATGGCAAAAAATTGGTACATCGTCCAGACGTACACCGGCTACGAAAGCAAGGTTGAGCGCACGATCCGGCAGATGCTTGAGACGGGCGATTTGGACGCGAACGTGGTGTGCGACGTAAAAGTCCCGGTGGAAGAAGTCATTGAGATTAAGGACGGAAAGAAGAAATCCCGCAAGAACAAATTCCTGCCCGGCTATATTATGATGGAGCTGGACTTGCCGGAAATCGGCTGGAAAGATGTGTGCGGTGCTGTCCGCCGTGTTCAGGGCGTGACGGGCTTTGTGGGGACGAATCCCAACGAGCGTCCGCGTCCTATTTCGGGCGACGAGGCGAAAAACCTGCTGCAAAAATCGGGCGACATCAAGGGCGAAAAAGTCGCGCGCGTGGTGCAGTTCTACGAGGTGGGCGATCAGGTCAAGATTACTGACGGTCCGTTCGCCACGTTCAGCGGCACGGTTGAGGAAATCAACACGGAGCGGAGCAAGCTGCGCGTTATGGTGCAGATTTTCGGCCGTGCGACGCCCGTGGAAGTGGATTTGATGCAGGTCGAGAAATTGGTCTGATTCGTGCGGAGGGTTTCATACCCCGACGCTCGCGTCGAGGTATGTTGATTGAAAAACGCATAGTTTTGGGTGCTTGGGCATCCATTCCTATACTTTGGGAGAAGCGCATATCCGTTGGATACAGGCACTTCGCTAGAACGGACGGTTATAGTCCGATTCATCACCAAATAAAGGAGCTACAACATGGCTACAAAAAAGGTTACGGCTGTCATCAAATTGCAGTGTCCTGCGGGAGCTGCGACTCCTGCCCCGCCGATTGGTCCTGCGCTTGGTCCGCACGGCGTGAGCGCGCCGAAGTTCGTGCAGGAATTCAATGACAGAACAAAGTCAATGGAAAAGGGACTGATTATCCCGGTCGTTATTACGGTCTATCAGGACAAGTCCTACACGTTCATTCTGAAAACGCCGCCGGCTGCGGTGCTTATCAAAAAGGCGCTCAAACTGGACAAAGGTTCGGGCAACCCGCTCCGCGACAAGGTGGGCAAACTGACGCAGGCGCAGCTGGAAGAAATCGCAAAGACGAAAATGCCCGATGTGAATGCGAATGACCTTGAAGCGGCAAAGAAAATCATTGCCGGTACTGCGCGCAGTATGGGTGTTGAAGTGGAGGCGAACTAATGAAACGCGGAAAGAATTATCGTGCTGCGCTGGCTAAGTATGACCCCCAGCAGCACTATGATGTGGCAAAGGCCTGCGAAGTGGTCAAGGATTTGCATTATGTCAAATTTGATGAGACGGTAGAGGCGCATATTTCGCTCAAGCTCAGCAAAAGCCAGACGGTTCGTGACACGTTGGTGTTTCCGAATCAGTTCCGCGGCGAAAAGAAAGTGCTCGTGTTCTGCCGCGACGAACGCGCGAAAGAGGCGTTGGATGCCGGTGCGACCTATGCCGGCGCGCAGGAATACATTGACAAGGTAAAAGGCGGCTGGCTTGATTTTGACGTTGCCGTCGCAACGCCTGACATGATGAAAGATGTCGGTCGTTTGGGTATGGTGTTGGGTCGCAAGGGCTTGATGCCGAACCCGAAGACGGGAACGGTTACGAATGATATTGTCGCCGCGATCGGTGAGCTGAAAAAAGGTCGTACCGAGTACCGTGCGGACAAGACGGGCATCGTGCATATTGCCGTGGGCAAGGTTTCTATGGACGCGGCGAAAGTTGCGGAGAACGTTTCGGCATTGCTTTCTGAAATCGTCCGCAAGAAGCCGTCGGACGCAAAGGCGGACTTTGTTCGTTCCGTGTCGGTCAGCTCGTCAATGGGACCCGGCGTGTGGGTGGACTTTAAACAGGAGGATAAATAACTATGGCTATCATGGCAAAGAAAATCCAGCCTGCTAAAGCGGAAGCTATCAAGGCGGCGAAAGAAACGCTGTCTGCGTACAGCGACTATATCTTCGCGGATTATCGCGGTCTGACGGTGGAGCAGATTACGGCTCTGCGCGGCAAGCTGCGTGAAAAGGAAGCGGCGTTCAAGGTTATCAAGAATACTTTTGCGCGTGTCGCCTTTGAGGAACTGAACATTGGAAACGTCGCCGACTATCTGACGGGACCGACCGCGATTGCGATGGTCAAGGAAGATACGAATGAGGCGGCGAAAATCCTGTATGATTTTGCGAAGGAAGCACCCGCGTTGCAGGTGAAGGGCGGCTATATCGGCAGTGAAGTGTACGACGCGGCGAAAGTCGAGGCGTTCTCAAAGGTGCCGGGCAAAAAGCAGCTTATCGCAATGCTTATGTCTGCTATCAACGGACCGGCGCAGAAGATTGCCGCGACGTTGCAGGCATACGTGGACAAAAAATCAGCAGAAGGCGCGAACTGACGCTTTCTTTTGATAGGCGCGGTCAGACTTCGTATGCTGTCGGACTGTCCGTGCTCCGCCGGCATTTTATGCCGGCAAACTGACTGCGGGGCGTTCGGCGTAGTTTGCGCCGCCCGCAATAAAATCGGCTTGAAAAAGCCAATGCCTATTTAAGGAGAAGATAATATGGCAGCTATCACAAAAGAAGACATTCTTGAAGCAATCGCGAACATGACGGTTCTGGAAGCATCAGAACTGGTCAAGGCGATGGAAGAGAAATTCGGCGTTACTGCGGCGGTTGCCGTGGCGGCAGGTCCGGCGGCAGGTCCGGCGGCGGCTGAAGAAGAGCAGTCCGAATTCACCGTTACGCTCGATTCATTCGACGCGGCAAAGAAAATCCCGGTTATCAAGGCAGTGCGCGAAGTTACGGGTCTTGGTTTGGGCGAGGCAAAAGCGTTGGTTGAAGGCGCGCCGAAAGAGCTGAAAGCCGGCGTGAGCAAGGCTGACGCGGACGCTATCATCGCGAAAATTACCGAAGCGGGCGGCAAGGCTTCCAAGAAATAACGATTTTTATCCTTTGCGGCGCGCGAGCGGCGCAAAGGAGCATCGTGCAAAGACAGGTTCCGTGCGGGCCTGTTTTTGTGCATATATATATTGTTTTTACAACATGCGTTCGGTTTGTGCTGAGTGCGGTGGNCGCAGGTTCTGCGGGCATTCGTATCTTGTAGCAAACGGACACGCAAAATCCTGAGCATGAGGTACATGATGTTCGCCAAATCCCGAACAATCAACCGTCAGTACATCGGTAAGGACATTCAGAATTTCATGGAGATTCCGAATCTTATCGATATTCAGTTGTCTTCGTATGAGAATTTTCTTCAGAAAGAAAAAATCGACCGCAAAGAGCCGTTGGAGAACAAAGGCTTGCAGGAAGTGTTTACGTCCACGTTCCCGATTGAAAGCCCCGACGGCATGATGTCCCTTGAATACGAGTTCTATGAGCTTGACGAGGAGAACATCAAATTTTCAGAATTGGAATGCAAGCAGAAAGGGCGGACGTATTCTGTTCCGCTCAAGGCGCGGATCAATTTGAATTTCAAGAGCACCGGCGCAATTCTGCAAAAAGATATTTACATGGGCGACATTCCGCTGATGACCGACCGGGGAACGTTTATTATCAACGGCGCGGAGCGTGTCGTCGTTTCGCAGATTCACCGTTCGCCGGGCGTTATTTTTAACCATGAGAAAGGCGTGTACTCAAGCCGCATTATTCCGTACCGCGGATCATGGCTCGAATTTGAAATCGATCAGAAAAAAGAACTGATTTACGCAAAAATCGACCGCAAAAAGAAGATTTTGGGAACGATTTTCCTGCGCGCGCTCGGCTATGAGACCCGCGAGCAGATTATCGACTGCTTCTATGTGACCGAAAAAACGGCCGTCGATGCGAACAACAAGGACGCGTTGGTGGACAAAGTGCTTGCGCGCGCGGTGGTTGTCAGCGAGGACGGCGCGGAAAAAGTGCTTTTCAAGGCGGGCACGAAACTGCATCTGCACGACGTTGACGACCTGATTGCGCAGCAGGTCGGCGAGATTACGACGATCGTGTTTGACGCGCGCAAATCCAAGGGCAAAAAAGAGGAATGGAATCCGTCGCTTGACAGCCAGATGATTATCAACTGTTTTGAGCGCGAGGAAATCCATTTTGCGAAAGAGGGCGCGGAGAACGAAGAGCCGACCAAAGAAGAGGCGTTGGCGCACGT
The DNA here is from genome assembly GCA_014804085.1 of Treponema sp. Classification (GTDB taxonomy): domain Bacteria; phylum Spirochaetota; class Spirochaetia; order Treponematales; family Treponemataceae; genus Treponema_D. The sequence goes on along the minus strand of JAAVAM010000034.1, from coordinate 64,726 downwards.
GTATTCCGTGCTTAAGCCGGGCGAGCCGGTTTCTTCCGAGAACGCGGAAAAAGAACTGAATTCGATGTTCTTCAGCATCCACCATTACGATTTTGGGCGCGTGGGTCGCTACAAGCTGAACAAAAAATTCGCCGAGTATCAGGAAGAAGTGGAAGACGTGACGCTGACCAAGCAGGATATTATCAGCACGATGAAATATCTGATCAAGGTCTACATTGGCAACGCGCCGATTGACGACATCGACCACTTGGGCAACCGCCGCATTCGTTCCGTGGGCGAGCTGATGACGTCGGATTTGAAGACGGCGTTCAAACGCATGGAGCGCATTGCGAAAGAGCGTATGAGCCTCAAAGAAACGGAGACGATGAAGCCGCAGGACTTGATTTCTATCAAGCCGATTGTGGCGACGATCAAGGAATTCTTCGGGTCATCGCAGCTTTCCCAGTTCATGGATCAGGTGAATCCGCTGGCGGAGCTGACGCACAAACGCCGCCTGTCCGCGCTTGGTCCGGGCGGTCTTTCGCGTGACCGCGCAGGCTTTGAGGTGCGTGACGTGCATTATACGCATTACGGACGGATGTGTCCGATTGAGACGCCGGAAGGTCCGAACATCGGTCTGATCGTGTCGCTGGCAATTTACACGCGCGTGAACGATTACGGATTTTTGGAGGCACCCTACCGCAAGGTGGAGGATGGCAAGGCGACCGACGAAGTGACGTACCTGTCTGCGATTGACGAGGATCGGTATTTTATCGGGCAGGTTGCGGAAGGCATGAAGACGGACGGTTCGTTCCCCACGGAAATGGTTTCCTGCCGCAACCGNGGCGACTACACGACGCGGAATGTCAAGGACGTGCAGTACATGGACGTTTCTCCGCGGCAGGTCATTTCGGTTTCCGCGTCGCTCGTTCCGTTCTTGGAGCATGACGACGCGAACCGTGCCTTGATGGGTTGCAACATGCAGCGGCAGGGCGTTCCGCTGTTGTTCCCTGAGCCGCCGTATGTCGGCACAGGCATGGAGCGCAAGGCGGCGTATGATTCGGGCGTGTTGGTCAAGGCAAAGCATGACGGCGAAGTCGTGTGGGTGACGAGCGATCTGATTAAGGTAAAGCCTGCGCAGGGCGACAAGCTGGACGAATATCCGCTGCTCAAATATCAGCGCACCAATCAGGACACGTGCTATCATCAGCGTCCGACGGTGCAGGTGGGCGAGACGGTCAAAAAAGGCGACGTGCTTGCGGACGGTCCGGCGACNTTCAACGGCGAACTTTCGCTGGGACGCAACCTGCTGGTCGGCTTTGTGCCGTGGAACGGGTACAATTACGAGGANGCGGTGCTTATCAGCCGTCGTGTCGTAAAGGAAGATATGTACACGTCCATTCATATCAAGGAATTCCTGACCGAAATCCGCGAGACGAAACTCGGACCGGAAAAGATTACGCGTGACGTGCCGAACACGGCGGAAAAAAATCTGGACAANCTTGATGCCGAAGGTATCATCAGAATCGGCGCGAAAGTGCGGGCGGGCGATATTTTGGTCGGCAAGGTCACGCCGAAAAGCGAGACGGAGACCACGCCGGAATTCAAGCTGCTCAATTCAATCTTTGGCGAAAAGGCAAAAGAAGTGCGCGATTCATCGTTGCGCGTTCCGCACGGCGTTGAGGGCGTGATTATTGACGTGCAGCGGCTGAAACGGAGCGCGGGCGACGATTTGAACCCCGGCGTTGACGAAGTGGTCAAGGTGCTGATTGCCAACAAGCGCAAATTGTGCGAGGGCGATAAAATGGCGGGCCGCCACGGAAACAAGGGCGTTGTCGCGCGCATTCTTCCCGAAGAGGATATGCCGTACTTGGAAGACGGTACGCCGCTTGATGTCTGCCTGAACCCGCTGGGCGTTCCGTCCCGCATGAACATCGGGCAGATCATGGAATCGGAGCTAGGGATTGCGGGTCGCTACCTGAATCAGTATTTTGAAAGCCCGGCGTTCCAGACACCGAGTCAGGAGCAGATTGCGGAAAAACTGCAAGAGGCGGGGCTGAGTCCCGACTGCAAGCAGGTTGTCCGCGACGGGCGCACGGGCGAGCCGTTCGTGAACCCGATTTTTGTGGGCGTTATCTACTTCCTCAAGTTGCACCACTTGGTCGATGACAAAATGCACGCGCGTTCGACCGGACCGTATTCGCTTGTCACGCAGCAGCCGTTGGGCGGCAAGGCGCAGTTCGGCGGTCAGCGTCTGGGCGAAATGGAAGTGTGGGCGTTGGAGGCGTATGGCGCGGCGAACACCTTGCAGGAAATGATGACGATAAAGTCCGACGACATGAACGGCCGCTCAAAAATCTACGAGTCAATCGTAAAGGGCGACCCCTCTTCACCGGCCGGCGTTCCCGAATCATTCAACGTGTTGGTGCAGGAGCTTCGTGGTCTGGCACTCGACTTTACTATTTATGACGCGAAAGGCAAGCAGATTGCTCTGACCGAGCGTGACCAGGAACTGATTGACAAGGCAAGCACTGGTTTTGACAAGGAGAATGAAAATGCGTGATATTCAGGATTTTGACAGCCTTAAAATTAAGCTCGCATCTCCCGACACGATTCGTGCGTGGTCGTATGGCGAAGTGAAAAAGCCGGAGACGATTAACTACCGCACGCTCCGCCCGGAGAAAGACGGCTTGTTCTGCGAGCGCATTTTCGGCACGACGAAAGAATGGGAATGCTACTGCGGTAAGTTCAAGTCAATCCGCTACAAGGGCGTGATTTGCGACCGCTGTGGCGTTGAGGTGACGCATTTCAAAGTCCGCCGCGAGCGCACGGGGCATATCGAGCTGGCGGCTCCGGTGAGCCATATCTGGTATTACCGTTCCGTGCCGAGCCGCATGGGGCTGCTGCTCGACTTGCAGGTGGCGGCGTTGCGCAGCGTGCTCTACTATGAGAAATATATCGTCATTGACGCGGGCGATACGGACTTGAAGCCGAAGCAGCTTCTGACGGAAGACGAATATATCGAGGCGCAGGAACGCTACGGTCAGTCGTTTACCGCCGGCATGGGCGCGGAAGCGATCAAGACGCTGCTTGAGAACTTGAATTTGGACGACCTTGCGGCAGAACTGCGCGCGAAGATGATCGAAAAAGGCGCGAAAAGCGACAAGCGTCTGCTCAAGCGCATTGAGATCGTCGAGAATTTCCGCTCGTCGGGAAACAAAGCGTCATGGATGATTCTTGATGTCATCCCGGTCATTCCGCCGGATTTGCGGCCGATGGTTCAGCTGGACGGCGGTCGTTTTGCGACAAGNGACCTGAACGATTTGTACCGCCGCGTCATCAACCGCAACAACCGTTTGCAGCGGCTCATGCAGCTTTCTGCGCCGGANATCATTATCCGCAACGAAAAGCGGATGTTGCAGGAAGCGGTGGACGCGCTGTTCGACAACTCAAAGCGCAANCGCGTGGTNAAAGGCGCGTCAAACCGTCCGCTCAAGTCNATCAGNGATATGCTCAANGGCAAGCAGGGNCGGTTCCGCCAGAATNTGCTGGGAAAACGCGTGGANTATTCNGGGCGTTCCGTTATNGTCGTTGGGCCGGAGCTTAAGCTGTGGCAGTGCGGGCTTCCGACTAAAATGGCGCTGGAACTGTTCAAGCCATTCATCATGAAAAAACTTGTCGATAAGGACGTGGTGTTCAACATCAAAAAGGCAAAGATGCTTGTAGAGCAGGAAGCGCCCGAAGTCTTTGCGATTTTGGACGAAGTGGTGCGTGAGCACCCCGTCATGCTCAACCGTGCGCCGACGCTGCACCGTCTGGGCATTCAGGCGTTCGAGCCGGTGCTGGTGGAAGGCAAGGCACTCAAGTTGCATCCGCTTGCCTGTAAGGCTTTCAACGCGGACTTTGACGGCGACCAGATGGCTATTCACGTGCCGCTTACGCAGGCGGCGCAAATGGAATGCTGGACGCTCATGCTTTCTGCCCGCAACTTGCTTGACCCGGCGAACGGCAATACCATCGTCTATCCGTCGCAGGACATGGTGCTCGGAATCTACTATATGACTTCCGTAAAAACCGGCGCGACCGGCTCGGGAAAACGCTTTTCGTCCGTGGAAGAGGCTGCCATGGCGGCGGAGGCCGGGAACATCGAATGGCAGGCACTCATTACCGTGCCCGCGCCCAAGGATTCGTTTGCGGAAGGCCAGTTCAAGGCGGGCGACCTCATCGAGACGACGGCCGGTCGCCTGCGCTTTAACGAGGAGATGCCCGATGCGGTCGGGTACGTCAACGAGCAGATGGGCGATAAAAAGCTCAAGAAGATGATCGAGGACGTGTATCACCGGCAGGGGGCGTGGCTCACCATTCAGATGCTGGACGCGGTGAAGGCGTGCGGATACAAAAACGCGACGTTCTTCGGCGCGACGCTTTCCATGGACGACATCCTTATCCCGGACGAAAAAAAGCCGATGGTGGACGAGGCGAACAAACAGGTCGAGGAAATCGTGGGTCAGTATTCAAAAGGTACGATTACTGCCGAGGAACGCTACAACAAGGTGACCGATATTTGGCAGCGCACGAACGAAAAGCTGACCGACATCATGTACAAGAACATGTCGAAAGACAAAGACGGTTTCAACACGATTTTTATGATGGCGAATTCCGGCGCGCGCGGCTCAAAGAAGCAGATTTCGCAGCTGGCGGCAATGCGCGGCCTGATGGCAAAGCCGAACGGCGACATCATCGAACTGCCCGTCCGCTCGAACTTCAAGGAAGGGCTTTCCGTCATCGAATACTTTATCTCCTCAAACGGCGCGCGCAAGGGTCTGACCGACACGGCTCTGAAAACGGCTGACGCGGGATACATGACCCGCCGCCTGGTCGATGTGGCGCAGGACGTGGTTATCAACGAGGACGACTGCGGCACGATTAACGGACTTGATTACACCGCGATCAAAAATGGCGACGAAATCACCAAGCCGCTTGCCGACCGTATCGTCGGGCATTACACGATTGAGCGTGTCGTGCATCCTGTTACGGGCGATTTGATTTGCGACGTGAACGAGTACATTACCGAAGCGTTGGCACAGCAGATTGACGAGGCGGGCGTGGAGAAGGTAAAACTCCGCACCGTGCTTACCTGCGAGGCGGAACACGGCGTGTGCGTGAAGTGCTACGGCAAGAACCTTGCCCGCAACAAGCTGGTCGAAATTGGCGAAGCCGTGGGCGTTATTGCCGCGCAGTCAATCGGTCAGCCGGGTACGCAGCTGACAATGCGCACGTTCCACGTCGGCGGTACGGCTTCCAAGGAGACGGAAGACAACCGCATCGTGCTCAAATACCCGATTTTGGTGGAAAGCGTGGAGGGAACGCACGTCGAGACGAAAGACGGCTGGCTGTTCACGCGTAAAGGCGTGTTGAACGCGACCCGTATCATCGACACAATCGCGCTGGAAAAAGGCGACGAGCCTGCCGTGAAGGACGGCGACCCCGTGCTCAAAGGCGCGAAACTGGTCTCCCGCAAGGGCGGCGATGTTGCGGCAAAGGAAAACGGTCGCGCCCTGATTATCAACAACACGGTGTATTTGGCGAACAACAAGCCGCAGGAAATCGAAATCAGCAATGGTTCTACGATTTTCGTCAAGGCGGGCGATATTGTGGAANCCGGAAAAGTGGTCGGGACGTTCGATCCGTATTCCGAGCCGATTATTGCCGAAGTCGAAGGCTACGTGCATTTTGAGGATGTCATTGCCGGTTCAACGCTGGTCGAAGAGGTCGATCCGAACACGGGCAACGTGGAGCGGCACATCAGCGAAATGCATTTGGATGTCAAGCAGCCGCGCATTCTCATTACCGACGAGGCGGGCAACGAACGCGGCAGTTATTATCTGCCGGCGGGCGCGGTGCTTACCGTGGACGACAAGCAGCATGTTGACGCGGGCGTGACGCTTGCGAAAATCGCTATGGCTGCCGCAAAGTCAAACGATATTACCGGCGGTCTGCCGCGCGTTTCCGAACTGTTTGAGGCCCGCAAGCCAAAAGTGCCGTGCGTGCTTTCTCAGATTACGGGAACGGTCAAATTCAAGGGCATCGCCAAGGGCAAGCGTGTCGTCAGCGTGGAAGACGTGTACGGCAAGTCGTTCGAGCATCTTGTTCCGATGACCAAACGGCTGTTGGTGCGTGACGGCGACCGCGTAAAGGCGGGCGAGCAGTTGTGTGACGGTTCTCCCGATGCGCACGATATTCTGGCGATTTTGGGCGAGAACGCGCTGCAAAACTACCTTATGGATGAAATCCAGCAGGTGTACTCGGCGCAGGGCGTAGACATCGATGACAAGCATATCGGTGTTATCGTGCGCCAGATGCTCCGCAAGGTTGAGGTCGTCTCTGTCGGTGACACGCGCTTTATCTTCGGTCAGCAGGTGGACAAGTACCACTTCCACGAAGAAAACCGTCGTGTCATTGCGGAAGGCGGTCAGCCGGCGGTNGCGCGTCCGATGTTCCANGGCATTACCAAGGCGGCGTTGGCGACGGATTCGTTCATCTCNGCGTCTTCGTTCCAGGAGACGACGCGCGTCCTGACGAATGCGGCGATTTCNGGNGCGACGGACAGCCTGCANGGTCTGAAAGAAAACGTCATTATCGGACACATGATTCCGGCAGGAACGGGTATCCGCAACTACCGCAATGTCAAGTTGTTCGATCGTTCCGACAACGATTTGGANGTTCAAATGGAAGAAATCCTTGAGCGCCGTCGTGAGGAGCGCGAGGCAGANCTGGCACTTGCCCGTGAGCCGTTCATGAGCGAGTCNTCGTCCATTCTGTCTGACAACGACGACTAAAATTGCTTGCGGTCGGGCGGCGGCAAGAAACAGGCGCATCGCCAGTCGGAAAAACTGCTGGCGGTGTCTGCCATTTGTGTTTCGCCCGGCGCGACTCAAATTCACTTGACGANTGCGCCGTGAATTTGATAGACTGATAAAACCTATCGCGCGTTGGGTTTCGCGCGAGCATTTTGTCCGGAGTGCTGACCGGCAAACTAATAGGAGAATGAGGCAATGCCTACAATTAACCAACTTATTCGTAAAGGACGGCGGTCTTTGGCGAANCAGACGAAAGCTCCCGCGCTTGAGTCTTGTCCGCAGAAGCGCGGTGTTTGTACCCGCGTGATGACCGTTACGCCCAAAAAGCCGAACTCTGCGCTCCGCAAGGTAGCCCGTGTTCGCTTGTCAAACGGTATTGAAGTGACTGCATATATTCCCGGTATCGGACATAACTTGCAGGAGCACTCGGTCGTGCTTATCCGTGGTGGACGTGTAAAGGATCTTCCTGGTGTGCGTTATCATATCATCCGCGGCACGAAAGATGCGCTCGGTGTTGACGGACGTAAACGCGCCCGGTCAAAGTACGGCGCAAAGAAACCGAAAGCGTAAGCAAGGATAATAGGAGTATACTATGGGAAGACACAAGAAATCCGTAAACCGTCCTATTGTACCTGACGCAAAATACAACAGCGCGGTTGTTACCAAATTTATCACGCGCATGATGTTGGACGGAAAAAAAGAGACGTGCACGAAAATCATCTATGAGGCGATGGACAAACTGAAGGCAAAGACCAATCAGGATCCGCTGGAAGTGTTCAACAAGGCGTTGGATAACGTCAAGCCGTTGGTGGAAGTGAAAAGCCGCCGCGTCGGTGGTGCGACCTATCAGGTGCCGATTGAGATTCGTGACAGCCGCCGCGAGGCATTGGCGATGCGTTGGATTATCGCCGCTGCCCGGAATCGTTCTGGTCACGGTATGGCGGATACGCTCGCATCGGAGCTGATTGACGCATTCAACAATACGGGTTCTGCTTTCAAAAAGAAAGAGGACACCCACAAAATGGCAGAAGCGAACAAGGCTTTTGCGCACTACCGCTGGTAGATATATGCCCGCCGATATGGCGGGTTTTTTTGTAGAAAATTCGGGGAATTCTTTTGAATTCCCCTTGCACAATTTTTCTAAATTTCGTATAAATATAGTACGCTTTTATCTTTCGGTAATCTGCGTTTTTACAGGGTTCTTTGAAAAATCAGGCGGACTTGGGAGGTCCGGCACACGCCGTAACGTTAATCAGTTCTGATTTTCAGGCGTGAGCAACCCTTGATTTGCAGGTATCTGCCGTTGGCAGTATCTATATAAGACGATTGAATCAAGGTGTTCCTGATGGTCGGTTGTTTCACAACCGCCAGTTTTNGATGCCACATCGGTCGTCAAGGCAAAAATGATGATGTTCGGTGGCACGAAACACGGTATTCCGAAAAGATGGAGTGCCGGGATAGTGTAAATCGTCTTTATTATTTTTGTGGAATAGTGTGTTGCGAGCGGGCTTTTTTCGGTGGAAAAGAGTTTCGTTCTGGCTTAAAGTGCATCACATATAATTAAAATGCCGAGACGGAAGAAGTTTTCGGCAAGGAGAAAAGGACATGGCAAAGGAGAAGTTCAACCGAACTAAACCCCACATGAATGTCGGTACCATCGGGCACGTTGACCATGGTAAGACTACGCTGTCTGCTGCTATTACAATGCACTGTGCAAAGAAATACGGCGACAANGCACTCAAGTATGATGAAATCGACAGCGCACCGGAAGAGAANACCCGTGGTATTACGATCAACACGCGTCACTTGGAGTATCAGTCGGATAAGCGNCACTATGCGCATATNGACTGNCCGGGACATGCTGACTATATCAAGAACATGATTACNGGTGCTGCGCAGATGGACGGCGCGGTGCTCGTTGTTTCNGCCCCGGATTCNGTTATGCCGCAGACCCGNGANCANTTGTTGCTCGCTCGTCAGGTCGGNGTTCCGAANATTATCGTTTTCTTGAACAAAGTTGACTTGGTTGACGATCCNGATTTGCTTGAATTGGTNGTTGAAGAAGTGAAAGATACCGTCAAGGAATATGGTTTTGANGAGAACACCCCGATTGTCCAGGGGTCTGCGTTCAAGGCGNTGGCTGACGGTGCNTCTGCGGAAGANACCAAGTGCATCGATGAGTTGCTTGCTACGATGGACAGNTGGTTTGANGATCCGAANCGCGACGAGGACAAGCCGTTCTTGATGCCGATTGAAGACATCTTCACGATTTCTGGACGTGGTACGGTCGTTACTGGTCGTATTGAGCGCGGTATCGTCAAAATGGCTGACTCTGTGGAGATTGTCGGTATTCGCCCGACTCAGACATCAACGGTTACCGGTATCGAAATGTTCCAGAAAACGTTGGACGAAGGTATGGCCGGTGATAACGTCGGTATCCTGCTCCGTGGTATTGAAAAGAAGGACGTGGAGCGCGGTCAGGTTTTGGCTGCTCCGGGAACGATTAAGCCGCATACCAAGTTTGAGGCGCAGATTTACGTNCTTTCAAAGGAAGAGGGCGGTCGTCACAGCCCGTTCTTCTCAGGGTATCGTCCGCAGTTCTATTTCCGCACGACCGATATTACCGGTACGGTTGCGTTGCCGGCGGGTACTGACATGGTAAAGCCGGGCGACAACACCAAGATTATCGGTGAGCTGATTCACCCGATTGCTATGGACGAAGGTCTGAAATTGGCTATCCGCGAGGGCGGTCATACAATCGCTTCTGGTCAGGTTACCAAGATTATCGAATAGGATTGTGGATAAATGGATTTCCGGCAAATTGCTGTTGGAAATCCATTTTATTTCCTTGGAGGAATGTAATGGCTAACGAAAAGATTCGTGTCAGACTTCGTGCGTATGATGTGGAGCTGATCGATCAGAGCTCAAAAGCCATCGTGCAGACTGTTCAGAAAGCGGGTGCAAAGGTTCTCGGACCGATTCCGCTTCCGACCAGAATCAACAAAATCACCGTTCTGCGCTCGCCACACGTCAACAAAAAATCGCGCGAGCAGTTTGAAATGAGAACGCACAAACGGTTGATTGACATCTTGAATCCGACGACAGATGTCATGGATTCATTGATGAAGCTTGAATTGCCTGCCGGTGTAGACGTAGAAATTAAACAGTAAGATTGCGTTGCGTTGCAACGGGGCTTGCCGTAATATACAGTACGGTTCCCTATGGATCGGGAATGGCGGCTGACAGAGAAAGACAGTTGTCTTTCTGTAGGAGTAATCAGAATGAAAGGTCTGATAGCAAAAAAAGTAGGAATGACACAGATTTTCGACGAAAACGGTAATCTGACACCAGTAACCGTGATCCACGTCGAGCCGAATACGGTCATTGCTACAAAAACGAAGGAAACGAACGGATATAATGCTGTTGTTCTTGGTCTTGAAGATATGAAAGAATCAAAAGTGAACAAGGCATACAAAGGTCAGTTTCCTGAAAACATTGCGCCGAAGCGTCATCTGAAAGAGTTCAGGGACTTCGAGCAGGAAGTTGCGGTTGGCGACCAGATTGGTCTTGAGCTGTTTGAAAAGACATCGTTTGTCGATGTTACGGCAACTTCAAAAGGCAAAGGATTCCAAGGTGTTATGAAGCGTTGGGGATTCCATGGTGGTCGTGCGACGCACGGTTCTAAATTTCATCGTGAGCCGGGCGGTACAGGGAATTGTACGACACCGGGGCATACCATGAAAAACACCAAATTGCCGGGACGTATGGGATTTGAGCGCGTGACAGTGCAGAATCTTAAAATTGTCAAGATTGACCCCGAATTGAAGGTGGTTATGGTTCGCGGGGCTGTTCCCGGGAATAAAGACTGTACGCTGATCATTAAGTCCGCGGTTAANAAATAAGGTCGAGGGAATACGATGGAAAAGAAAGTCTATTCAGTCGATGGTAAAGAGCTGCGCACGATTACGCTTGATGACAGTGTNTTCGGTCTTCCGGTAAATGAGGATGTCATTTACTATGCCATCACAAACGAATTAGCGAATAAGCGTGTCGGTACGGCGTGTACAAAAACCCGTGCGGAAGTACACGGCAGTAATGCCAAGCCCTATAAACAGAAGGGAACGGGNCATGCTCGCCGCGGTGACAAAAAATCGCCGATTAACGTGGGTGGTGGTACGATTTTCGGACCGAAGCCGCGTGATTACAGTTATGCCATTCCGAAAAAAGAGAAACGTCTTGCCATGAAGTCTATTCTGTCTTTGCAGGCGCAAAGTGACAGATTGACGGTCGTGGAAGATTTTACGATTGACAGCGGAAAGACAAAGGATTTGGTGAAAATTCTGAACAACTTTGCGAAGGATGAACGCACGGTTATCATCTTGAAAGATGATGACAAAAAGATTAAGCAGGCGGGGCGCAATATCCGCAATCTGTACTTTTTGTCATACAACCGTTTGCGTGCGCATGATTTGTTCTACGGACGCAAAGTCATCCTTTTGGAAGGTGCGGCAAAGAATCTTTCTGAATTCTACAATAAAAAAGAGGAGGCTAAATAATGAGCGATTTGTCAAATCTGAACGATGTTCTTATTCAGCCGATACTGTCTGAAAAAGCTACCACGCTCCGTGAGCAGAACAAATATGTGTTTAAGGTGGCATCTGATGCCAACAAGACACAGATAAAAGAGGCAGTGTCAAAACTCTTTAACGTGACCGTTGTGAACTGCACGACGATGAATGTGTTTGGTAAGGTTAAACGTCTGCGCGGAAGATCCGGAAGAACTTCCAGCTGGAAAAAGGCGGTTGTCCGTCTTGCTCCGGGCGAAACCATTAAGGGATTCGAGGGCGTGTAAGCCTTCATGCATTAAGGGGAACCAGATGGCTCTAAAAGTTTTTAAACCATACACTGCCGGTACTCGTACCCGCATTGATTTGGTAAGAGAAGAACTGACAACCGATAAACCCGAAAAAAGTCTGGTATCAGGTCTTAAGTCAAATGGTGGTCGCGGTCAAGGCGGGCGTATTTCGGTGCGTCATCAGGGTGGCGGACACAAAAGAAAGTATCGTATGATTGACTTCAAGCGCAACAAGCACGGGATTCCGGGTACAGTCAAGACGATTGAATACGATCCGAACCGCAGTGCGAATATCGCACTTATTGCGTATGCAGACGGGGAAAAGCGGTATATCATTGCGCCGAAAGGACTGACGGTCGGTCAGAAGATTATGTCTGGCGAAAATGCAACGCCGACGGTAGGCAATGCATTGCCGCTGGAAGCGATTCCGGTCGGCTTTACGGTGCATAACATTGAGCTGACGCTGGGACGAGGCGGTCAGCTTGCCCGTTCGGCTGGTGCGAGCGCGTTGGTGGCGGCAAAGGACGGCGACTATGTGGTCATTCGTCTGCCTTCAAGCGAAACGCGCCGTGTGTTCGGCAAATGCTACGCGACAATCGGCGTTGTGGGTAATGAAGATCGTATGAATACCCAGCTTGGCAAAGCCGGTCGCAGACGGTGGCTCGGCGTTCGTCCGACCGTTCGTGGTATGGCGATGAACCCGGTCGATCATCCGCTTGGTGGTGGTGAAGGTGCCGGTAAAGGTCATCATCCGGTTACTCCTTGGGGACAACCTTGTCGTGGGTATAAAACGCGCAACAAGAGAAAAACGTCGAGCAGATTTATTGTTTCACGGCGTAAGAAGTAGAGGAGTTAGCGGTGTCAAGATCGGTTAAAAAAGGACCTTTCATTGAAAAGAGTCTTTACAAGAAAATAATTGAGATGAACAAAGAGTCAGACAAGAAGATGATTAAGACCTATTCTCGCTGCTCTACGATCATCCCTGAAATGGTGGGCAATACCATTTCTGTGTATAATGGCAAGTCATGGNTTCCGGTTTACGTAACAGAGAATCTCGTCGGGCATAAGCTGGGCGAGTTTGCTCCGACGCGTACCTTTAAGGGTCATGGCGGTTCAGACAAAAAAGCTGGAAAGTAAAGGTGGATATTATGGCTGAAAAAAAAGGTTATGTAGCCACTACAAAATTCCTGATTGCATCGCCGACAAAGGTTCGTCCGGTTGCGCGCGTGATTAATCGGAAGCCGTACTCAGAGGCGATGGCAATTCTTGCTAATATGCCGCAGAAAGGTGCGAAACTTATTGCTGGTACGTTGAAATCAGCNGCATCTAATGCGCTGTATGCGAACAAGAAACTGGATGAAGATATGCTGTATGTCAAGGAAATTCGTATTGACGAAGGTCCGAGGCTGAAGAGAGTGTGGTTTCGTGCCCGTGGTCGTGCTGATCGGCTCTTGAAGCGTATGTGCCATATCACCGTCATTGTTGACGAGAAGGCGGGGGAATAAAGTGGGTCAGAAAGTAAATCCTATCGGTTTGCGCCTTGGCGTGAACAAGACATGGCAGTCTCGCTGGTATGCAGATCCTCGTGANTATGCAGACCTCGTTTTGGAAGATCTTGCTATCCGCGAGATGGTAAGAACCCTGCCGGAGTGTCAGAATGCTGATATTGCAGAAATTGAAATCATTCGGCATCCGCAGCGTGTGACAATTGTGATTCACACGGCTCGTCCGGGAGTCATCATTGGCGTGAAGGGCGCAAATATTGAGAAAATCAGTGCGGAAATCCAGTCTAAGCTGACCAAAAAAGTGCAGATTAAGATTAAGGAAATCAAACGTGCTGACATTAACGCATCGCTGATTGCGCAGAATGTTGGACGTCAGCTTTCAGGACGCGGGTCATTCCGCAAGGCACTGAAGCAGGCTTCTGCAAATGCCATGAAAGGCGGCGCACAGGGCATTAAGATTCGTCTTGCCGGTCGTCTTGGCGGTGCAGACATGAGCCGCAACGAAGAACTGAAGTTGGGACGCGTTCCGCTTCATACGCTCCGCGCGGATATTGACTATGGCACATTTGAGGCTCATACGACGTACGGTAAAATCGGTATAAAAGTTTGGGTCTATAATGGCATGAACTATGGTCGTGAGCAGAATGAAGATGCCGGTCAGTTGGTGCGCAAGCCGCGCCGTGATCGTGATGCTTCTGGCGAAAGTCGGTCAGCGGATAGAAAGCCTGCTGACAAGCCAAGGCGTTCCGCTCGCAGTACTTCAAAAGGAGAGTAACGTAAATGCTTAGTCCTAAAAGAGTTATTCACCGCAAAGTACAGCGCGGAAGAATTAAGGGAAATGCGACGCGTGACAATCACATTGATTTTGGCGAGATTGCCTTGGTGGCATTGGAGCCGGTGTGGCTGAGCGCAAAGCAGATTGAAGCGGCTCGTGTTGCGATTAACCGTAGGATTGACCGTAAGGGTCATGTGTGGACGCGGGTATTCCCGGACAAACCGATTTCAAAGAAACCTGCCGAAACGCGCATGGGTAAGGGCAAAGGCTCGCCGGAATTTTGGGCTGCGGTCATTAAGCCGGGCATGATTTTGTTTGAGGTTGGCGAAGTTGATATCAAGGCTGCCGAAGCGGCGTTGACGCTTGCGGCAAGCAAGTTGCCGATTAAGACAAGAATTGCCTTTAAACCGACGCAAGACTAAGGAGTGAAGAGATGGCTTCAAAAAAGAAAGATATAAAGGAACTGTCTTACAACGAATTGGTTGCACAGGAAAAAGAGCTTAAGCAGAAATATATGGATTTCCGTTTCCAGAAGGTAAACGGGCATGTAGATAACCCGTTGGAGGAACGTACTATCCGCCGCGACATCGCAAGGGTTAAGACGTTCATCCGCCAGAAAGAACTGGCTGGGCAGAATAAGTAGGAGCTGAAACGTGGCAGAACAGACTGTTCAGAAAAGCGCGAAACGTTCTTTGGTCGGTTTGGTGACGAGCGACAAGATGGACAAAACTATCGTCGTTTCTATCAACACCAAGAGAATGGACACGCTTTATAAGAAGTATGTTACACGCACAAAGAAATGTAAGGTTCATGATGAAAAGAATGAGGCTCACATTGGAGATACCGTGCGTATTGTGGAATGTCGCCCGCTGAGCAAAGACAAATGCTGGCGTCTTGCAGAAATCATTGAGCGCGCGAAATAACGCGGAGGAGTTGACGAATGCTTCAGATGCAATCAAAATTGACCGTCGCTGATAACTCCGGCGCAAAGCTTGTTCAGTGTATCAAGGTGCTTGGCGGTTCACGTCGCCGGTATGCCGGGATTGGTGACATTATTGTGGTGGCTGTCAAGGAAGCGATTCCGACATCTGCCATCAAAGAAGGATCGGTGCAGAAAGCAGTGGTCGTTCGCGTTGCCAAGGAATATCGTCGTCCCGACGGTACGTATATCCGCTTTGACGACAATGCGTGTGTCATTGTTGACGGTGACAAGAATCCGAAAGGCAAGCGTATTTTTGGACCTGTTGCCCGCGAGTTGCGCGATATGGATTTTATGAAAATCGTATCGCTTGCGCCGGAAGTTCTGTAAGGAGTGCCGCATGAACATGAGGAAGAAGTTTAAGATTCATAAGGACGATACGGTACAAGTAATTGCGGGAAAAGACAAGGGCAAGCGCGGGCAGATTGTTCGTGTTGTCACTAAAAAGGACGCGGTTATTGTCTCCGGGATTAATATTGTCAAAAAGGCAATGAAAAAGCGCAGCCAGCAGGATCAGGGCGGCATCGTTGAGATTGAGGCTCCGCTGCACATTTCTAACGTCGCGATTGTATGCAAAAAATGCGGTCCGACTAAAATTGGTTACAAAATCACTGGCGACAAGAAAACTCGTGTCTGCCGGAAGTGTGGAGAAGCACTGTAATGGATAAGTACGTACCTCGGCTTAAGAAAGTCTACAAGGACGAAATCGCGCCCGCTCTGTTTAAGGAGTTGGGCTACACGACACCGATGCAGATTCCCGCAATCAAAAAGGTTGTGGTCAGCATGGGTGTCGGCGAAGCTCTCACGAACAAGAAACTCCTTGATGCCGCAGTTACTGACCTGACGCAGATTACCGGTCAGAAGGCTGTAAAAACAAGGGCAAGAAAGAGTATCGCAAACTTTAAACTGCGTGAGGGCAATGAAGTTGGTGTAATGGTTACATTGCGCGGTACAATTATGTATGAATTCTTGGATCGTCTTATCAATGTGGCATTGCCGCGTGTCAAGGATTTCCGCGGTATCAAGGCGACAGGCTTTGACGGGCACGGGAATTTTTCTCTTGGTATTACAGAACAGATTATCTTTCCGGAAATCGACTTTGACAAAATCGTGAAGATTGCCGGTATGAACATCTCGATTGTGACTAGCGCGCGCACGGATAACGAAGCTCGTGCTCTGCTTACCAAGTTCGGTATGCCGTTCAGAAAGTAGTGAGGAAAGCATGGCTAAGAAATCAATGATTATCAAAGCGAAGCGCACCCAAAAATACAGCACCCGTGAATACAATCGCTGTCAGATTTGTGGTCGCCCGCGTGGGTACTTGCGCAAGTTCAAGATGTGTCGTGTCTGCTTTCGTAAGTTAGCAAGTGAAGGCTTGTTGCCTGGTGTCACGAAATCCAGTTGGTAGTGGGGGAGGAGAAGAAATGAGTGTATCAGATCCTGTAGCAGATATGCTGACAAAGATCCGCAATGCCGTTCAGGCTCGCCACGAAAAAGTAGATGTTCCTACTTCAAGGCTCAAGCTGGAAATCGTGAAAATCCTGAAGACAGAAGGATATATTAAGAATTTTAAGAAAGTGCAGGAAGACAACAAGTCGAATATCCGTATTTTCTTGAAATATGACGATCAGAATGTTCCGGTTATCCACGGCGTGGAAAAAATCTCTACGCCCGGTCGCCGCGTGTATTCTGGTTATAAGGATTTGCCCCGTGTGTACAACGGTTACGGCACATTGATCGTTTCGACTTCTTCCGGCGTGACGACCGGCAAGAAAGCGAGCGAGAAAATGGTCGGTGGCGAATTGGTCTGCAAGGTTTGGTAATAGGAGGAAGAGATGTCTAAAGTCGGAAAACTTCCTGTTGCTGTGCCGGCAGGAGTGACTGTAACGACGAATGGTGGCGTGATAACCGTAAAAGGTCCGAAAGGCGAGTTGAAACAGTCGTATAGCGAAAACGTGAGTGTTGAATTTAAAGACGGCCAGATTACGGTCGCACCGAAAGAGAATACCAAGGCAGCGAATTCGGCACACGGATTGTACCGTGCGCTGATCAGCAATATGGTTACGGGCGTAACGAACGGATTTACCAAGACGCTGATTATTACGGGTGTCGGTTATCGTGCGGAAGTGCAGGGAAAACAGTTGGTGATGAACCTCGGGTATTCCTCTGACTTCATCGCGGTTATTCCCGAAGGGCTTACGGTTACTGCCGATGCGCAGGGCAAGGTGACGGTTTCTGGAATCGACAAGCAGTTGGTTGGTGAATTCAGTGCTCAGATTCGCAAGTTGCGCGCACCCGAGCCGTATAAGGGCAAAGGGATTCGTTATGAAACTGAAGTCATCAGACGTAAAGTTGGTAAGACCGGCGTTAAATAAGGTGGTGTAGCAAGATGTTGAGAAAACTGACTGAAAAAAACAGAAAACGTCTGCATCGCAAGATTCACATTCGCAAGCGGATTCACGGAACAGCGGAAAGACCGCGCATGACCGTGACGCGCAGCAACTGTAATCTGTATGTGCAGGTTATCAATGATGACGAAGGCAGGACTTTGGCCGCCATTTCTACCTTGGAAAAGGAATTTGTTGCGCTCAAGCCGAATGTTGACGGCGCAACAAAACTTGGTGAAGCTTTGGGAAAACGCCTACAGGATAAAAAGATTACGACGGTAGTCTTTGACCGCAATGGTTATCTGTATCATGGTGTTGTCAAGGCCCTTGCAGACGCAACCCGCAAAGCCGGGATCGTATTCTAGGAGAGTCTATGGAACGCCAGAATAAGTTCGATAAAGAAAGAGAACCGAAAGAGTTCATTGAAAAGTTGGTCAAGTTGAATCGTACTTCTAAGACGGTCAAGGGCGGTCGTAGGATGTCGTTTTCAGCATTGACGGTTGTCGGCGACCAGAAAGGACGCGTCGGGTACGGATTCGGTAAGGCGAACGATGTTTCCGAAGCGATTAGGAAGAGCGTTGACAAGGCAAAGCGCAATTTGGTTATGGTGCCGATGAAGAATGGAACCTTGCCGCACGAAATCATCGGGAAGTTCAAGAGTTCGGCGATTTTGCTTAAGCCGGCTTGCCCCGGTACGGGTATCATCGCGGGCGGTCCTGTCCGTGCGATTATGGACGCTATCGGTGCGACTGACGTTATTTCTAAGTCGCAGGGATCTCGTTCGTCGGTCAACGTGGTGCGGGCGACATTTGATGGGCTTGCGAACCTTATGGACGCAAAGGCTGTCGCTTCTAACCGCGGCAAGTCATTGCAGGATATGTGGGGGTAATCGATGGCAGCGAAAAAACTTAAGATTACACTCAGGCGGAGCGTAATTGGTCAGAAACCCGCAAAAAAGGCGACTGTCCGCAGTCTTGGCTTGAAAAAAATTAACTCATCAGTGGTGCAGGAAGATAATCCGTGCGTTCGTGGTATGGTGGCTTCTGTCGCGCACTTGGTGGAAGTTGAGGAGACAAAATAATGGCAGATTTTATACTGAGTGCGCCGAAAGGTGCCAACAAGAAAAAGCGCATTGTCGGTCGTGGCTCTTCATCAGGTCGTGGTACTACTGCGGGCAAAGGAAACAAAGGTCAGCAGTCTCGTTCCGGCGGAAAAACTTATGTCGGTTTTGAAGGCGGGCAGATGCCGTTGTANCGCCGTATCGCGCAGCGTGGTTTTTCAAACTATCCTTTCAAGAAAGAATATGTCATCGTGAACGTCAAGTTGTTGGAAGAAAAATTCGACGACGGCGACACGGTGAACAAAGAAACGCTGATNGCAAAGGGGTTGCTCGATTCTGCCGATAAGCTGGTGAAAATTCTTGCCGACGGCGATGTGAAGAAGAAGTTGACAATTGATGTGGACAAAGTTTCTGCGACGGCAAAAGAAAAAATCGAAAAGGCGGGCGGTTCGGTAAAGATTGCCGCNGCTGACGATGATGCGAANGCAGAGACGAAAAAATCCGCAAAGAAAGCGGCAAAAAAAGAAGAATAGTAGACGGCGGAGAAACTCATGGCAAACAATGCAATCGTAAATATGTTCAGAATTAAAGAGTTGCGNGANCGCATNTTCTTTACTTTTGTAATCTTAGCTGTTTTTCGTCTGGGTTGTGTGCTGACAATTCCGGGCATTGACGCGAGTGTGCTCATTACCTATTTTAATGACCTTGCGTCAAGAAACAGAAACGCGTTTGCNAGCTATATGGACTTTTTTGCCGGTGGNGCATTCTCTAATTTTTCTGTGTTCATGTTGGGCGTTATGCCGTACATTTCAACGCAGATTATCTTGCAGCTTGCGCTGATTATCTTTCCGTCGCTCAAACGNATGGCACAGGAAGACGGTGGTCAGCGCAGGGTCGCGGCTTGGACTCGAATNGGAACGGTGTTTGTCTGTCTGATTCAGTCTTTGGCGGTGACGGTGTACGCAAACAGCATTCCGGGAGCGGTCATTTTGGAAAATCCGCTTGCGTTCAGGNTGCTTGCGATGCTCACGGTAACGACGGGCGCAATGATTACGGTGTGGNTGGGCGATCAGATTACGGCTCGCGGTATCGGGAATGGCATTTCCATTCTGATTTTNGCGGGTATTGTGGCGCGNCTGCCTCATGCCGTGGTTGAGCTTGGCGCGAAAGTGAAGAACCCGAACGATAATGACATCAACCCGGTATTCCTCATTGTTGCGTTGCTGATGTTCATTGCTGTTATTGCACTGGTTGTGTATGAGCAGCAGGGCGAACGCAAGATTCCCGTTCACTATGCGAAACGCGTCGTCGGACGCAAAATGTATGGTGGGCAGAACACGTATATTCCGTTCAAAATCAATCCGTCGGGAGTCATTCCGGTTATTTTTGCTTCTTCGTTTCTGACATTCCCGCTCCAGATTGTTTCTAGTTTTGGTGCTAGCCAAAATTCCGCGCGTTGGGTTGCTCGGCTTTCTGCAATTCTGACACCGACGGGATTATGGTATAATGTTTTGTTGGTACTTCTGATTATTTTCTTCGCATACTTCTACACACAGGTAACCCTGAACCCCACGGAAATCGCGAAGAACATAAGAGAGAACGGCGGATCAATTCCGGGCATCCGCACTGACAAGACTGAAGAATATATGCAGAAGGTGTTGAACCGTCTCGTATTGCCCGGATCATTGTATCTCGCTGCAATTGCAGTGTTGCCGACAATCGTCCAAAATCTTTTCGGCTTTCCGCAGTCAATTTCTATGTTGATGGGCGGTACGTCCCTGCTGATTTTGGTGGGCGTTGACTTGGATACGATGAGTCAAATTGAAGCCCAGCTTAAAATGCACCATTCAGAGGGGCTTGTTAAGCGGGGAAAACTGCGTTCCCGCAATCTGTAGGAGGACGGATTCCCGCAGAACGGCGGAATTCGTGCTGAATTTTGCAGAAAAATGGCGCGCAGTAGTAGCATAAGTTTTGGAATTTGTGCTATATTTACAGAACACGCTGGATTGTAGTTCATTGTGAACTGCTATGATTCAGCGGCGGTACTTTCCCAAGGGGGACTTTTATGAAAGTGAGAACCAGCGTAAAGCCCATTTGTGACAAGTGCAAGGTAATTAAGCGCAATGGTATTATCCGTATCATTTGTGTTAATCCGAAGCATAAGCAGAAACAGGGTTAAAGGAGTAGCAGATGGCTCGAATTGCGGGAGTTGATCTCCCAAATAAACACGTTGTCGTTGCTCTGACCTATATCTATGGTATTGGTCGTTCGGCAGCAAAGGCAATTTGCGAAAAGACTGGAATAAATCCGCAGAAAATGATGAACGATTTGGATCAAGATGAGCAGGCAAAATTGCGCGCGCTGATTGATGCCGAGTACAAGGTTGAAGGTCGCCTTCGTTCAGAGATTGGTCTTAACATCAAGCGTCTTATGGACATCGGTTGTTATCGTGGTCTCCGCCATCGCAAGGGGCTGCCTGTTCGTGGTCAGCGTACGCGTACCAATTCACGTACGCGCAAAGGCAAGAAAAAGACGGTCGCAAACAAGAAGAAGGCTGTCTGATAGGTGAAGGAGTAACGAATGGCTACCGTAAAAAAACGAAAGGAAAAGAAGAGCGTCTACGAAGGGAACGTGTATATTCAGGCGACGTTCAACAATACTATCGTGACGATTACAGACTTGAAAGGAAATGCNCTTTCTTGGGCTTCTTCAGGCGGGCTTGGTTTCCGCGGAGCGAAAAAATCTACGCCGTTTGCCGCACAGACGGTGGCGGAGTCTGCTGTTCAGAAGGCAGTGGGCTACGGCTTGCGTGAGGTGCACGTGTTCGTCAAAGGACCGGGTGTCGGTCGTGAGAATGCTGTCCGTGCGCTCGGCAATTTGGGGCTGAAGGTAAAGTCGATTTCTGACGTTACCCCCATTCCGCACAACGGATGCCGCCCGCGCAAGACACGGCGAATGTAGGGAAGAAAGTTCCGGGGATCAATAATTGGGGCGATTGCCCGAAGCTTCAGTTATTGTAAAACAAACGGCATTTGCCGCAGGGCAATCACCAAAAGTGATATTATTTCCGATAAGAAGGAGTTCAGATGGCTCGCAAAAATCTGCTGAAAGGTTTTAAAAAACCAAAAGGCATCACATTTGAACATCTAGAGACGAATCCGAACTACGGAAAGTTTACGGCGTATCCTTTTGAGACGGGATTTGGCACGACGATTGGAAATACGCTCCGCCGCGTGTTGTTGTCTTCGATTCAAGGGTATGCNGTATCTTCAGTACGGATTACTTCATACGATGCCGACGGTGTTCCGCACGTCATTTCTAGCGAGTTTGAGACAATTCCGAACGTTTCAGAAGATACGCTGGAAATCTTGAACAGTCTGAAACAGATTCGCTTGCGGCTCTCCGGCGACACTGAACAGGATACGATTCTTTACGAATTTGCAGGACCGGGTGTCGTAAAAAGCGACGACTTTGCAAAGGAAGGACAGCTTGAAATTCTGACAAAAGATGTTCCCGTCTTCACGATGATGGACGGTGCGCGTGTGGAGTTTGAGGTTCAAGTTGACTTCGGGCGTGGCTACGTTCCGGCGGAAGTGAATGAGCATTACATCGAAGTGGTCGGTACTATTCCGATGGATGCGATTTTCTCGCCGGTGCGCAAGGTAAAGTANGCGATTGAGCCGTGCCGTGTCGGTCAGCGCAATGACTATGACAAACTCATTCTTGAGGTTTGGACNGACGGCACGATTAACCCGGACGACGCGCTCGCGGAGGCGGCAAAGATTGCGAAAGATCATTTCTCAATCTTTGTGAACTTTAACGANAGCGACTTTGGGGCGAGTGATGATGTTGACGAAGGCGACGAACGCATCCGTCAGCTGCTCAACACGCCGGTCGAGGAACTGGAGCTTTCGGTTCGTTCGTCTAACTGTCTGAAAAATGCGAATATCCGCACGATTGGCGAGTTGACCAAAAAGACGGAAGACGACATCGTGAAGACCCGCAACTTCGGCAAGAAGAGTCTGACTGAAATCAAGGAAAAACTTCTTGAATGGAATTTGACGCTCGGAATGACAGATTACAGTCATCTGAAAAATGCCGTCAATGTAACTAAGCAAAAGCAGAAGGAAGAATCAGATGAATCATAGAAATGGTTTTAANCCGCTTTCTCGGACATCGGCACATCGTCGCGCGATGTCACGNAATATGGTGACNTCTCTTTTCAGGTTTGAGCGCATTACGACGACCCAGGCAAAGGCGAAGGAAGTGCGCAGGGCTGCTGAAAAGTTGATTACGCGCAGTAAGGTCGATTCTGTGCACAACCGCCGTATTGCGGCGAAGTATATTCAAGATGAGAAAATCTTGAACAAGTTGTTCACCGAACTTGGACCGAGAATGAAAGACCGCAACGGCGGTTACACGCGCATTCTGAAAATCGGTTTCCGTCAGGGCGATGCGGCGGACATGGTTATTCTTGANCTGGTAGACTACAAGTTGCCGACTGAAGAAGACAAAGAAGCCGCAAAAGCAAANAAAGATGAGCCAAAGGCGAAGAAAGCCGANNCGAAGGCAAANCCCGCCGAAAAGAAAGAGGGNGCNGCAAAGAAAGCCCCTGCAAAGACGGCGAANCCGAAGGCTGCAAAAAAAGAAGAAAAGGCGGAGGAGTAAGAGATGTCTAAAGGTCATCGCGGAGCTGGTATCCGCTCAGAAGTGCACCACGGTCGTGGCACGTGTCCGCGCTGTGGGAAGATGAACGTCAAGATCCTGTATGAAAAGGAAATTGACGGCAANCAGGTGAAAATNTGTAAAGTCTGCAACGCGACGCTGAAAAACGTTGCGCGGAAAGAAGCGCGGATGGCAAAGGCTGCCGCCGCGGCAGAAGCACCTGCAACAGAAGAAGCACAGTCATAAGTCTGGCTGGCTTGCGAGCCGTCCTTTGGAATGGGGACGGCTTTGTTATATAATCCTGGAGGTTTGGAGTTATGAAAAAGGTTTTGGTTGCCCTTGCGGCGATGCTTGTCGGTTTGGTGATNGCAGGATGCTCGAAGAGCGGTGGCAATACGATTAAAATCGGTTCAATCGGCCCGCTTTCTGGCGCGGTTGCGGTGTATGGCGTTGAATGCAAGAACGGCATTGAACTGGCGGTCGCGGAAATCAACGCGGCGGGTGGCGTAAACGGTCAACTGCTGGAAGTGATTGCGGAAGATGATGAGGGCAACCCCGAAAAGTCGGTGAGCGCATACAAAAAATTGGTGACAAAAGACGGCGTGACGTTCGTTGTCGGGTCGCTCACGTCTGGGTGTACGCAGGCGATTACGCAGAGCGCACAGGCGCAGAAAATCATTCAGATTGCTCCGGCGGCAACGGCGATGACGATTACCGATGCGGGCAACTATATTTTCCGCACCTGTTTTATCGATCCGTTTCAGGGGACGGTGGGCGGCAAATTTGCGGGCGACGTGCTTGGCGCGAACACTGCGGCAGTTCTGTATGACATCGGGAACGACTATTCGGTGGGGCTGAAAGACAATTTTATTGTAGAATTTGAGCGTTTGGGCGGTCGCGTCATCGCGCAGGAATCGTACAACACGGGCGACAAAGATTTTAACGCGCAGATTACCAAAATCAAGAACGTGAACGCGGACGTTATCTATCTGCCGGATTATTACGGCACGGTCGCGCTGATTGCGAAGCAGTTGCGCGCGCANGGCATTGACAAGCCGATTGTCGGGGCGGACGGCTGGGACGGCCTGACGGAAAACGCGGGCGAGGANGTGCTGAACGGCTATTATTCCAACCACTACGCGACGGATTCTGATTCGGAGGCGGTGCAGCGNTTTGTGGCGGCNTTTGAGGAGAAATTCGGCAAGAANCCGAATTCGTTTGCGGCGTTGGGNTATGANAGCGTGTATCTGCTGAANGANGCGATTNTGAATGCGGGNACGACCGAGACTGCCGCCGTGCGNGACGCGCTGGAAGCGACGAACGGCGACTATGTGACCGGGCATCTGACGTTTGACGAAAAACGCAACCCGATCAANTCNGCGGTCATTCTGGAATTGGCGCGCGGCGAGGACGGCGGGCTGACGACGCGCTACAAGACGACGATTCATCCGTAGCAGGCGGAAGAAGCAAACTGNCTCNGTGATTGTCNGCTTGTTTACANTTTTGCCGGGATTTGGTATAACNGAATGGGCATCGAAGCATAGTTTCGGGAACGGGACTATGCTTTTTTCGTGATAGCGCGCGGAGGAGGTGCGGTGAATAGCGTTTCGATTTTTGTGCAGCAGCTGATNAANGGGCTGTCGCTGGGAAGCATTTATGCGCTGATTGCGCTCGGCTACACGATGGTNTACGGCATTGTCAAGTTGATTAACTTTGCGCACGGCGACGTGATGATGGTGGGCGCGTATGCGGGATATTTCGTGCTGTGCGCGGTGGGAACGACTCCGCTGGGCATGGTNCTCGCGTTTATGGCGGCAATGGTGCTGTGCGGCGTGCTGAGCCTGGTGATTGAGCGGCTGGCATACCGTCCGCTGCGGAACGCACCGCGCCTGAATTCGCTCATTACGGCGATTGCGGTGGAGCTGATTTTGCAGAACGTGATGCGCGTGCTGCCGTTTGTCGGGCCGGATCCGCGGCAGTTTCCGACGATGGCGACCCGGATGTTCAGCGTGGGGATTGTTTCGTTTTCCAATATTCAGCTGATTGTCATTGTGCTGAGCGCGGTGCTGATGGTGGTACTCAATTATATCGTCAATTATACCCGGACGGGAAAGGCAATGCGCGCGGTTTCGTATGATTTGGGCGCGGCGAGTCTGATGGGAATCAGCGTGAACCGGATTATCGCGACCACGTTCGTCATCGGTTCGGTGCTGGCGGGCGCGGGCGGCGTGCTGTATGCGACGGCGTATCCGCAGATTGACCCGGTGATGGGCTATATTCCCGGTCTAAAAGCGTTCGTGGCGGCGGTGCTGGGCGGCATCGGTTCGATTCCGGGCGCGATGCTTGGTGGCATTATCCTTGGCATTGCGGAGACCATGACAAAGGCGTACATTTCTTCTCAGTATGCGGATGCAATTTCGTACANGATTCTGATTGTGATCCTGCTCGTAAAGCCGACGGGCATTCTGGGCAAAAAGACGCGGGTNAAGGTGTAGGAGGCGCGNCGTGAAGAACAAGATTTACCGGAACATGGCGATTCCCGGCGTTGTCGCGCTGNTCGCGGTGATTGTGCCGGCNGCNCTCATAAANGCGAACGTCATCAACGCNTATACNGCGCAGATNATCACGNTGGGCGGCATCAATGCGATTATGGCGCTGAGCGTGAACATTATCTGCGGCATTACGGGACAGCTTTCGCTCGGNCAGGCGGGATTTGAGGCNATCGGCGCGTATGCGGTCATCCTGCTCACGCAGAACTGCGGCATTCCGCTGCCCGTGAGCATTATTCTGGCGGCGTTGGTCGCGGCGTTTTTCGGCTTTGTCATCGGCTTTCCGACGCTCAAGCTGGAGGGCGACTACCTTGCCATCGTGACGCTTGCGTTCGGCGAGATTATCCGCGTGGTGCTGGTCAACCTGAAAGCGATTACGGGCGGACCGAACGGCAAGCAGTTTCCCACGATGCTTTCCACCGATTTTGTGTGGGGATCGACCTGCTCGTACCTGACGATTGTCGGCGCGCTCGTGGTGATTATCATCCTGCTGCAAAACTTCGTGCGCTCAACGTATGGGCGCGCGATCCTTGCCGTGCGCGAGGACGAGATTGCGGCGAACGCGAACGGCATCGGCGTGTTCCGCTACAAGATGACGGGCTTTGTGATCGCGTCGTTCGTGGCGGGGATTGCCGGCGCACTGTACGCCCCGTTCATCGGCTTCATCAAGCCGGACTTGGCTTCGTTCAACAATTCGATCAACGACCTGATTTTTGTCGTGCTGGGCGGCATGGGAAGCGTGACCGGCTCGGTGCTGGCGGCGTTCGTGCTTACCTATTTGCAGGAATTCCTGCGCTTCTTGCAGCATTACCGCCTGCTGTTCTACCCGGTGATCCTGATTCTGGTCATGCTGTTCCGGCCGCAGGGGCTGCTCGGCATGAAAGAACTGTCGTTCGTCAAGGCATGGGACGGCATTCCGGGCCTGGTGCGCCGCTGTGCCGCCGCCGTCAGAAAGCGCGGCGGAACGGCTGCCGAACGGAGGCAAGCCGATGAGTAGCGAAAAGAAACTGCTGTTGCAGGTCTCCGACCTTTCCATCGTGTTCGGCGGGCTGCGCGCGGTGAGCGATTTTTCCATGGAGTTGTATCAGGGCGAGCTGGTCGGGCTGATCGGACCGAACGGCGCGGGCAAGACGACGGTGTTCAACATGCTGAGCGGCGTGTATACGCCCACGTCCGGCGAGATTGCGTTCTGGGACCGGCAGGGGCGCGTGCACGTGGCGAACAAGAAGTCGCCCGCGCAGCTCAACCAGATCGGCATTGCCCGCACGTTCCAGAATATCCGCCTGTTCGGCAACCTGACGGTGGCGGACAACGTGCGGATTGCCATGCACGCCCAGCGCAAGGTCACCCCGCTCGACGTGCTGTTCAGGACACCGCGTTTCCGGCGCAACGAGCTGATGATGACCCTGCGCGTGCAGACCCTGCTTTCGCTCTTCAAGATGAAGCACAAGGAACACGAGCGGGCAAAGAACCTGCCCTACGGCGAGCAGCGCAAGCTGGAGATTGCCCGCGCGCTCGCGTCGCAGCCGTCGCTCCTGCTGCTGGACGAACCGGCGGCGGGCATGAACCCGCAGGAGACAAAGGAGCTGATGGAGCAGATCGCNTTTATCCGCCGGGAATTCGGCGTGACGATCCTGCTGATCGAGCACGACATGAAACTGGTCATGGGCATCTGCGAGCGGCTGTTCGTGCTGGACTACGGGCGCGTCATCGCGCAGGGAACGCCGGCGGAAGTCGTCTCCAACCCGCAGGTGGTCAAAGCGTACCTCGGCGAAGAAGCCGCGGGCATATAGGAGCGGTCATGGCAGAAACGATGCTTGCAGTTACGAACCTCACGGTCTCATACGGCGCAATCCGCGCGCTCAAGGGCGTTTCGTTCACGGTGGAGCGGGGCGAAATCATCAGCCTGATCGGGTCGAACGGCGCGGGCAAGACGACCACGCTCCACGCGGTGTCGAACCTGATCAAAAAGCAGGGCGGCAGCGTCGTCTTTGGCGGCGAGGACATCACGTCGCTCGCGCCCGACCACATCGTGCGGCGCGGGCTGATCCACGTTCCCGAAGGGCGGCGCATTTTTGCCAACCTGACCGTGCGCGAGAACCTTGAGATGGGCGCGTTCGTCCGCCGCGACAAGGCGGGCATCCGGGCCGACCTGGAGCGCGTGTACGAGCTGTTCCCGCGCCTGAAGGAGCGCGTGCGGCAGGTGGCGGGCACGCTGAGCGGCGGCGAGCAGCAGATGCTCGCCATGGGGCGCGGCATTATGAGCCAGCCCAAGCTGCTGCTGCTCGACGAGCCGAGCATGGGGCTTGCCCCGATCCTGGTGGACGAAATCTTCGACATCATCAAACGCATCAACCGGGACGGCACGACGATCCTGCTGGTGGAACAGAACGCATACAAGGCGATGACCATTGCCAGCCGCGTCTACATTTTGGAGACGGGCACCGTGAGCATGTCCGGCAGCGCGGCGGATTTGATCCACGACCCCGCCGTAAAGTCGGCGTACCTCGGCGGCTAGGGAGCGCGGGGGCGCAAGAAGCGGTCGTTCCTTATCGTAAGGAATGCTGCCCGAACAAAAGTCGGCTTTCCTTACGATAAGGAATCTTGCCCGGACGAAAGTCGGCTTTCCTTACCATAAGGAATGCTGCCCTGAACAAAAGCGACGTTCCTTACCATAAGGATTCCCGTTTTCAGCAAAAGTCGGCTTTCCTCAAAATAAGGAATGCTGCCCGGACAAAAGTCAGCGTTCCTTAAAATAAGGAAACGCGCCCCGGACAAAAGCGGCTTTCCTTACCATAAGGAAAGTCGGATTTTGCATGAGGCTTCCTTATGGTAAGGATTTTGTATTTTTTCTTTGCCGATTCGCCAAAAAATGATTATATTGAAATCATAAAGCATTTTTAAGGAGGTTNATGTATGAACAANNTGAAGACNTGCAATCCGCAACGCGGAGGTTGACGGGCTTTCGGACACGCTGGTGCGTCTGTTCAAGGCGGACGCGGGGGCGCAGGGCGATGCGTTCCTCACGGCGGTGATGGCGGAGCTGGAGGGGCTTTCGGCGCAGATTACCACGGCGATTTTGCAGGACAAGGTGCTGTCCCGGCTGGACGAGGCGGACGGCGCGCGCGACGAGGCGATCCGGACGCTCGGCACGGTGCTCGCGGGCTATGCCGCGCTCCCGGTTGCCGCCAAGAAGGAGCTTGCGCTGCCGCTCAAGGCGATTTACGACAAGTACGCCAAGGCGGGNATCACGGGCGTTGCCTACACGGGCGAGTCGTCGCTGACGGAGAGCATGCTGGAGGAATTCGCGGCGGCCGCGCTTGCCGACAAGATCAAGGGGCTTGAGGGCGTGGGCGAGTCGATTGCGGCGGTGCGCGCGGCGCAGGATGCCTTTACGGCGGCGAACGACGAGTACGTGCGCTCAAGCGCGGAGAAGGGCGCGTCCGCCTCAAGCTTCAACAAGCCGATTGTCGCGCTGATCAACGAGAAGCTGGTGCCGTACCTGGGCGCGATGGAGATTGCGGGGAACGCGTCCGTGGCGGCGTTCTCAAAGGGCGTTGCGGCGGAGATTGACCGCGCCAACGACGTGATCGCCCGGCGCGGGAAGAAGTAGGCGGGCGGCTGTGGCACGTTCCGGCGGACNGCGCGAAAAATTCGCCTTTTCGCCGGAACTGTGCTATAGTTATTANNGAGACATCCGCAGGGGGCTGACCATGATTGTGTCTGATTTGATGCGAAAAAAAGTGATTTACGTGCATCCCGAAACGTCGGTGACCGACGCGCGCGCGCTGATGGCAAGGGAGAACGTGAACAAGCTTCCGGTGCTTGACCGCGACGGCCGTCTGGCAGGCATCGTGACCAAGAACGATTTGGTCAAGGCATCGCCGTCTGCGGCAACCACGCTCGACGTGTACGAGCTGAGCTACCTGCTCTCAAAGCTGAACGTGGAGAAAGTGATGGTGCGGAACGTCGTCACGGTGGACCANAACGAGGTGATTGAGGAGGCGGCGCGCGTGATGGCGGACAGGAAAATCGGCTGCCTGCCCGTCATGAACGGCGACCTGCTCGTCGGCATTATCACCGAAAGCGACTTGTTCCACGCATTCATCGAGATTTTTGGGGCGCGGCATCACGGCGTGCGGTTTATGTGCGAGGCGAGCGAGAAGCCGGGCGAGCTTGCCAAGATGAGCCAGTCGATCGCCGAGCTGGGCGGGAACATCGTTTCGGTCGTGACGAGCGAGGGCGACGACGTTTCCAAGCGGCGGGTGACGTGCAAGGTGACGCAGGTCTCTGCCGATCAGATACGGGCGATGCTCAGGAATCTGGGCATTACGTTGGTGAGCATCCGCGAAGTATGAATGCGACCGTAGAAAAGCTGCTGACCCATTTTCTCCGCACCTACCGCGACCCGTTCACCGCAAAGGACGTGAGCAGGCTGTTCGCGCAGATGGGCGTGAAGCTGTCCGTGCGGGAAATCGCCGATTTTCTGGAGAGCGACCCGCTCGTGTTCCCGCTGGAGCGCAAGCTGTACCTGACGCGGGCGGGGGCGTTTACGGGGCAGTTTTTCAGTTTCGTGCCGACCCCGCAGGAAATCGCGCAGGGCGTGATCGTGCCGGGCGACCGGTGCATTCCGTTCGTGGACATGGAGATGCTCTCCTGCACGCTCCAGTTTGAGTACAGCGGCCGCCCGCTTGAGCCGAAGCTGTTCGAGACGGACTGCAACCTTGCCCGCGAGCTGTTCAGTTTCTTTGGCGACGAGTACGCGGCGCAGTACATTGCCGCCGATCCCGTGAACAAGCATCTGCGCCTTGCCGAGCAGGAATTCGAGCTGCCGGTCAAACTGTCGCTCACGGGAGTTTCTATCGACCGCATTATGCAGGACTGCGACTTTAAGTACGGCGACCGTTTCCTGTGCCGCGTGGTGGATTGGGGGCGCGGCATGATTCAGTTGTTCCCGACGCTGACGCACAAGCGCAATCCGTTGCAGATAAACGACGAGGACATGGCGCGGCAGCAGTGGAATGAGCTGCTGGAAAAATCGCTTTTGGAGAGTTTTGACCGTCTGGGGCCGTGCGCGAGCATGGACGAGCAGCTGGCGAACGTGTTTTATGAGAAGCGGAAAGAACTCTGTACGCCCGAATGCGGCTCAATCCGCGAATTCTTGGAAAGCTCAAAGAAAGTGGCGATGGAATTGTTCGGCGTGGAGACGCGTCTGTGGCGGCGCGGCGAGAACGTTCCTGCCGTGGGCAAATGGAACGAACACGACATCGTGCGCGGGCTTGACGGCGGCGTTCCGATGTATTCGCTGCCCGACTATGTTATCGACTGCTATATTCAGGACGTGCTGTTCGCCAAGAAAGACGACGTGTCCGATCTGGTGCGAAAAATCATTCCGCAGGCAATGGAAATCTCTCCTGAGGAAGAGCAGGAGTTCGCGTTGCAAATAATGCAGAGAAATGATATACTCCGACAAAAGTATAATTGGTTCGCGGATTTTTCACGCGGGGCAATTCGGCATCGTGCGCTGGAATTGTACACGAAAGTGGGCGATTTGGTGTACGACGTGGAATGCGCGAGCGACAAACTGGCGGAGTTTCCCCAGCAGGAGCTGGTGACGCTTTCGCAGTTGTTTGCACACGTTTCCCGTATGCTGGAAATGCTTTCGCGCCTGAATGACAGCCTGGACGAAGACGAAAGCGCGCTGCAATTGTCTTTGGAAGGAATGGAATACAATTTTGAGGACATCTGCTACCAATTAAAAGCCGTTCTGGACCGACTGAAGCACGATCGGTTTAAGGTCGTCTAGCGGCTTGCTTTTTCAAGGAGTTATGCATGAATCTTGCGGGCATTGCTGCCGTGGCAAAGACGATTCGCAGTCTTTCTATCGATGCGATTCAGAAAGCGAAGTCGGGGCATCCGGGGCTTCCGCTCGGCTGCGCGGAACTTGCCGCAGTGCTGTATGGCGAAATCCTGAAGCATAATCCGGCGGACGCGAAATGGGCAGACCGGGATCGTTTTGTGTTGTCCGCGGGGCACGGCTCTATGCTGCTGTATGCGGTGCTGCATCTGGCGGGCTATGCCGTTTCGCTCGACGACATCAAGGCATTCCGCACGGTCGGCTCAAAAACGCCGGGACATCCTGAATTCGGCGTGACCGACGGCGTGGAGAACACGAGCGGGCCGTTGGGGCAGGGCATTGCGGTCGCCGTCGGCATGGCAATGGCGGAGACGATGCTCGCCGCGACGTACAACACCGCCACCCGCACGATCGTGGATCATTATACCTACGTGCTTGTGGGCGAGGGCTGCCTGGAAGAAGGCGTTTCTGCGGAGGCGAGCAGTTTTGCGGGGCATTTGAAGCTGGGCAAGCTGATTGCTTTTTATGACGAAAACCGCATCAGCATTGACGGTTCGACCGACATCACCTTTACCGAGGACATCAAAAAACGATACGAAGCATACGGCTGGCAGGTGTTGCAGGGCAGCATGTACGATGTGGAAGGCATTGCGGATTTGGTCGCGCAGGCAAAACGATGCGCCGACAAGCCGACGCTCATCATGCTGAAATCGGTTATCGGCAAATTCGCGCCCAAGCAGGGAACGGCAAAAGTGCACGGCGAGCCGCTTGGTGATGCCGACGTTGCCGAGACCAAAAAGAACTTGGGGCTGCGTCCTGACGAATTTTTTTATGAAGATCCTGCCGCGCTCGCCTATTTTGCGGACAAACAAGCGGATTTTGCCCGCCGTCAGGCTGACTGGCAGACNGAATTTGATGCTTGGGCGGNAGAAAATCCTGCGCTNGCAAAACGGTGGCAGGCGGCGTTNNCNGGTNNGGCGGACGGCGAGCATATTGATCCCGTGTATGAAATCGGTGCGTCCGTTGCCACCCGCACCGCAAGCGGNGANATGATNAANGCGTTCGGCTTGAGCCATTCATATATGGTGGGCGGCAGCGCGGATTTGAAAGGCAGCAACAAAAGNGGCATGGACTGCGACGGCGGCACGTATGCGCCCGNCAATCGTGCGGGGCGTTCGATAGAATTCGGCATCCGCGAATTCGGNATGGCGAGCGAGACGNTGGGACTGTGNGTGCATGGCGGGTTGCNCCCGTTCTGNGCGACGTATTTGGTGTTCAGNGATTATATGCGCCCGTCAATCCGGCTTGCCGCAATTATGAAGCAGCCGGTCATNTANGATTTGACGCATGATTCTATCTTTGTCGGTGAGGACGGCGCGACACATCAGCCGGTCGANCAGCTTGCGTCGTTGCGCGCCATGCCCGGCGTGCAGGTGTTGCGCCCCGGCGATGCGGAAGAAGTGGTGGTCGCGTGGCATATCGCCATGGAAAGNACTGACCATCCGGTCGTGCTGTCGCTGACGCGCCAGAATGTTCCCGTGTACGCAAAAGACGACGCAGACTGGAAAAAGACGATTCGCCGCGGGGCTTATATCGTGCGGAACGGNGCGGCTTCCCCNGACATCACCGTGCTGGCGACCGGCTCNGAAGTCAGCCTTGCGTTGGAGGCGGCGGCATTGGCAGCGGGAAAAACCGTGCGCGTGGTTTCCGTGCTNGACCGTGAGTTGTTCGAGGCGCAGCCGGACGATTTTCAGCGGCAGATTTTGGGCGGNGCGCCGCGCGTGGTGGTTGCCGAAGCCGGATCAAAGAGCGGCTGGGAAGGATTTGCCACGAGCCGCCGCGACTTGTTCACGATAAATCAGTTTGGCGTGAGCGGCGCGGGCAACATGGTTGCGAAGGCACTTGATTTTACGGCGGAAAAACTCGCGGAACTGCTCAATGGCTAATCGGTTGTTGTATCGGCGTTTCTGTGATATAATGGAAATATGCAGATAATTCCTATTGCGAGCGGAAAGGGCGGCGTGGGCAAAAGCCTGTTGTCTGCGAACCTTTCTATTGCGCTTGCGCAAGCCGGAAAAAAAATCATCCTCGCCGACTTGGACTTAGGTGCTTCAAACCTGCACTTGGTATTGGGACAGTCTTCGCCGAANGCGGGAATCGGCACGTTCATTACGGGCGAAAACACATTCGAGGACATTATTGCCGACACGGAATATGAGAATCTGCGCTTTATTGCGGGCGATTCCGAAGTGCCGGGGCTGAGCGCGCTCAAAGTCTANCAGAAGAACTCGCTGATCAAGAAATTTCAGGCATTGGACGCGGATTATCTGATTATCGATTTGGGCGCGGGCACGCACCTGACCATTTTGGATTTGTTCCTGCTTTCTCCGCAGGGAATTATCGTGACCGCTCCTACGGTGACGGCGACGCTCAACGGCTATTTGTTCNTNAAAAACGCNGTGTTCCGCCTGATGAGCGCGTCGTTNAAAAAAGGAAGCAAGGCGATGGCATANCTTGACAAGCTCAAGACCGATGCCGCGTCGCTCAAAAAACTGTACATTCCCAANCTGATAGAGACGCTTGAGACAATCGACCCGAAAAGCGCGGCGGTGTTCAAGNCGCGGCTCAGCCAGTTCCACCCGCGNTTGGTGCTGAACATGATTGACGAGCCGAANGATGCCGACAAGGCNCTGAAAATCCGCCGTTCATGCCAGCAGTACCTCGGTCTTGANTTGGAGCATTTGGGCGTGATGTACCGCGACAATTTGCAGGANCGCGCGCTTTCGTCGCGCCTGCCGGTGATTGCCTACAAGCCGAATTCCGTTCTGTCGCAGGCGATTTACCGCATTGCNGAAAAAATCTTGCAGAGCGAGACGATGGAATTCAGCGATTTTGCGCAGGTGACGGACAGTTCGTTTGAGGTCGTGCAGGAAGANGCGACCGACGATTTTACCGCNAAGATGTCCTACGTGGAGGATTTGATCGGAACGGGCGCGCTTTCGCAGGGCGAGCTTGCGGAAATCATCAAGCAGCAGCAGTTTGAGCTGACGCAGTTGCGCAACGAAAATCTGCTTTTAAAATCGAAAATCGTCAAGGCCGCGAACCAGGGCTTTAAGGTGTGATGATGCAGATGCTCTTTATAAATTACCCGTCTTGGATTCATCCGGAGATTTTTCCGGGCGTGCCGGTGCTCGGACTGATCCGCTGGTACGGGCTGATGTATATTTTTGCGTTCAGCACGGCGTTTTTGGTGCTCAAAACGTTGCTCAAAGAAGGCGCGCTCGACACGCCGCAGGAAAAGGCGACCGAAGATGACGTGTTCGGCTTTATTGCGACGGGAATCGTGTTCCTGCTCGTGGGCGCGCGCGTTTTTTCGACGCTCGTCTACAATCAGTACGACCCGTCCAATCCCAACGCGGTCAATTATTGGACGCATCCGTGGCTCATTTTCTGGCCGTTCGACCGTTCGGGGCGATTTACGGGGCTTGCGGGCATGAGCTACCACGGCGGATTTATCGGTGGGCTGCTCGGCATGATATTTTGGTGCAGGCGGCACAAAAAGCCGGTGATGAAATGGATTGACGCGATGTGCACGGCGATTCCGCTGGGCTACACGTTCGGGCGCATGGGCAATTTCTTGAACGGCGAGCTGTACGGCAGGATTACGACCGCGCCGTGGGGCATGGTTTTTCCGCATGCGGAACGCTTTTCCGCGTCGATTCAGTGGGTGCGTGATTTTGCCGCGCGGTGCGGCATGGAAGTGGCGGAGCGTGGCTTGGTCAATCTGCCGCGGCATCCTAGTCAGCTGTACGAGGCATTTTTTGAGGGCATCGTGCTGTTCGGCATTATCTGGCTCTTGCACAAAAAAAAGCCGTTCGACGGATTCAGCGGCGGCCTGTATACGATTGGCTACGGCATCGTGCGCTTTTTTATCGAATATTTCCGCGAGCCGGACGCAGACATCGGCTACCGCATTACGGCGACCCAGGACGCGCCGCTGTACTTGAATACGTCGTTGCTCAATATTTCGACCGGGCAGATTTTGTGCTTCCTGATGATTTTGGGTGGTGCGGGCGTGCTGGTGACGTGTTATCTGCTCGACAAGAAAAAGAAATTACATTGACCAAATCCTTACAGAAACATACAATAGGGTATGAGAAAAATCGGCATGACTCGGCTTTTACGGACCGGTAATTTCGTCCTTGCATTTTTGCTTGTCTCCATTTTTGCGTCGCAGTGCTTTGCGCAGTCTTCGGCACAGTCGTCCAAGAATTCGGCGCGGGAATCCCGGCAATATATGGAAATGATGAACGGAATTTTTGATTTCGTTCAGAAAAATTACGTCGATGAAGTCGATCCTGCGGTGCTGTACCGCGGCGCGCTCAAAGGAATGCTCGAATCGCTTGAGGATCCCTACACGCTGTATCTGGACACGAGCACGATGCGCAGTCTGAGCGACACGACCGAAGGCAAATTCGGCGGCGTGGGGCTTTCTATTTCCAAGCCGTATGAGTCCACGCCCGACAAGCCCGCGTATGTGGAAGTCGCTTCCCCGATTGAGGACACGCCGGGTTTCCGCGCGGGTATTGTGGCGGGCGACCTGATTATTTCGGTTGACGGCACGGACACGTCGGAAATTACGATGGAAGAAGTGCTCGGCAAGTTGCGGGGCAAGGTGGGCGAAAGCGTCGATTTGGTCATCCGCCGGGGCAAGGCGATGGAATTTCCCGTTTCGCTCGTCCGCGACTACATCGAAGTTCCCACGGTAAAATACGGCACGATTGCTTCTCCGACGAACGCAGGGCGGTTGCATGAGNCACCGGTNCTTTACGGCTATATCAGGATTATTGAATTCACGCCGCTCACGGCGGAGCGCGTGCAGGAAGCGTTGGATTCGTTCGGCAAGACGATTTCCGCGCTTATCATTGACGTGCGCAACAATCCGGGCGGCCTGATTACGAGCGTCGCCGACGTTGCGGACAAATTCATCGACAGCGGACCGATCGTGACGACAAAAAGCCGTATCGCCTACGAGAATTCGGTGTTTACCGCAAGCCCGAAAAAGACGACGTTCAAAGGATTGCCGATTATCGTGCTGATTAACAAAGGCTCGGCGAGCGCGTCGGAAATTCTTGCGGGCGCGCTCAAAGACAATCATCTTGCGTATTTGGTGGGGCAGCGCACCTACGGAAAAGGCTCGGTGCAGCAGGTCGTGCCGCTTTCGGCGACCGACGGTATCAAAATGACGATGGCGCGATATTACACGCCGAGCGACACAAACATCGATAAAATCGGCATTCCTCCCGACCGCGAAGTGCTGTATCCCGACTTGGGCGAGGAGGGCGAGAAAGAATTTGCTGACCTGCTGAAAAATGACGACATCGCGAAGTATGTGGACGCCCATGCGGCTATGAGCGAGGCGGACATTGCGGCGTTCGCCAAGCGGCTGGCAAAAAAATACCCGCATATTGATGAGCGCACGCTCCGCAAGCTGACGCGCAATCAGGTTGACCGCACCAAACCGGCGGCATTGTATGATCTGGATTACGACATTCAGCTGGGCGCGGCGTTGGACATTCTTGGAAAGGAATCGTTTACGACGCTGGTGCGCGCGACCAAGACGCTCAAAGAATTGCAGGAAGAAGCCGAAGCGCAAAAAGCTGCCGAAGAAAAACCGGCGAAAAAATAATGCGCCAGTATCTTGCGCCGGAAGAGCCGGATCAGAACGGGCTGCTTGCTGTGGGCGGAAAAGATTTCCGNTATATGCGCNNCGTCCTGCGCCTGACGGGCGGCGATATGGTGCAGGTGCGCTTTCCCGACGGCACGTGCCGGAATATGANCGTCTGCGNCGTTGACGANCGNTCGCGCAANATTGTCCTGCAAGTATGNGCGCCGACGGACGATNGGGAGCATTCGCCGTCNGCCGCCNTGGATTTGTGGCTGTTNCAGTTTGTCGCAAAAAGCGCAAAAATGGATGNCATCGTGCGGCAGGCAACCGAATGCGGCGTGAGNACGATNGTTCCCGTGCTGGGGACNTTTTCGCANNCGGGCGGNGCGGAAAAGAATTTCCGCAGCGAACGGCTNTCGCGCATCATAAAAGAAGCGCGNCAGCAGAGCGGATCGCCCGTTGCCACNCGCCTGNTNGATGCCGTTCCGCTTGCNCAGGCGNTTGCNTTGTGGCA
The DNA here is from genome assembly GCA_014804085.1 of Treponema sp. Taxonomy (GTDB): domain Bacteria; phylum Spirochaetota; class Spirochaetia; order Treponematales; family Treponemataceae; genus Treponema_D. The sequence goes on along the minus strand of JAAVAM010000034.1, from coordinate 27,073 downwards.
GGAGCAGTGTGCCGGNACGGCGGGCGATGTGTTTGCCGCCGNGTTGTACGAGCGCACGGAACGGACGCAGCCCCTGCATACGGCACTTGCCGGAAANACGGTCGTCCGCNCGGCACTGGCAGTCGGNGCGGANGGCGGCATCAGCCCGCAGGAGATTGCGCAGTTATGCGCGGGCGGTTTTGTGCCGNTTCATTTTGANACGAATATATTGCGTTGCGAGACGGCGGCACTGTACGGTATCGCCGCCTTGCAGAATGCGATGACGGAGAAACACGTATGGCAATGCAGAGAATAGAACTGTTGGGCGTTCCCGTGGACGTTTGCCGCCCGGAGCAGCTGGAGGCAGAAATCCTGGAGATTTTGGCAAAGCCCGGCACTAAGCAGATTATGTTTCTTTCCGTGTGGGACGTGCTGCGGGCGCGCAACAGGCGCAGCGATTTTGGTCAGTGCGTCAAGGATGCCGATTTGATTCTGCCTGTTTCCAAAAGCATTTTACGCGGGGCGAAATTCCTGAAGAAAGACGTTCCCGTCCGTTACAATCCGTTTACGGCGGTCATCAGCATTTTGAGCGTGCTTGATCAGCATTATAAATCGCTCTATCTGCTGGGCGGACGGCACAAGACGCTTACCCACGCGGAGCGCAATGTGCGCGAGACGTTTCCCAACGTGCAGATTGTGGGTCGGTTTGTGGGCTACTACCCCAAGGCGATGGAGAACGATATTATTGCGGCGATGTACAAATCGTCTCCGGCACTCGTGCTGGTCAGCGACGGCATCAAGGAGAAAAACCTGTGGTCGTATCATCGCCGGAATCAGTTTTCCAACAGCATTTTTCTGTATTACCGGGACGCGATCGGTATTTTTTCCGAGCGGATCAGGCGTGTGAGCGAAAGCACGTTCGACAAGGGGCGTGAAATTTGGCATGAAATCGCGCATAATCCGTTCAAATTATTTTATATCGTTCCTTTCATTAAATATGGTATACTGTTGGTGTGGTATAGGCTTTTCAGGAAGCATGCTCAGCAGTAGGCTGGATGATTTCACATATCGCATTGGTTTCCACGGACGCAGACATCGTGTGCGGCTTTCGGACGATTTTTTCGTCGGTCTGTCGGCTGCGCGTTTTTGCCGATTATGCTGCCTTGCAGTCTGCGCTTTGCGAGCGGTCGTTCGATTTTGTGTTTATCGATGTTGCGTTTGCGCGCTCTCCGCGCGACTCGTTTTCCGCCGTGCTGTTCGCCAATCCGTCGTTCCGATGCTTTTACCTTTCCGCGTTGCCGAATCCTGCCGCACATGATGAGCATACCGTTTTGCGCTTTCCGCAGGATATGGCGTTTCTGCTTGCCGGGGACGCGGAGCGCGGGCGCACGTTTTCTGCCGAGCAGGAAGCGGTGCTTTCGCAGATTGTCGGCGAGTCTGCCGCCATGCAGTCGCTCAAAAAACAGGTCGTCGTGGCGGCGCAGTCGGACATTCCCGTGCTGATTACGGGCGAGACGGGCGTGGGAAAAGGGCTGGTCGCGCAGACGATACACCGGCTTTCTTCGCGCGGGTCGCATGGTTTTGTGTCGGTCAACGTGACGGAGAATCCCGACGGGCTTGAGGCGGCTTCGCTGTTCGGGACGGTGCGCGGCGCATTCACGGACGCGCAGAATCGCACGGGCTATTTTGAGCGCGCGCAGAACACGACACTCTTTTTGGACGAAATCGGCGAGCTCAAGCGCGACGTGCAGACAAAACTTTTGTACGCCGTGGAAAACGGTCGGTTTCGGAGCGTCGGGTCGGAGCAGGAAAAATGCACGAACGCGCGGCTGCTGTTTGCGACGAATGCGGATTTGCAGAAGCGGATGGCGCGGGGCGAATTCCGGGAAGACTTGTATTACCGTATTTCCCGCCTGCGTATACACATTCCGCCGTTGCGCGAGCGGAAAGAAGATATTGTCCCGCTTGCGCGGTGTTTTGCGGCGCGGACGCACAAGCGGCTGACGTATCTTGCGGAAGAGCTGCTGACGACGTTCCCGTGGAAAGGCAATGTGCGGCAGCTTTCGCATTGCATTGAGCGGGCGGGCATTGTCTGCGGCGGCGACACGATTGACGTAGCACACATTATGGTCGATTAGGTTGTCTGTCTGCGCGTGGCAAGCCCTGCCGCCTTGTCGAACAATTTTTCCAGGTATGCTGCCTCGCCCTCGCTGAGCGCGGCACGGGAAAGCATCATGCGCCAGAACCGTTCCATGTCGGGTCGTCCTGCCAGCGTAAAGAAGCCGATTTTTTGCAGGTCGTCGGCAATGGCCGTTACGGTGCGGTCAAGCCGTTCCAAAGCAATCGGCGTGTAGCCCGGCGAGGTCGTGTCCTGCGCGCGGAACAGCTGGTAGCCCATAATCTGCACCGCATGGCTCAGATTGAGCGAGGCAAAGTCGGGCGACGCGGGAATGATGACCCCGGCCGTGCAGGCCGCCAGTTCGTCGTCGGTCAGCCCGGTGCGCTCGTTGCCAAAGAGAAGGGCGGCTTTGCCACCTTCGTCCGCGTACGTTCCTGTTATCCGCGCCATGATGTCGGCGCATTCTTCGGGGAGCAGCAGTTTGTCCGTGCGNTTTTTTCCGCGGCGGCGTGTCGTTCCGGCGGCAAACGTGCAGTCGGCGGTCGCGCTTTTGATGTCGTCAAAAAAACGCGCCTGTTCCCAAATNCCCGCCGCNTGAATNGCAAGGATNCGCACGCGCTCGTCGTCAAAATCATNGCGCGACCCGACAATGCGCAGCNTACCCAGCCCACTNTTNGCCATTGCCCGGCATACCGCGCCGACGTTCCGGCTTTCTTCGGGGCGGACAAGCACGATCACGATTTTTTTCAGATCCATACCCATACTCTACTTCTTTTTGCGGTTTTGCGCTATAATGAAGCCATGCGGATATTTGCGGGCAAAAAAGCCCTTGTGGTCGGTGGGTCGGGCGGCATTGGCGCGGAACTTTCGTACTTGCTCGCCCAGAACGGCGCGGAGCTGACGGTGCACGGCGGGCATGAAAGCGCNCGGTTTGCTGACCTGCTCGCGCGGTGTAATGCNGTCGCGTCCGTTCCCGTCCGTCCGCTCGTATCGGCATTTTCGGCGGAGCGATTTGATACGCTTGCCGATTCTCCCGTGGCAGACTGCGCCCGCTCGGCCGATATACTGTGCGTGTGCTACGGTCCGTTCGTGCAGAAGCCGCTGGACACGACATCGCTCGCCGACTGGCAGCGGCTCGCGCTGCTGGATTATGCGCTGCCCGGATTTTTGGTCTCTGCGGCGTTGGGCGGCATGAAGCAGCGGAAGTGGGGCAGAATCCTGCTGTTTGGCGGCACGGGAACGGCGCATCGTGGCGAATTTGCGACGAACGCGGCGTATGCGGGCGCAAAGTCCGCGCTGAACGTGGTGGTACAGTCGGTGGCGGCAACGTATGCGGCAGACGGCATTACGTGCAATGCCGTGCTGCCCGGTTTTACCCGCACCGAATATACGGCTGATGCCGCCGCGCTCGCAAAAAAAATGCCGCGGGGGACGATGATTCCGGCGCGGTCGGTTGCGGAGGCGGCATTGTTTTTGTTGCGGCAGGACGAGCTGAACGGCGTTCTGCTGCGCGTTGACGGCGGGTGGTCGCCCTGCTGCCAGAACGGATGACGCGGGCGGAAATGCCGAGTGCATACGCGGTGGGCAAACAGTTTTGAGAACGTTTGACATAATGCATATGTTGGAGTATAATATCCTATAATTCAAATAGTGATAGGTAGGGGTTCTATGAGCAACGACGCAATTGTTCAAGGCTTTGACGCTGAAAAAGACGACGGTCTCAAGATTACATTGGATACCATTGCTGATGTTGATAAAGGACTTATTATCTATTTAAATGGATATATCGATACGTATAATTCAAGCCTTTTCCAGAAGCGTATCCAAAAGGTCGTTGAGGCGGGATATGTCAATTTGGTGTTCAACTGCGCCACGCTGAATTACGTGTCTTCTACGGGCATCGGTTCGTTTACGGCGTTCTTGAAGATGGTAAAGGCCAAGAACGGCGACATCGTTCTGCTGGCCATTCAGCCGAAAGTGTATGAGTTGTTCCAGTTGTTGGGCTTCTCGCAGTTTTTTAATATCCGGGAAACGATTACGGAAGCGGTTGCGGTATTCAAGGCGGGCGCATCGGCAGAAAACAGCGTGTTTCCCAAGATTTTCGGTTGCCCGGTGTGCTCAAAACGGCTCAAGGCGACAAAGGCGGGGCGTTTCCGCTGTTCGGAATGCAAGTCTATTTTTTCGGTCGATCAGGCAGGCTCGGTATTTTTGGGTTAGCATTCGGGTTTTGATGTCCGGGCGGCTGCCGTTCTGTTTTTTGCTTGCAGGCATCGGTCTGCTACCGAATGGTTGTGAGCGTCGTCTGTGTGAATAACCTGTGGAAAACTTACGGGGTGAAAGGCGGATGTAGGGGTGCGGCACGGTGTGCGCGCCCTGTTGTTTTTGTGCGGTGTGCCGCCATGCATCGGATGTTTTGTAATTCCTTGTATTATAATGAATTAAAAATTGCCGGGGGAGGGCTTTGCGGCAAATCGGTTCTTTTTTGGCAATACAAAAAAAGTTTTAAAAACTACTTGACACACTTTTTCTGAGGACAAGCTGTGGAAAACGTGTGTTCATTTTGCCCATAATTACGCAGAAATAAGATTGTTTTTACCGCGTGTTCATAGTATACTATAAGAACGATGAAAGCATCGCTCAAGTTGATACTGCTGTTTTTCGCAATCTGTCTGTTTGGCTCGCTGGTGGTCGGCGCGCTTGTTGTGCTCGGGCTGGATTTGCGCGTGCTGGTTGCGGGCAGCTCGCGCATTCCGTTTTCTGCCGCGTTCTTTCTGCGCGGACTGCTGACATCGCTTCCTGCCGTCAGCGTGTGCGCGCTTTTGCTCGTTGTGTTCTATATGGTTTCTCATCCGGCAAAATCACTTTTGGCCGTCATCACCTATCTGCTGCTCGGCGCGTTGACCTGGGGCGTGATTGTCCCGGTGTCGGCGCGGCTGAGCGGGTATTATGACCGCATTACGTTTGACTGGATTGGCACGGCGGGCGGCGAGGATTTGACCCCGCATTATTTTCGGACGTACAACGGCAATGTGTATTATTATGCGCGGGTGTTCCGCTTTTCGGAGGCATCGCGGGATATGTACGGCGAGGGGCTGATGATTGACCTGACGGGCATTCGCGGAAAGGTCGGCGCAATCTATTCGTTTAAGACATCGGTCGTTATCCGTGATTCGGACGGGCAGTTTAATGATGTCATTTTTAAGGAGGCCGCGCGTATGCCGCCTTTGGTTGCCGTGCCGGTCAAAATGTATATGACGCTGTTTTCGGCGGCGGGAAAAGCCGTGTGGTCGGGCGTTGTCGCCTGGGTTGCCTTTGCGTCGCTGGGGCTTGCCTTGCTTGCGTCGGCGTGGCTTGTGTCGCTGAGCAGCTGGCGTTTTTTGCAGGTGTTCTTCGTGTCTGTCAGCGAGCTTGCCATTATCCTGCTGAATTATATCGTGTACGCGCACCTTTTGTTTGCGGACCTTGCCGCTTCGTGCCGTGAGCTGTTCGTGCGTATCGGCATGGGCGCGCCGCACGTGTTTTCGGGCATGGTGGATGTCATCGAGCCGCTCGCGCTGTTCGTCAATGTGGCGTGTATCATCGTGCTGTGTGTGCTGGGCTTGCTGGGCAGGCGTTTTGCCGCGCGGAACGCGTATCTTTCCGTAACGGAGTCGGACGCATGAAAAAAATCCTGCTGCTGCTTGTGGCGTATGTCGCGCTCGCTTTTCTCGTCTGTGTCGGCGTTGCGTATGGGGCGGGGCAAATTCCTGCCGTGCTTCCGGGGCAGACAACGAAGTATGTGCTGTTCCGCGCGCTGTTTTATTTTTTGCGTGTGCTTCCCGCGCTTTTGACGAGCGGATTCCTGATTGCCTGCGCCATTTATTTTGGGCATCACGCGGAAAAGGCGCGGGAGCGGTTCTCTGCGGAGATCGTCGCGCATTTTAAGATGGTGCTGATTGCGTCGCTGGGCATGGTGTTCGTGCTTGCGTTCTCCCGCGAAGTGTTCGTGCCGCAGGTGGTGGCGCGGCAGAAACTGATGACAGAAGCGTCGGGACTTTTGAACGAATACCTGATCAGCGGGCGGTATTGTCTGGTCGTCAAGCGGTACGTGCTGGCGCACGAATACGCAAAGCAGGCGCTCCGGCTTGATCCGTCGAACAAAGAGGCGCAGGCGTTGCTGGACGATGCCGAGCGCAACATGAACAAGATGCGTCCCCGCCGCGAAAAAGAAGAGTCGCTGACCCCGGCGCAGTATGCCTGGGGCGAGCTTGCGCATGAGACGGTCTCGTCGCTCATTGCAAAGGCGAACAAGGCGAAAGAGGACGGGCAGTGGTTTAACGCGCATTATTACGCGCAGCTCGCGCTTTCGGTGGCGACGGGCGCGGACATCAATAGACAGGAAGCGCGCCTGCTTGCCAACGAGGCATGGGAACATTTGGATACGCCGGGCGGACTGGTTGACGAAGTTGCCAGGCAGTTTTATGAAAAGAAACGGCGCGCGTATACTTCCCTGATGAACGGCGACACGCTGGCAGCCTATTACGCTTTTTCGGAACTGCAAAGCGACCGGGTGTCTGCAATGGTTGACCCCGACGTGCGGAATTTTTTTGAGATCGCAAAGGAACGGCTGGCGGCGGAGGCGTTCTTTATTGATGAGACGTTGCATTTGCAGCTGTTTGAGTACGTGCAGAACATTTATTTTACGCTGACGCACGACGACGGCAGGCGGGACGTGATTTTTATCCGGGGCATTACGGCGGTCTCCAATTCGGGGCGGATGATTCAGTATCTGCGGGATTTCTCGCTCTATGCGTATGCGCCCGACGGCACGTTCCTGTACTCCGTGAACACGCCGTATGCAAAAATGGTCGCCGAGCCGGTCACGGTGTTTGACGAGCAGACGCGCGCCGAGCACGGGATTTCCGAATCGTACAAAAACGTGCCGTACCTTATCCTGCGGTCGGTTGCCCGCGAATTCGGGCGCATGAAGAACGATCCGGTCTACACGTTCTCTGCCGCCGTGCCTGAGTCCGCACATGCCGAGCCGACGGCGATGATTTTGCCCATGTCGTTCGACGATTTTAACCTTGTCTGCGACGCGGCGGTCGGACCGCAGCGGATGAATCTGCTTTCGCTCATCAGGATCGCGGGCAAGGCGGATTCGTTCGGCTATCCGGGGGAAGTGTTCAGCGCGACGCTCATCAGCCGNNTGACGTACCCGNTGCTCATGCTGATCGTGCTGATTTTTACGGCGGCGTTTGCCTGGAGCTATCGGGTGGGAANATCGCAGCTGTTCAAATTCATCTGGTCGTTCGCGCTGCCGCTCTGCACGGTCATGGTGTATCCGCTGCTGGAGATACTCCTGTACGTGGAAGATTTGCTGTGCTACGCGATCATCGCGCTGCTGGGGCAGTCTGCCGTGGCGGTGGCGATTCTTGTCTACGTCCTNGTNCTTTGCNTNGTGTCGGCGTATTTTCTGGCACGAAAAGCGTAATTTTGAGCGAGGNGGAATGCCTCCCCTTCGCTGAACCGTTGTCTCAGTCGATTTCGACGCGCTCGATGTGCGCTCCCAATGCTTGCAGTTTTTCTACCAGCTGCTCNTAGCCGCGCTCGATTTGGTACACGTTGCTGATGCGGCTTTCGCCGTGGGCGCAGAGTGCGGCNATGACCATTGCCATGCCCGCGCGCACGTCGGGGGAGACGAGGTGGTCGCCGTGCAGNAGGCTCGGCCCGGAGACGACGGCGCGGTGCGGGTCGCAGAGCGTGATGCGCGCGCCCATGCTGATCAGCTTGTCCACAAAGAACATGCGGCTCTCAAACATTTTNTCAAAGATGAGCACCGTGCCTTCCACCTGCGTCGCCACTACGGTCATAATGCTNGTCANATCCGGCGGNAAGCCCGGCCANGGNGCGTCGTCGATTTTGGGGATCATGTTGCCGAGGTCGGCGTTCACCTTGAGTTCCTGGCTGACGGGGACGGTGAGCTTGTCGCCCGTAATCGCCCAGTTGATGCCCAGCTTGCTGAACGACACTTTGAGCGGGCGCAGGTCTTTCGGCCGGATGCCCGTGATCGTAATAGAACCTTTGGTGGCGGCGGCAAGCCCGATGTACGAGCCGATTTCCATGAAGTCCGGGCCGATTGCAAAGTCCGTGCCGTGCAGTTTTTCCACGCCGTCAATGTGCAGAATATTGCTGCCGATGCCGGTGATGCGCGCGCCCATCGCCTCAAGCATGGCGCACAGGTCCTGCACGTGCGGCTCGCTGGCGGCGTTGTTGATGACCGTATGCCCTTCGGCAAGCACCGCCGCCATGACGGCGTTTTCGGTCGCGGTGACCGACGTTTCGTCAAGGAAGATGTCTGCGCCTTTCAGTTTGTTGGCGGTGAATGAGAACGGACCGTCCACGCTGATGCGCACGCCCAGTTCCTGCAAGGCGAGGAAATGCGTGTCCACGCGGCGGCGGCCAATGACATCGCCGCCCGGCGGCGGCAGAATCGCTGTTCCCGTGCGCGCCACGAGCGGGCCGGCGAACAGAATAGACGCGCGAATTTTCTTGCTCAGCCGCGCCGGAATGTCGGTTGACTGGATATGCGCCGCGTCAATCTTCCATGTGTGGTCGCCCAGTTTTTCCACGCCCGCGCCCAATGCCTGCAAAATCAGCAGCATGACGCCCGTGTCTTCGATTTCTGGAATATTACGCAGGATAACCGGCTCTTCGGTCAGCAGCGCGGCGGCAATGCACGGCAGCGCCGCGTTCTTGTTCCCGCTTGCGGCGACCGTCCCCCGGATCGGAATGCCGCCCTCAATCTTGTATTCGTACATCGTTCCCTTCCACCCGTAATGTCTCTCTCCTTATGTTTCGGCAGAAACGCGGGCAGGGTTTACCGGCAGTGTTGCCTTGCGGGGTGTGAATTTCCGCTTGGAAGCGGGAGGAACATCTTGGGAGAGGGAAAACCCTCTACTTCCGAAGCGGGGTTTTCCCTCTCCCAAACCCTCACCCTTTCCCAGCACGGCTTAGGGCTAACCGCCCTAAGAACCCGCTGTCGTAGATGTGACAAAGGAATTTCAGCCTGTTCTAGCGTCTTGCCAGTTTGCGAGAACGAATTTCCGGCGTGTTCTAGCGTCACGCCGTTTGCGGGGAACGAATTTCCAGCGGTTCTAGCGTCTCGTCGGTTTGCGGGAACGAATTTCTTGCGTGTTCTAGCATCTTGTCGGCTTGCGGGAACGAATTTCTCGTGTGTTCTAGCATCTTGTCGGTTTGCGGGAAGGAATTTCCAGTGGTTCTAGCGTCTCGTCAGTTGCGGGGAACGAATTTCTTGCGTGTTCTAGCGTCTCGTCGGCTTGCGGGGACGAATTTCCGGCGTGTTCTAGCGTCTTGTCAATTTGCGGGAAGAAATTTCTGCCCTGTTTTTGTCATTTCTTGGGCTGTGCGGGAGTATTGCTGGCGGTTTGATGTTGTTCGCGGGGGGTGAGGTGCAGGATGCGTTGGTTGGACGAGCCGCGGAAGTCGAGGGAGAGGTCGCGCAGGGATTCGATATAGGGACCGTCCACGAGTACGTCGATGCAGGCGAGCATGCGGTCGGTCGCGTCGCAGTGTTTGCAGCCGTCGGGGGCGAGCAGGTCTTTTTCGTAAAGGTAGCCGGTGTAGCACCAGATCGTTTTTTGCGGGTAGGCGGCGCGGACTTTTTCGAGGAACGGCGCGAGTGTGTGCTGGTTCTCCGGCTCGAACGGCTCGCCGCCCAGGACGGTCAGCCCGGCGATGTAGTCGGGCGCGAGCGCGTCAAGGATTTCGCGCTCGGTTTCCGGCGTGAACTGCCTGCCGAACGCAAAGTCCCAGGTTTCCCGGTTCTGGCAGCCGGCGCAGTGGTTGCGGCAGCCGGAGACGAACAGGGATACGCGCACGCCAAGTCCGTCCGCAATGTCGAATTTTTTTATCGTGCCGTAGTGCATGTCGTCTGCTCCTTTCCGCTCGCTGCCCCGCGTTCGTACAGCACTTTTCCGCGCCGCCTGATGTGGTCTTTCAGTTCGGGGCTTTTAAGTTCCGCAAAAATGGAGAGATCCACAAGATAGGGGAGCGGGGAATCGTCGAATGCATCCGCCATGCGGAGCAGGTCGTCCCGGGTGAAGCCTTCGTCGGCGATGACCGTCATGTCGATGTCCGAGCCTTCGCGGAACGTGCCCATTGCGCGGCTGCCGTACACGATGACCTGTGAGATGCGGGGGAAGCGTCCGCAGATTCCGCGGATGATGTCCATTGCGGTTTCGGAAAGCCCGAATTCGTTGCGCGGCGCACTAGTCGATGACATTGAGCGTCGCCTCCAGCGCAGAAAAGCAGGGGGCGAACCGCTCCGTGATGTCCCGCGCGAGCCGCACCGAATCCGCTTCCTCGTAGGTGTGACTGCTCAGATTCCGTGCCCGTATCATTTCCATCCAGGTTTCGCCGTCGGAAATCAGCCCGCGGTTGAAAGCCTGCCGGATAGCGTCCCGGCTTCCGTAGATTTTTTCGCCGCCGCCGCTGTATTCGATGAAGTCCTTGAGCACTTTCCATGCAAGTTCCTGCGTGAACTCGAAGGCTTGGATGAGACCGCCGCGCTCCAGCTCAGAAAGCTCCCGTGTTTTCTGCGTGTCAAGTCCGCGACGCAATGTGGCGAGTGCGCGTTTGTAGTTGTGAAACCGCTGCTTCCAACGCACGTCATCGCCCGTTCCGTCTGTCTGCTTTTCCATGAAAAATCCCTACAGGTGCAGNACNCGNTCTTTGATTTCCTGCGTNCGGCCTTGGTTCCAGAACTGGGTGCCGATGTAGCCGCAGGTGCGGCGGGCGACGTTCATCGTGCTTTGGTCGCGGTTGCCGCAGCTGGGGCATTCCCACACGAGTTTGTTGTCGCTGTCGGTGACGACCTGGATTTCGCCGGTGTAGCCGCATTTCTGGCAGCAGTCGCTCTTGGTGTTCAGCTCCGCGTACATGATGTTGTCGTAGATGTGCCGGAGCAGTGCCATGACGGCNGGGATATTGTTCTCCATGTTCGGCACTTCGACGTANCTGACCGCGCCGCCCGGGGAGAGTTTCTGGAACTGCGNCTCGAACGTGAGCTTGCTGAACGCGTCGATNTTTTCGGTNACGTGGACGTGGTAGCTGTTGGTGATGTAGTTCTTGTCGGTNACGCCGGGGATTTCGCCGAAGCGGCTTTTGAGNCACTTGGCGAATTTGTANGTGGTGCTTTCAAGCGGCGTTCCGTACAGCGANAAGTCGATGTTCTCTTTGTCTTTCCATTGCTTGCANGCCGCGTTCAGCCGGTGCATGANCTCAAGCGCGAACGGCGTNGCTTCGGGNTCNGTNTGGGGCTTGCNGGTCATNTANCGGACGCANTCGCACAGTCCCGCNTAGCCGAGCGAGATGGTGGAGTAGCCGCCGAANAGCAGNCGGTCGATTTTTTCGCCNTTTTTGAGNCGGGCGAGCGCGCCGTTCTGCCACAGGATGGGGGCGACGTCGGANACCGTGCCCATGAGGCGGTTGTGGCGCGCCATGAGCGCNCGGTAGCACAGNTCNAGCCGCTGTTCCATGATTTCCCAGAACGCTTCCTTGTCGCCGCCGGAAGAACACGCCACGTCAACGAGGTTTATCGTGACCACGCCCTGGTTGAACCGNCCGTAGAATTTGGGCTTGCCGTCCAGGTCATGGTAGACGGTCAGNAACGAGCGGCAGCCCATGCANGGGTAGCAGTTGCCGTTTTTCAGCTCGAGCATTTTCTTTTCGCTGATATAGTCGGGGACGAGNCGGCGCGNGGTGCAGGTGGCGGCAAGCTCGGTGAGNTAATAGTACGCGCCGTCTTTTTCGATGTTGTCCGGCTCAAGCACGTAAATCAGCTTGGGGAATGCGGGTGAGACCCAGTAGCCTTTTTCGTTGCGNACGCCTTTGTACCGCTGCTTCAGGACTTCTTCGATAATCATCGCGAGGTCGGCTTTTTCCTGTTCGTTCTTGGCTTCGTTCAGGTACATGAAGACGGTGACGAACGGCGCCTGCCCGTTGGTCGTCATGAGCGTGACCACCTGATACTGAATCGTCTGCACGCCGCGCGTGATTTCGTCGCGCAGCCGCATGTCTACGATGGCTTTTGCCTGCGCTTCGGTGTAGGTGATGCCGGTCGTCGCTTCCATTTCGTGGATTTCGCGGATGAATTTCTGGCGGCTCACGTCAACGAACGGCGCAAGGTGCGCGAGCGAGACGCTCTGCCCGCCGTACTGCGACGACGCGACCTGCGCGATAATCTGCGTGGCGATGTTGCATGCCGTGGAGAACGAGTGCGGGCGGTCGATTTTTGTTTCGCTGATGACCGTGCCGTTCTGGAGCATGTCCTCAAGGTTGACCAGATCGCAGTTGTGCATGTGCTGCGCAAAATAATCCGCGTCGTGGAAGTGGATCAGCCCTTCGTCGTGCGCCTTTACGATGTCTTCGTCGAGCAGGAATCGCTTGGTGATGTCCTTGGACACTTCCCCCGCCATGTAGTCGCGCTGCACGGAGACGACCACGGGGTTTTTGTTCGAGTTTTCCTGCTTGACTTCCTCGTTGTTGCATTCGAGCAGGCTCAGAATCTGCTTGTCCGTGGAGTTCGCCTTGCGCATCAGCTGGTGCTGGTAGCGGTACGTGATGTAGATTTTGGCAAGGTCGAACGCGCCGGCTTTCATCAGCTCTTTTTCCACCATGTCCTGAATCATTTCCACGCTCATTTCGTGGTTGCTCTTTTCGCATTCGTCTTCGATGTGCTCNGCAATCTCACGGATTTTCAGGATGTCAAGCCGGCTGGAGCGCGGCACTTCGTCGTTGGAGTTTGCTTTCAGAATTGCCGTGATGATTTTTTCGCGGTCAAAAGTGGCCTCTTCGCCATTGCGTTTGATAATTTTCATAGTCCCTCGTACCCAAAAAGAAAAGACGCTATATCTAGCGGCTTTCTTCGCTCTATCATACTAGCAATAGCGTTTTTAGACAATAGACTTTGCGTGAAAATCGGCGGAAAAAACGGCGGTTTTTGGAAAACGCGCAATCTTGACAATCGCCCAATAAACTACTATCTTTATAGGGAAATAACAGGATCGTCCCCGTGGATTTTGACTTCATCAGACAGGTTGCGCCGCTTTATGTTCATGCCGCTTGGCTTACGCTCCGCATTGCGCTTGCGGGCGTTTTGTGTTCGTTCGTGGTGGGCATGGCGTGTGCGTTCGTCCGTTATGCGCGCGTTCCCGTGCTGCGGCAGGTTGCCGCCGTGTACGTGGAGCTTTCGCGCAACACGCCGCTTTTGATTCAGCTGTTCTTCTTGTATTTTGCGCTGCCCAATTTGGGCATAAAACTGAGCGCGGTGCAGTGCTGCGTCATCGGGCTGACATTTTTGGGCGGCAGTTATATGGAAGAGACGTTCCGCAGCGCATTGGAGACGGTGGGCGCGGCGCAGATAGAGAGCGGCAGGTGCGTGGGGCTGACCGGCGCGCAGGTCATGCGGTACGTGGTGCTGCCGCAGGCGGTTTCGGTCTCCGTGCCGGGATTCTGCGCGAACGTGATGTTTTTGATCAAAGAGACTTCGGTGTTCAGTATTGTCGCCGTTGCCGACGTGATGTACGTGGCGAAAGATTTGATCGGTTTGTATTATAAGACGGACGAAGCGTTGCTGCTGCTGGCGGTTTCGTACTTTGTCCTGCTCCTGCCGGTGACGGCGGCTAGCGCGTATGCAGAAAGGAGATTGCGGTATGCTCAGTTCGGGCGCGGTTGAGGCGGTCTCCGCGGCGTTCGGCGTGCTTTTTAAGGGGCGGAATTTTATCCGGCTTGTCGGCGGGCTGCTCGTCACGATTCGCATTGCGGCGGTTTCGGTCGCGCTTTCCCTGTTTTTCGGCACGNTGTTCGGCATGCTGATGACGACGAAAAANCGGCTGGTGCGCGTGGTCTGCAAGGTTTACCTTGAATTCATGCGGATTATGCCGCAGCTGGTGCTGCTGTTCATGGCGTATTACGGGCTGACGCGGGTGTCCGGCATCTCGCTTTCGGGGGAGGCNGCGTCCGTGCTCGTGTTCACGCTGTGGGGGACGGCGGAAATGGGCGATNTGGTGCGCGGCGCGTTGCAGTCCGTTCCCGCGCATCAGTACGACAGCGGCAGGGCGGTCGGGCTGACTGACCGGCAGGTGTTCTGCTTTGTCATCTTGCCGCAGACGTTGCGCNGGCTCGTGCCGCTTTCCATGAATCTGGTGACGCGCATGATAAAAACCACGTCGCTCGTCGTNTTTGTGGGCGTGATNGAGGTGGTCAAAATCGGGCAGCAGATTATCGAGGCGAACCGGCTCAAAGTGCCTTCCAGTTCCATTGCGGTGTACGCGGTGATTTTTATGATGTACTTTGCGGTGTGCTGGCTCGTCTCGCTCGCGGCGGGCATGATTGAGAAGCGGCAGAAGGAGTAGGCGATGGCGTTGCTGGAAATCAGGCATCTTGAAAAATCGTTTGAGGAACATCTCGTGCTGAAGGACGTTTCGTTCTCCGTNAAAAANGGCGAGGTCATCGTCATTTTGGGNCCGTCCGGCTGCGGAAAATCGACGCTGTTGCGCTGTATCAACGGCTTGGAGCGTGTGCAGGGCGGCGAAATCCTGCTNGACGGCGAAATCATCTCGAACCGCACCAAGGACATGCACTTAATTCGGCAGAAAGTGGGCATGGTGTTCCAGAGTTACGATTTGTTTCCGCACATGAACGTGCTCGGCAATATCCTGCTCGGCCCGGTAAAGGCGCAGAAGCGCGATCGCGCGGACGTGGAGAAAGAGGCGGACGCATGGCTTGCGCGCGTGGGATTGCCCGACAAAAAATATGCNTATCCGCGNCAATTGAGCGGCGGGCAGAAACAGCGCGTGGCGATCGTGCGCGCGCTCTGTATGCACCCGGAAGTGCTGCTGTTCGACGAGGTGACTGCCGCGCTCGANCCCGAAATGGTGCGGGAAGTGCTCGACGTGCTGATGCAGCTTGCCAACGACGGAAAGACGATGCTGATCGTGACGCACCAGCTTGAATTCGCGCGCGCCGTTGCCGACCGGATTATCTTCATGGACGGCGGGNTGATCGTGGAGGACACGACTCCCGGNCAGTTCTTCAACAATCCGCTCACCGAGCGCGGCAGNAATTTTNTGGAGCATTTTACGTTCCGCGAGCATCGGCGGAAATAATGACAAAAACCTATTGACATAGTGGGCAATAAAACGCCACAATATCTTCATTATTATGGTTGNNCACGGGACGTGGCGAGGAGCGAATATGAAAAAATCAGTCATTGTGGTTGTGGCGGCGGCATTTGTGCTTGCGGCGGTAACATCGTGCCGGAATGCTGGCAACGGGCGCACGGTCGCGGACATCAAGAAGAGCGGCACGGTCAGGATTGCCGTGTTCAGCGACAAAAAACCGTTCGGCTACGTGGACGANAACGGCGCGTACCAAGGATACGACGTGTATTTTGCCGAGCGCATCGCGCAGGATTTGGGCGTGAAAGTGGCGTATGTCCCGGTCGAACCGGCGGCGCGCGTGGAAGTGCTGGAGACGAACAAAGTTGACATCGTGCTGGCGAATTTTACCAAAACGCCCGAACGCGCGGAAAAAGTCGATTTCGCGCTTCCGTACATGAAAGTCGCGCTGGGCGTGGTCTCTCCCGACAGCGGTCTGATTACCGCTCCCGATCAGCTGAACGGCAGGACGCTCATTGTGGCAAAAGGCACGACCGCGGAGACGTATTTTACCGAAAACTACCCGGAAGTCAACCTGCTCAAATTCGACCTGTACGCGGACACGTACAAGGCACTCCTTGACGGGCGCGGCGACGCATTCAGCACGGACAACACCGAAGTGCTTGCCTGGGCAATCGAGAACCCCGGCTTTACGGTGGGAATTGAGTCGCTGGGCAACGTGGACACGATCAATCCGGCCGTGAAAAAAGGCAACGACGATTTGCTTTCCTGGCTGAACGAAGAAATCAAGGCGTTGGGCGCGGAGCGTTTCTTCCATGCCGACTACGAGGCGACATTGCGCGAAGTCTACGGCGCGGACAGCGATGCCGACGGTCTGGTGGTCGAAGGCGGCGTTCTTTAAACCGAAGTCGGCTTGAAAACGACAGGCGGCTTTCCTTGCGGAAGCCGTTTTTTCTGTCTAATCTGTTATGGCGGTCATCTCGCAATGTCAATGAGGAATGTCGTTTCGTAGGAGGCAAAAAAATGAATCGGATNAAGGCAAACGGTGCAATGCTTGCGGCTGTTTTTGCGGCGGGGATTTTTGCGTCCTGCGTGACGACGATGGAAAGCGGCGTGTACACTTACGACTATGAGCGCGTGGAAAGCAGCGTGGACTTGCAGGAAATGTATCGCGCCTACGGAATCGAGGGCGGGCAGAGCATTGAAAAAAAAGCGACCGGGGCTGCCGTGCTTGTGGAGGGGCGACGCTTCACCGACCCGGAGACGGGGCTTTTGCTTGAGCTTGGCGCGGACGGAACTGTGTCCAGCCCCGAGAACGCAACCATCCAAGGCTCGTACAAAAAGGACGGCAGCCTTTCATTTTTCGGATTTTACGAAGGGAACGGGCAGACGTTCCAGCTTTCGGTGAAGGGCATGCTTTTGCGCTCGGATTCGGGCGACCGCGCGGGAAGCGAATTCGACGGCGAGTACCGNGCGACCGACAGCGGCACGGGGCGAAGCCAAATCGTGACGGTAAGCGACGGGCTTTATATATGGAAGTATGCGGACGCGCAGGANGGGGATTTTGATCCGTGGCCGACNGTCGTGCTTCCGGACGGAACGTTCAGGAGCGGATTCGANCTTACGACTCATGCTTCAATGGGAAATTTTTCCGAACAGACTTTTTTCACGAAAAATATGACCGAAGGAAAACTCCGGGACGGCGGNGGAATCCGAATNAGGACAATCACCGTGACAAACGGAACTGGCGTGGCAGGAGAGCAGANNCCGNTTACATACGAAGGCGTTCGCGCGGTTTCGGAAGACAGAATTTCCTCGGCGGAAAAAATCCGCTCGGCGCTTTCAGGGGCGGGGAACAGGAAGAGTTCCGCCGCGCGCGCTTTTAAAGAAGTGCCTGCGCCGGAATGGTACAGCGAGCGGCTTTTTGTGGAGGANGGAAAGTTCGTTTCCTGCGGAATGAAGCAGGGAGGTGACAAAGAGACTGCGCTCAAAATTGCGGAAAGCATCGCGCTCGGAAAGATAGCCTCGTANCGCGCGCTCGCCGTGTCGTCCGAGACGACGGGGAAAACAAAGGCNACTGAAACTTCGAATGAACGCCGCCTGTATGAAACTGTCAGCACCGTTGCGCAGCAGCAGATTCCGTACAAGGTGACGGCGCGCTTCTACAACGAAGAGCACAAGGTCGCGTTTGTGCAAATTGAAGGCGGCGTTCTTTAAATCGGCTTGAANACGANAGATGGCNTCCNCCGCCGGGACTGGACATTTTTTTTNTTCTGCTGTATAGTAACGGCATGACAACGGCGTCATACATAAGGCTTTGGTGTGCCCGCAGGGGCGGATCGGGGTTTGTGTATGGCGCTTTTTTTGTGCATATTTTGGCCGAGTAAGGAGTAAAACATGGCTATCAAATCTTTTGCGGTGAAGAACGCGTATTGTAAGCGCGTTTGGGAAGACTTGCAGGCGCGCTATGCCGATCAGGAGCATTTTTTGCAGGCGGCGGGGCTTGTTCTGGAGACGCTTTCTCCGGTGGTGGACACGATGCCGGAGCTTGAGACGACTGCGGTGCTTGAGCGGTTCGTCGAGCCGGAGCGCATCGTTATGTTCCGTGTGCCGTGGACGGACGATCAGGGCAAGGCNCATGTGAACCGCGGTTTCCGCGTGCAGTTNAACAGCGCGATTGGTCCGTACAAGGGCGGTNTGCGCTTTTCTCCCGAAGTGGGGCTTGACGTGCTGAAATTCCTGGGATTCGAGCAGGTGCTGAANAACAGCCTGACGACGCTTCCGATGGGCGGCGGCAAGGGCGGCTCGGACTTTGATCCGCACGGAAAGAGCGACGGCGAGGTGATGCGNTTCTGCCAGTCATTCATGACGGAGCTGTACCGCCATATCGGCGCGAANACGGACGTTCCTGCCGGCGACAAGGGCGTGGGCGGACGCGANGTGGCGTGGATGTTCGGTCAGTACAAGCGCATCGTGAACGACTTTACGGGNGTGCTGACGGGCAANGGGCTTGACTTNGGCGGCTCGCTGATNCGCCCGGAAGCGACNGGCTACGGTCTGATTTATTTTGCCGAGTGCATGCTCAAGGCGGCGGGAACGGACTTCAAGGGCAAGACGGCGATNATTTCCGGCGACGGCAACGTGGCGCAGTACGCGTGTGAGAAAATCACGGAGCTGGGCGGCAAGGTCATCACGCTGTCCGATTCGAGCGGCTACATTCTGGACGAGGCGGGCATTGACGCGGAAAAACTGGCGTTCGTCATGGAATTCCGCGCGGCGCACAAGAAAATCGACGAGTACGTGAAGAAATATCCTCAGGCAAAATTCTTCAAGGGCGAAAAGCCGTGGGGCGTAAAGGCCGACTTGGCGTTCCCGTGCGCGACGCAGGACGAAATCTATCTTGACGACGCGAAAAAACTGGTGGCGAACGGCGTGAAGCTGGTTGCTGAGGGCGCGAACATGCCGACCCGTGCGGACGCGATTGCCGAATTGCAGAAAGCGGGCGTGTTGTTCGGACCGGGCAAGGCGGCGAACGCGGGCGGCGTGGCGGTCTCCGGCCTTGAGATGAGCCAGAACTCTGAGCGTCTGTCTTGGACGCGCGAGGAAGTGGACGCGAAGCTCAAGCAGATTATGACGAACATCCACGACAACGCTTATGCGACTGCCGAAAAATACGCGACCAAGGCGGATTACGTTTCCGGCGCGAACATCTACGGCTTCCTGAAAGTGGCGCGCGCGATGATGGCGCAGGGCTTGGTATAAGGCTTGCCGAAATTGCGCCGCCGCCGGGGCTTTCGGCTTTCCGAAGGCGGCGCGTTCGTCCGTGCGCGGACACGTCGGTACGACGATTGCTTGCGGCGGCGGGTGTGCCATTCGTGCCGTCCTCTGCCGCAAGACTTCCCCCTTTCTTTTTTTTTCATTATACTTTTCCGTATGAAAGAACTTGCATTGAAATATGGCTGTAACCCGAACCAAAAGCCGGCGCGGGTGTATGTGGACGGGGGCGACCTGCCCGTTTCGGTCGTGAACGGAACGCCCGGATATATCAACCTGCTTGACGCGCTCAACGGCTGGCAGCTGGTCAAGGAACTCAAGGCGGCGACGGGGCTTCCGGCGGCGACGAGCTTCAAGCACGTGTCTCCGGCGGGCGCGGCGGTGGGCAANCCGCTTTCCNACACGCTCAAAAAAATGTATTTTGTGGACGGCTCGATTGCGCTCACGCCGCTTGCCTGCGCCTANGCGCGCGCGCGCGGTGCNGANCGNATGAGCTCGTTCGGTGATTTTATCGCNCTGTCCGACCCGTGCGANAAGGCGACCGCACAGCTGATCGCAAAGGAAGTGTCCGACGGCATCATCGCGCCCGGCTATGACGACGACGCGCTCGCAATCCTGAAAGCCAAGAAAAAAGGCGCGTACTGCATTCTGCGGATCGACCCGGATTACGTTCCTCCGGCGACGGAAACCAAGCAGGTGTTCGGCATTACGTTTGAGCAGGGGCATAATTTCCTCGCGCTGGACGAATCAGTTCTGGCGAACGTGGTGACCGAAAAAAAGACGCTGACCGCCGACGAAAAGCATGACCTGCTCATCGCGCTGATCGTGCTGAAATACACGCAGTCGAATTCCGTGTGCTACGTGAAGGACGGACAGGCAATCGGCATTGGGGCGGGGCAGCAGAGCCGCATCCATTGCACGCGCCTTGCGGGGCAGAAAGCCGACAACTGGTGGCTGCGCCAAAGTCCGCAGGTGCTCGGNCTGACTTTCGTGGATGGCATCAAGCGCGCCGACCGGGACAACGCGATTGACGTGTACATCGGCGACGAATACGAGGACGTGCTGGCGGAAGGCACCTGGCAGACGATTTTTGCCGAAAAGCCCGCCGTGTTCACCCGCGAAGAAAAGCGCGCCTGGCTTGCCAAGAACACCGGCGTCGCGCTCGGAAGCGACGCGTTCTTTCCGTTCGGCGACAACATCGAGCGCGCGCACAAAAGCGGCGTGAGCGTGATTGCGCAGCCGGGCGGCAGCGTGCGTGACGACAACGTTATCGAAACCTGCAACAAATACGGCATGGTCATGTGCTTTACGGGCGTTCGCCTGTTCCATCACTGACCGCGGGCGGCGGTTTTCAGACGCGCATGAAACAGCAGTTCGTCTTTTTTGATTTGGACGGGACGCTCACGGAAAGCGGTCCGGGCATCGTGCGGTCGGTGCGGTACGCGCTTCGGCAGTTCGGCATTGACGAGCCGGACGATGTCAAGCTGCGCCGCTTTATCGGCCCGCCGCTCGTATATTCGTTTTCCACGTTCTACGGATTCAGCGACGACGACGCGCACAAGGCGATGGCGGCGTACCGCGACTATTACGGCGTGCACGGCATTTTTGACAACGGCGTGTACGCGGGCATCCCCGAATTGCTCGCGTCGCTCAAGGCGGCGGGAAAGACGCTGTGCGTCGCCACCGGCAAGCCCGAAAAATATATGTATCCCATTTTGGAACGCTACGGCTTGCGCGGCTATTTTTCGTACTGCGGCGGGAGCGACGAGGCGGAGACGCGGGCGGACAAGGCAAAGGTCATCCGCTACGTGCTGGACGCAAGCGGCGCGCACCCCGACGACGTGATTATGGTCGGCGATCGCCACCATGACATTGACGGCGCACGGGCGAACGGCGTGCAGTCGGTCGGCGTGCTGTACGGCTACGGCAGCCGCGAAGAACTTGTGGCGGCGGGCGCGGATTATATTGCCGAGAGCGTTCCTGCCCTGCGGGACGTGCTGCTGGGCGGTGGGGCGGTCGTATGATCCTGCGGCGTATATGGAAGCGGGCGCGTTCGCACGGCACGACGGTTCTTATCGTGCTTGCCATACTGACGCTGTGCTTTCTGATGACGATGGTGGCGTTCGGCCTGATCGTCTCCAAGATTCACCGCACGTATGCCGTGCTGGTCACGTTCATCACGACGTTCGTGCTGACCATTCCGAGCCATTACCTGCTGATCCGGCTCGTGTACCGGCTGACGGGAACGCATTTCCTGGACACATACGAACGCGACCGCGAGCTTGCCGCGCTCCGTGCCGAACTTGCCGAGCGCGCGCAGGAAGCGCAGTCGCGCCGGAACAACCAGTTTCCGCAGGAGCGCGGGCAGAAAGTGGGCTGGGTGCCCGTCTGGGAACAGCGGATCGACCAGCCGATTTTTGACAGCGTTCCGTATGAGGGCGCACGGCGCGTGCAGTTTGACCGCAGCAGCCTGCTGGTGCGCGGCGCAAAGAAAGTCTACCACTGGGTCATGCCCGTAAAAATCACGCGCGGGGAAAAGCCCGACAAGGAAGAGCGGCTGTTCGTGGCGGGGCATATCACCGGGCGGCGCGTGTTCTGGATCGACGCGGAAGAAATCGTGGTGAACGCCGACGACCCGGCGCGGTTCGTGGTGTACGGTCTGGACGAGCGGCGCGTGCATGCGGGCTTTTTGGACGACGCGGAGTCGCCGTCGTTCCGCGTGGAAAAATATTTCAGCTGGGCGGTGAGCGCGCGCGGCGGAAACTACGCCAACCCCGACAACATCAAGAAATTCGAGCTGATCCGCGACGACGACCTGACCTCGCGCGCGAGCCGCATTGCGGTGCACTGGGAAAAACTGGTCGCNGACATCAAGGCCGACACGTCGCGCGTGATGGGCGAAGTCCTCGCCGCCGCCCGCGACAAGATTACCGCCACGCTCAAGGCGATTGACAGCACCCGCGCGGTCGAATTCGCAGACACCGCGCCCCCGCTTGCGGGCAACGCTCAGCAGCTGCTGCGCTACGTCGAAAAAGCGGAGGCNTAGCCGNAAANNTGCGGCNNCNTTCGCGCCGGGCATGGGCAGACGGGCTTTCTACAGACGGAGGAAACGCACGGTTGCGGCAGGGCTTTCTCCGAGTGTAGGAAACGTGCGTTTGCTGTGGGCGGGCTTTCTACAAGCGTGGGAAGCCTGTTTTTGTTTTGGGGAGTCTTTCTACGCATGTAGAAAGTCTGTTTTTTCTTCGGGCGGATTTTCTACATGCGTAGGAAGCGCGATTTTGACTTGGGGAGTCTTTCTACAAGCGTAGAAAGCGTGTTTTTTCTTCGGGCAGATTTTCTACATGTGTCGGAAGCGCGATTTTGCCACGGGCGACTTTCCGCAAAGTGCGGAAGCATGGTTTTCGTCGGGCGGACTTTCCGCAAAGCGCGGAAACGTGACTTTTCGCTAGGTAAGTTTTCCGCAAACTGCGGAAGACTGCTTTTGTCGCGGGCGGTTTTCCGCAAAGTGCGGAAGCATGGTTTTGTTGCGGGCAGTTTTCCGCAAAGTGCGGAAGCGTGGTTTTGTCACGGGCGACTTTCCGCACCGTGCGGAAGCGTGGCTTTTCGTTGGGCGGGCTTTCCGCAAAGTGCGGAAGCGTGGTTTTGTTGCGGGCTGTTTTCCGCACCATGCGGAAACGTGTGTTCTGATGGGCGTTGCGGGGTTTTAGGGGCGCAGCCCCTAGGAGAGGGGGTAGCGGAAGCCCCGCAGGGGCTGGAGCGAGGGGGAGACTTCCCCCCACGGAGATTGCATCATGCGGACTTCCCCCGCCCGGCTTTTCACTCGTCCAGGTTGATGAAGCGGTAGTGCCGGGTGCCGCAGCCGAGGTCTTCGGCGTATTTTAGGACGGCGACTTGGTGCTGGGTTTCCCAGGCGGATTTGGTCGCGTCGTCGGCGGGGGCGAGGCCGATTTGGAAGTCAACGGCGCACTGGTCGATTGCCACGACGTCTCGCGAGGCGATGATGCCGATGTTGCCGGGGTTCTGCGCGCCGCGGCAGGAGTCTTCCACGCGGAAGCTGTCGAGGACGTTGATGAACGCCCAGTTTTTCTTTGCGTCGAGCGCCGCTTTTGTTGCGTCGGCGAACGACTGCATCGTGATTTCTGCGCTCATGTTGTGGAAGCGGTTCGCGTCGGTGCCGCCGGAATGGATGAGGCATTTGCCGGAGCGGCTTGCGAGGCAGAGCGAGATGTTCTTGATGTTGCCGCCGAGCGCGGGCAGGTAGTGCAGCTTGAAGCGGTGGACGGCGATGAACGTGTCGTAGTCGTTGAAGCGGCTGCCCGTCCGCGTGTATGTTAGCAGGCGGCCGCCGTTTACGGGGAGGTCGATGTCGCCTTGGTCGTCGAGCATCTGCGTCTTTCCCACGGCGGCGAATCCGTTTTCTTTGGCGAGCGCGAGGTTCATGGCGGCGGTCCAGCGGTTGCCCGAAAGCCCGTTGCAGTCAACCATCGTGCCGCCCGTTTTGGCGATGAGGCCGGAGAGCAGCTTTGCGTCGAGCACCTGTTCGCCCGGCGCGCCGAAGCTGACTTTGATGGCGACGTTCTTGCCGATGTTCTGGTTCAGCGCGTCGTACACTTTCAGCAGCCCCTGCGCGGAGATGTCTGTGGTAAAGTAGACGGCGGGCGCGGTCGGGTCGTCCGTGCGGTGGGCGAGTTTTTGGAAGTCCTGCGCGAAAAGCGGGACGAATGCCGCCGCAAGCGCGAGGGTCAGGGTGATAATTCGTTTCATGTCATGCTCCTGTTTGGGTATGATGAGAGTATACGTCACTGCGCGGAAAGTGTACAATACTTATTTTCAATTGTGCGGTATGCGTTTGGGGCATGATTTTTACGCCCTGTCATGTCGTGAGCCGGTCAAGTACTTCGGCGAAAAAATGCAGGTCGGTGTCGGAAAGGCTGTTCAGTTTTTTTATCAGCGGCACGACGGCGTTTTTTACGGCGGGAGAAAATGACGGGTCTGTTCCGGTTACCAGGTATTCCACGCTGACATGCAGTGCCTGCGCAATTCGGACTGCGGTTTCGGCGTTTGGAAGCCTGTCCTTGCTTGTCCACGATTGCAAGGTGTTGTAGCTTTCTTGAATCTGTTTTGCCAGTTCTTTTTGAGAAAATCCAAGATAGTCAAGCCTGTCCCTTACTCGAATCCAAAAGTTCAGCATGGCATTTTAATATAGTACAAATGGATTGTTTTTCGCTTGACGATTTGTCCGCCTGTATATATAATGGCAAAGAATTAGTCCAAATGGATATTATGGCAATCCTTTTGGATAAAACAGGAGATTTTTATGGGAAGCATTCTTTGGGGAATTATCGGCACATTTTTTGCGCTGATTGGTCTGATTCCGTTTTTGGGAATCATGAATTTCATAAGCATTCCACTGCTCGTCATCGGGTTGCTATGCGGAATCATCGGTATCTGCAAAAAGCCGAAAGAAAAGCGCGGCGCGTCCATTGCGGGAACGATTATCTGCGCGCTGTTCCTGCTCGTGGCGGGCTGGCGGACATTCGTCGGGTTTTCGGCGACAAAAAAGATTGCAGACCCGACCAGCATCGAAAAACTCCAGAAATCCACGGAAAACCTGAAAAGTTTTTCGGATTCGCTGAACAAGCTGTCTGATTCGCTGGATTCTGTGGGGAAATGATTTTTGCCATGAAGAAAAGATTTGTTTTTTTGATGACAGTCCTTGCAACTTGTTTGATCTCTGTTTCTTGCGACGCTTCTTCAATAAAAGGCGATCGGGAGTTTGAGGTAGAGAGAACAGAAAAACTGCTTAGCGATTGGGGGAGAATGAATATGAACAACGCACCGATGAATTTTACGGGAAAATGCAAGCTCACTGATGCTGAGTTCGCGCAAAACTACGACCAATTATGGGAAAAGACTCCCCATAAAAACAATTGGCCATCAAAACAAGAAATCGCAGAGAAAAAGCAGGAAGGTGCGAAACGATATAATGCAGAAGAAGCCATTTTACCCGGAGAAGAATGGCGCGATTTGCCAGGCTACGACCGTTATTCCATAAGCACCATGGGAAGAGTGAAATACAACGGTATCATTGTACAACAGGACGACGCGGCAAAAACTGGCTATCTGAAATTAGATGTCGATAAAAAGTTGAGCGTAGACCATTCCGTCAATGTGTATACGCTCGTTGCAAAGACTTTCCTCGGCAAAAAAGAGGGCGACGGTTATGACGTGCATCATATTGACAACAACGGCTACGACAACCGTCCTGAAAATCTCATACTGCTGACAAGGCCGCAGCATAACGCCGTGCATAGCGACGAAAAATTGTCACAGGAAGCATTGAAATCGTTATTGGAACAGGCGACACTATAGCATATGTATTGGGATGCGTTCGTGATGAACAAACTATTTTAAGGAGTTGTATATGAAGAAGTATGAAAGAAAGAATGCGGGTTTTAATCTTCGCATTATTGGTATCTTGTTTGTTACAATGTTAGCGACAACACTTTTATGGGCAAAACCTAAAAAACTAGAATATTCGCCATTCAAATCAGAAAAACCTAATGCAACAGTTTTTGAATGTGAGTATATCAAGGGCTATGATGAAGGTCTTGTCATTAAACATCTTCTTATAAAAGAAGATAGGGACAGAGGGTATGAAACTGAAATCCCTGCCATTACTGTTTACGGATGGCAAAAGAAAAAAGGCGGTTGGGAAAAACTAGATGAATATAAAATAAGCGAATATGAACGGATCAAAATAGTTCTTGACGATGACAGCGATGACTACACGCACTATGCGGTAGAATATGAAGATCCAGAAAATTCGCTGATTTTTTCTGCACAAGGACAAAGAGTCAGAAACTATAATGGATTTGAGGATAATTGCATGGTAATCAACATTTCCATATCAGAAGATTATAAAAAACGTATTGACGAAAAGCGTGCTGCTGAAGAAGCCGAAAAGGAACGATTGGCTGCTATTGCTGCTGAAGAAGAAGCACGGAAAAAAGCACAAAAAAAAGCCGAACTTGATGCGAAAGCAAAAGCAATCGCAAGAGGCTATGTTTACCACGGAATTGACGAAAATGAACGGAATCGTAAGTTTTTCTCAGGAGGAGCATTGGAAGCAGGACACGCATATTACATTTCAGGATTCGTGGTAAAATATGGCGGGACAATGGCCGCTATTGAATATGGTGACGGACTTTTCTTTTCGTCGCGGAGTTCTGCTGTTTATGTTGACTATATAGACCAAAAAGTCAAAGGCGAGATACTTGATGCGGGTATAAAAACGCTTTTGGGTACGACTATAGAATTTCCGTTGGCTGTTGTCGTCGTTGGTGGAAAAACATCGTTGCATACACCAGTAGTAATTGGATTGGTAGAATAAAATGGGAGAGTTGCTTTCGGGAACATAGTATAGGCAAAGTACGATGGTTGTGGTTTGGGACTATAACCAAGGATATAGCATAGTATTTGCATTCTTTCAAATACTATTTTCCTGCCGTCGTTTCGCAAAGTTATATTGAATACATAGAATCCGCACTGAAAAAAATCGCCCGCAGGATCATCCCAGCATGTTTGCCTTTTCGGCGGATGTCTGTTAGAATGGACGGCGATATTTTGAAACGGCAATCATGCGAATGCGGAGGACGAAAATGATTTCAATCTATGTGTATGTTCTTGACACGATGGCGGACTGGGAAATCGGGTATGTTACGGCGGAGTTGCATTCGCGGCGGTTTTTCAAGGCGGACGCGCCGGAAGTGACGGTGAGGACGGCGGGCGTTTCAAAAGAGCCGGTTCGGACGATGGGCGGGCTGACGGTCGTTCCCGACTGCACCGTGGGCGACATTGCGGCGGACAAATCGAGCGTCCTGCTTTTGCCCGGGGCGAACACTTGGGACGACCCGAAGCATGGCGCGGTCGTCAAAAAGGCGGCGGAACTGCTTGCCGCTGGCGGCACGGTGTGCGCGATCTGCGGGGCGACGGTCGCCCTTGCGCGAGCCGGGCTGTT
>JAAVAM010000053.1:41245-46298 GCA_014804085.1 Treponema sp. | reverse complement strand
GAAGCCGACAGACCCCGCGCACCCCGGCGCAGATTACGGAATTGCCGCCGCGCGGGCAGGGCTGCTCCGCAAGGAACACCTGCCCGCACTGGCTGCCGTGCAATGCTCCGCACGGCGGGAGTGGATACGCCCCGGTGCTTTATACAGGGGAACGTATCCGTTGCGATCACGCATTACTCGGTGATGTCAACTCTGACATAGTAAATCGAAGGCCCGTACCCGCTGCCTCCCCGTCCGATTGTGTATGTTCCCGGTGTCAGCGTCCATTTGTAATCAGCGTCCGCTGTCGGTTTTTCGCTTGGGTTTGAAGCATCAGCCGTAGCCGTTCCATTAGAAGCAGTAATTTTAAGCGTGTCGTTTGTTGCGTTGCTACCAGTAGGACAGTGCCCCGTTTTGACAAGGACAGTCGCATTTTTTGTCACGGAGAATGTGACTGTTCCGCTTGAATTCATCTTCAACCCGGTCGAAATCTTCAATGCTTCGTTATTGATACCTGTTACTGTTTTTGCCCCGCCCAATGTTACTCCGCCGACTCCTGCTCCGAGCGTAAACACGCTGTTGTTCTCTCCGGCAGATCCACCAAGACCAGTGCCATTGCCGCTTGCTGTGGTGGAAGAGGAATCTTTTGAATCGTACCATTCCGCGCTCGTCCAGGTCGCCGCTTCGGGAGTGCAGGTGATAGTGCCAGATTTGCCGCTTCCGTCACGGGCGGTCGCGGTGAACGTTACTTGTCCAGCACTTGCGAACGTGACGGTGCCGCTGTACTCATCGATTTTTCCGACAGCTTCGTCAGAGGATGACCATTTCACGTCGCGATTCGTCGCGTTTCCGGGGGTTACCGCCGCCGAAAGTTTGAGCGGTACGCCGACCGTGTAGGTGGTTGAGTCCCCCGATACGGCAATCGCCGTTACGGGCGTGAACGTAACGGTGTTGTCATACTCGACTTCAATCTTGGTGATGTATGTCGAGCTTGTTGGTGCGATGATGACTGACGTTGCGCTCGCGTTATAGACGACATAGCCTTTTTCGGCGCTTTTGCTTGTCGAGCCAGTGCCAAAGTCGTACACTGCCTCGCCCTGCTCTCCCGCTTTAATAGTGCCGTTGCCTGAATAGATTCCCGTGACGGTGACGACCGCTTTTCCCGTGAGGGGAACGGTAATCGTGCTTCCGTTGCCGCCGGTAGCAGAGCCGCTAGAGTGGTGAGTGAAGCCAGTGATTGTCAGTTCGCTGGGCAACGTTTCGCCGGACAAATCGTAGGACACCGTTACCGTCTCCGTCTCGCCGTCAAGCAGGTGTTTTGACGTGTCCGTTACTACGTTCCAGTTCCTGTCAGCGGCAAGTTTGTTGATGTCCCAGTGTGTGCTCTCTTGCTCCGGCTTGAATCTTTGGGCAATGGTGTCGTACACGCGGTTCATGATGTTTGTTCGTCCCCCGTATTCCGCGCTGACTGCCGCCGAGGTCAAGATAGTACCGTTGCCTTTTGAGGATCTCCCGAAGTTGCTGTCGGTCTTGAAGCCGACATGTTGCTGGTCAGACGTGCCGTCGGCATCTCTGTACCACACATCGCCATGCAGTGTTCCGTAGAACGTGCTTCCAATAACGGCGACGTTTTTGTACTCTTCAGAACCGGGCCATACGTTCCGTCCGAGGTACACCTCCATATCTTCCGCCTCAAGCGTAGAGTTGTAGATGACAAGCCCTTTGTTGACTTTGCTTGCGCGGCTCATGCGCGGTGCGGCAAAATATGCTTTGTCCGTGCGGTCATTTACGGCGCGGAGGACACACGCTTCGTACAGCGCAACCTTGCCCGGAGACTCCATCCACAGGAAGTCTACATCGCCCTCAACATAGCATTTGTAGAACCATGCCTTGCCGACGGTACGGATAGTATCCTGATGGCTCAAAAACGAACAGTTGTAGGCGGCGAGGTTGCCCGTGCCGTCAGTGGCAATTGCCTCTGACTGGTCATTGGTATCTGTGTTTTGGATAGTCAAGTTTTCAAGGATAAGATTTGCTTTTCCCCCTGAAATATAGACCAATTCGCGCTGTTTTTGATTTTTTGTGTTCGGGTTGCCCGTGATAAGGACATCAAGTCCGAATTCCGCGTTGCCCGTGCCGGAAATAATGATGTTTGCGTCGCCCTTGTAGGCAAGAACCCCATCAATGGGATATGTACCGCTTGTCAGGGTGATGGTGTAGTCGCCCTCACTTTCGCTGATAGCATCCCATGCTTCTTTGAGCGATGCCTTTGGCGTACCGTTTAATGTTACCGTGCCCGCTGTTTGTGGGGCAGTGATTGTCCGTCTGTCAGTCTCTAACTTGCCATAAGTGACAGTACTTCCAGAAGGATTATTTTCCTCTTCATCTGGATCGTTGGAGCAGGCTAGAAAATACCCCCCCCCATGATGGCGAGCGCGGCCATGCCCGCGAGCATGCCGTGCCTGAACGTCCTCGTTCTTTTCATGTATAACTCCTTGCCTGGCTCATTGCGCGGAACGCATTCCGCACGTGCCATTACGGTAGTATACCACGGCTTCATGGTAATTTTCCGACATAAAACGGTATTTTTACGCAGTGTTCGCGCACAAAATGCGCGGGCAACGCACGTTCAGCCGATGTGTCTTGCCATTTCTGACTGAAAAAACGCTGGCGGACAGTTCCACAAAACGCCGAAAGAATTTACCACAATATGCCGAAAAAAATCGCCACAAAACGCCGAAAACAGCCCGTCGCCCGCGCCGTGGATAGCCACAGATGAGGGATACTTACAGCCTCATGTAAGGGATTGTTACAGTCTTATGTGAGAAGCCGTTACAAACCCGTGTGAGGGTGTCTCACAAACTACTGTGAGGGATGCTCACAGCCTCGTGTAAGGGGTGCTAACAGCCTAGTGTGAGGGAGAGAAACCTGCGCATGGTTTATGGGAGCACCTGTACAGGTGCGTGTCTGTCATCTGTTCGTGGTGTTCGGTGGCACTGGGGCAGGAGTGCGGTGCGGGTTGCGTCGTGTGCCGCTGAGCGGTATACTGGAGCGGCGGGGGCGGTGAGCAGTATGCCGCGCACCGTCAGAGCATAGTATAGCACGCTGCGCCACGGCGCGCAACGGAGGAGGGGTCATGCCGAGAAAAAAGCCGGGACTGGGGGAATTCAGGGAGGTACAGTACGGGGTGCGGGTCACGCTGTCGGAAGACCACCTGAACGGGAGCGGGCGGCTCGTGGGCAAGGTGAACGAGCAGACGGCAACCCTGCGGAACATCGTCAGCGACATTCAGAAGGACGGGCGGTGTCTGCTGAACGAAAACATGGTGTTTTATGCCGCGGAGGTGCTGCGCGAGGCGTACCTCGACCGGATTCGGCGCGGATATGCCGTGGACGTGCTCGGTCTGGGAAAAATCTACCATGCGCTCGACGGTACGTTCCGCACCGAGCTTGACACGCCGAGCGCGCGTCCGAAGCTGGTGCCGCGCTTTACGCCGTCAAAGACGCTGCTCGCCGTCTGCAAAAAGCTTGTCTGTTCGACCGTCCGCAGGAGCGACACTGCCCCGGCGGTGTTGTCGGTGCAGAGCCTGCCCGACGACGGGAGCGGCATGGTGCGCACGGGAACGCTCGTGCGGATTTGCGGCAGGAACNTGAAGCTTGCGGGCGACGGNGCGGGCGTTTTCTTCCTGCCCACGGCGGGCGGGGATGCCGTCTGCGTGCCGCCNGNACGNATGGGCGACAACTTCCCGCGCTCGCTCATGTTCTACCTGCCGAGCGAAGTCACGCCCGGCNCGTATGCCCTTGAGGTGCGNACGCGGTGGGCGCGGAACGGCAGGCTNAGGCAGGAGCTGTGCGCGGGCAAGCGGATTGAGATAACGGTGGTGTGAGCGGGAGTGGCGGTTATNTTTTGCGCAGGGAACAGAATGCCAGTATGGNGACCGGCACGGACAGCAGTATAAAGCAGAACTGCGTGTAGACGAGGATTTGGTCGCAAAGCGAGCTCGTGCCACCTCTTTCCTGCANGAGTTGCCATACACTGCATGCTGCCGAGAATATTGCGTAGCCNTACAGGNACGCCGAGGCNATGNGCGGATGCCGTCCGGCAAAACGCTGTATGGCTCGTTCCGNCGGGGCTTNCTGCGNTGNCGGGGNGGGNTNTTCGNGNGGNGTGNTGCNCNTNGNAGNNGAATGCNTGAGCCACAACGCCACGAGCGACAGGAGTATGCTCAACGCCCAAAAGCAGTACATCCCTGCCATAAAGAGATGTCGGGGGATACCGTCCGCCATGAGACAGCGGGGAAAGTNGTCGCTGAGTAGTATACCAATAATGGGGATTAAGAANCTGACATGNACNACTACCGTCCANATGCCGAAGCCGAAGAAATACAGGGAAGCCGCGCGCGGGCATTTTTCCGCAAGCANCTGNANGCCNTAGCGTCGTCTTNCTTCCGTCTGCCGTNCCGCGCGCNCGTCCTGTCCGTCCGTGTCTNNATGTTCCATGTGATCTCCTTGGTTTCGNCCGGCGGCGTTTTTGTCTGCGGNTAGTCGTCTTTCCTGNGCAGGGAACAGAATGCCAGTATGGTGACCGGCACGGACAGCAGCTCACGGCAGAGGAGTATAGGGGGTATGCCCGTAAACCAGCACAATATTGCGTAGCCATACAGGTACGCCGAGGCGATGCGCGGATGCCGTCCGGCAAAACGCTGTACGGCTCGTTCCGCCGGGGCTTCCTGCGCTGCCGGGGCGGGGCTTTCGTGCGGTGCGCTGCGCNTGGCAGNNGAATGCTTGAGCCACAACGCCACGAGCGACAGGAGTGTGCTCAGCACCTTAAAACATACGTCTACTGCGACAAGGAAAAAAAAGCAAATTACGTTGCAGGACATAGGTAAGATGTAAATCAGGCAGCCGACAAAGACCACCACTATCGTCCAGATGCCGGATCCGAAGAAAAATACAGAAGNCATACGCGGGCATTTCTCCGCAAGCANCTGNACGCCGTAGCGTCGTCTTTNTTCNGTCTGCCGTTCCGCGCNCNCGTCCTGTCCGTCCGTGTCTGTATGNTCCATGTGCGTTTC
>JAAVAM010000053.1:0-41239 GCA_014804085.1 Treponema sp. | reverse complement strand
GTTNGCANGGGCGGGAATGCCCCTGCATGTTGTTACAGCGGGATATTCCCGTGCTTGCGGCGGAGGNNNTCGCTGNCNGTCTTGGTCGCGAGCAGGGCAAAGCTCTGTNCNACGCGCGCGCGGGTCTCCTCGGGCGCGATGACCGCNCTGATGTAGTCGCGCTGTGCGGCAATGGTGGGGGTCATGAATGTGTCGCGGTATTCCTGCCCTTTCTGCGCCTTCACGTTCAGGTCGGTCTCCTTTGCGTACAGGATGCCGATCGCGCCCTCCGCGCCCATGACGGCAATCTCTGCCTTTGGCCAGGCGTATACGAAATCCGCGCCCAAATGCTTGGAACACATCGCGATGTACGCGCCGCCGTATGCCTTGCGCGTGATGACCGTCACCTTGGGAACGGACGCTTCGCTGTAGGCGTACAGCACTTTTGCGCCGTGGCGGATAATGCCTTTCTGCTCTTCCTGCGGGCCGGGGACGAATCCGGGCACGTCCACGAACGTGAGCAGCGGAATGTCGTAGCTGTCGCAGAAGCGCACGTGCCGCGCGATTTTGTCGGACGCGTCGCAGTTGAGGATGCCGCCCAGAAAGCCGGGGTTGTTCGCCACGATGCCGACGGTCTTGCCTTCCACTTTTGCAAAGCCGATGACGGCGTTCTGCGCGAATTCTGCCGACACCTCAAAGAAGCTGTCGTCGTCCGCCACGTCGGCAATCACCTCGCGGATGTCGTAGCCCTTGTTGCTGCTTTCGGGGAGGATGGTCGTGATGTGCTTTGCCTTGTGCTTTTCGTCGTACTTCGGTTTTTCTGCCGCCGCCGGCTGGTCGCCGTAGAAATGCGGGATATAGTCGAGCAGCGCGCGCACTTTTTCGTAGCATTCGGCCTCGTCGCCGCAGCGGTAGTGCGCCACGCCCGATTTCTGGCTGTGGATGGTCGCGCCGCCCAAGTCTTCGTCGGTGATGTCCATGAACATGACCTGCTTGACGACTTTCGGACCGGTGATGTACAGGTGCGAGATAGCGTCAATGGTAAAGATGAAGTCGGTCAGCCCCGGCGAATAGACTGCGCCGCCCGCGCACGGACCGGCGACGATGGAAATCTGCGGGATCACGCCGGACGCGCGCACGTTCTGATAGAAGATGTCGCCGTAGCCGCACAGCGCGTCCACGCCTTCCTGAATGCGCGCGCCGCCCGAATCGTTCACGCCGATGACGGGGCATTTTATTTCGATTGCCTTGGCGATCAGCTCCGCGATTTTCTGCCCGTGCACTTTGCCGAGCGAGCCGCCCTGCACGGTAAAGTCCTGCGCGTAGACGGCGACTTTCCTGCCGTTGATCGTGCCGAAGCCGGTGATAACGCCGTCGTAGGGAATTTCTTTGGTCTCCATGCCGAAGTTGGTGCACTGATGCCGCGCGTCGGCGTAGATTTCCATAAAACTGCCTTTGTCGCACAGCGCGTTGATGCGCTCGATCGCATGCAGCTTGCCCTTTGCGTGCTGTTTTTCCAGATTGTATTCGTATGCCATAAAAACCTCGACCATCAAAAAGATATGACCAGTGTAGTAAGAAACACGGGTTTTGTCAATCTGACACTTTTTGTAAATTTGTCATGCTGTCATTTCAGGTATGTCTTGAGCCATTCGATTGACAGCGGCTGCCACTGCGCCGCCGTGCCGTAGGCGTTCAGCACGCCGAATCCGTGTCCGCTTTCGGGGAAGATGTGCAGCTCGCATTTCGCGCTCTTGTCGCTCATGGCTTTCCAGTAGGCGATGGCGTTTGTGTACGGGGGCACGCTCTTGTCGTCGGTCGCGCAGACGATGAACGCGGGCGGCGTGGCGGCGGTTACCAGCAGCTCGCATGAGGCGGCATCCTTGTCTTTCTGCGACGGTTTTGCGCCCAGCAGCGCGGTGCGGCTTCCGGCGTGTGTGCCGTCCTGCATGGTGATGACCGGGTAAATGAGGAACTGGAACGCCGGTTTCGCGCTCGTCCAGTTGCCGTCCTTGTCCTTGTCGGCACTGTCAACGGGTTTGTAGGTCTCCTCGCCGAACCGCGTCGCGAGGCTTGCCGCCACGTGTCCGCCCGCCGAGCTTCCCATCACGCCGATTCTGAACGGGGATATGCCGTAGGTCTCTGCGTTCGCCCGGATCAGCCGCATGGCGCGCTGTGCGTCCTGCAACGGGACAAGGCTCGCGTTCTTGTGTCCGTCGTTGGGGGTGCGGTAGGTGAGCACGAACACCGTATAGCCCGCGTCGGTGTATCCTTGCACGTAGTCGTAGCCTTCGGTGTCGATGACGACGCGCTGGTATGCGCCGCCCGGAATGACGAGCAGGGAACGCTGCGTGTTTGCGGCGGATGCCGGCGGCGCGAACACTTCGTAATACGGTTCGGTCACGCCGGAGACGGCGCGGTTCTGCTGCCCCGGAATGGGGCTTCGCTCGGCAATCGTTTGGGTCGCCTTGACTTTTTCAGAGCCGGGACCGACTTTGTTCGGCCACAGGTAGACTTTTTCCTGCGCGGATGCCGCGCACCAGGTGAGGCAGGCAAGTGCCGCCGCGATGATTCTTTTCATTTAACGCTCCGTTTGGCGCACCGCGCACAACTGCGCGCGCGTCATCTTTATTGTAAAGCCGTTTCTGCGCGCGGTCAAACTAAAACGCGCGGCGGCTGAGTTTCTTTTCGAGGGAGGCTTTGCCCGCGCGGATTTCTTCGGCGGTGGGAATCCATTCGTAGGTGGCGCGCAGGATGTCGGCGGTCTGCTCGATGTCGCCGTCCGTCGCGTCGAGCGCGGCCTGGTAGGCGGCGTAGAAATCCTTGGTGAACACAAAACTGCCTTTGCTCTTGCTCGCGATGTCCGTCACGAGCCACCGTCCGCGCCGCCAGGTGAGCGTCACGGTGTCCGTCACCGTGTTCGTGCTGATACGGGCGGAGCCGTCGTTGTTCACCAGATAATAGGTCGCCGTGTGGCGCACGGTCGTCCCGTTTTTGCGCGGCACGTCCGCCTCCGCTGCCAACGGCTGCGGCTTGTCCGCGCGCACGGGGTAGGCGAACGACGAGTCCGCGTCCGTGCCGTCAATGCGCAGGTGGGTCAGCCCGTACTGCCAGAAATTCGTCTTGTTCCTGAGGTGCAGCCATTCNGCCGGGCTGACGGTCGCTTCGTCNTGGCTCATCGCGTAGCGGCTGCGGTTGGTCACGTAAAAGCCGCTCACGATCTGGCGCAGGTTTTTGGTCTTCTTGCCCTTGGCGATTTCCTGCAAGTGCGGCACGTTTGCCTGATGAATGGTGGCGTACAATGCCTGCGTCGTTTCCCACGAGGTGAGGCCTTTGCTCGTCGCAAGCCCCCGGTTTTCCCGCTCGAACGAGGTGACTGCCCACACGGCGAGTACGACAGCGGTTGCCGTGACGAGCAGGGTGTTGCGGTTGCGGCGGAAAAACCGTCTGCGCCGTACCGTCGCCGTCTGCTTTCTGACGAATGCCTGCCGCTGTTGCGCGAGCGCGTCCGTCTGCGCCGGGGCGGTCTTACATGCCGCCGCGAATGCCGCCGGGGAAAACCGTTCTGCCGCCGCGATGATTGCCGCGCGGCGTGCCGCCGCTTTTTCGTTCACGTAACGGCGTTCTCCCGGCACGATGCGCGGCTGTGCGCTCACGCGCAGTCCGCTGTCAATCGCCTGCGCGAGCGTCGCGTCGATGTCCGTGCGCATGAGGGCGACGGGAACGAACCTGCCGTCAAAGATGTCTGCCTGCCGTTTGGACAAATCCGGATCGCGGTAGGGGAGCGTCCCGCACAGCGCACGGTAGGCGATCACCGCGCGGGTGAACAGCAGCGATTCCGTGCCTGAAAGCCCTTTGTGGACGTACTTGCCCGCATCTGCCGCCGTGCGCTCCGGCGCGTTGTCCGCGCACCGCCCGAACAGTTCTGCGGGCAGGAACAGCACCTGCGTCCGCGTCTCCTGCGCAAAGACGGCAATGCCTTCCGCGCCCACCGCTCCCAGTGCGATGCCCCGCGCGATTGCCGCCGACAGTGCCGTGCAGGTTGCGATCGCCGCGCGCTCAGACTCGCCGTCCGTGCCTTCCGCGAACAAGCGGCGCAGCGTTTTTCCGTCGCCGGGCGACGTTCCCGCGAACAGCGCGATGCCGTCGCCGTCGGTCTGCGTGCCGTCAAACCGCCACTCGGCGAACGTGACGGCATCTGCGTCTGCCGCCGCAGGAATCGTGGCGAGCCACCCGCAGTCGTCGAGCAGCCGCGTGGGGTTCACCTTGCCGAACGCCGCCGCGTCCAGCGAGCTGGAAAGGGTAATCTGGTGTGCGTCAATGGAAACGATAGCGTCTTTCATCATCTTTAAGATACCTTTTTCGCGCAGGAAAAACAAGGGAAACCGCGCTTGTCTTTGCCGGGCGATTCTGCTAGAATGAGGACACGCAAGGCTGCCGAAAGGCAACGGGGAAGCAGGTTGAAAGCACCTCACGGTCCCGCCACTGTTAGAGTCAGATCGCCGGGCTTTGCGACAGAAAATTCACGATGTATGGATTTGCCATGAACGCTCATCTTTTGCGCGCGCTTGCCGCGTGTCTCACGCTTTTCGTTTCTTTCCCGTCAGTCGCCCATACCTTTACCGACGCGCTGAACCGCACCGTTTCGGTCGAACGCCCTCAGAAAGTCGCCGTCTTGCAGGGCAGCCTTGCCGCCGTGTGGATGTGTGCGGGCGGGACGGTCGCCTGCGCCACCAGCGACGCGTTTGCTGAGCCACCGGCGATGAGCGCGGAAAAAGCCCGCGCGCTGAACGAACAGTGGCATACCACGTGTTTTTCCGCGCACGGTGCGGGCGTGGTGCGATCGGGAGAGGCGGAGGTCGTCGGCACGATGTTCTCCCCGAACGGCGAGCGGCTGCTCGCGCTCGGCGTGGATTTTGTCATCCTGAGCGCGAACATTGCGGCGCATCAGCGGCTGCTTCCGCTGCTGGAGCGCGCGGGGATCGCGGCCGCTTTCTTTTCGCTGGACACCTTTGACGATTACCTGCGGATGCTGCGCGTCTGCACGGACATCACCGGTAAAACCGATTTATATAGAACGAACGGCGCGGACGTGCAGGCGCAGTGCGCGGAAATTGTCGCGGCGGCGCGGGAACAGGCGGCGGCACACGCGCCCACGGTGCTGCTGCTGCGCGCGTTCAGCGGCGGCGTGCGGGCAAAGAACAGCAGCAACAATATGACCGGCGCAATCCTGCATGAGCTGGGCGCGCGCAATATTGCCGACAGCGACCGCGCGTTCGGCGAGGACGTGAGCCTTGAGGCAATCATCGCCGCCGACCCGGACATCATTCTGGTGACGACGATGGGCGCGAGCGAGGAAAAGGCGGTCGCCGGGTTCGAGCGGCTGCTTGCGGCAAGCCCGGTCTGGCGCGACCTGTCGGCGGTGAGGAACGGCCGCTGCCACCTGCTGCCGCGCGAGCTGTTCCACTTCAAGCCGACCGGGGCGCGGTGGGTCGATTGCTACGCATTGTTGAGCGCATTGCTCTACCAAATAAATTATTAGGAGAAATGATAAAAACTCCGCACACATGGTGCGGCGTTTTTATCTCCAAAGTTTGCGTCGCAAACTTTTATAGCAACAGTGCGTTCTCATTTCATTGCGAACGCACGCAGGAGAATGAAAGTATGAACACATTGCTTTCACTGACCGCGATTATCCTCGTGAGCTTCGGCACGTCTTACGAGGACAACCGCCAGGCGACGATCGTCGCCGTTGAACAGGAGGTGCGCCAGGCGTTCCCCGAAGCCTACGTCACGTCTGCCTACACCAGCTCGATGATCCGCAAGAAGCTGCTTGAGCGCGACGGGACGAAGATCTTTTCGGTCTCCGAGGCGATGGAGGACGCGCGGGCAAAAGGCTGCAAGACCGTAATCGTGCAGCCCACGCACCTGATGTACGGGCTTGAGTACAACGAGATGAAGTCGCTCGCCGCGCCGTATGAGGCGCAGTTCGACGCGGTGCGCTACGGCGAGCCGCTCCTTGCGACGAACGACGACATTTCGGCCGTGCTCGCCGCGCTCGCGCGGGGCAATCCGCTGGCAAAGAAGCAGGCACTGGTGCTGATGGGACACGGCACGGAGTATTTTAGCAATTTCCTGTACGCGGCAATGGACTATCAGGCAAAGCAGGAGGGCTACGGCAACGTGTTCGTGGGCACGGTAGAAGCCTACCCCACGTGCGCCGATGTCATCGCGCTCGTAAAGGCGGGCAAGTACAAGGGCGTGGTACTCGCGCCGCTCATGCTTGCCGCCGGCGACCACGCCAACAACGACATGGCAGGCGACGATGACGACAGCTGGCGGCAACAGTTTGAGCGGGCAGGACTGAACGTCACCGTGAACGTCAAAGGCCTGGGCGAATACCCCGCCATCCGCGCCCTGTACGTCCGCCACGTCTCCGCCGCGCTCGGCCAGCCGCCCCGCGTCCCCGACCCCAAATAACGCCTGCCCGTCCGCCGGAGATAAATCTTGCGCACCAAATTCGCTCCCCGCAGTTTGCGGGAGCGTTTCGCAGGGGTGAAATTCGCTCCCCGCAGTTTGCGGGAGCGTTGCAGCAGGGGGAAATTTGTTNTCNNCANTNTGCGACAGCGGGGTCTTGGGGCGGCAGCCCTAAGCCGTGCTGGGAAAGGGTGAGGGTTTGGGAGAGGGAAAACCCCGCTTCGGAAGTAGAGGGGTTTCCCTCTCCCAAGACGTTCCCACCGCTTTCAAGCGGTAAAAAAACCGGGGTTTTAGGGGCAGTGCCCCTAGGAGAGGGGGTAGCGCAAGCCCTCGCCGGGGCTGGAGCGAGGGGGAGACTTNGCGCGNNCCCGCCGTATTCCCGCCCGTATTCCATAAATCCCGTTTTTCCGCTACAATGGGGCGGTATGAAAAAGCGTATCCTGTTCGTGGCCAGTGAGGAGAGTTTCCTGGTCAATGCGATGGTCAAGAATTTGCAGGGCGCGGGGTATACC
This sequence comes from Treponema sp., assembly GCA_014804085.1. Taxonomy (GTDB): domain Bacteria; phylum Spirochaetota; class Spirochaetia; order Treponematales; family Treponemataceae; genus Treponema_D. Next base: position 34,271 of record JAAVAM010000053.1, on the reverse strand, counting down.
GTGCTGAGAAGCCAGCCGGATATCGTGGAGATTTCGCTCAAGGAAGACATGCCCGATATTTTTGTCGTCTATCTGGAGGGCGACCTGAACGCCTTTAACGGCACGCTCAAGTACCTCAAGAAGCTCAAGGCGGAGGAGGGGACGGACCGGGTGCTGTACCTTATCGGGAGTCCTGCCGAGATCGACGTTGCCTATGAGGTGGTGCCGCGGGGGCTGGTGAACGCGGCGTTCGTGCGTCCCGTGAACATAGCGGACGTGATCGCCAAGCTGGACATCCTCATTACGGANGAGAGCGAGTTCCACGGGAAAAAGCGCATTNTGGTGGTGGACGACGACAGCACGATGCTCCGCGCCATGAACAACTGGTTCGGCAAAAAATACGAGGTGTTCATGGCGAACAGCGGCATGAACGCGATTGCGCTGCTCGCGCAGAAAAAGGTGGATGTNATCCTGCTCGACTACGAGATGCCCGTCGTCTCCGGGTTGCAGGTGTTCGAGATGCTCAAGAGCGAGCCGCAGACGGCGGGAATCCCGGTGATTTTCCTGACGAGCAAGGACGACAAGGAGACCGTGATGAAAGTGCTNGCCGCCAAGCCGGAGAAATACCTCCTGAAGACGCGCCCCGCCGAGGAGCTGATCAAGAGCGTGGACGATTTTTTCCGGGGAAACTAGGCTTGCGTGGCGCAGTGGGCGTTGCCCGCGCGGGCGGTNGGNGTGCCGGTNCGCAGCATTTCGGTCATGGTGCGCCAGCCGAGCACGGCGCATTTGACGCGGGCGGGCATGTGCGCGATGTCCTGTAACGCGCCCGCTTCGTCCAGCGANTCGATCTGTTCCTGCGTGGCAGTGCCCTGAATCATCGCCATGAAGTTGTCCGCAAGGCGCAGTGCCTCCGTTTCGTCCTTGCCGATAATGCGGTCGAGCATCATGTCCACGGAAGCCTGCGAGATGGCGCAGCCGCTTCCCGTAAAGCTGCCGTCGGTGATTTTTCCGTCCTCGGTTTTGAGGAACAGCGTGATGTCGTCGCCGCAGCTGGGGTTGACGCCCCGCAGCGTGACCGACGCTTCCGGCATTTCCGCCTTGTGCGCGGGGTTGATGTTGTGTTCGTTCAGTATCTCACGGTACAGCGTTTTCAGTTCCATTCGGGTGCCTCGCTCTTACGATAGCGTATTTTAGGATTTAAAGCCACTCCAGGCGCGGATCTGCGCGAGTTTTTCCAGCAGCACGGCGATTTCCTGTTCCGTGTTGTAAAAATAGATGCTCGCGCGCGCGCTCGCGGGAACGCCGAGGTACTGTCCGAGCGGCTGCGCGCAGTGATGTCCCGCGCGGATGGCGATATGCTCGTCGCTCAGGAGGCTCGCGATGTCGTGGGGATGCACGCCGTCCACGGTGAACGTGACGATGCCGCTGCGCGCGCTTCCGTCCTTGCTGCCCAAGATATGGAAGTGCGGGAGTTTTTTGATGCCTTCGACCAGCATTTCGCTCAGCGTGTTGTCGTGCTTGGTAATCGTGTCGAATCCCACGGACTGGATATAGCGGACGGCCGCCGCGAATCCCACCGCGTCCCCCGCGCTCACCGTGCCCGCCTCGAATTTGTGCGGCACGTCTGCCCAGGTCGCGCCTTCGGTGGTGACGTACTCGATCATCTCGCCGCCGCGCAGGAACGGGGGCATTGCCTCCAGCAGCGCGCGTTTTCCGTACAGCGCGCCGATGCCCATGGGACCGCAGAGTTTGTGCGCGCTCATCGCGAAGAAATCCGCGCCGAGGTCCTGCACGTCCACGGGAATGTGCGGCGCGGACTGCGCCCCGTCCACGACCATGATCGCGCCGTTCTGGTGGGCGAGCGCGGCGATGTGCCGGATCGGGTTCGTCGTGCCGAGCACGTTGCTCGTGTGCGCCACCGACACGATTTTTGCCTTGGGCGTGATTTTTGCGTATTCGCGTTCGGGAATGCTGCCCGTCTCTTTGTCAACGTCNAGGAAAATCAGCTTCGCGCCTTTTTCCTGCGCGAGGAACTGCCACGGCAGGATATTTGAGTGGTGTTCCATGATGGACACGACGATTTCGTCGCCCGCCTGCACGTGTTGCATGCCCCAGGTGTATGCCACGAGGTTGAGCGATTCGGTCGTGTTGCGCGTAAAGACGATTTCGCGGCTGTCGGCGGCGTTGATGAATGTTGCCACGGCGGCGCGCGCGTCTTCGTAGGCTTTGGTTGCCCGCTCGCTCAGGTCGTACAGACCGCGCAGGGGGTTCGCGTTCTGCGTGGCGTAAAAATGCGACATCGCGTGCAGGACGATGAACGGACGCTGTGCCGTCGCTGCCGTATCAAAATACATCAGCCCGCTGTTTTCGCGCGAGGCGTGTTCGTCTATCGCTTTGAACAGGGGAAAATCGGCACGGAATCGGTTGGTCATGGTTGCTTCTCCTTGTTATGGGCAGAACTGTCCGGCTTGCGCCGCGCGGGGATTCATTCGTGCCGCACGGCCGCGATGGTGTCCAGGAACGCGTCGATTTCGGCGACGACTNCCGGGTCGGGAATGCGGCGCGCCACGCCCGCGATTTTCGCGCGGCTCATCATCTGCTTTGCCGCCTGCTCGCTGATGCCGCGGCTCTGCATATAGAACAGTTCGTCCGCGCCCAGCCGACCGATGCTCGCGCCGTGCGTGCCGGAAACGTCTTCCTCGCCGCACAGGATAATCGGGATGGACTTGTTGACGGCGGCGGGGGAAAGCAGCAGCGTCTCTTCCTGCTCGTCGCCGGTCGCGCCCGCGCAGCCGCGCTGGAAGTCGATCGTACCCCGGTAGACTTTTGTCGCCTCATCGCCGACGACTCCTTTTACGGTCATCTGCGTGTCGGTTTTTGCGCCCTTATGTCGGACGACGTAGTTCATGTCCAGCAGCTGCGCCGCGTGGCAGTGGTAGGCGGTGTCGCTTCTGAACGACGACTGGTCGCCCGCGAGCGTCATGCCCACGCCCGCGTAGGTTTTCGCGCCGCCGAGTTCGATCTGCGTGAGCGTCATGCGCGCGCCTTCCTCGCAGAAAACGGCCGTGTCGTCAAGGTGCGTGCAGCGCGCGCCGAGCAGGTTCACTTTGATGAGGTGCACGTCCGCGCGNGCTTGCGCCCANATCCGTGTCTGCACCGCNAGCAGTCCGTCCGCGTCCGCTGGTCCAANGGGACTCGCGTACACCATGATGACGGTGAGTTTNGCGTCCGGCTCGGCGACGATGAGCTGGCGGTCGGTGAATGTCTTTCCCCGTCCGGGAAAAAAATGAGCGGTGACGGGCTGTTCGATATGCGCNCCTTTTTTTGCGGTGAGTGTTACCGTCATTTGTGTGCCGAACGTGCCGATGAATTCGGTCGCCTCGCTGCCGAGTCCGCCCGGCATGGCGCGCAGGTGTTCTGGCAGGAGGTCGTCTGTTGTGGCGACCGCTTTGCAGGTGAGCGCGTCCGTGCCGTCCGGCAGTCCGCTCACGGTGCTCGTGCCGCCGAACGCCGTCACGTCCGCCGTGAGCGTGGCGCGGTTCAGCCTGAGCCAGTTCCAGGTGAGCGCGGGAATGGTGTTGATGTTGTCGTATCGTATCGTCCGTGCCATTACAAATTTCCTTTCATCTCAAGCCGGATAAGGTTGTTCATCTCCACGGCGTATTCGAGCGGCAGTTCCTTGCTGACGGGGTTCGCGAATCCGCTCACGATCATCGTGCGCGCTTCTTCCTCGCTGATGCCCCGGCTCATCAGGTAGAACACCGCGTCGTTGCTGATCCTGCCGATTTTTGCCTCGTGTCCCACGTCGCAGTCGTCCGTGTGGATTTCCATGGCGGGAATCGTGTCGCTCCGGCTTTGGCTGTCGAGCATGAGGCTTTCGCAGGAGACGCTCGCCTTGCTGCCAGCCGCGTTTTTGCCGATGTAGATGGCGCTGCGGTAGGTGGAGATGCCGCCGCTTTTGCTGATAGATTTGGTGGTGATGACGCTTGACGTGTTCGGCGCGAGGTGTACCATTTTTGCGCCCGTGTCGAGGTTCTGGTCCGCGCCCGCAAACGTCACGCCCGTGAATTCCGCGCGGCTGTTCGCGCCGACCAGGTTGCTCTGGGGGTACAGGTAGCTGACATGCGAGCCGAACGAGCCGGAGACCCATTCGATCGCGCCGCCTTCTTCCACGCGAGCGCGCTTGGTGTTCAGGTTGTACATGTTCTTCGACCAGTTTTCCACGGTGGAATAGCGCAGCCGCGCGTTTTTCCTGACGTATAGCTCCACGCAGCCCGCGTGCAGGTTCGCCACGTTGTATTTGGGGGCGGAGCAGCCTTCGATAAAGTGCAGGTCCGCGCCTTCGTCCACGATGATCAGCGTATGTTCGAACTGCCCCGCGCCCTTTGCGTTCAGGCGGAAGTAGGACTGCAACGGCACTTCGACCTTTACGCCCTTCGGTACGTAGACAAAACTGCCCCCCGACCAGACCGCGCCGTGCAGCGCGGCGAATTTGTGGTCGTTCGGTTTGACCAGCTGCATGAAATGTTCGCGCACCATGTCGGCATAGTCGCCGCGCAGGGAGCTTTCAAAATCGGTGTAGACCACGCCGGTTTTTGCCACTTCGTCCTGCACGTTGTGGTAGACCAGCTCACTGTCGTACTGCGCGCCCACGCCGGCAAGCGACGTGCGCTCTGCCTGGGGAATGCCCAGTTTCTCAAACGTGTCTTTGATGTCGTCGGGAACGTCCTCCCAGGTTGTCTGCATTTTGGTGTTGGGGCGCACGTAGGTGGCGATTTCGTCGATGTTCAGCGCGCTGATGTCCGGTCCCCATTCGGGAACGCGCAGCTCGTTGTAGAGCTTCAGCGATTTTAGCCGGAATTCGCGCATCCAGTCGGGGTCGTCCTTGTCCTCGCTCAGCTGCCGCACGATCGCTTCGGTCAGTCCTGCCTTGTTGCGGTACGCCCCGCGCTCCTCGTTGCGGAAATCGTAGGGCGAGGCGGAAATCTGCGGAATGCCGGGTTCTTCGTTCTCCATGTTGTCTCCGTTCGCTCTGATTATACAGGTTTTCGGGGGAAAATTCAAATTCACTGCGCCGAATCCGCCCGCCGAGCAGAAAGCGGGTCGCACGGTTGGGCGGGAGACCGCAATCTATTTCACAATCATGTAGACCAGTGAGCCTGTCCTGCTTGCGGCAAAGAAATCAACATGCCCCTTCCGTTTTTCCCAAAACTCACGTGAAAAGACCTTGCATGATGTGTGAACGCGTCTTTTCCCAGTATGTATTTCAAGTTAAAATCAGTAGCATTTCAGGTTAAAGTCAGTANCANTTTAAGTNAAAATGGTACTGANTTGNAAGCAAAATCAATACTATTTTAGAATNAAGCGTTATTGTTTCAATGCTCTAAATGTCACGCCTTTCAACACTTACATGAAAGAATCTATTGTGTGCGCCGGGAAACGAACAGAAAATTGCCCGCCTCCATCGCTTTTTTTGCCGGAATATGCTACCATATCGTCGTCATGGTTATATTCGCACGGAGGTATAAGTATGGACAGAAAAAACGATTCGCGCTGGTTCAATGAGATGCTCCGCATTGAACCAGCGCAGCCGTTCGCGCAACGAAAGCCCGACGACGAGCGGGATTTGTCTTTTTCCAACGCGCTCACGGAAACGCGGATTGACAATTATTTTGCCTACGGCGGCGAAAAATATCCATGCAGAAGCGTTTTCTTCCATGACGAAAACGTTTCGTACCTTATCGCTACGGAACGGCTTGAAAAAGCCTTGTTGCCGGACGGAGAAACGTATGATTCCGAAGAGGCAAGGGCGATTGACGAGCAAATCTTCTGTTTTGTCCCGGAGGCGATGATCGGGCAGCCGGAGGAAGCGATAGAACAGTATATAAGCGAGGCACTATGATTCAGTACCAGTTTTTTCCCCGCTCGCAGGGAATCGTCGGAGACATCAGGCGCGTCATCGAATCGTTTAAAGCCGTCGAAGCCGAGATTGACTCCGCGAGCAAAAAACTGAATTCAAACGCTGTTCTGGCAAAAGTCCGCCTATTCCTTGAGAAAAACGGCTATACGGTCGAAACAGGAAAGGGCAAGAACGACAAAATCGACGTTCCCGTGCTTTTCGGTAAGAACAACAACGTTGACAAGTCTTTCTTTGCCGACGCATTGAGCAACGACGGCAGAATCGTCATTGAGGTTGAGGCAGGGCGGGCTACGGAGAACAACCAGTTCCTGAAGGACATTTTTGAGGCCTCCATGATGTTCGACGTGGAATATCTCGTGCTTGCGGTCAGGAACATCTACCGCACCCACGCGGACTTTGACATCGTGCACACGTTCCTTGAGACGATGTACATCTCAAACCGAATCAAGCTCCCGCTGAAAGGCATCCTGCTGATTGGCTACTGACCGCGCTGTCTGCGGAGCATTCCGCCGGAGTGCCGGAAAACCTGCTGTGCTATCTGATCGGGCGCAACAACTTCTATGTAATATTTTGCAAACACGTACGCAAGAAGAAAAGAAATAGCTACGTAAGAAAGCAGTGATTACTTACGTATTTCAGTTGTTCTTACTTACGTAAGAAAGTCGTAAATACGTAAGTATTTCGGTTGTTCTTACGTAAGTAAGAAAGCGGTGAATATGTAAGTATTTCGCTTGTTCTTGCGACAGTAGGAATGAAGTGCTTGCTCAAGCAAGAAGGGACGGAATCGTGGGCGGGGAAAATAATTTTGCAAGGCGGTCGATTGCCCTTTTCCCCGAACGGCAAATCGCCGTTGCCCGTTCCGTCACATCTTCGGCATGGGCGCGGTGTAGAAGCCGAGTTTGTGGAAGTCGTACCAGCCTTTGATGTGTGCTTCGGGCGCGACGGACAGGGTGCGCAAGATTTCCTGTGCGAATTCAAGTGCCGCCGTCCCGTTTGCCGTGACGATGTTCTTGTCCGAAACGGCTTGCCTGGGGACAAAGCCGCGCTCGTTGGTGTAGGCGGGGAGCTGCTTTAGTTCGTTCAAGTCGTTTGCCGTATGATTTGCGCCGTTTAATGCGCCGACCGAGGCGAGAAACCTGCATGCGTCGCAAATTGCGCCCAGCACTTTGCCGCTTTTGGCGCAACTGTCGATGAGCGGCTTGAGTTGCAGCGCACTTTCAGTGCGCCACGACATTCCGCCGATAAGGATGAGGGCAGCGTAATCGGACGGAACGCCTTGCGCGTCGTAGTCGGGCAGACACCTGATGCCGCCGATTGACGTTACGGCGTTTTTCGTAAGCGACACGGTTTTGTTCTCAAACGCGCCGCCGCCGAGCATATTCACCGCAGACGAAACGTAGGCAAGCTCCCAGTCCGCCCATTGCTCCAGAATGATGTACAGTATCTTTTTCATTGCGTTCCTCCGTTGCATTGGAATGTATCGCTCGATTTCAGTTCGCGCCGTTGCCCGCCCTTGCGCATTTTTCCCGAGCGACAAAATCGACGTTCCCGTGCCGTTCGACAAGCCGAAAACGTCCGCTGAGCGGAAAACAAGCTTTTCGGCGAGCCGTGCTGCTTCACTGACTGAATTGCTCCTGCTACGGCGGACTGCACGGTTGGGCGGGAGACCGCAATCTATTTCACAATCATGTAGACGAGCGACTTTGTTCTGCTTGCGATGAATCCGTGGTCTATGGTCATCAGCCACGCAACTTCTCTTTCGGCTTCTGTGTTTCCGAAATTACGGCCTATGAACCACTCTTTAATTTTGTCCCGTGTCCAATCATGCCGTCCTTCGGTCAGTGACGATGAGATTTGCGACCATTGTGACGAAGTGAATTCAAGACGCACATAATATCCGTCGTTCAGAGTTGTGTTGAACGCTGACTGAAATTCCGAATAAGTTGTTATGTCTGTCCAAACGGTATAGATGTCCTCTTCGCCGGAATCTGCGCAACCTGCGAGAAAAAGGCAGATCAGAATCGCTAGCAGAAAGTGCGAGAAGCGTTGTCTGTTTTTTTTTTTTTTTCATAAAATCCTCCGTAATGTATGGTGTTTGTCGAGCCGTGTGCGTTCAGTCCGCGAACTGCTCGAAGCCTTTTTCGCTGATGGTGTCTACCAATGAGCCGTCGCCCGTCTTGACGATTTTTCCTTTGACGAGCACGTGCGTGTAGTCCACGTGCAGGCTCTCCAGGATTTTTGCCGAATGGGTGATGACGATGAGCGCGCCGTTCTGCCGCTTCTGGTATTCGAGGATGCCCTTGCTGACCGTGCGCACCGCGTCCACGTCAAGCCCGCTGTCGGTTTCGTCAAGGATGGCGAGTTTGGGATTGAGCATCAGCAGCTGCAAAATCTCGCTCTTCTTGCGCTCGCCGCCGCTGAAGCCCACGTTCAGGTCGCGGCTCGCGTATGCTTCGTCCAGGTGCAGCAGTTCCATCGTCGCCTTGAGCTGCTTCTGGAACTGGAACAGCGAAATGCGCTCACCCGTCACCTGCCGCAGGGCGTTGCGGATAAAGCTTTCCAGTGTGATGCCCGGCACTTCGAGCGGGGCTTGGAACGACAGGAACATGCCTTTTGCCGCGCGCTTGTCCGTTCCCAGCGCGGTGATGTCCTCGCCGTCAAACAGGATGTTTCCGCCGGTCACCGTGTAGCGTGGGTGTCCCATGAGCGTGTAGCCGAGCGTGCTTTTGCCCGCGCCGTTCGGCCCCATGAGGACGTGCGTCTCTCCCGCGCCGACCGACAAGTCGATGCCGTCAAGCACCTGTTTTTCTGCAATGCTGACCGAAAGATTCTGGACGCGCAACAATGTATCTGCCATATCCTTTTCCTTAAAAGCGGAGTTTTCGGCACATAGTCTATCAGAAAATGACGGTTTGGGGTAGAGCCGTCGCATTGAAAAAATCTTCGTTCCGCAGTACAATAGAAGCATGAGTTTACCGCGATTATCGGGCATCTTGTTGCATCCCACATCTCTGCCGGGGTCGTATGGCATCGGCACGTTAGGAAAGAGCGCGTTTGCGTTCGTCGATTTTTTGGAACGCGCGCGCGTTCGGCTGTGGCAGGTGCTGCCGCTCGGTCCGACGGGATACGGCGACAGCCCGTACCAGTCGTTCTCCACGTTCGCGCTCAATCCGCTGCTGATTGACTGCGATATGCTGAGCGAGCGCGGCTGGGCGCGTCCGACCGACATCGTGCCGCCGCATTTCATCAAGCCGAAAGGCGACGTTGACTTTGGCGCGGTCGTCTGGTGGAAAATGCCCGTGCTCCGCACGTGCGCCGAGTATTTCCTTGACCATGCGAACGACGCGGACAAGGCCGATTACGCGGCGTTCTGCAAGAAAAACCGGTACTGGCTCGACGATTACGCGTCGTTTATGAGCATCAAGACGCACCACGACTTGCAGGCGGCGGCCGAAAGCGAAAAAAAAGGCGCGTCCGTGCCGGGAACATGGAACGTCTATTGGAAGAAAGACCTTGCGGGGCACGACAAGACCGCCATAGCGGCATGGAACGAGGCGCACCGCGAGGAAGTCGAGCAGTACAAGGTGATACAGTTTTTTGCCGCCGTGCAGTGGCAGACGCTCAAGGCGTATGCGAACGGCAAGGGCATCGCGATTGTTGGGGACATCCCGATTTTTGTCGCGCCCGACAGCGCGGACGTGTGGGCGAATCAGCCGCTCTTCCAGCTGAACAANCGGGGCGTTCCGCGCTGTGTTGCGGGCGTTCCGCCGGATTATTTCAGCGCGACGGGGCAGCTGTGGGGAAATCCGTTGTACGACTGGGCGGCGATGAAGGCGGACGGCTACCAATGGTGGATTGCCCGCATCANAAAACAGCTTGAGCTGACCGACTACGTGCGGATCGACCATTTCCGCGGGTTCGAGTCGTACTGGGCAGTGCCATTCGGGAATCCTACGGCAGAGAACGGCACGTGGAANAAAGGACCGGGGCGCGCGCTGTTTGCGGCGATACGNAAGGCACTCGGCGACCTGCCGCTCATTGCCGAAGATTTGGGCGTGATTACCGATGCCGTGCGCGACCTGCGNGACGGNNTGGNGNTGCCCGGCATGAAAATCTTGCAGTTCGCGTTTGACGAAAACGAACGCCGCGCCGGAAACTTGGTGAACGCGTTTCTGCCGCATGCCTATGACAAACCGTGCGTCGTCTACACGGGAACGCATGACAACGACACCACGCAAGGCTATCTGGAATCGATTGGCGACGACANGCTCGCGCTGATCGCTTCGTATGTGCGCGGCGAATCCGTGGACGCGGAGCGGGCAAAGAAACTGCGGAAAAACGGCGCGCTGCTGCGCGGTCTGATTGCGCGGGCGTTCTCTTCGACGGCGCAGTTCGCAATCATTCCCTTGCAGGACGTGTACAGGCTCGGCACGAAAGCGCGCATGAACATGCCGAGCACGAGCGGCAAGAACTGGTCGTGGCGCATGACGGATGCCATGCTCGCGGGNGAAAAGGCGGACGAGGCNGCCGCGTGGCTTGCCGAGCTGGCGGTGCTGTACGGGCGCAACGGGGCGGAGCGATGAAAGCAAGCCTCAGGTCGCTGGGCGACCTTTTTTTCACGTTCTTCAAGATTGGTTTGTGCACGTTCGGCGGCGGCATTGCCATGCTTCCCGTCCTNGAAAAAGAGCTTGCCGAAAAACGTGACTGGACGACGAGCGGCGAATTGCTCGACTATTTTGCGATCGGGCAGAGTACGCCGGGCATNATCGCGGTGAACGTGGCGACGTTCGTGGGCTACAAGCGGGCGGGCGTGGTCGGCGGGTGTGTCGCCACGTTCGGCATGGTCTTTCCGTCAATCNTNATCATCACGGTGATNGCGAAGTGCATNGCCAATTTCAGTGAGATTGCNTGGGTGCAGCGGGCGTTGCGCGGCATCAATGTGTCGGTCGCGGCNATTCTGACGGTCGCCGTGTANACGTTCNCCAAAAAATCGGTCAAATCCGCGTTCGGNTTNGTCCTGCTTGCGCTTTCGTTCGCGCTCATTTTTTTCTTGGGCGTGAATACGCTGTGGGTGATTTTNGGCAGCGCGTTCCTCGGCGTTCTGGTCGCGGCGGTGCGGGGCGATTTTCGGAAACACAAGGCGGGCNCGGANCNGCCGGAGGCGGANCATGACTGAGTTTATCGTCACGCAGATTCAGTCGCAGTCGGCGATGGGCTTGCTCTGCCTTGTCGCCGTGTTTTTTTACGTGGGGCTGATTACGATTGGCGGCGGGCAGGTTGCCATTACGATCATGCAGCAGGTGCTGGTAGAACAGTTCAGGCTGATTGACGGCGCGTTTTTTTACAATATGGTCGCCATTTCGGAGAGTACGCCCGGACCGATCGGCATCAACATCGCCACGTACATCGGGACGGAGCTGTACGGCGTGTGGGGCGGTTTTTTCACTACGCTCGGCGAAGTGCTGCCCTCGCTCATCTGCATTATGATTATCGCGCGGTTTTTCGGCTCGTTCTCGGAGAAAAAGGGCGTGCAGGCGGCGTTCGCCACGTTGCGNCCGGCGGTTTCCGGCGTGATTGCGGTGGCGGCGGCAAAAATCGTCATCATCGCGCTGTTCGTCGTGCATCAGGGCTTTGTGCTTTCTGCCCCGGTCACTTGGAACGACAGCGTTCACCTGTACGCTGTCAACGCCGTGTTCTACGTGCTCGCGCTGTTCGTGCTGCTCAGGACGAACGTGCATCCGGTGTTCGTCGTGCTTGCGGGCGCGGTTTTTGGCGTGATTTTCTGCTAGCGGTTTTCGCAATCCGTGGTATAATCAACCTATGAGTACACACATCAANGCGCCGGAGGGCGCAATCGCTCCTCATGTCCTGCTTCCGGGCGATCCGTTGCGGGCGAAATTCATTGCGGAGCATTTTTTGGAGCATGCGACGTGCTANAACGAGGTGCGCGGCATGTTCGGCTTTACGGGAACGTACAAAGGCGTGCCGGTGAGCGTGCAGGGAACGGGCATGGGGCAGCCCTCGCTTTCGATTTATGCGACGGANNTGTTTAAATGTTACGGCGTGCAGACGGCAATCCGCGTGGGAACGTGCGGCGCGGTGAGCGAAAAGACGCGGCTGCGCGACACGATTATCGTCAACGCCGCCTGCTCGGACTCATCGCTTTTNAATCAGCGGTTTGGCAATCTGCATTTTGCGCCNACGGCGCATTTCGACNTGGTACGTGCGGCGGACANGATTGCCGCGGAGCGGGGCATNCGTTATGCGGTCGGCTCGGTTGCGTCCAGCGATTTGTTCTACGATAAAAACGAAAACTGGAAGACCTGGGCGGCATACGGCGTGCTCGGCATTGAGATGGAGAGCGCGGANCTTTTTACGCTCGCGGCGGAATACGGGCGGCGCGCGCTNGCCATTATGACCGTGAGCGACCATATCCTGCTCGGCGGCGCGACCACGGCGGAGGAACGGCAGACGACGTTCACCACGATGATAAGCCTNGCGCTGGACACTCTCGTGGCGGCGCGTTAGGGCGCGCTGATGACNATGATGTCGCCCGTTCCGCTGACCGTAACGTCTTCTCCGGCGGCGAGCGCGAACATCTGTTCTTTTTGAAAGGCAANNCGTTGGGTGCTGCCGCCGGGCTTTTGTGCGGCTATCGTGCCGNTTCCTTCGGCAATGAANANGAGTTGCCCGCTTTTTTCGCACCGCAGCGTGAGGCGGTCGGATACGCGGCNTTTCTGNAGCGTAAAGTAGGCGCAGGAAAAGGTGTCCTGCATGGGCGCAATCGGTGCGCGCTCGGCGTGGCGGACGCTCGCGAGTCCTTTTTCGACGTGCAGNGNGCGCGGNCGNCCCCAGTCGTACAGCCGGTANGTGATGTCGCAGCTTTGCTGGACTTCGAGCAGGCGCAGTCCGCCGCCAATGGCATGNACGCTTCCGGCGGGAATGAACGCAAAGTCGCCTTTCTGTACCGGAACGCAGTGCAGCTTGCTTTCAAGCGTGTTGGTCTGAATCGCCTGCCGCAGTTCTTCCGTGGTACAGTTTTTTTTCAGCCCGTAGACAATCTGCGCGCCCGGCGTTGCGTCGAGCACGTACCAGCATTCCGTCTTGCCGCATGCCCCTGCTCCCTCAAGTTGTGCCGCCGTCGCGTCGTCGGGATGCACCTGTACGGAAAGCGTGTCGTTCGCTTGGATAATCTTGACGAGCAGCGGAAAGTCTCCCGCCAGTTCCGCAAAGTCGTCCTGCCGGCTGCCGGGGAACGTTGAGGCGATCCAGTCTTCGTATCCCCAGATTTTTTCGGAGCGGATCGGCGTGAGCGCGAGCATCAGTTTTCCCAGAGTTTTGCCGGGTAGTAGCCTGCCGCGATTTTTTTGGCGATCTCGTCCTTGACCAGCGGTTTGTCTTCCGGGTATGTCATGCCGAACCAGGTCTCCTCGCTCGTAAATACTTTCAGTCTGCCTTCGCCATGCCGGATGATGTCGCTTGCCGCCACGGGAAGGAGTGCCTCCGCCTTTGCCTCGCCCAGTTTGGTCGCCTTGAAGTCGTCCCAGTATGCCTGAAAACTGGCGAACGCGCGGGGCGTGAAGCCGAAGAAGTTCATGCTCACGGTTTCCTTGCCCGTCATCGGGACGAGCGTTCCGTCCAGCTCGGACACGATGTCGTTCCCGCTGAAATGGTCGCCCGTGTAGTAAATCTTGGTGTTTTCGGTGATTGACGTGAGGTAGCCGCCTTCGGTCTGCGCCACGCCCCGGCTGACCGAACCGTTGCGGCTCATCGTGTTGCCCAGGATATAGCCGACCATCGCGTGGTCGGTGCAGTCGTTGTCAATTGAGGCAAGATACGTGCCGAGCGTCTCGAACGCGGATCGCCCGTAATAGTCGTCGGCGTTGATGACCGCAAACGGCTCGTGGATGTTTTCCTGCGCGCACAGCACGGCGTGGATCGTACCCCACGGCTTGGTGCGCGCGGCGGCTTTTTTCTGCTCGTCCGCCGTCAGCAGCGAGTCGAGGCTCTGGAACACGTATTCCGCGTCGAAATTCTTTGCCACGCGGTCAAACAGCCGCGCGCGGAAATCCTGCTCGATGTCTTTCCTGATGATATAGACGACTTTGCCGAAGCCGCTTTTTTGCGCGTCAAAGGTGGAAAAGTCAAGCAGGCATTCCCCGTGCTGACCCACTGCGTCAATCTGCTTTACGCCGCCGTAACGGCTTCCCATTCCCGCTGCCAGAACAAGCAATGTCGGTTTCATTCGTATCTCCTTACGGTGCAGTCTCGTCCTCTATGATAGCATCTTCTGCCCCGGAAGTAAAGGTTTCGTCGGTTTCGTCCGCCGGTGCTTCTGCGGGCTGGGGCTTTTTGGGCGGGGCGATGCGCTTGAGCGTGCCTGTTATGGTCAGCACGCCGTCCGCGAATGCCGTCTTGAGCGTGCCGTCCCAGATCGTTTCCGCGCTTTCGTCATAGTCGTCCGGCACGAACGGCACGGCTTCCCAGTTGATACGCGTTCCGTCCGTTTCTGCCGCCGCGTCCGCGTCGTCTTGCGCTGCCGGTGCATTCGTCCCGTCCGGGGAGTCCGTTTGTTCCGCCGGTTCGGGGCGCGCGCCGTATACGAATTCCGGCTTTAGGGTAAATATGCCCGCCGTGTTGTCCGCGAGGTGTTCCGCAATGGTAAAGCCGGTGCGCGTGTGCAGCCGTCCTTTTTCGTCCGTGGTGATTCGGTAGGCGTTCCCGCGGTGCATGAATGAGATGGTCAGCTGCGCGCCGTCTTTTGCCACGGCAAGGTCGTCGGCCTGTGCCTGCGCGGCGGGGCTGACGGCAAACAGCAGGAGCGCGTACAGTCCTTTGGGGAACGCTTTTTTCTTGCCCGGCTCCTGCACCGCGCGCAGCGATTTGGTCGATTGTGCGAGCGACGCGCCCGTCACCGCGTCGAACCGGTCGGCGGTTTTCGTGCCGTCCGTCTGCCAGCGCAGGAAATTCTTGCCGTCGTCCGCGGCNGTGTTGTAGCGGAACGCAATGCTGAGTTTTTCGGCGGAAGCGGCCGATGCCGCGCAGANCAGGAGGACAAGACAGGCAAGGTTTTTCATAGGAAAAGCATACCGTTGTGCGCGGGGGCGGTCAAGCGTTTTGCGGGCGGAGNAANGCNGTGNCNNNTATCCGCATGATACGCAAGAAGGAGATNCGCTGGTTTCTTGTGTTTCATCCGAGGAAACAAAGTGTTTCTTCCGTAGGAAACAGAGTGTTTCTTCCGTAGGAAACAGAGTGTTTCTTCCGCAGGAAACAGTCTGTTCTGCCGCAGGCTCGTGGGTTTGCCGTCCGTTCTTTTTTCAAAGCCTTGCCCCGCGCGATGTTTTCGGGTACAATCAATGCGATGACAGCATTGAAATACAAGCGCAATTTTTGTATCGTTGCGCATATCGACCACGGCAAATCGACCCTTGCGGACCGGCTCATTCAGAAGGCAAAAATCATTGACGACCGTCAGATGAAAAATCAGATTCTGGACAACATGGACATTGAGCGCGAGCGCGGCATTACGATAAAAAGCCAGGCGGTGACGATTCCGTACCACGCCAAGGACGGGCACGACTACGAGCTTAACTTTGTTGACACGCCCGGNCACGTGGACTTTTCGTATGAGGTGAGCCGCGCGATTGCGTCGTGCGAGGGCGCGCTGCTGCTGATTGACGCGTCGCAGGGCGTGGAAAGCCAGACGGTCAGCAACTTGTACCTGGCAATGGAGCAGGATTTGGAAATCGTNCCCGTCATCAACAAGATTGACCTGCCGTCGGCGGACATTCCTGCCATAAAACAGCAGATCGACCACGACTTGGGCTTGGATTCTGCCGCTGCTGTTCCCGTGAGCGCAAAGACCGGCGCGGGCATTGACGATTTAATGGAAGCGATCGTGACGAAATTCCCCGCGCCCGGCGGCGACCCGGACGGGCGGACGCAGGCGCTTATCTTTGACTGCCATTACGACGAATACCGCGGGGTCATCATTCATATCCGCATTATGAACGGGCGCATCAAAAAAGGCGACACGATCCGGTTCATGCACAGCGGCACGGAATACAAGGTAGAGCAGGCGGGCATTTTCAAGATCAAGTACGAGGAGACGGGCGTGCTTGAGGCGGGTGACGTGGGCTATATCGTTTCGGGCGTGAAGACCGTGAGCGACGTGCGCGTGGGCGACACGGTGACGCTTGCCGACAATCCTGCCGATGAGCCGCTCGCCGGTTTTAAGGAAGTCAAGCCGGTCGTGTTCTCATCGATTTATCCGATTGATTCCAACGACTACGAGGAACTCAAGGACAGCATGGAAAAGCTCAAGCTGAACGACGCGAGCCTTGTCTTTGAGAAGGACAATTCGGTCGCGCTTGGGAACGGCTTCCGCTGCGGTTTTCTGGGGCTGCTGCATTTGGAGATCGTGGAGGAGCGGCTGGAGCGCGACTACGGGCAGGCGGTTATCTTTACCGCGCCGAGCGTCCGCTANCGGATTACGCTGACCAACGGCGACGAAATGACGATTGACAACCCCACGGAGTTTCCTGAGGGGCGCATTCAGCGCGCCGAGGAGCCGTATATCCGCGCTTCGATTATTACGCCGGCGGAATACATCGGGCCGATCGTGTCGCTCTGCGTGGAAAAGCGCGGCGAGCAGAAGAACATGCAGTACCTNGACGAAAAGCGCGTGGAGCTTGTCTATGAGATGCCGCTTGCCGAAGTCCTNTTTGACTTTTACGACCGGCTNAAAAGTTACAGCCGCGGGTACGCGTCCTTTGACTACGAGGTNATNGATTACCGCGACACCGATTTGGTCAAGGTTGACATTCTGATTAACGGCAAGGGCGTGGACGCGCTCAGTTTGCTTTCTTACAAGCCGTCGGCGACCGCGCGCGCGCGCAAAGTCTGCGAGCGGCTCAAGGACGAGATTGCCCGCCAGCAGTTCAAGATTGCCATTCAGGGGGCAATCGGAAGCCAGATTATCGCGCGCGAGACGGTGAATCCCGTGCGCAAGGATGTCCTGGCAAAATGCTACGGCGGCGACATCACGCGCAAGCGCAAGCTGCTCGAAAAGCAGAAAGAAGGAAAGAAGCGCATGAAAATGGTCGGCAACGTGGAGTTGCCCCAGAGCGCGTTCCTTGCGGTGCTCAAAGAAAAAGAAGACTAGCGCGTTGCCGCCAGTTGTATGTCTTTCAGGAAAAAATCGATTTCGCCGCGCACGCGCTTCAGAAAACTGAGGTCGTCCACAGTGCACTGGTAGCCGTCGGGAAAATGCAGGTACAGGTATTCGCGCCGCGCCAAAAGNTGCGCAATCTCTTCCCGCACGGTCATATCGGGTGATTTGACGCGCTCGCCGTNCATCAGCAACGCTTTCAGCCGTTCCAGNGCGGCGTGTTCCTGCGCAAAAAAGGCATCGACCGNCTGCTGCATGTTGTTTGNATACGTTGTTTCGGTCTTTTTCCGGGGAGATGCCACGGACGGCGCGTCTGCGATAGCGTCCGCGCGCGCNATGCCGAGCGNAAGNCCGCTCTTNCCGAGNTCGAACAGGTTTTCGGCACTGCCAAAAAATCCCGCGAACTGNNGCGCGTAGCCGCTCAGGGCTTTGTCCGTGCAGACGNTGCCGTTCTTTCCCGGCACGAACCGTGCGCCCGGCCGGAACGCGGCGTCGTAGTTTGCGGCGGGCATGAGGCGGTTTGCCGCAATCAGCCGCGCGGTATGGGCGGGCGCGCCACGGGTATGCGTCGCGCCGGGCGAAAACGAAAAATCCAGTCCCGTCACGTACACGGGAACGGCGGCGGTTGCCCGCAGGTTGAGCGCAAGGTAGGTTGCCGTCAGCCCGACCGAACCCAAGGCCGGCACGTCCGGCGGCAGCAGTCCGCGCGCGCGCAGGTCGGCAAGAAACCGTGTGTCCGCAAACTGCGACGCGATGTAACTNACGGNTCCTGCCGTATGCGCCGTCACTTGCCGCCGCGACGACAGGTCGGCGAACAGCGTTATGTCCAATCCCGTGCAGCCGATGTACGCTTTTTCTATGGCGAGCTGGCTTTCTACGGCGACGACGGCATGTGGCACAATGCCGTTTGCCACAAGCACGGGCAGCGCGGCATCGACGGCAAGCACGAAATACGATTTCCATGCGTCGTGCGGAGTCTCCGCAATCGTCTGCCCCGCGCTTTCTCCCGCGCCAAAGACGACAATCGGGCGGTCAACGCTTTTGAGGAACGACGCGAGCGGCACGGAGCGGGGGAGGGCGGCGAGATTGCGGAACACATTCCGGGAGAACAGCCGCCCCAGTTTGGTGAGTGTGATCCGGTTTTTCCAGAACGATGCGATGGCGTTTTCCGCCGCAAAGGCAATCTGCTGGTATTGGTCTGCGTGGAATGCCGTGCCGCCGCTCATCTCAAGCAGAATCGCGCGGCGGAACGAATGGATTGGCGGCAGCGAAACGCTCTGCGACCTGCCCGCAGCAATGATTTCCACGATGTCAAGGATTTCTTCGCGGCGCAGCAGCGCGACGGGCGNTTGGTCNCCNTGNTCCNNCTGCCACTGNGCGAGGATATTCCGTAGTTCTGCCGCCGCCACGNCGTGCAGNTTTTCGTCCGCTTCAATGCCGAGNANNAAGCAGTCGGCGGGCAGTTTTGNGAGCAGTTCGCGCAAGCCGTACCACAGGCACGGCGACGCGCACAGGATGAGCGTATGGGGAAGCACGGTCANCCGCGCTATGGTCTGCACGATTGCCTTTTGTGGCGCGTATTTGGAATAGAGCAGNCGGTTTTGATAGGAAAGAGAAAAGCCCTGACCAGTACGTACCAGACAGGGCTTTTGCGTGATGTCAGGCAAACGGCACTCCCGCGTCAGTCTGCCACGACATTCTGTGAGATAAACTCGTAGACGTTGCTTTTGATGTCGCGGCCGTCAAACTGCTTTGTCTGGAACAACGCGACATCGTAGTNTTGGCAGTCGGCCGCCGCCGCGATTTTGTCCGCNTCTGTTACGGGGGCNGTTTGTTCGCCGGTCAATTTGAGTACCAGCACGTTTTCTCCCAGTACNATCGGCTCTGAGATTTCGTTGGTCTTCAGCGAGAACGCNGTCTGCAAGAAATGTTCGTTCCTGCTCGCNCCGNTCAGTTCCGCAATGTCTGACGGTATGTCCGCGCCGCGCAACGCATTGCCGTAGTTCAGCGCGAACGCCGGAACGGCGATTTTGGTGACCTTGAATTTTCGGCTTGCCGCGTCAAAACTGGTGGTAACNGCGTCCGCCGCAAAATCTTTGGCGAGGTTGACATAATACGTTTCGGCAATGCCCGCNTCGTGCGTGTCAAGATAGTTGCGCACCACGTCGATATTCTCTTCTACGTTCAATTGGTTCAGNCCGCGTTTTTCGTTGCGGCGGAACAGCGCGTAACTGTTGTTNGCCGTCTGAATGACACCGCTCACCGCGCCGACNTCCAAATCGATGACCGCGTTGAATTCGCCTTCGTCCGGGATAATTTCCTTGATCTGATATTCGTAATGCGATGTCAGCTTGCCGTCCGCGTCCGTATAATACTTCTGCGAGAATTCGCTCAGCGCGTCGTCAAATGTCAGCTCGTTGTTCGTGATCTGCGCGAGCAGTTTTTCGGCTTCCGNCTTGCTGTCCACCGTAATGACGCTTACGTCGTGCGTGTTGAACAGNTCGTAGTGGTCAACGCCGTAGGCAATCACTTCTTGGTCGGGATACGCTGTCTTGTTCCACGCCACNANGTCGAACGAGCGTTTTTCCGTNCCCATCGCCGCCAAGAATTCCTGTTCNGCGTCCGAAGCTTTCAGCCCGTACAGGGCATAGCCGCCCAAGGTGTTCGGNGNGGCGAGCCGCGNCTGCTGCATATACGTGAAATAGTTCTGCATACAGGTCAGCCCGATAAAATATGCATCCTGCNTGTGGCGNNCCGTACCGAAATAATCGTCGAAATAATGCTGCCAGATGAGGCGGTTCGTCACGTCCTTGCGGANGTCGTTGCGCTGCGACTCGGAGNCGGCATTGTATATCCGCGCCGAATAGCCGTTCTCATCGGAAAAATACGGGAGCATTTCACGNGAGATNGCAATCGCGCTCGGCGCATANCCCGACTGCTTCACCGCCGCCGCGGCAGACAGGAACGAGATTGCNGCATTGAACGCGTTGCTGTACATCTGATAGTAAATGCTGCTGCGGACATATTTCTGCTGCGCGGCAGGATATTGGTCAACCTGGCTCAGCTGCTCTTTGTACAGCGCGTCGAACGTGGCGAGCGAATTCGCGACCGGCGTGCCGGGAATCAGCTCGATTTTCTTGCCGTCGTACGTGCCGAGCGAATGCGCGCTCCCCGACGTGCGGTCAAGCATGGACGGAACGAANATGAACGTAATCGCGGAAAGAATCAGGACGACTACCGAGCCGATGTACAGAAGTGTTCGTTTCATAGACGGGCATTTCCCCTTTTGTCAGTAATTAAAAAAAGCTCCGTGNAACACGGAGCCTGTAAGTCGGGCAAGGCGGATTTGAACCGCCGACCTCTACGTCCCGAACGTAGCGCGCTACCAGCTGCGCTATTGCCCGTAATAATGAAAAAAAGACCCGCTCGGTGAGCGGGCTGAAAACGGGAGCGAAGGGGCTCGAACCCTCGATCTCCGGCGTGACAGGCCAGCGCGATAACCAGCTTCGCTACGCCCCCGTGATGTTCANTACTCTATCAAAAATATCGTGCTTGTGTCAAGCGGGGAAAACCGATAAATCAAAAAATATTGTCAGATTTTTCGGTTTTGTACCCCATGGTAAAAAGCCGATAATAACTATGTAGAGTTGAGTGATTTTATAAAGGGAGCGGTTGCCATGGAGATTTTGTTCGTTACGCGGGAGCCGCTTGCCTGCGCACTGATTGCCTCGCGTCTTGCAGACGACACGCTGCGCTGCACGATAAAAGACAATGTTCTTGAATTCTATTTGGGGCTGCAAGGCGAAAAACTGACCTGCGACTTGCTCGCGCTTGATTTCTGCCAGTTCCAGCACCTGATCAGTCCGATGCNNGAGACGTTGCGNCAGCTGAAACGCTCGATTCCGTTCGTGTTCTACAATGACCCGTATCCCGACGGAACGAACCGCGTGGTCTACTGGATGCACCAGAACGAGACGCTGTATGAGGAGCAGGAATTCCATCAGCTTGCGCCNGTGTTCACCCGGCTGAACGGCATTATCGAGGACNTGGCGGTGCGCAGCCANATTTCGCTGCTGTGTCCGCCGCTTCCGCTTGCGTCNACCGGGCAGGACGATACGGACGAGCTTGATTTGGAGCAGTTCCGTGCGCGCGGGAAGATTCCGCCGGCACTGTTCAGCCTGTTCGAGNATTTTTACGCGCNCATCNGCAAGGAGATTTCGCTCAAAGAGCTTTCCCGGCAGATTTTCGGGCGGGGCGGGTACGACGGCATGAAGCGCAACTGCGTCTATTCGTATGTCTCACGGCTCAAGAAATACATCAAGGCCGACCCGCTGGTGCATTTTGACATTATCCGTTCGTCGCTGGAGCGGTACAAAATGGTTCAGGGGCGGCCGCCGCTGTAACAATCGGGCGGATCGGCTGTTCTCNTAATGAAAGAGGTTTTTCCGATGAAGAGAGCGCTGTCATTGTGTCTGTTGTTGTCTGCCGTCCTGCTGNTTGTCGGCTGTCAGTCCGCGCCGGTCGTTTTGGAGGAGCATTCCCCCGTNATCGTGCTTGCCGTGACGGGCAATCAGTCGTTGCCNTGGAAAGAGCAGGANAATCAGGGCGATGACGATTCCGACGAGGCGGAGGGCGAGGGTGTCCTGACCAATCTGGTGAACAAAGTGCTCAAGGGCAATGACGTGGAATATCTTGCCGGGTACGACCGCCTTGACTATGCGATGGGCAGTTTCCACGCGCTTCTGGCGGAGAACGCCGGCGTGGAAGTGGTGGACGAGGCCGATTTGTTCGCCGCCAAGTCTTATGCCACGATGCGCGAGAATATCCTCAATTTTATGGAAGCGAAAATCTCCGCGACAAAATATAAGCTGATGCTGAGCATTGGCTCAAAGCGCGCGCGCATGATTATGGAAGAAACCGGCGCAAAAAGCATGATTCTGGCGGATTTTGTCTTTCAGAAGACGAATATCCGGGGCAACCGGTGGACGGGCGAGGTCGCGGCGTTGGTCACGATGAAAATCATCTATCTTGACGAGCGCGGCAAAGAAATCGTCAACAAGACCTATACGGCGACTTCCTTGGAGCGGCTGCCGATTACGCGCCGGAAATACGACAAGGACGCGCTGGTCGATTTGTACCCGGCGACGATTGACGCGGTAATCAATCAGTTTATCGTCGATAATTTGTAAATGCCGCAGCCGCATCTGTTCAGCCTGATTGACAAGGCGATATATGATTACGCGATGCTTCCGCGTGGTTGCAAAATCCTTGTGGGCGCGAGCGGCGGCAAAGATTCCACGCTGTTGGTCGAGTATCTCGCCAACCGTCTGCGCCGCTTCCCGTCTCCCGAGCGGCGCGAATTTTCGTTCAGCGCCATTTATTTTCAGACCGATTTTGCGCCGCCGTTCAACGCGGACTTGAAGCGGGTGTTCGCCGGGTGGGGAGTTGATGTCATCGAGCGGCGGGTGGACGTGCTCGGTCGGCTCAAGCCGGGCAGGAGCATGAACTGCTACTGGTGTTCCACGCAGCGGCGCACGGAGCTGATCCGCTACGCCGTTGCGCACGGATACGACACTATCGCGCTCGGTCATCATCTGGACGACATTTTGGAAACGCTCCTGATGAATATGCTGGGCGCGGGAAAATTGAGCGCGATGCCGCCCGTGTTGCGCTACCGCAAATATCCCCTGCGGGTCATCCGGCCGCTGTGCTATGCCCCGGTCCGGCAGATTGCCTTGCACGCCGGGCAGTCCGGGTGGCAGAGCATGACCTGCACGTGCGGTTATCAGGACAATTCCGGCAGAAAAGAGATGCGCCGCCGCCTTGACGCGCTGACTGCGGGTGACGAACGCGCGAAAATCCGGCTGTTCACCGCGCTGAAGCATATCAATGCGGAATACTTGCCGTGAGGCGGCAGGATCGCTCGGGATAAAAATCGGCGGATTGCCCTGCCGTGCGCGTTCGCACCTTTCTTGACGCGACGGACATTTTTTAGTACAATAATTTTCATATCACAGAGTGTTTTTTGTGTTTGGAGTGATAACATGGGTGCTATTGGCGTTATTCTGTTGGTTGTGTTTGTTATCGTCTGCGTTCTTGCGGTGCTTTTGGTGCTGGTGCAGGATCAGGACAACAGCGGCATGGGCGGATTGCTCGGTGGCGGGAATTCTGCCGCGTTCGGCTCTCATTCTGCATCCGTGCTGACTAAGACGACGGCGGTGCTAGTCGTGCTGTTTTTTGCCGCCACGTTCTTTATTGCGTTGCTGAACAAAAAGCACGATTCCGGTGCGGATTTGGCGGCGGCAGCCGCACAGGTACAGGCGACGGAAGGTACGGCGACCGTTGATGAGAGCGCAGAGACTGCGGGTGCGGGCGAATGGTGGAAAGACGCTTCCGGCACAGCGGCGGACGAAACGTCTGGGGCGGCGGAAACTGCCGAAAACTGACGGAGTTAGGTGCATAGTATGGCAGGACAGGAAGCCGACATCATCAGTCATCTTCTTGATGTTGAGGGCAACGCGGCGGCAATTCTGACGCAGGCCAACGAGGATGCGGAAAGACGGATTGCGNCGGCTCGCGCACAGGCTGATCAGCGTTTCAAGGCGGAGTACGACGAACTTATCGCGCGGTTGGAAAAACAGTATGCCGAGCAGACGACGGCGGCTACTAACAGCTACACACTGGCGGTGAGCGCATATAAAGAAAAAATCAGTGCGGCNGCAAAAGANGTTCCGGCGTTTAANGCGCTGTTGGACGCGTTGCTGTTCAAGCAGTGAGGCNGTGCTGTGGATCGCTCGGCGGCTCGTGCGTATGTCTACGCGAAGGCAAGCGGAATGCTTGCAAAATCTTTTACCGGTTCTCGCGCGTCCCGGCTGTTTGCGGCAAAGTCGTTGCGTGAACTGTACGGGCTTCTGTTTGATGACGAAGTGCCTGCCGTTCCTGAAACGTTGCTGGCAAAGACGATAGAGAAAAAANCGCAGGAGCGGTTTGTCGCGCAGTTTACGGGGCTGCTCAAGAATTATGCCGNGCCGGATGCCGTGCTTGTCGCATTGTTGCGGTCTTATGATTACGACAATCTGAAAGAGATTGCCGCNGCCTTGTGCTACAAGGAGTCGTCCATGCCCGACATCGTGGACATCGGCGAGTATTCGATGCTTTCGTATCGTCGNTGGCCGGATCTGGCGGGAATTACGGCGGACTCGCCCGTTTCTTGGTATCATACNGTGCCGCGCAGCGACGAGCAGCAGTTGTTCGACCAGAAACTCGACCTGCACTATACGCAGTCGCTGTGGCAGGCGGCGAAGAAACTGCCTTTGGGCGAGCGCGCGGCTGTGCTCGACTTGATCCGGCGCGAAATCGTCTACCGCAACGTGATGTGGGTGCTGCGGCTTAAAGTGTACTATCGGTATGATGCCGATGCTATCGTGCCGATGCTTGCCTACGAGCATGACGGCGCGGGAAANACCGACGCGTTTGCGGGCGATGCGCTTGCCGTCGTGTATGCGGAGCCTGATGTGTGGGACGCTTGGCGCGACTGGAAATACGCGGACTTTTTGAATCCGCACGAAGACGGCGTGGTGTGGGAAATCGACCCCGCNTGGGTGGAGCGCATGATGGANCGNGANTTGCAGCGNCGGTATGCGCGNGCGTTTCATCAGCAGCCCGATTCGGCGTTGGTGCTGTTCGCCTGGTTTAAGATAAAGCAGAACGAACTGCATTATATTCGCTCGGTGACCGAGGGGCTTCGGCTCAATGTGGAGACCGAGCATGTCATGGCGGCGGCAGGCGTNGCCGGGGCATCTGGACGGTAAGGACGGCAGGATATGGCAAAGACAACTCCCATGCGGCTCGTGGAGCTGATGGTACTCAAAGATGACATCAACACGGTGGTTGCGTTCCTTGCGAAAAAGGGCAACTTNCAGTTTCAGAATCATGCGCCGGCGGCCGATATGGCGAAAAAATCGCGTGACGAAAAGGAAAGCAAAAATCCCGACGGCGACACGTACAACGANCTGCAAAAANCGCGCCTGTTTTTGGGATGCGCGCNGTTTTCTGCCGAGCAGTTGGCGGATGCGACGTTCCCGGACGATGACGACCGTGTGCGTGCGAAAAAGCTGATTGCCGATACCGAAGCCCTGCNTGAGCGCGAATTGCGGCAGAGCGAAGAAGTGAAGCGCGTCAAGGATGCCTGCACCGAGGCNCGCGCGTTTGCAAACCTCAAAGTGCCGTATGCGGAGCTNGATCATCTTTCGTTCCTGTCTTTGCGCATNGGACGGATTGACCCNAACGCGCTGGNCGCACTCAAGGCGGAGCTGGACGGTCATGCGGTTGTCGTCGCGCTCGGCGAGGACAAATCCCGTGTGCTCGTTGCGTCTTCTAAAAAGGCGCGCCTTGCCCTGGACGGCGAGCTGAAAAAATTCGGCTTTGTGAGCATGGAAATCCCGAAGGATTTTAAGGGCGTTCCCGACGACGTGCTTGCATCGCTTGAGCATGAGCAGCAGCAGCTGGAAGCTGGGCTTGCCTCAATCGAAGAAGAGAAGCATAATTTTGCGGTGACGCACGAGGATATCCTCAAAAATCTGTCCGCGCGGTTTTCGATTGGCGCGCAGATTCAGGCGGTGCGGAACAGCCTTGAATCCACGTCGCTCGTCTACCGCATTACCGGCTGGATTCCCGAACACGACAGCCATCAGATGATGAACGATTTGGACAAGCTGACCGAAGGCAGAATCGCCATCCGCGTGTATCAGCCTAAGGAAGTGCCGTCCGTCGTCCGCGGCGAAGAGAAAGTTCCCGTCAAGCTGACGCACGGAAAACTGGTCGGCGCGTTTGAGCGCATGATTTTCAGTTATGGCTCTCCGCTGTACGGAAATGTCGATCCTACGCCGTTCGTGGCGTTGTTTTTTACGCTGCTGTTCGGCATCATGTTCGGTGACGCGGGGCAGGGACTGGTGTTTTTTGTGGCGGGGCTGCTGATGGCGTTCAACGTGGTGCGCGTGGACGGCTGGAACAAATTCGCGCCGATTTTTATGGCAATCGGCTGTTCGAGCATGGTCATGGGCGTGCTTACGGGTGAATTTTTTGCGACCGAAAAACTGCTTGAGCCGTTCGCGCTGTGGGTGACCGGTCTGTTCGGCGAGCCTCGCGCGCGGATTTTGGATTTCAGCCCGGTCGGTCCGCAGTATATCACGATGATTTTCGGCATTTTCGGCGTGACGATTGGCATCGGCTTTATCATCAATACGGTGGGGCTGATTATCAATATCATCAATCGCATGGCGCACCGGCATTTCGGCAAGGCATTGTTCGGGAAGACGGGGCTTGCGGGCGCGTGTTTTTTCTGGTATGTGGTCGTGTTTGCCATCAGGATTGCGGCGTTCGGTCATCATCCTGCCGTGTACGACTGGGTGGTTATCGGTCTGCTCGTGTTTTTTGCCGCGTTCGGCGAGCCGTTCGAGCGGCTGGTTGACGGCGAGCGTCCCGTGCTGGAAAACGGTGTGGGCGCAATGGTTATCGGCGGCGTGGTGGAAATCATCGAGCTGGTCTCTACGTATTTGTCAAGCTCGATCAGTTTTGTGCGTGTGGGGGCGTTCGCGCTGGCACACGCCGTGCTCGGATTCATCATTTATATGATGGTGGAGATGGTCGGCGGCATCGGCAGCGTCGTGATTCTGATTGTCGGGAACGCTATCGTTATCGTCCTTGAGGGCATGATCGTCGCCATTCAGGTCGTCCGTCTGCAATATTACGAGTTCTTCTCGAAATTCTTTAATGAAACTGGACGCGAATTTAAACCGTTCGTGTTTGAGTATACAACGTAAGTGAGGTAACACTATGAATAAGAAAGGGTTTGTTGTCGCTGCGGCAGTGCTTTTGTTGAGCGTTGCGGGGATGTTTGCGCAGGAAGCGGTCGCGCCGCTGGAAACACCGGCTGCGGCGGAAACGGTCATGGCGGAATCTGATCCGGCGGCTGAGGTTGTCGAGGCGGCTGATACGGAAAGCATCAAGTATATCGCCGCGGCGATTGCGGTGGGGCTGGCGTGTATCGCCGGCGGCATGGCGGTCGGCAAGATCGGTTCTGCGGCTATGGGCGCGATGAGCGAGAACGCGGAACTGAGCGGAAAAGCCTTGCCGTTCGTCGGTCTGGCGGAAGGCATCTGTCTGTGGGGCTTTTTGGTCGCGCTGCTGATTGTCATTCTGTAAGACGGTACGGCTTTGGAATATTTTGTCATTGGCGAACGGGAGCTNATCCTCGGCTTTAAGCTGGTCGGCGTGGACGGTACGGTCGCGCTCAATCGCGACGAGGCGCTGGAAGCGTTCAACCGCGTGACCGGGCAGGGCGGGGCGATGTCGCTTCCTTCGCCGGAACGACCCAAAGTGTTGATTTTGACGGAGGAAGTCTCCGCGCTGCTGGAGGACGAGGTAATCGCGTGGCAGAAAGGGGCTGACTATCCGCTGATTGTGGAGATACCCGGTCTTGGCGGACACTTGAAAGGGAAAAAATCCCTGACGGAGGCAATCCGCGAAGCCGTTGGCATTCAGGTTTAGATATGGAAGAATTACGCTCAACTGAAATACTGGACAAAGAGATTGAGGCGGATGCCCGCAACAAGGCAGCGCGCATTTTGTCCGACGCGGACGCGGAGTGCCAGAAACTGCTTGACGCAGTGGCGGATCGCATAAAAGAGGCGACCGCGCAGAAAACCGCCTATTACGACGCAAAAATCGCGGCGTTCAAGAAAAACCGTGATGCCGCGCTTCCGCTGGAACAGGAACGCTACCGGGTTTCGTTCTATGTAAAATCCGTCGCGGACGCTTACAACGATTATTTTGCGAAACTGGGCGACGAAAAACTTCTTTCTTTGATTGAGCCGTTGCTCGTGCGTTCAAAAGATGCGCTTGCGGGCAAAAAAGTCCGCGCGCGTGTGTTCGGCTTTGCGCTGGGCGACGCGAAAAAACTGGTGGAAAAACACTGCGGTGCAAAAAACGTGCTCTCATGCGCCGAAACGACGTTCGAGCTGTCGGGTGATGAGGCGGTGCCGCTCAACGACGTGCACAAAGGCATCATCCTTGAAAGCGAAGATAACGCGGTTCGCTGCCGCCTGACGACTGATCAGCTGGTGGGCGAACTGACGGACAGATACAGTGCCGAACTTGCGACGACATTGTTTGGCGGGAGGTTGCCCCAATGATCAGCGGTAAGATAACCCGCATTTCCGGACCGATTGTCTATGCCGAAGGCTTGGAGGGATGCGGTCTGTACGATGTCGTTGATGTCGGCGACAAAAAACTGATCGGTGAGATTATCCGGCAGGACAAGGGCAAGGCGACCATTCAGGTCTACGAGGACGACACGGGCATGAAAATCGGCGAGGAAGTGACCTCGTTTGAGCGTCCGCTTTCGTTGCGGCTCGGTCCCGGTCTTGTCGGCACGATTTATGACGGCATTCAGCGTCCGTTGGAAGCCATGTTCGCCGACAGCGGCGCGTTCCTTGCTCCCGGCGTGCGCACCGAGCCATTGGACGTGCAGAAACGCTGGCATTTTGAGGTCGCGGACGGCATTGCGCAGGGCAGCGCGATTGCGCCGGGCTTGGTGCTCGGCTTCGTGCAGGAAACGTCTTCTATCCGCCATGCCATTATGGTTCCGCCGATGATTCGCGGGCGGACGCTCAGGACTTTTTCCGGCGCGGGCGACTACACGGTCGATGACGTTGTCGCGACGACGGAATTTGACGAGGAAATCCGGCTGAGCCACTACTGGCCGCTCCGCCGTCCGCGTCCGTACCGTCAGAAACTGGCGGTGAGCCAGCCGCTGATTACGGGACAGCGCGTCATTGACGTGTTCTTTCCGCTCTCAAAAGGCGGCACGGCGGCGATTCCGGGCGGATTCGGGACGGGAAAGACGATGACGCAGCATGCGGTCGCAAAATGGTGTGACGCGGACTTGATTGTCTACATCGGATGCGGCGAGCGCGGGAACGAGATGACCGACGTGCTGACCGAATTCCCCACACTGATTGACCCGCGCACGGGACGATCGCTCATGGAGCGCACGATTCTGATTGCGAACACGTCGAACATGCCGGTCGCGGCGCGNGAGGTGTCGCTGTATTCGGGCATCACGCTTGCCGAGTATTACCGGGACATGGGCATGCACGTGGCGATTATGGCGGATTCCACGTCGCGGTGGGCGGAGGCGTTGCGCGAGCTGAGCGGGCGCATGGAAGAGATGCCCGCCGAAGAGGGCTTTCCCGCCTATCTGCCCACGCGGCTTGCCGAATTCTACGAGCGGGCCGGGCGCGTGGATTCGCTGTGCGGCAAAGAAGGNTCGGTGTCGGTTATCGGTGCGGTTTCGCCGCCNGGCGGCGACTTTTCCGAGCCGGTCACGCAGCACACGAAACGGTTTATCCGCTGTTTCTGGGCGTTGGACCGGGAGCTGGCGAACGCGCGCCATTATCCCGCTATCGGGTGGATCGAGAGTTATTCCGAATACGCCGATGAAATCCGCGAGTGGTGGGACAAGCTCGACCCGAAATGGGCAGAAATCCGCCTTGCCGCGCTGGATTTGCTCAAGAAAGAGCAGCGGTTGCAGCAGATCGTGCGCCTGATNGGNCCGGACGCGCTCCCCGACGGCGAGCGGCTGGTGCTGACGGTCGCNGACATGATCAAGAACGGNTTNTTGCAGCAGAGCGCGTTCGACGCGGTGGACGTGTATTCCCTGCCCGAAAAGCAGATTCAGATTTTGGTGCTGNTGATGGCGTTCTATCACCGCGCGCTTGCGGTCATCAAACAGGGCGCGCCGCTGGCAAAAGTGACCGCGCTTCCCGTGCGCGAGGAAATCGTGCGCATCAAATCGACCGTGCCGAACGANAAGCTGGAGATGGTCAACGAGATTGAGGGGCATCTGGACGCGCAAATGGGCGAGCTGGAGCGGATGTACCGCAAGGTGGCAGCACTATGAAAGGAATAGAATATCGCGGGCTGACATCGGTTGACGGACCGATTGTCGTGGTTCGGCGTTCNGAANANGTCTTNTTNAANGAGACGGTGTACGTCCGCGACAAGAACGGGCAGAAACGCACGGGGCGNGTCATCGACCTGAACGAGAACGCCGCGGTCGTCCAGATTTTCGGCACGACGACGGGGCTTGANCTGAACGATACGAGCGTGGAATTCTTGGATCGGCGGCTGGAGCTGCGCGTGGGCGAGGGACTGCTCGGNCGTATTTTCAACGGGCTGGGCGAGCCGATAGACGGGCTTGCGCCGATTGTGTCGAGCGAGAACGTTGACGTGAACGGCATGCCGATAAATCCCTACGCGCGCGTGTATCCGCGCGACTTCATTCAGACGGGCATTTCGAGCATTGACGGCATGAACACGCTGATCCGCGGGCAGAAACTGCCGATTTTCAGCGGNAACGGNCTGCCGCACAACCGCCTTGCCGCNCAGATTATCCGGCAGGCAAAAATCCTGAACAGCGACGAGCAGTTCGTGATGGTCTTTGCGGGCATGGGCATCAAATATGATCAGGCGCAGTTCTTCATCAATTCGTTTGAGGAGAGCGGCGTTCTGAGCAAGGTCGTCATGTTCCAGTCGCTTGCGGACGCGCCGTCAATCGAGCGTATCATCACGCCGCGCTGTGCGCTGACCGCCGCAGAATANCTTGCGTTCAAGAAAAANATGCANGTCCTCGTCGTGATGACCGACATGACCAATTACTGCGAGGCGTTGCGCGAGATTTCGACGACGCGCGGCGAGGTGCCGGGGCGCAAGGGCTATCCGGGCTATTTGTANTCGGACTTGGCGGAGCTGTACGAGCGCGCGGGAAAAATCAAGGGTTCGACCGGCTCAATCACGCAGATTCCGATTCTGACCATGCCGAACGACGACATTTCGCACCCGATTCCCGACNTGACGGGCTATATCACCGAGGGGCAGATTGTCCTTGACCGCGAGCTGAGCCAGAAAGGCGTGTATCCGCCGGTGTCGGGGCTGCCCTCGCTGAGCCGCCTGATGAAAGACGGCATCGGCGACGGCATGACGCGCGAGGATCATGCCGCCGTCTCCAGCCAGCTGTTCGCGGCGTACTCAAAAGTAAAGAATATCCGCAACCTTGCCGCCATCATCGGCGCGGAGGAGCTGGGCGCGGAAGACAAGATGTACCTCAAATTCGGCGACGCGCTGGAGGGCGAATTCTTCACGCAGGACGAGCGCGAGGACCGTTCGATCGCGCAGACGCTCGACNTGGGCTGGAAACTGCTCAAAATGCTGCCCAAGTCCGACCTGACGCGCATCAAGCCGGAGCTGATTGAGAAATACCTGCCGAAGGACTGACCGTGGCAAAACTGAACATCGCGCCGACAAAATCAAACCTTCTCGCCATAAAGGANCAGCTTTCGGTNGCGACGGACGGCTACGACCTGCTGGAGCAGAAGCGCGAAATCCTGGTAATGGAGCTGATGCGCCTGGTGGAGCAGGTGACGCTGCTTGAGCGCGANATNGACAAGGCAATCGGCGCGGCGTATCCGGCGNTGCGGAANATGCTGATGNCGGTGGGCGGCGACCGCACGGAGCGCATTGCCCATGCCGTNAAGTACGACTTTACGATCCGCGAAAAGCCGGTGGTCGCGGGCGGCATGACGTTCTCCTCGATTGACGTGGAGCTGCCCAAGCAGCAGNTGTTCTATTCGTTTTTGGGGACGTTCGCCGACACGGACCGCGTGACGGTCACTTTTTTCCGCCTGCTGAACCTGCTGACGCAGATGGCTTCCGTCCGCACGATCGTGTGGCGGCTTGCGAACGAGGTCAAGAAGACNCAGCGGCGCGTGAACGCGCTGGACAAGATGATTATTCCGCAGGACAANGAGACAAAGGCGTACATCGAAAGCGTCCTTGAGGAGCGCGACCGCGAGAACGTGTTCGTGCTCAAGTCGCTCAAAAACCGGAAAGCAAGCGAGGCCGCCCCGTGATACAGCCGCTCCTGAAAAGGCTGCTCGTCGCCGTCAACGGAACGGAGCATTCGGTGCAGGCGGCGATGTACGCGATCATGCTCGCCAAGCAGCAGCACTGCGCGATCAAGGCGGTGTATGTGGTGGACACGGCGACTATCCGTGCGCTGACGCTGACCAAGATTTTCGTGCGCGAGGAAGGCTCGGAATACGCGGAGAACATCGAGGTCAACGGCAGGCGGCATCTTGACCATGTGGCGGAACTGGGAAAGTCAAAGGGCGTGACGGTCGAGACGGAATTGCGCCGGGGCGCGGTGTTCTCCGAAATCATCATGGCGGCGGACGATTACAAGGCGGANTTGATTATTGCGGGCGGACGGGATGCCCGGACGGCGTTTTCGCACGGCACGGACGATCTCATCGACAACGTGCGCTGCAACGTGCTGTTCGTCCACGACCCGCACGTGGAAAAACTGTTCAAGCTGCTGTAGCAGGTTTCGTCCGCTGAGCAAAAGACGGGAAGCGCAAAACCGTATTGAGGAAGTCCGCGCCGCGTGGTAAAATACCGGCGATGGCAGCGCAGAAGAGGCGGACGACCAAAACCGCCGCAAAAAAATCGACAAANACAACCAAGAAACGCAAGGCGAAAAAGCCGAAGGTCAGGCTTTCGGCGCGGAAAGTGTACGTGCTTTCCGGCGTAATCGTCTGCCTGTGCGCGGCGAGCCTTGCGCTGAGCGTGGCGTTGTCCGCCCGTGCGGAGCGGCAGTCGCAACCGGCGCAGGCGGCACGGACAGCCCCGGCAGAAGCGGTCGCGCGGCAGCCCGCCCCGCAGCAAAAGACAGAATCCGCGCGGACGGCAACGCCCCCGGCACGGCAGACTCCACAAAAACAAAGCCCGCAGACGGCGCAGGAAAGCCGCCCCCCGGCGCAGATGCCCCCGCAGGACACGCCGCCGTCACGGACTGCGGCAGACGAGCCGCGCCCATCCCCGCCTGCCGTGCGCGATCAGCCCGCTCCCGCGCGTCCGCATACAGAGNCGGTCGCCCCGGTCAGACAGCCCGATCCGTCGCGGGCGGACAAATCGCCTGCGTCTCCCGCATCGCCCGNCCCNGCNCCGCAGCCGATGCCCGCGCAAAAGCCTGTGGAGCAGCCGGCGTTTGCCGTTCCCCCGGCACGGAACGGGGCGACGCTCGTGCTCGTGCTTGACGACGCGGGGCGTTCGGCGGAGAACGTGCGCCGGTATACCGCCCTGCCGTTCCCGCTGACGGTCGCCGTGCTGCCGCGGCTGCCGCAGTCACGCGCGTGTGCGGATGTTGCCCGGTCGGCGGGAAAGGAAGTGATTCTGCACCAGCCCATGCAGGCGATGAACCCGCGGCTTGACCCCGGCGAGGGCGCGATCCGTGCGGCAATGAGCGGCGCGGAGATTGCCGCCGTCATACAGGAGAACCTTGCCGAACTCGGTCCGGGCATTGTGGGCATGAACAACCACGAAGGCTCGCTCATTACGGCGGACATCGTGCGTATCGGCATGGTGCTGGACGTGTGCCGCGAGCGGGGCATTTATTTCCTTGATTCGCGCACGACCGCCGAGACGAAAGCACCGCAGGCCGCGCTTGAGCGCGATATGCCGATTTTTGAGAAAGCCGGCCCGTACATCGACAACGAAATCGACCGGGACAAGATGCTCGCGCGGCTGTACGAGACGCTTGCGTATGCCAACGAGCACGGTCGCGCGATTGTCATCGGTCACGTGGACAAAAGCGTGGACATCCTGCCCGCGCTGCTGGCGGAACTGTACCCGCACCTTGCCGCGCAGGGCTACCGCTTTGCCACGCCGTCCATGCTGTGAGCGCGTAAGCGCCCCGCTTGCCACGGGCGGGGGCGGGCGCATTGACAGACCCCCGCCAATCCTTTACACTTTTTCCATGACACCCGGAGCGACGATGAGCGGCAACATAAAAAACACGACTTTTTTNGCCAAAGCTCTTGACACGCGGCGCGCCGCCGTCATAATTGAACACAGAACACAGAACACAGAACACAGAACACAGAACACAGAACACAGAACACAGAACACAGAACACAGAACNCTAGCTGTATNTTCNTACATTTCTNACGGCTCACATTTTGCAGGGAAGCCCCTGGGGTTTCCGCGCGTCAGCGCGGCGAAATCCGGGGGCTTTTTTTCGTTTAAGTTTTCTTCCCGCTTGGAAGCGGGCGGAACGTCTTGGAGGGAGGAAACCCCTCTACTCGG
>JAAVAM010000033.1 GCA_014804085.1 Treponema sp. | reverse complement strand
GAAGCCGACAGACCCCGCGCACCCCGGCGCAGATTACGGAATTGCCGCCGCGCGGGCAGGGCTGCTCCGCAAGGAACACCTGCCCGCACTGGCTGCCGTGCAATGCTCCGCACGGCGGGGAGTGATTGGCAAATCAGTTAGTTTTTGTTTTGTTGCCGGAAACGGTGACCGTGCCGATAGTCGGACTGCGATTGCCGCTCTGCTCTGAAGCCGCACCTAGCGCAACACGCAACGTGACAGTTTCTCCGGCAGAAAGATTGATATTGGTTTCCACCAAATCTGGCAATGTTGAACGTGTCGTGATGCTATCTTTTATGAGAGTAAAGCTGTCTGCGTCGGCTTTTTTGTATGAAACTGCTGAGTTGATGTTTCCCGTGCCGTGGTTTGCTCCGCCTAACTTGACAGATGTGATCGTGCAATTAGCGACTGCCGTAATCGGGAAGTCGATATACATCGTGTCATAGCCTGCGGGGAATTTGTTGGTGTCAGACGTAGTGACGGTCAATCCGCCTGTTGACCCCCAGTTCTTATCTAGTCTTCCGCTGCTGTATGACCAGCCGCCCCATGCCGACACGTCGGATGCCGTTCCCTTGTCGCCGGTTGCCACTTCCGCATTTCCGTTTGTGGGGGCAATGTCGTCTGCTTTGCTGTGCTCCGCGCTGTCCAGCCAGCTGATGTCGAACGCGCCTTCCACCAATGCTTCTACCGTAATTGTTTTTTCTCCGTATTGAGCATTCTTGTCGCAGGAAGTCGCGCGGACGGTCACGGTCGTGTCAGCGGACGGCGAAAGCGCGGTCAGCAGTCCGCTCCGCTTGTCAATGGTCGCCGCGTCCGCGCCGCTGACAATCGACCACAGGATGTCGTCGTTGGTCGGCTTGGCGGGCGTGAGCGCCGCGCTGAGCTGGAGCGTCTTCTTGGCGGCAACGGACGTGACATCGCCGTCGGCAGAGACGGTAATCGCCTCTACGGGCGCGAACACAAGCCCGTCGTCATACTCAACGACAATCTTGGTGATGTACGTTTCTGCCTCGGCAGTTATCGTGACGGTGCTTGCGCCCGTGTACACGATATAGGCCTTTTCAATCATTTTGCTCGTCGAGCCGTTGTTGAAGTCGAACAGCGCGTCGCCCTGGTCGGTTGCCCCAATCGTTCCGAGTCCCTTATAGTAGCCCGTGACGGTGACGACCGCCTTGCCCGTGACGGGGAACGTGAGCGTGCTTCCCTTGTTCTTTGCCTGCGCGTGGGCTTTGCCGTTTTCTTTGGCAAAGCCGTTCGTCGTCAGGTCGGGATACTCGCTGATTTCTTTGTCGAACGTGTAGGTCGTGATTTTTGCTTCCGTCTCACCGTCAAGCAGGTCTTTTGACGTGTCCGCCGCCACGTTCCAGCCCGTCTTTGCGATGAGCGCGTCAATGTCCCAGTGCGTCTCGCTGTCTTTCTTGTATTTTCTCGCGCTCGTGTCGTACAGGCGGTTGAGGATTGCGCGGCGGCCGCTGAATTCCTTTGCCACGTCCTCGCTGCTCACGATGTCGCCGTTGCCCGCATAGCCGCAGGATTGCGCGCTCACGCCGCAGAGCTTCCACCCGATGATTGTCTGGTCGATGCCCTCGGCGGTGTTGCAGGGATTCCCCACATACCACAGTGCGGGTTCTACGCCGGAAATCGTCGTCTTGATGTACGCCACCTGGTTCCAGTAGCCAGCGGACTTATTCCATGGTGTGCGCGCGAGGTACGTCTGCTGCTTGTCGCCGTTCTCGTCCTCTTTGACCGTTGAGTTGTAGATGACGATGCCTTTGCCCACCTTGCTTGTGGGGGTCATGCGGGGCGCGCAGATTTCTGTCCGATGCGTCGTCGCATATTCGTCATAGACGGAGACAATCTCGCAGTCCTCGTACAGCGCGACGATACCCGCCGATTCCATCCAGATAAAGTCAACGTCGCCTTCCACGTAGCATTGGTAGAACCACGCCTTGCCCACCGTGCGGAGCGTGTCCTGGTGGCTCTTGAACGCGCAGTTGTACGCCGCCAGATAGCCCGTGGAGTCAAAGCCGACCACTTCCGCCTGTACGTCGCCCGAATGCTCCTTGCGGCTGTAGTCGCTCACAAAGGAGACGTTCTCAAGGATAAGGTTGCCCGTGCCCTGGAATTCGAGCAGCTCGCGCTGCCGCTCCTGAGTCATGTTCTCGCCGTGCCCGGTGATGATAACGTCTGCGCCGTACTGTTCCGCCGTGTCGCCGGAGATTTTGACCGTCGCCGCGCCGGTGTAGTGCAGGTAGTTTTCGGTGTACGTGCCTTTCGGCAGTTTGATGGTGTAGTCCCCGCTGCCCGTGATTGCGTCCAGCGCGGATTGGATGGTTTGGTATTTTGTTTCCGTGCCATTTGCGACAAGTATGGGCGTTGCCTTTTCAAGCGGCGTGTTGTCATACGTCATGCTTTCGTCTGTACCAATGACGATCGTGTGTGGTACGCCGTCAATCGTTACGGTCAGCGTGGTTGACCCGTCTTCGTTTTTCGTGACAATTGCAAATCCGCTGCTGTCGCCGATGGTAACCGTGCCGTCCTTGCCAATGGTGATTGTGGTGTCGCCGGCGGTATATGAGCCTTGTGCAGACTCAAATGCTTGTGCCGTATTTGAATCTTGATGTACGATGATTGTTATCGTATCAGATTTGCTGTTCGCAGTTCTTGCCGTGATTTCCACAAAACCGGGCTTCTGCGCCGTGACGGTGATTGTTTCGCCCGATTGTGCGGACAGCGTTGCCCCACCGTTGTTTTCCACTATTGACCAAGCGACATTTTTGTTCGTCGTGTTTGCCGGTGCAATTGCCGCCGTCAGTTCTATTGTATTCGGGTGATTATCATCGCTCTCAACATACAATGTCGCTTCGTGCGGTGTTATCGTGATGCCGGTCGCATCAACGTCATCATCCCCGTCATCGTTGGAACAGGCTAGAAAATACCCCCCCCATGATGGCGAGCGCGACCATGCCCGCGAGCATGCCGTGCCTGAACGTCCTCGTTCTTTTCATGTATAACTCCTTGTCTGGCTCATTGCGCGGAACGCATTCCGCACGTGCCATTATAGTAGTATACCACGGCTTCATGGTAATTTTCCGACATAAAACGGTATTTTTACGCGGTTTTCGCGCACAAATCGCGCGGCAAACGCCCCGTTCCCCCTGCGCCGTGCGGCATTGATGACCTTACGCCCATACCACGGATACCCGTGAGTAACTGACGCGGACAGCCGGTTGCACGGGGCGTACATAGCCGATAGTACGGAACGTGAACAGCCGGTCGCCCGTGCCGTGGACAGCGGTCGCACGGAATGTGGACAGCCTAGAGCATGGGACGCAAACAGCCGAGCGCACGTGACGCGGATAACCTAGAGCACGGAACGTGTATAACCGAGCGCACAGGGTGTGCGCCTTACGGTAGCAGGGATCGTGCATAGCCAGTAGCACGTTCCTTGCTATTTACAATAGCAAGGAGGAACGCCCGTGCATGGTTTGTATGCGCACCTGTACAGGTGCGTGTCGGTCATCTGTTCGTGGTGTTTGGTGGCACTGGGGCAGGAGTGCGGCGCGGGGTGCGGGGTGCGCCGTGTGCCGGTATCTAGTATTCGGGAGCGGCGGAGTCGGCAAGCAGTATGTCGCGCACCGTCAGAGGGTAGTATAGCACATCGCGCCATAGTCTGCTAGTCATGTCCGCCGTTCTGTGCTATACTGCTTGCATGGCAGAATTATTGGCGCCCGCCGGGAATCCGGAGGCATTGGATGCCGCGATCGGCGAGGGCGCGGACGCGGTGTATTTGGGGCTGAAAAGTTTTAACGCGCGGTTGCGCTCGGCAAACTTCGCCTGGAATCAGTTTGAGGGCGCGGTGCAGTCGCTGCACCGGATGGGAAAGAAAATCTATGTGACCGTCAACACCGTGAGCGAGGAGCGCGAGACCGAACGCCTGTACCGCTTCCTTGCCTATCTGAACCGGGTGGGGCCGGACGGGCTTATCGTGCAGGATCTGGGCGTGGTGCGGATGTGCCAGGAGTTTTTCCCCGGTCTTGTCCTGCACGGCTCGACTCAGATGAACGTGGCGAGCGCGGCGGGCGTGAACCTGCTCGCACAGGAGGGGCTGAAGCGCGTCGTCGTTGCCCGCGAGCTGGGCTTGGAAGAGCTGCGCTCAATCAAGGCGCGCACGTCCGCAGAGCTTGAGGTGTTCGTGCACGGCGCGCTGTGCGTGAGCGAAAGCGGGCTGTGCCTGTTCTCCAGCTTTTTGGGCGGCAAGTCCGCCAACCGGGGCATGTGTACGCAGGCCTGCCGCCGCTTCTACACGGCGGAAATGGGTGAGGGGACGGAGCAGGGCTACTATTTTTCCCCGTCGGACTTGCAGCTGATCGACCATATCCCCGACCTCATGGAGCTGGGGGTGGAGTCGTTCAAGATTGAGGGGCGCATGAAGAGCGCGGAGTACGTCGGCTCGGTCGTGGCCGCCTACCGCTACCTGATGGACCACTGGCAGGAGGACAAGAAAGGCTCGGTCGCCGCCGCCAAGCGTATGCTCGCCACCGATTTTGCCCGCGCCAAGACATCGTACTGGTTCGGCTTCAAGACGGGCGCGGCGGGCGTGGACGGCGCGGGCGATGCCATACTGAATCCCCGGCAGGCGGGCGGCACGGGCATTTACCTGGGAGTCATCGACCGCATACAGACTGCCGCGCCGCGCGCGCAGGACGATGCCGCTGAGCCGATGCCCGTGCGCATGGCATGCCTTAGGGGCGGATCGTATGAGCCGGAGGTGGGCGATTCCGTGCGCCTGCACCGCAAGGACGACAGCGGGCGCGAAAGCCACAAGGTGCGCACCGTGCAGACCGACGACAAAGGCAACCGCTGGATCGACATTCCGGCGGGCTTTTCCTGCGGCGATTCCGTGTACCTGCTCCAGACCAAGGC
Organism: Treponema sp.; assembly: GCA_014804085.1. Classification (GTDB taxonomy): domain Bacteria; phylum Spirochaetota; class Spirochaetia; order Treponematales; family Treponemataceae; genus Treponema_D. Next base: position 9,862 of record JAAVAM010000033.1, on the reverse strand, counting down.
GATGTCAAAGCGGTATGCTCGCGTGCTGCCCGCCGACATCGGGCGGTTCCGCCGTCAGCCGGGCGCGGAAAAACTGCCCGTGCTCGACCTCACGCCGGTGGAAAAGAACGAGCTTTCGTATTTTCCCGCGGGGCTGTACATGCAGGTTTCGACCGTCAGCGATATGTTCGCCGTGCAGTCGCAGCACCCCGTCCGCGTCATTCTGGAGCTGAACTTTGAGACCAAGGCGGACTTGCTTGACCTGAAGATGACGCTGCCGTTCTCAAAGCGGCAGATTATCATCTCGCTCGACCCGTACTGCCCGGCGGCGACCGAGGACGACCTTGCCGTCACCCTTGATCAGTGCATTGCGAACGGGTTTACTACGTTTGTGGCGAACAATATCGCGCATATCGCCCTGCTGCGGGGCAAGGGCGTGAACATTATCGCCGGCCCGTACCTGTACACGTTCAACCGCTGGGCGGTCAGCTGGCTGGAGAATCAGGACATCGGCGCGTTCATCACGCCGGTTGAGAATTCGTATGCCAACTTGCAGGCGACGTTTGAGAAGAACGTGCGCGACCGCGTGCTGGTGACGACCTATGCCTATCCCGCGCTGTTCAGAATGCGGTTCAAGCTGCCCAAAAGCTACGACTTCACCTATTTTACCGACAAAGAGGAGATGGAATTCAAGGTGAATTCCACGCCCGACGGTTCGTTCGTCATGCCCGAAGCGCCGTTCTCTATCGTGGACAAAATCGAAATGCTTGACCACGAGGGCTTCCACCGCGTACTCATCGATTTTTCCAAGACCAAGGTGAGCCGGGGCGAGCTGAAGCTGGTAAAGACGGCGATGCTCAAAAAGCTGCCCGTTCCCGAAACGTCGCGGTTCAACTGGAAGGACGGCTTTTACAGTCCCGAACGCATGGAAGAGTACCGCGCGAGCAACGAGCGTGCCGCCGAACGTTCCGCACAGTCCGCGCGCGGCGGTGCGGGTTCTGCCGCCCGGCAGGGACGGAGCGCAAAGCGTGGCGGCGCAAAAGGGAACGNTCGGCGCGGGAAGCGTGTGCCGTAACCGGGCGGCGTACCGAGCCAGTTGCGGAGNATCCTCCCGCGCNGCCGGTCAGAATACGGTTTCGCCNGCCTCCTGTTCGGCGCGCCGNCCTGCCGCCGCCGTGCGCAGGTTCGCGATTTCNGCGTCGGCATCTTCTTCGTAACTGTCCGCAAACGGCATCGCTTCTGCCGTGCCGTCCGCGTTTCCGTCGCCCTGTCTGCGCGGCACGGGCTTGAAGTCCAGGTGTTCCGCCACGATAAGCACTTTGCTCATCGCCTTGCCGTCGGCGGTGCGCCAGCGGTTCTGCTTGAGCCTGCCGACCACGCGCACGCCGCGTCCTTTCCACCCGCATTTTTCGATGCTGTTGGCCAGTTTTTCGCCCCATGCCTCCACGTCATAGTAGCCCACTTCGTCGATTTCCGCGCCGTCGCGCCCTTTGTAGGAGCGGTTGACGGCAATCGGCATGACGCACACGCGGTTTCCGTTGGGCGTGTCTTTTACCAGGGGCGTGCGGACGACGTTCCCCTCCAGGATGATTTGGTTCATTCCATTCATACGCATTTCTCCGTTCGTTCCGGCCGGAACAAAAAATACGCGCAGGCGTTTCTGCCTGCACGTCTCTTTATAGACGCTGAAATGCAAAAATGACCACTTTTTGCGGAAAAAAATGCAGAAATTGTTGCGGCGGCTTAGGTCGGGAGGTTTTTTATCAGCTTGACGATATACAGCTGCGTGTACATGAACAGCGCGTCGCGGTTCTTGATTTTTTGCAGGCCGCGCGCGGAGACAATCGTATCCGCCATGCTCTTGATGCGGTCAACGGTGAGCGAGGTCGATTTGAACGAGCGCAGGGTCTTGCGCACGTAGTCGCGGATGAGCGTGTTGACATCCTCGGTCAGGTTGGCGTTGCTTTCCTTGCCGATGAGGTGGTTCCACTGGCGGCAGTACGATTCCAGCTCGCGGTCAAGGGTGGATGAGCGCGGCACCAGATCCTGCTCGGCATCGCGGGCGGCTTCGCGCAGGGCAATCTTTTTGCTCACGTTCGGGTTCTTCGCGATCTCGGCATCCGCCGCGTCCTGCCGCCGCTTTTCTGCCTCGCTTTCGCGGTACTGCTCGGCAGAATTCTTGTGCTTTGCCGTGCTTTTCTTGGACGACCCTGAGAACAGCTTGGCGAGCCATGAGACGAGGGGCATGGTATACCAGAACGGGAGCAGCAGCCGTGTGCCCGTGTACAGTTCGGCGCGGTTCATCAGCAGAAGCTCGCTGTAGGGGACGAGGTTGCCGTTCTCATACAGCATGACCCGCTGTTCCGTCTCGTCGCCGCGCTCGCTCGCAATGAGCGGCAGGAAACTGGCGTGCAGCAGCGCGTACAGCAGCGGCACTTGCTCCTGCACTTCCCGCTCCACGCGCCGCTCAAAGTCGTCCTGATTCTTCATTTCGGGAAGCGTCTGGTAGTTGCGCATGACGGCATCCCAGTGCTTGCTGATACTGTCCCTGACGGTCACGCGGGCATCGGCGCACAGGCGCACGATGAGCGGCATGACCTTGTTCTTGAAGATAAAATACCGTTCGTTGTCGGCGGTCTTGAAGATGAGCAGGTCGGGCAGGTCGTCCCCGCCGCTCTGCGTCGATTTTGACTGGATCCAGGATTTGAGTTCCTCTTCGCTGTAGGAGCTGAGCAACGGCGCGCCTTTTGCGTCGCAGAATTTGATGATCGCGTCAACCGTAAAGGCGTAGGGCGGCCGCTGCATCTGCTCCTTGAGCGCCGCGAACGCGGCCGCCTTCCGGTCGTCCTCGTGCGCCTTGGTCTTGTAATAGTTGGCGGCAAGCTCGACGATCGTTATTGCCTGCAAGCGGGAAATGTCATCGCTCGTGTATTCCTTGATTTTCTCATAGTCCTGCCGGATAAAATAGCAGAGCTGATTCCACAGGTAGAACAGCTCGCCCGATTCCTGCAACAGCTCCATGCCGGAGTCGGGCTGGTCGGCGAATTTGTTAAAGAAATTCTTTGCCGTCATCTCACGCCCCGGGTTGGAGATCGTCATCTTCTTGAGGAAATAGTCGTGGTGGTCGCCCTTTGACAGCAGCAGGCGGAGTTTTGCCAGGCTTGCCGCAATGAGCAACGGCGCGGGGACGCTCGACGGCAGCAGGATAGGCGGCATGTCGTTGGGGAGCGTCAGGGCGTAGAGCGATTTGTCGCTCGTCTCCGGCTGGTCGAGCAGCGCGTACAGCAAGTTGGTCGCGTCCTGGCGTGAGACGATTTCCTGCGGCACGCTTTTGGGCAGGTCACTGGGCGACGGGAACGGCTGTCCCGGATTGGCGAGCAAGTCCTTGTAGCGGTCGGCAAAGCGGTCGATGTAGAACGGTACGATTACGATGCCCTGCTTGCCGGGCGCGGTGTCGATGACCGTGACCTGCCGTTTTTCCGCCAGCTTTGCCAGCTCTGCCTGCAACGGCGGCACGGGATCGCTCACGTAGGCGGCAAGGGCGGGCTGTTCGTCCAGGTGATGCTCCGCGTACCGTTTGAGGTATTCGACGAAATCACCGTATGCAACGATGCCATCGCCTTGCTTTCCCGCAAAGAATTTGAGCAGGGTAAGGATATTTGCCGTTGTCGCCATAGCGTCAGTGTAGCATAAAACGCGGGGATCGTACAAGTACGTAGATAAGTAGATTATTTTCCCGCATCGCGCTATACTGTGCGCATGACAACCGAACGCATGAAAAACCTGCATCCCTACGTGCCGGGCGAGCAGCCCAAGGACCGGGACTACATAAAGCTCAACGCGAACGAGAATCCCTATCCGCCGTCGCCGGTGGTGGCAAAGACGGCGGTGCAGGTGGCGCGCAAATACGCCGCGCGGCTCGGCCTGTACCCCGACCCCGACTCGAACGCGCTCAAGTCCGCCATTGCCGCCCTGCTCAACCAGACGGGCGGCGTGCTGTGCCGCACGGAACTGCGCGGCGGCAAAAAGAACGGCAGCGGCGCGGCATGTGCGCCGTCGGCGCAGGACCGGATTCCGTTTGCCGTCACGCCCGATATGGTGTACTGCGGGAACGGCAGCGACGAGGTGCTGAGCTTCGTGTTCTACGCGTTCTTTGACAGCGACCGCCCGGTGGTGCTTCCGTCATTCACGTACAGTTTTTATCCCGTGTACGCGGGCTTCTACGCGATTCCCCTGAACGCCGTCCCGCTCCGCTCCGACTGGTCGCTTGACACGCAGANCATGCTCGCCGAGGCGAACGCGACGGACAGCGGCATCATTTTTGCCAATCCCAACGCGCCCACGGGAATCGGCCTGACCCGCGCGCAGGTGGACGCGATGATACGCGCCGCCCCCAAAGACCGCGTGTTCGTGGTGGACGAGGCGTATGTCGATTTTGGCGGCGAGAGCTGCATTCCGCTGCTTGCCGAGCACAAGAACCTGCTGATCGTGCGCACGTTCAGCAAGAGCCTGTGCGGCGCGGGCATGCGCCTGGGCTATGTGGTCGCNTCCCCCGAACTGGTCGCCCATTTGACGACCGTCAAGAATTCGCTCAACCATTTCCCGGTCGATGTCATGGCACAGCGGCTCGGCATTGCCGCCTGCGGCGACGCGGGCTATTACGCCCGCTGCGCCCGGCTCATTGTCCGCGAGCGCGACGATTTTGCCGCGTTCCTGCGCGCGCGCGGGTGGTTTGTCCTGCCGAGCCAGACGAATTTTGTCTTTGCCAAGAAAGACGGCGTGCGCGCGGAGGAGACCTACCGCGCCATCAAGGCGGCGGGCATTCTGGTGCGCCATTTTTCTGCGGCGGGCATTGAGGACTTCCTGCGCATTACGATCGGCACGCGCGCGCAGATGGACGCGCTCAAAGCGGTCATGGAATCATTATAAGGAGACAGTATGAAATTTCTGGTGCTTTCGGACATTCACGGCGACGTTGCCGCGCTTGACCGGCTGGACGCGGCGTTCGCGGAGGCGGACGCGGTGCTGTTCGGCGGGGATTTCGCGCAGTTCGCCCACACGGAGACGGCGTTGCCCGTGCTCAAAAAACTCTGCGCCAAGCACGAGGTCATATTCGCCGTGCTCGGCAACTGCGACGAACCCGCNTTCCTNGCGCNGCTTGAGGACGCGGACATCAGCGTGCAGGGNAGCATNGCCTGGCACGANGGNCTTGCGTTTGCCGGNAGCGGCGGCGGCTCGCGCTTTACGGGTACGACACCGTTTGAGCGTGATGAGGATGAANTGGTCGGNGACTTTGCCGTGGTGACGGATGCGCCGGAGGGNGCGGACGCTGACGGNCATTGGAACAACCTGCTGCTCATCATGCACAANCCGCCCAAGGACACGGCATGNGACCTGCTCCCGAACGGCGNNCANGTGGGAAGCGCGTCGCTCCGCGCGTTCATCGAACAGACCNCGCCGCTCGCCGTCGTNACGGGGCATATCCATGAGAGCGCGGGAATNGACCATATCGGGACGACCACCNTCATCAATCCCGGCTCGCTTGCCGAANGCAANTANGGCTGGNTGGAATGCGAAAAAAACGCTGACGGCTGGCACGTGACCAAAGCCGAGCTGCGGACGCTGTAAGGATTACGGCACTGTCCGGCAGAAGCGGAATCCCATGTAATTNTAGCATTCGTTGGGGTCGTAGTTGTAGCGGTCGCCCGCGTAGGCAAACGGGTNGTACGCGCTCCAGCTGCCGCCCCGGCTGACNCGGCTGCTGCCCGCCGCCGCCCCGATGGCGCGTTTTTCCGGCGGTATTTCGATATACGTTCCGTACCAGTCCCAGCAGAATTCAAGGATATTGCCGCTCATGTCAAAAAGCCCCGCGCCGTTGGGGTTGCCGCCGCCGGGCGCGGGCGGCGCGTCGTCCGTGAACGGCGAGCCAGCCGTGCCGACGATGTGCGTGCCGTCCGTGTTCGCCGCCGTCCAGGCAACCTCGTCTTCGGGAATGTCTACGTCGTCGTGTCCGTCCGCATCCACCTGCCCGCTGCACAGCGCGCCGCTCTGAAAACCGGTCGCCGTCTTGCGTGCGGCGTACTCCCATTCCGCCTCGGTGGGAAGCCGCCAGCCGTTCGCGGCCCAGTTGCATTCCGCCAGGTCAAGGTGCGACGTGTCGCTCGAATCCTTGATGACCGCGCCTTTGTACGTGTAGCACGGCTTGTAGCCGCAGTATTCGCTGAACGCATTGCACCAGACCACCACGTCGTACCAGGAGACCATCGTGACGGGGTGGTGCAGCCCTTTTTTGGTGGGAGCCGCCCCGCGCCGTCCGTCCGAGCCTTCCTGCCCGGGGTGCATGAACACGTAGCCGCGTTTTTCCGCGTCGGTGCGGATAAGATACCACAGCGCGTAGGTCGTCTCATAGCGGTTCATGGCGAACGGCGCGACCCAGCGTTGCGCGGTGTACGACTGGCTGCCCTCGCCAATGACGAACGTGTCGAATCCCTCCCGCGCCGCAGGACCGAGCCGCACGGCATCGACCGGGTTAAACGATTTCTGCGCGGCGCACCATGCCGCTGAAAGCAGGCAGAACGCCGCCGCAATGATATGTTTCATAGCTTGCTTCTCCGTGTGCGTTTGTTTTTCTTGAAAGGCGATACTTCCAGCAGGATATAGGCGACGGTAAAGCTCACGGCGCACAGCCCCGTTATGGCGATCGCGCCCGCCCAGCTTGCGGCGTTCCCCCAGGGCAGGCGGATATTCATGCCCATAAAGCTGGTGATAATCGTGGGGATTGCCAGCGCGATTGAGAACACGGTGAGCCGTTTCATCACCATGTTCATGTTGTTGCTGATGACCGACGCGAACGTGTCCATCGTGCCGACCGTGATCGTGCTGTAGGTGTCCGCCATCTCCATTGCCTGCCGGGAATCAATCTCCACGTCGTCCAGCCATTCGCGGTCGTCGCCGTCGAGCGTGAGGATGCGGGTCTTGCGGATTTTTTCGAGCAGCTGCTGGTTCGAACGCAGCGACGTGGCGAACGTGGTGAGCGACTTTTCCATGTTGAGCAGCTGGATCAGCTCGCTGTTCGCCACTGCCTCCTGCAATTCCTGCTGAATGCTGACGGTGCGGCGGTAAATCTCTTTCAGGTAGCGCAGGAACATCGTGTGGGCGCGGCTCAGAATCCTGATGATGAACGCCGGAAAGTCGTCCAGCGTCAGGTCCTTGATCCTGTTCGCGGAGATGTCCTTCAGCACCTCGCAGTCCGTCCAGCAGATCGTGATGATCCGGTCGGGGAGCATGATGATGCCCACGGGCGCGGTAAAATACTGCGGCGTTGCCGTGGGGTCNAACACGGGCAGNCGGAGNATGGCGGTCACGCAGCCGTCGTCNTTTTCGATGCGGGAAAGCTCGTCGGGATCAACGATGTCGAGCATCTGCTCGTGGTCAATGCGGTATGTCTCCTCNAGNTCGTGCATGTCGTCGGCAGTCACGTTGCGGGCATCCACCCAGGCGCGNCGTTTTGAGTCGATTTCTTTNTGTTCCTTGCGGACGAATACCCNGTCATCCTGCTGCCACAGGCAAATCATGCTAGTATTGTACCGCCCAAAACGGACAGAATGCAAGACAAAACCGACGATTTTTATGAAAATACTGACCTTTTTGCGATTTTTCGCGTTTCTGCGCCNATAACAGGGAGCAAGGAAAAACGGAAGCAAGGGGAATAGATGATGACNGACAGAAAGANNGCGGCACTGCCGCGCGTACAGGACGAAACGGTTGCCNCGCTGCTTGCGGCGGTGGCGCGGAGCGGCGGNACGCTGACGGCGGCGGCATGGCAGGACGGCACGTGCTCGCTTAGTGTCACGGGNTGCCGCCCCCAGGCAGTCGCGTCCGGCGAGCGGTGCGCCGTCTCGCTCAGCGGCGGCGGGGAGGGCTTTGAGGTGGCGGTNNGCGCNGNNGTGCCGCCGACNGGCGCGGCAGAAAACGCGGCGGCTGCGGCGGACGTGCTGTGTGCCGTGCGCGACGCNCTCGCCCNCTGCGGCGCGTCNNTNNTGCGCGGGGAGGCGGACGGCGATGCGGTCACCGTNCGCTNTTANGTCGGGCATGACGCGCTCGGNCTTGCGCTCAGGCTGTGCGCGGAACAGGCAGGNNTGTGCGGCTGGAGNGAACGNGCCTTTGCGGTGCGCGGCAGNNCGGACGGNTGCGACGTGACGCTGACCTTTGCGGCGGGNCNGCGGCAGCCCGGAACGCCGTCGCTGCTGTGGACGCTCGCCCGGTACGCGCCGCTGTTTGCCCCCGCCGCCCTCCTGCCGCCCGCGGTAGTGCGNCCGCGCCATGNCGCCGCACCNCAGCCCGCCNGNGACAAAATCGGCGAGGTCAGGCGGCTGGACGGCGTGCGGTATGCGTATTACCGCCTGGACAGCGGCCGCATCGTCTGCGAGGCAGAACGCGCCGACGGCTAGGGAGACCGTCCGCCGCNCGGCACAAGGACACGGAGAGAGATTGAGGAGGTTTTTTGATGNANAAACGGTATGACAANAGACTGACGTGCGCCGCCTGCGCGCTGCTGGCGTTTTTGACCGGCTGTGCCACGCTCGGCCCGTTCGGCTGCCCGTATGAGGTGNCGGACGNGTATATGGAAGTAGGGGAGCGCGCGGGAATCCACCGCCTTGCGGGGCTGTGCCTGACGCTCCAGAACGGGACGGAAAAGACCGTGNGCGCGTTCACGGTGTCGCTCCGGCTTTCTGACGCGGACGGCGCAAGCCCGTTTGACGGCGCGGACAGNATGACCGTNCNGTGNGCGGCGGACATCNNGCCCCNCTCGCAGGCGACNTGCGTCATCAGCCTNGANNCGTTCCTCCCCGACGCGCCCGCCGAGCCATATACGGTTGANTGCCTCTACCTGCGCGAAATCAACTACGCGGACGNCACCCGCTGGCGCGACCCGTTCGGCATGTACGCGCAGGACGGNNNCGAGGAGTGAGGNGCTTANGCTTTCTGGAAGTCAACTTCCTCGACCGACGGAATGCGGAAGCTGAANACNGTTTTCCCGTTCACATTCGTGATAGAGAAGTCGCCGAGCGTTATGATGTCCATGCCGATAAGAATGTCGGTATCTGCTCCGAGGTTGGCACAAGAAACAAGTATGTTTTGAATTGTAACGCCGTTCGGTAACCCGATATGCACGGAATAGGTGTTGGTGGTGATGATGCCGTTTGCAGTGTTGATTGTTGCCCGCCCAATGGGGATGAGGTTCAAGTCATCTGCGATACGCTTCGTTATGCAGGTTTTTGTCGCGCCTGTATCCCAAATGGCATTCCACATTTTTGGGATACAGGTCGTCGTCGTGTCTCTCACGTCTGACAGAACGAGCGCATTTGTCTTAAGCCGAGTAAGCCTGTTGCCGGGATTCAGTGTGAACGCATAGTATTCAGCCATTCTCGCACCCCTGCACAAGGAGGCTCATAATAGTGGTCGTGTATGCGGACTCATCTCCCGTGCATTCCTGTATGAGGTATGTTCCTGCGTCAAAAGACTGTGCTTGCATGTTTTCGATGAGCGCGGGAACGCTCTCGGCAGTGCCGATGACGCGCTCATCCTTGATGGCGAGGAATGCATGCCCGTTCTTGGCGAAAAAATCTTCGTTTATGTCCTTGAAAAACTGAAAGTCTTTTTCTTTCTGCGTTTCCGTATACCCGTTCATGGCTACCCTCCGCACGATTATAGCATGAATGCTTGCACAAAACAACCGCCGCGCAGACGGAAACGCCGGGGGGCGGGGAAGTCGGGAGGAAGCCGACAGACCCCGCGCACCCCGGCGCAGATTACGGAATTGCCGCCGCGCGGGCAGGGCTGCTCCGCAAGGAACACCTGCCCGCACTGGCTGCCGTGCAAT